>NZ_JBITLH010000001.1:0-940899 GCF_044465125.1 Micromonospora sp. NPDC049836
GGGGGTGCGTTGCGGGGGCGGCGCCCGCCGGTGGGGGCCCCCTCCCGGGCCCACCCCCCCCCCCCCCCCGGGGGGGGGGGGGGCCGGGGCCGGGGGGGGGGGCCCCCCCCCCGGGGGCCCCCCCCACGGCCGGGTGGATCAGAGGTTGGGCTGTTCCTTGACGGTGAGGTTCAACCGCTGGAGCAGGTTCTTGTCGGCGACACCGCGGTAGACGCGGACGTCATCGACGGCACCCGAAAGGTGCTCCCGGAACTGGTCGCCGATGAAGGCTCGGCCCAGCTGAAGCCCCCCGGTGGCATTGAACGGCTCGGTGAGCTGCACCGCGCCGATCACCTCGGCGTTCACGTAGAGCAGGAACTCGTGCGTGTAGCCGTTGTAGACCAGGGCGACGAGGTCGCCCTTGGTGATGGTCTTCGGTGCCAGGTCCACGGGCGGCGTCAACTCGACCGCCGCGCCCACCGCGTCGGTGGCCGGCACCGCCAGCTCGTACCGGCCGTCGTTGTTGCACCGCACGATGACCGAGCTGTTGTGCACGCCCTTCTGGGAGAAGAACGTCATCGGGGTTCCCGCGCAGCTACTGGTGAGCTTGACCCGGGCGGTGAGGGTGAAGCTGCTCGCCATGTTGGCGTTGAGCGTGGTGCTCGCGTAACTGGTCGACTTGCCGATCACCTTGAGCTGGCCCGCGCCCAGCATCGGCGCGGTGGGCGGGAAGGTGCTCCGGTAGATCGACGCTTCCGGCCCGAGGACCATCGCCGCCTTGGCACCGAACTCCGGACTGTCCGTGCCGGTAACAGTGTTGAACTGCCAGTACGCCGCTCGGTCGAGAGCCGTCTCCTTCAGCCCATTGGCCTCGGAAGAGAGGATCGGCCGGTCGAAGAGCGCGACATCAGCCAGCTCACCGACCCAGCTGTCGGCGTAGCCACCCTTGACCATACGCCGCCCGAACTGCACGGCACCCCGGGACTTGGTCTGCGACCGCCGATCGGCGGTGTACAGGTTGGTCCCGTTCACCAGAAGCGAGATCTTCTTGATGGACTCGTCGTACGAGGCGGTCAGGTGGGTCCACGCGGTGGTGACCGGCGTCGGCGTGGTGCCGGTCGAAAAGACCCGCCACTCGCCCAACGAGATCACGTCGTTGGCCGGAATCCGGAACACCCAGGAGCCCCCCTCCGTGCCGAGGCTGAACCCGGGTTCGCCCGTGCCGTCCTGGCTCACGATGGTCTGCCGACGGGCGGGGTCCGAGGTACGGACCCACGCGCTCACCGTGAAGCTCCGCGAGGTGTCCACGACCTGGGTGTCGGTGGTCTTCAGGTAGCCGTTGCCGGTGCCGTCGAGCTTCACCGCCGTGTCGAATTGTCCACCAGGCCCGGGGACGCCGAAGGTCACCCCGCTGCCGGCCACGGCGTCGTGATCACCGAGCGAATCCTCTGCCTTCTTCGATCCGGCGACCTCGGAGTAGGACCACTGGGCCACGGGCGGCCGCTTGCCGACGCGGAAGGTGCAGGAGGCGAGGGAACTGCCCAGGCCGGCCTTGTCGACCGCCATGACGTTGAGCGTCCAGGGTCCTTCCTTGGTCGGCGTCCACTTGATGGTTGCCGGCCCACCGGCGGTCGCCGGCTTGGCGCTGTTGGCCGACGACGGGTTGGCGTTGAAGCCCCACCGGTACTCGACCACGTCGGGAGCTGCGGAGTCGAAGGTGAAGCTGGTCAGTACGCCGAGCTTCTCGTGCCACTCCTCGTCGGTCGCGCAGTCGGGCGAGCCGTTGTCGTCGGCGTCCTTCGGAAGGAAGTCCGGCGAGTCGACGTCCGGCGGGGCGGGAACGCTCGCGTCATAGATGAACTGACACGGTTCGCGGGTGCCGTCGGAACTCCACGGACCCCAGCTGGTGTTGTCCGAGGCGCGGACGTCCCAGGAGACGACGACATTCTGCGGGATGTCCGAGGGGGCGGTGAGCGTGAAGATAGACCCACTAGCCTTGAGTAACGTCGTCGGGTACGTCCGCACCGTGTCGCTCGTGGCGTCCTTGGCACGCCAGGTCAACCGCCACTCGGCCTTGAGCTGCTCGGTGTGGGCAGAGGAGTGGTCCGGGTCGCGGAGCACGGCGGAGAGCTTCGGGATCTTCCACACGTACGGGGCGCCGGAGCCGTTGACGCAGGCACCACCCGGGTCCGAGCTGAGTTCCGACTGGGCCGGGATCAGCGGAGCCCGGTTGTACTTCACCGACAGCACGGCGTTGTCGCAGAAGCGCTTGCTGTGCTGGTAGTTGCCCTCGTTTTCCGCCTTCAGGCCGAGGGTCACGCTGCTCCAGCCGTTCGCCGCCGCGAGCTGCACGGCCTCCTTGGCGTTCCAGCTGGCGTTCTGGTTGGTGGCGGTGCAGGTCGACTGCGTGCTGGTCGGCGCCTTGGTGTCCAGCCAGTTGGCACCGCTGCCCCAGCTCGACCCGCCCGGCTGGTTGCTCCAGTTCGTCGAGGAGCTGATCCCCTTCGGCAGCAGGTAGAGCTGCGCGTTGTGCGCGGTCGAGTTCCAGGCGTGCTGCATGGTCACTCGAAATTCGGCGCTGAGGATCGTCTTGCCCGAGTAGGGCGTGGACAGCGTGTAGATGACTCGCTTGACCTTGGAGCTGTTGCACAGCTCCGGGCAGAGCCCGATCCGCTCATGCCGCTTGCCGTCGAACTTCCAGTACTCCTCGTTCGGATAGCCACTGTCCACCATGGCCCACGAGCTGTTGGTCGTAGCCTGCCAAACCGGGTCCAGGTAGACCGGCCAGTTGGTGTCCGGATCGGCGAGCATCGCGGCGTCCGGAGTGAGGGTCAGCGAGCCGTTGGCGTAGCTCAGGTCCATCGTTGCGACCGTCGAGCTGTCCTCCGGGCCACGCGCCGTCTCCAGGTCGGTCTCGCCGGCGACTGTGGCATCGGTCGTCGACTCCGCCGCCAGCGTGCCGGAGGTCGTCTTCCGGGCGCTGGTCGTCGTGGTGGTGTTCCCGTCACCGGTCGGGGTGCCGTTGTCCCACATCGTCGGCTGGTCGGCCTCCAGCACCGGGTTCCCGGTGGCCGGGTCCAGCGCGACGACGCCACCCTCGGGCGTCTCCTGGATGGTCAGGTTCTCGCCGGTGACGCCCAGCTTGAGCCCCTGGAGTTCCGGCGTGTTCGCCGCCTCGGGGGTCTTCAGGACGATCACGTGGGAGAAGCCCTCGACAGTCATGTTGACCACGAGGTCGACGTCCGGAAAGACCTCCGCGTAGACGGCCTGGTCGCCGTTGAGTACCGGCGGCGGCAGGGTGTACGGCCAGGTGAGGGTCATCACCTGGTCGTCCTTCCGAACCACCAGCAGCGGGTCCGTCCCGCCGGTGGAGATCCGCATGTCGATGAGGGCGGCCTTGGGGGTGATCGTACCGTCGGCGTTCTGGACCAGCGTGGCGTCGGTGGGAACCCAGGCGTCACCCTGGACCACCCGCACCGGCTGGTTGTGCTCGTTCGCGATCAGGTTGCCGTCCGGCTGCGCGAAGACGTCCCGGTACTCGGTGCGGAAGGCGAGCACCTCGACCGGCTGGCCGAGCGACTCGGCGGCGAGCAGGGCTTCGGCCTCGGTCTCCCGGACCGGGCTCTCCTCCACCGCCGCCACCGGCGAGGTGGCCGGCGACGGGTCCGGGTTGTCGGCGTAGACCGTGCTGGAGAGCAGGCCGGCGAGGCCCACCATGAGGCCGAGCGTGACGAGCCGACCCCGCTTCCTGCTATGACGGGCCACCCTCAGGTCCTCCCCCGTTGAGCTGCGCCATTCGTTGTGTGCCATCAGTTGATCCCCGCCCCGAAGAGGCCCTTGGCGGTAGGGAGTCCGTTCTGGCCGGGTTGCCAGGTCTGGGCGGGCGTGGTCGACCCGCCGGCCAGACTCGACCAGGTGAAGGCATAGACCGCGTCGTCGCCGTACGGCGTGCCGACGAGAAGCTGCGTCGAGCTCGCGGCCAGCGAGGTGCCGACGAGTTCCTGGTCCCGGAAACTGCCGGGCAGGCTGGTGCCGTTGCGCTCCAACGTCACCGGCGTGCCGATCGGGTTGGCCAGGGCAGGGAACACGCGAACCCGGCCGGAGTCGACAGTTGAAGTGCCGGCATCCTCACCGGGCACGCCGATCGCGATGAACATGGTCGAGTTGGTGCCCTCGGCGGCCGGTGCCGCGTTGGCCACCACAACCTTTTCGCCGAGGTAGTCGCCGTCCTCAGAGGCGTAGGTGATCGGCGCGAGCTCGTTGAAGGTGTTGGACGCGGTGACGTGGAAGCGGTGCACCAGACCGGCGTCCGTCATGTTCGTCCCCGAGACCGAGATGTCCTCACCGGGAACACCGACGACCACCAGGGAGTCCTGCTGTCCCGCCGGCGCGCCCACCGGGCGGTACGGTGCGACGGAAATCGACTTGCCGAAGTTGTCGTTGGCCTGGGAAACGTTTGAGACCTCGACATTCGAGGCGTTCACCGCGTCCTGGGTGAGACCGGCGGCGAGCGTGGGCAACCCGTTCGAGAGATTGTTGCTGAAGACGTTCACCGCCCCGGCGAATGCCTCGGCGCCGATCGCCTCACCCGGCGAGCTGACCGCCCAGTGGTACTTCGACGCCGCCACCGCGTAGCCGGTGCGATCGTCGATCTCCGCGGCACCGGGGATGCCACCAGGGATGCCGGTGCCGCTGCCCTGGCTGAGCGCCACGTTCACGTTGCCGCGCAGATAGTGCACGATGCCGGTCAGGGCACCGCTCGAGAGGCTCTCCCAGGGGACCCCGATGACCAGGTAGGGCTCCCCGCTCGCGGTTCGGCTCCCAGCCACCGAGTAGCCGAAGAGGTCCCAGGCCTCGGCGGCGTCCGGAACGTTGGTGACGTCCTGGTGGTAGACGAGCGAAGCCGGGCCCTGTGCGAGCCCGGCCGGGGAGCCGAGCAGCACGTAGACGGCGCCGGCCGCGTCCTGGCCGCTGACGTCCTGATAGGGGACGCCGACCGCGAGGTCGGTGCAGCCGTCGTTGTTGGCGTCGTACGCGGAGATCGACGAGCCGAACCGGTCACTTGACTCCGGCACGCCGGGCACCTTCGCCACTCCCTCCTGCAGGGTGTGGACGGTGGTGCTGCCGCCGTAGGTGACGTGCACCTGGCCGGCACCCCAGAAGCCGTTGACGGTCACTTCCGGATCGGCGATGGCGACATCCGTGACGCCGTCGCCGTTGAAGTCGTTCTCAGCCGTGCCGGCACAGCCGGTGACCGGCGAGGCGGTGCTGTAGACCTGCATTTCGCAGAAGGACGACCAGCTCGCCGGTGCGACGCCATCGGACGTCCTGACCCGCCAGCGGTAGATCCCGCCGTCGACGAAGGCACCGGCCGGCACGGTGGCGCTCGCGGTGGCGCCGGACGCCACGTTGCTGAAGCTCGCGGAGCCGATCGCGGTCTCGGCGTCCATCGCCCACCACTCGAAGGTCACCGTCATGGTGTTGCCGTCGGCATCGGAGACGGTCGCCTTGAGCTGCGGGGTGACCGAGTTGACCTGGGGCCGGGACGGCCCGGTCGCGCAGGTGGAGGCGGGCACGGTGGAGCGGGCGGTCACCGTCGGGTAGGTGTTGTAGGTGACGCTGGCCTTCGGCAGCTTGGCGGTGTCGTCCTCGTTGCGGGACCGAAACTGCTTGAAGTAGCTGGAGTCGGTCTCGCTGGTCGCCCGGAGCCCCATGTCGGCCCGGGTGTCGGCGGCGTCGGCGGCCCGCTGGAAGAACTTGCTGCCGCTGATGCCGACCCAGCTGTCGTCACAGCTGGTGTCGTAGCCGGCGGTGGCCGTCGTCGACGATTCCTGGTATTTCCAGGTCGGCTGGTTGCTCCAGACCATCCCGTCGGCGATCGTCGACACGGTCCAGAGTTCCCACGACCTCGCGGAGCAGGTCGCCGACCACCAGTTCCAGAACGACACCGTGGCCGCGGTGATCTGCT
The DNA here is from genome assembly GCF_044465125.1 of Micromonospora sp. NPDC049836. NCBI lineage: Bacteria > Bacillati > Actinomycetota > Actinomycetes > Micromonosporales > Micromonosporaceae > Micromonospora > Micromonospora sp. NPDC049836. Next base: position 5,948 of record NZ_JBITLH010000001.1, read on the forward strand.
TGCCGACGAGGGCGGTGGTGTCCCAGCGGGCCAGCGAGCGGGTGATCGGCCCGGTCGAGCCGAGTCGGCCGAGCTGAAGGTCGTTGGTGCCGCCGTTGTCGGTGGTGTCGCCCTCCTTGATGTACGTGTCGAAGGTGGTGGAGACCGGGTTGATCGTCGGGTCGATGGTGACCGGGTACTGCCGCGCCGGATCGGTGAGCCAGCGCATGTCCGGCGTCAAGGTCAGGTCGAGGCCGGCTTCGGCCCGGCTGATGGTGGACGCGACGCGGACCGGGGCGAACGCCGGGTCCAGCCGGTCTGCCCTGGCATCCCACATCTCCAGAGCCGGGGTACGGGCGAGGGTACGCCCCTGGGCGTCCTGGATCTCGGTGTTCCCGCCGGCGTCGCGGCGGAAGCCCGCCGCGTTGCGGCCGGTGATCGGCAGCGACAGCTTGGCCACCCGGACCGCCGCGGCGCGGGTTTTGACTACGAAGAGCGTCTCCATGCCGGAGCGGGTGGCGTCGACGACGAGGTCCACCCCCGGCAGAGCGTCCGCATAGGTGGCCCGTGCGCCGTTGAGCCGCGGCTCCGGCAGCGGCCCGGCCCAGCCGATGGCGAGCCGGTCATCGCCCCTGCCGACGGCGGCGAGCTCATGCGCCCCGCCTGGCTGACGGCCGGTGGCGACCATCTCGAAGGGGTGCGCGACGGGCGCGACCCCGCCTTCGGCGGTCCGCTTCATGGTCAAGTCGATCGGCACCCAGTCTGCCCCCCGCCGCATCCGCGCGGCGCCGAGGGAGAGCTCGGCACGGAACTGACCGTCGGGCAGGGCCCAGACCTCGGTCGTCTCCGTGGTGAGCGACTTGACCTGCACCGGTTTCCCGCTCTCGCGGGCGGCCCGCGAGGAGACCGCCTCGTCGGACCGACTTTCCACGCCACCCGTCACGCCGTCCGGACCTGCGGCGAGATACGCCGCCGGTTCCCCGGCCATGCCGAACAATGCGACTGCCGTCAGCACGGCAGTACCTGCCGCTAGGCATGAACGGACAGTGGCAGTCAGACGACTTGCCACAGAACCCTCCCCCGTGCGTCTTCACTTGATTGATCGGGGACTCTAAGGAGGAGGCAGCCACGAGCACAAGCACGATCACAAGCTGTGAGGATGGAAGCCTTTAAATGGACATTTCCCCCGCCCTCCGTCACGGCCGGAGGTCATCGCGGACCCGTCGCCGACGCCGTACGTCGATGCGTCGACCAAGAACGCGCCGCCCCGCACCCCCAGGAGAGCGCCCGTGGTGCCCCGGGACTTCGCAGGCCAGAGTGGCTAGCATGCGGGTAACATATCGATACATTGCCTGGTGTCGATGCAATTTCCGATGACGCGGTGGAGTGTTGGGCCCTTCTTCGCCGAATTTGACGCTCGCTCGCCAGGGGCGGCCGGGGTGACCCGAAATCCGGTCACCAATAGCTGCGGAGATGTACGCCCTGGGTAATCACCGGAGCACATCCGCCTCAATCCAGAGTGCCACCGGTCAGGCACTCTCCGGATGGTTAGCCGGCGCGTCGTAATCGATAGCGACTGGGCGGAGCCCCGCGGTCGGGCCGAACGAGGAGGCGACGGGCAACGGCGTCAATCAGCGAACACCCGGTCGCAACCGCCCGCTGGGCCCTCGCTCCGATAACGTTTGACACCCGACGCGACAACGGTCGGACGGCAGTTATGGCGCTGGCGTGGTGCCCCTACGTAGGCCGCCAGAATTACCACCGACGTCTCCGGGCGAGTCGGTACGGGCCGCGTCGCCGGGAAGGGCCGGCAGCGGAGAATCAGCCGCCGAGGGCGTCGATGTCGCGCATCTCCTCGGCGGTGAGCGAGAAACCGAAGACGTCGGCGTTGGCCCGGATCCGTTCCGGGGTGACCGACTTGGGGATCACCACGATCTCGTGGTCGATGTGCCAGCGGAGCACCACCTGCGCCGGGGATACGTCGTGCGCCTGGGCGATCCGGACCAGCACCGGATCCGACAGGTCGCTGGTCTTGAACGGGCTGTAGCCCTCCAGCACCACCCCCCGGTCCCGGTGCGCGGCGTGCACCTGGCGGTCGTACAGCGACGGGCTCCAGCGGATCTGGTTGACCGCCGGGGTCTCCTCGGTCGACTGGATCAACTCGTCGATCTGGGGGATCGAGTAGTTGCTCACCCCGACGGCCCGGGTCAGGTTCTCGTCGCGGGCGGCGAGCAGTTCCCGCCAGGCCGGGATGCTGTCCCCCGGCGCCGACGGCGGCCAGTGGATCAGCCACAGGTCGACGTAGTCGATGTCCAGGGCGGTCAGGCTGGCCTCGATGGTCTCCCGCTCCCGGCCCACCCGTTCGGGCGGCAGCTTGGTGGTGATGAAGACGTCCTCGCGGCGCAGGCCGCTCTCCTTGACCGCCCGGCCGACCTCCTTCTCGTTGCCGTACATGGTGGCGGTGTCGATGTGCCGGTAGCCGGCGTCCAGGGCGGCGAGCACGGCGTCGTACCCGGCCTCGCCGGTGGCCTGCCAGGTGCCGAAGCCGAGCAGCGGCATCCGGACGTCGCCGGTGAGCAGGACGGTGGGCTGGTCGAGGTCCATACCGACGCTTCTACCCCGGTTCGCGGCGGCCATGCCGGCCGCCCGCCCCGGCCCGAACGGGACAGAAAGGGCGGGAACCGGGCGATCCGGCGCGTCCTGCCGGAGAATACGGCCGTGGGCGACCGGCTGGAGGAGTACCGGCGGAAGCGGGACGCCGCGCGTACCCCGGAGCCGGTGCCGGCAGCGACGGCGGAGCGGAAGCGGGGCGCGCGGCGCCGGCCCCGGTTCGTGATCCAGCAGCACCACGCCCGGAGCCTGCACTGGGACCTGCGACTGGAGCACGACGGCGTGCTGGCCTCCTGGGCGGTGCCGCGCGGGCTGCCCCGCGACCCCGGGCGCAACCACCTCGCCGTGCACACCGAGGACCACCCGATGGAATACCTGACCTTCCACGGCGAGATCCCGGCCGGCGAGTACGGCGGCGGAAAGATGATCGTCCACGACACCGGGACGTACCGCGCGGAGAAGTGGCGCGACGACGAGGTGATCGTGGTGCTGGACGGGCAGCGGACGAAGGGCCGGTACGTGCTCTTCGCCACCGGCGGCCGGGGCCGGGACTGGATGGTCCGCCGCACCGACCCCGCGCCGGAGGGCTGGACGCCGATGCCGGAACTGGTCCGCCCGATGCACACCACCGCCGCGAAAAGGCTGCCGAAGGACGACGCCGCCTGGGGGTACGAGCTGCGCTGGGATGGCGTGCGGGCGATGGCGTACGTCTCCGGCGGGCGGCTGCGGCTGCTCGGCGACACCGACGAGGAGATCACCGGGGAGTACCCGTGGCTGCGCGCGATGGCCGAGGAACTGGCGCCGGTCGAGGCGGTGCTGGACGGCGTGCTGGTCCGGATCGACCCGGGTGGCCGGGTGAAGGCGCCCACCAAGCGGGACGGCCAGTTCCTCGCCGTGGACCTGCTCTGGCTGGAGGGCGCGACCAGCCTCGACCTGCCGTACGCGCAACGCCGGGAACTGCTCGACGGCCTGGCGTTGACCGGCCCGCACTGGCAGACTCCGCCGTGGTTCCCGGGCGTCGGCGGGGACGCCCTGCGAACCGCCCGTGACCAGGGACTTCCGGGGGTGGTGGCGAAGCGCCTCGACGCCCCGTACGAGCCGGGTCGGCGCAGCCGGCACTGGCTGAGCATCGACCAGAGCTGAGGAGCACCGTGCACCTGACGCACCTGGAATGCCCGCGTTGCGGTCGGGAGCATCCGGCGGACGAGCCGCAGAACCTCTGCGGGTGCGGCTCGCCGCTGCTGGCCCGCTACGACCTGGCGGCGGTGGCCGCGTCGGTGACCCCCGAGCAGTTCGGGCTGCGCCCGGCCGACCTGTGGCGCTACCGGGAGGTGCTGCCGGTGGCCGATCCACGCTTCGTCACCACGCTGGGCGAGGGCTGGACGCCGCTGCTGCGCGCCCCCGGCTACGGCCAGGAGATCGGCATCCCCGACCTGATCGTGAAGGACGAGGGGTTGACCCCGACCGGGTCGTTCAAGGCCCGCGGCGCGGCGGTGGGCGTGAGCCGCGCCCGGGAGCTGGGCGTCGAGCGGATCGCCATGCCGACCAACGGCAACGCCGGCGCGGCCTGGGCGACGTACGCGGCCCGGGCCGGGCTGGGCGCGACCATCGCCATGCCGCTGTCCGCGCCGACCATCTGCCGCCGGGAGTGCGTCGCGGCCGGGGCGGACCTGCGGCTGGTGGACGGGCTGATCAGCGACGCCGGCCGGTGGGTGGCCCGGCTGGTCGCCGAGTCGGCCGGGCGGGTCTTCGACGCCGGCACGCTGCGCGAGCCGTACCGCCTGGAGGGCAAGAAGACCATGGGGTACGAGATCGTCGAGCAGCTCGGCTGGCAGGTGCCCGAGGTGATCATCAATCCCACCGGGGGCGGGGTGGGGCTGATCGGCATCCACAAGGCGATCCACGAGCTGCGCGAGCTGGGCTGGGTGGAGGACCGGCTGCCCCGGCTCGTAGCGGTGCAGTCGACCGGCTGCGCGCCGATCGTGCGGGCGTTCGCGGCCGGCGAGCCGCGGGCCACGCCGTGGGCGGACGCCAGCACCGTGGCGTACGGCATCACGGTGCCGGCCCCGCTCGGCGACGAGCTGATCCTGGCGGCGCTGCGGGAGAGCGGCGGCACCGCGATCGCGGTGGATGATGCCGAGATCCTCGCCGACCTGCGGGACTTCGCCGCCCGGGAGGGGTTGCTGCTCTGCCCGGAGGGGGCGGCCTGCCTGACCGCCGCCCGGCACCTGCGCGCGGGCGGCTGGATCCGGGCCGGCGAGCGGGTCGTGGTGTTGAACACCGGCGCCGGCCTCAAGTACCCGGAGACGGTGGACGTGACCGGGGTGCCGATGGCGTGACGCGGGCCCCCGGCAGTCGGCGGCCCGCGTCGGAGCGGCCTATCGCCAGGTGATGTCGGACGCGGAGTAGATGCAGTTCACCCCGTCGGCGCCCTCGCCGATCTCGGTGGGTTCGCTGCCCTTCGGCACTCCCTTGTACTTCACGCAGATCCGGGTGCTGTGGCTCGGGTCGTTGAGGATGGTGATCCGGGTGAGCCGGGCGGTGTCCCCCCAGTTGGTGTTGATGCCGGCCAGCACCTTCGTGCCGGTGGCGGTGACGTTGTCCAGCACCACGTGCCGCTGGTAGGAGGAGGAGCAGTTGCCGCAGGCCCGGTAGAGCTTGCCGGCGCTCTCCACCCGGAAGTTGCGGATGTAGACGGTGCCCGGCCCGTTGTGCTGGAACACCTTGTCGCTGGCGGAGCGGGCCCCGCCACCGTCCACCGTGTACGTGGTGCCGCCGAGGAAGGTGGCCGCGTCCTCGCCGACGTCCTCCCACCAGACGTTGACCAGGGTGCAGTTGCCGAGGCAGTGCACGCCGTCACCGGCCGGCGCGCCGATGATGACGTTACGCAGGGTGGCGCCGGCGGCCAGTTCGAACATCGGGTCCTGGCTCTCCGACTGCCCGCCGTCGCCGATGCCGTAGTAGCGCCGCAGGCCGCCGTCGAAGCCGCTGGCCGGGACGGCGATGGTGGCGTCCACCTTGACGCTGCCGGTGGGTGTGGGCCAGGACGTCGACGGCGGGGTGCTGGCGGTCGCCGTCGGGGTGGGGCTGGCCGGCGGGGTGCCGGTCGACGGCGGCGTGGTCGGCGTGCTGACCGACGAGTCCACGGTCACGTCGTCGAAGCTGCCGCTGGCGTACGCGGTGACCAGGGCGATCCGGCCGGCGCTCACCATGGTGCTGGTGCCGGCGGCGATCTGGGTGCCGTTGACGTAGCCCCGGATGGTGCTGCCGCTGGCCTCGATCCGCAGGGTGTACCAGGTGCCGGTGCTCGCCCCGATCGAGGCGGAGCCGAGCGAGGCGATCTGGCTGCCGTTGACCGCCTGGAGTTCGGCCCGCCCGGAGCCCAACAGGGCCAGCCGGTACATCTTGGTGCTGCTGCTGGCCCGGGCCGCGAGGCCGACCAGCGCCGTGGCGGAGCCGAATCCGGTGGGCCGGACCCGGGCCTGCACCTGGTAGTCGGTCCAGCTCGTCTGGCCGGCGAACTGGCGGGCGAGTTCACTGCTCGTGCTGGACTGGTTGAGGGCGCCGTCGGTGACCGCCCAGGTGCCGCCGGACTTCGACCAGCCGGCGGCGTCGCCGTCGGAGAAGGTGTCGGAGAAGACGGTGGCGGCGAAGGCCGAGGTCCCCATCCCGGCGGCGAGCGCCGCCACGGTGGCGCCGGCGCCCACCGCGAGCAGCAGTGACCGTCGCCGTCTGGCACGTGTGATCTGCACGGTTGTCCTCCTTGAAGCGCGTGGTGGTGGACCGCCGCGGCGGCGGGTCGACGCCTGGCCACGGGTCGCGACGGTCGGTGCGCCCCGGCCGGAGGCCCGGTCTCCGGGAGCGGGGGTGGTGTGGGCGGGAGCCGCAGGAAAGGGCTTTCCCAACCCGACACCAGCAGGCTAGGCCGGCCGAGAGATCGAGGTCAATGGTTGCGATGTGCAGGAATGTTGCAGGTCAGCCGCTGGCCGGGTCGGTCAACCGCCAGGCCGCGTTGATCAGGCCGATGTGCGACAGCGCCTGCGGCAGGTTGCCCAGCTGGGCCCCACTGGTCAGGTCGATCTGCTCGGCGAACAGGCCCACGTCGTTGGCCCGCCCGAGGGCCTGCTCGAACAGTGTTCGGGCCCGCTCCGGCTCCCCCGCCATCACCAGGCACTCCACCAGCCAGAACGAGCAGAGCAGGAAGCCGGCCGGGTCGGTGTCCCAGCGGCGGACCAGGCCGTCGTCGGTGCCCAGGTCGCGTTCCACCATCGCGATGGTGGAACGCATCCGCGGGTGGGTGGCCGGCAGGAAGCCCACCACCGGCAGGAACAGCACCGACGCGTCCAGCTCCGCCGAGCCGAACGCGCCGGTGTACGCGCCCAGCCGCTCGTGCCACCCGTCGCGCAGCACGGTCGCCCGGATCTCGTCCCGGACGGCCGCCCACCGGCGCGGGTCGGCCCGCTCCCCGAGCCGCGGCGCCAGCCGCACCGCCTTGTCCAGCGCCACCCAGCAGAGCACCTTGGACGAGACGTAGCGCCGCTCGGCATCCCGGGTCTCCCACATGCCACAGTCCGGCAGCCGCCAGGTCGACGCGACCTGTCCGGCCAGCCCGACGACCATCTCCCGCACCTCCTCGGCGAAGGTCTCGCCGAGCTGGTCGTGCAGCCGCCACACCGCCGCGATCACCTCGCCGGGCACGTCGAGCTGCCGCTGCCGCCAGGCGTCGTTGCCGATCCGCACCGGCCGGCTGCCGGCGAAGCCGGACAGGTGCCCGGCGTCGTGCTCGGCGAGATCCCGCTCCCCCTCCAACCCGAAGAGCACCGGCACCGGCTCGTCGCCGATCCGGCCGATCGAGCGCGCCGCCCAGGCGAACAGCCGGGACGCCTCGGTCGGGCAGGCCGCCACCCAGAGGGCCCGCATGGTCATCGAGAAGTCGCGCAGCCAGGAGAAGCGGTAGTCGTAGTTCCGGTCGCCGCCGATCAGCTCCGGCAGGGAGGTGGTCGCCGCGGCGGCCACCGCGCCGCTGCGGGCGTACGTGAGGCCGGTGAGCACCGTGGCGCTCGCCCGGACCTGCGGGGTGTAGTTCCCCCGGTACCGGTGCGACTCGCGGAACGCCTCCCACGCCTGGACCGTCTCGGCCAGCGCCCGGAGCGGGTCGAGCCGGGCCGGCGGGTCCCGGTGCACCGCCGCGTACGCCAGGTCGAAGCCGACCGTCTGGCCGGCGGTCACCTCGAAGGTGTGGCTGACCCGGTCCCCGTCGTGGCGCAGCTCCTGACCCGTGCCGCGCAGCACCAGCGCCACCGGCCCGGCGGTGGCCAGCACCCCGCCGCCCGGCTGCCGGTGCAGGTACGGGGTGAGCATCCCGTACTCCGGCCGGGGCACGAAGTCGAGCCGCATCGGGACCCGCCCGGAGAGCCCCTCGACCACCCGGACCAGCACGGCGGGCGAGTTCTGCCCCAGCTCGTGTCCCCGGGCGCCCGGCTCGGCGGCGAGCGCGTCGGTGACCGCGACGCTCCCCTCCGGCGTGTGGTGGACCGTCCGCAGCACCAGGGTGTCCGGCCGGTACGCCCGCTCGACCCGGCTCGCCGCGAGCGGGGCGATCCGCCAGTGCCCGCCGGCCGGGTCGAGCAGGCGGGCGAAGACCGAGGGCGCGTCGAACCGGTCCGGGCACCACCAGTCGACCGACCCGTCCCGCCCGACCAGGGCCCCGGAGCGGCAGTCGGAGAGAAATCCGTAGTCGGAGATCGCCGGCTGGTGCACCCGCCCCGGGTACCCGGACCGGTCGCGTTCAGGCGGGTGTGCTCAGGCGGTGGGCGGCTCGTCCTCCCCGGCCTCCTCGGCCGCGTCGGCCTCCTCCTTGGTCTTGTGCACCGCCCCGTCGGCGTGCTCGGGGGGACCGTAGACGGTGTAGAGGACCAGCGGGTTGGGGCCGGTGTTGACGAAGTTGTGCTTCGTCCCGGCGGGCACCACCACCAGGTCGCCGGCGACGACCTCCTGCTTCTCCCCGGCCACCCGGGCCTCGCCGGTGCCGCTGACGAAGGTGAGGATCTGGTCGATGTCCTCGTGGACCTCCTCGCCGATCTCGCCACCCGGCGGGATGGTCATGATCACCAGCTGGGTGTGCTGCCCGGTCCACAGCACCCGGCGGAAGTCCGGGCTCTTCTCGGCGACGGTCGCGATCGTGAAATGCTCCATGACGCGCACATACCCGGTGCGCCGTCGGCTCACGCCGGGACTCGCAAATGGTGGAATTCGCCACGCACTCGGGGTTTGGATCCCGTCTGGACGGGCATCCGGTGGCCCAGGACCGGTGTACGCCTGTGCCGGTCGAGCCAAGTCCCCGCTGGCGTACCGCCGTACGGCTGCGACGGTGGGAGACGGCCAGAGCGCGGCGACGTTACGGCCTCGGCCGGACGGCGCCGTGCGCTCGTGTGCGCGTCCGCCCGCCCCGCCGGTCAGGTGAGGACGGCCAGGTGGAACGGGCGGTCCAGATGCCCCCCGCTGGCGTACGTCTCGACGAAGACCGCGTTGGGGATGCCGCTGCGCGGCGCCACCGTGATGGCGCCCTGGGGCGTGAGCCCGCCGCCGGCCGCGATGCCGACGGTGCCGACGTAGCCGGCCGCCGTGACGTCCTGGTCGAAGGCGACCTGGTACATGCCGGCGGCCAGCCGGGTGGCCGAGGTGACGCCGAGCCCGCGGACCAGGGTGCCGTTCGCGTCTACCACGGCGAAGAGCACCCGGGCGCTGGGCGGCAGCCCGACCGGGGGGCAACTGGCGATCTCGGCGTCCGCGCGGGCGAGCTCCGCCGACCTGGGCGCGGGCTGATCGCCGGATCCCCGTCTGGATCTCGTGCTGGACATGAGGTCTCCCGAGCACCGGCTCCCGCCGGCGCCAAAGCGCAGATGTCGTGACAAGGGGGATCGGCGGTGATCGCCCCGTTGTCATCGAAGTTATGCGGTCCCGTACCCCCGCAGCCACCCGCAGAGCCGTCAGATCATGGACTCACGCACTTCTTCACACCCCACCTGACCTGCGGATATGTCAGTCATGCCGGGTCGCGGCCGGCCGCCCGTCGACGCATCGCAGGCGCAGCTCGTACTCACCCTCCGCGCCGACGAAGCGGACCTCGACGTGCTCGTCCGGCCCCCGGTCGGCGTCCTTGGCCCGGTAGCCGGGCGCGGGCGACCAGGAGATCAGGCGGATCCCGGCCGGGCCGCACTCGGCCACCGCCGTACCGCCCGCGGTGGCGAAACTCCGCCGGCCGGCGGCGGGCGGCCCGCCGCTCGGCGTGCGGGTGGGGCTCGCCGCAACGGTTGTCGGCGTGGCCGCCCCGGTCGCGCCGCCGGTCGGTGCGGCCGCCAGCGCCCGCTCGACGTCGCCCTGGTCGAGTACGCCGCCCGGCGTGCCGGTGATGCCGTCGCCGACCAGCTGGATCGCGCCCAGCCCGACGAGGGTGGCGAGCACCGTGGCGGCCAGCCAACCGGTGGCGGCGACGAGGATCGGACGACGGCCCATGCGTCGAGTCTGACCGAGGCGAGGTTGGGCCCGGCACCGGGGAACGCTAAGCGAGGGTTAACGGGGGAAGCCACCGGCGGTTGCCGGGGCTAACCTGCCAACCGTGGCCCGGCTGCTGCTCATCGAGGACGACCTGACGATCCGTACCCCCCTGCTCCGGGCACTGCGCGAGCGCGGCCACGCGGTCGCCGCGGCCTCGACCGCGCTGGCCGGGCTGCGCGACGCGCTGGACGACCGGCCCGATCTGGTCGTGCTCGACCTCGGACTGCCCGATCTGGACGGCCGGGAGCTGCTGCGGATGCTGCGGGCGGTCAGCTCGGTGCCGGTCATCGTGGCCACCGCCCGCGACGACGAGACGGAGATCGTCCGGATGCTCGACGCCGGCGCGGACGACTACCTCGTCAAACCGTTCACCGCCGCCCAGCTCGACGCCCGGGCCCGGGCCGTGCTGCGCCGCACCGCCGGCGACGCCACGGCGGCCGACCCCACCCTGGTGGTCGGCGGGCTGCGGATCGACCCGCGCTCCCGGCAGGTGAGCCTGGACGGCGTACCGGTCGAGCTGACCCCGCGGGAGTTCGACCTGCTGCACCACCTGGCCGGCCGGGCCGGGCAGGTGGTCACCAAGCGGGAACTGCTCACCGAGGTCTGGCGGATCCCGTATGGCGGCGCCGACAAGACCGTCGACGTGCACCTGTCCTGGCTGCGGCGCAAGCTGGGCGAGCGCGCCCAGGAGCCGCGCTACCTGCACACCGTGCGCGGGGTCGGGGTGCGGCTGGCGGCTCCGGGGGACGACCGGTGAGGGGCCGGCTGGCGCTGCTCGTCGCCGCGGTCAGCGTGCTGGTCCTGACCGCCTTCCTGGTCCCGCTGGCGCTGCTGGTGCGGACCGTCGCGGCGGACCGGGCGACCGTGCGCGCCACCGCCGACGCGCAGAGCCTGGCCCCGGTGGTCGGCACGGCCGACCCGGACACCGTGCGGCTGACCGTCGAGCAGCTCACCGCGGCCTCCGGCCGGCAGGTCAGCGTCTACCTGCCGGACGGCACGGTGCTCGGCACGCCCGCGCCGCGTACGCCGGCGGTGGCCCTCGCCGCCCGGGGGCAGAGCCTGACCGCCGAGTCGGCCGGCGGGCGGGAGGTGGTCATCGCGGTGCAGGGCCGCCCGGACGGGACCGGGGTGATCCGCACCGTGGTGCCCCGGTCGGAACTGACCGCCGGGGTGGCCCGGGCGTGGCTGGTGCTGGCGCTGCTCGGTGTGCTGCTCGTGCTGGTCGGGTTGGTCGTCGCCGACCGGCTGGCCGCCACCCTGGTCCGGCCGATCGCCGCGCTCTCCGCGGTCTCCCACCGACTCGCCAACGCCGAACTGGACGCCCGGGTGGAGCCGGCCGGCCCGGCCGAGCTGCGCGAGGTGGCGGGCGCCCTGAACCACCTGGCCGGGCGGATCCAGGTGCTGCTGCGCGAGGAGCGCGAGCAGGTGGCCGACCTGTCGCACCGGCTGCGTACCCCGCTGACCGTGCTGCGACTGGAGGCCGAGTCGCTGCGCGACCCGGCCGACGCGGCCCGGGTGACCACCGCGGTCGACGGGCTCGAACGGGCGGTCACCGGGGTGATCCGGCAGGCCCGCTGGCGCACCGGACCGCCCGGCGGCGGCACCGGCTGCGACGCGGCGGCGGTGGTCGGCGAGCGGGTGGCGTTCTGGTCGGTGCTCGCCGAGGACACCGGGCGGACGGTCACCCTCGACCTCGCGCCCGGCCCGCTGCCGGTCGGGGTGGCCGGCGAAGAGTTGGCGGCCGCGGTGGACGCGGTGCTGGGCAACGTCTTCGCGCACACCCCGGACGGCACGCCCTTCACCGTACGGCTCGCGCCGGATCCCGCCGGGGTGGTGCTGACCGTCGCGGACGCCGGGCCGGGCCTGCCGGCCGGCGCGGTCCGCCGGGGCGTCAGCCGGGCCGGGTCGACCGGGCTGGGGCTGGACATCGCCGACCGGGCCGCCCGGGCCGGCGGCGGCCGGCTGGAGCTGGGCAGCGGGCCGGACGGCGGCGCGCTGGTGCTGCTCCGGCTCGGGCCGCCGCGGTCTTAACCCGGGCTTAGAACCGGGGTAGCGCGGGACTATCCGGCCCGGACCGATCCTCGATGACACAACCGAGGAGAGGTGGAGATCATGCGACGTACTTCCCTGGTGCTGGCGGCGGCCGGCGGGGCCGCGGTGCTGGCCGTCACCGGCGCCGCGCTCGGCGGACAGGTGGCCGACCGCACCGGCCCGGCCGCCGTGGCGACGAGCCGGACCGCCGGCGCCGGTCCGACGAGCACGACCGGCGACGACGGCCCCACCGCGGCCGCCGACCGCGATCCGACCGCCGCCACCGCCGCGCCCGGCGCCGCCGGCGTGGACTCCCGGCGGGCCGGGGCGGTGGCGCTGGCCCGGACCGGCGGCGGGCGGATCATCGAGGTCGAGGCCGAGACGGAACACGGGCGCGCGGTGTGGAGCGTCAAGGTGAGCCGGGACGGGGTGACCTACGAGGTCAAGGTCGACCGGCGGGACGGCGCCGTGGTCGAGGTCGAGCGGAAGCGGCTCGACGACCGGGACGGCCGGGTCGCCCCGGCGGGCGACGACCGGGGCACCGACGACCGGTACGACGACCACGGCGGCCGGCGGTCCGGCGGCGACGACCGGGGCACCGACGACCGCAACGATGACCACGGTGGCCACGATCGCGCCGACGACCACGGTGGCGACGACGACTGACCACCGGCGAGCGGGCCCGGGCGCGTGGCGTCCGGGCCCGTCGCCGTTCCCGCCGGTGCTGGACGGCGCGATCACCAGCCATGCCGGGCGGCGCGACCACCGGCCGTGGCGGGCGGCGCGACCAGCGGCCGTGCCGGGCGGCCCAGCACGCCGGCCACGGGCGACGGCCGTGGTGCGGGGCAGCGGGTCAGCGCGCGGTGCAGGCCAGGCCGGTGGGTGTCGCGGCGTCGCCGGTGGCCACCAGCCCCCAGCTGGTGGTGCCGCCGGCCGGGAGGGCGCCGTTCCAACTCGCGTTGGTCGCGGTCACCTCGCTGCCGGACTGGCCGGCGGTGGCGTTCCAGGAGCTGGCCAGCCGCTGACCGGCCGGGAAGCCGAAGCTGGTGGTCCAGCCGGCGATCGGGGCCGCGCCGGTGTTGCGGACGGTCACCTCGGCCTGGAACCCGCCGCTCCACGTCCCGGTCACCCGCCAGCTCGCCGCGCATCCGGCCGACGGCGACGACGGACCGCCCGTCGGGCTCGGCGATACCGACACGCTCGGGGACGCCGACGCGCTCGGCGACACCGACGCGCTCGGCGAAGCCGTCGCGCCGGTGCCGTCCGAGGTGGTGTAGCTGACCGGGGTGTACGCGGCTGAACACGTGCCGCCGCACCCGGCGGGCAGGCCGAACCGGTAGACCCGGCCGCCGTTGACCAGCGTGCCGGCGGCGTCCCGGACCCGGATCTGGAAGTCGGTGCCGCCGGACGTGCTGGCCCCGATCACGTACGACTGGCCCATGTCGCTGTTCATGGTGGCGGCCCGCCACGCCCCGTCGGACAGGTACTCGACGCCGTGGATGCCGTTGGGCAGGTGGGAGACCGCGATGGCCGGCCAGTACCGCTGCGCGCCCTGGAGGAAGCCGATCCGCAGGTCCCCGCTGTAGTTCGGCGCGGGGACGAACGACCAGGAGACGTGCCGGTTGTTCCAGTGGTTCGGGTACAGGTCACCGACCGGGACCCCGTCGCGGGCGAACCGGTTCAGCGACCCGGTGGCCAGGTCCAGGTGGTACGGGTCGTCGCGGCACCAGGCGTTGCCGTCGCCGCAGGAGTCCGCCACCACCATGGTGAGGGTGGCGCCGTTGTAGCCGTCCGCGACCCAGGAACCGTTGCGGCAGAACGGCTGGCCGGGAGCACCGTCGTTGATCCCGGTGCACCGGTCGCCGATGGTCACCGTGACGAACCGGCCGCAGTTGAGGCCGTTGTTCCACAACCCGATCCGGTCCGCCTCGGACGGGGGCAGCGGCCGGGTCGGGAACGACGAGTAGTCGCCGGGCAGGTTGTACACGTTCAGCGCGACGAAGTCCTGGCTGTCCAGTTCGGACTGCGGCAGGCCGCAGCCGCCGTACGGGGCGCCGAGGCCGTCGAAGTGGGTGGCGTTGCCGGTCACCGGCGCGGGCGGGTCGTCGACCGCGAGCGCGGGCAGTTGTCCGGCGGCGAGCAGCGCGGCCGCGGCGGCGGCCAGGGCGGCCACGAGCCGCAGGCGGGTAGGCAAGGTCATGGGGAAAGGCCTTCCGGGCGGGCCGACCCACGCGGGATCGGCTCGAAGAGGGGTCATGGCTGCCCGTCCATGCCCGGCGTGTGCCCGCGCGCTCATGTCACCACCCGGAGGGAGGACATGTCAACGGCGTCCGGGAAGCCGGTGGCGCAACGCGATCGGGCCGATACATTGAAGTATGGTGCCCGCCCACGGAGGGCGGGCGGCGGAACCGGTCTACCGCCCGGTGCTGGCCGGTCGGCGGGGTGAGCTGGAGGCGCTGGCCCATCTCGACGACGCCCTCGCCCCGCTGCTCGCCCCGGTCATCGACGTCCACGCGGTCGACGCGTGCACCGTGGACCTGCTCGGCCGGCTGCCGGCGGGGCTGCTGCCCGCCGTTGACGTCTCGGCCCTGCCGGATTGTCCGGAGAGCGAGCCGGCCCGCTGGGGCGTACCGCTGGTGCCGGTGATCGGGCTCGCGGACAGCGACCGGCGGTTGGTGGCGCACGGGATGGCGGCGCGGGCGCAGGCCCGGGCGGTGGTGCGGTTGCGGACCGGCCGGGACCGGGCCGGCCCGGACGCGACGACCGGGGCGGTGGAACGGGTGTGGCGGCTGACCCGCCTCGTGCCCGAGCAGTGCGACCTGCTCATCGACGCGGGAGACGTGTGCTGCCCGGCCGACGTCCGGCTGGCCGAGCCCCGGGTCCGGCGGCTGGCCGGCTGGGCCCGCCGGCACGCCTGGCGTTCGGTCACGGTGGCCGCCGGCGGGATGCCGCCGGCCGTGGCCCGCCTGCCCGCCGACGAGCCGGTCCGGCTGGAGCGCTTCGACTGGCAGCTCTGGCGCGGCCTGGCCGACCTCGACGTCGGGTACGGCGACTACGGGGTGGGCTGCGCGGCGCCGGGAGCGGGCGACGTCCCGGGCGACCGGCTGCCGACGCTGCGCTACACCACGGACGGCGGGTGGTGGATCTACCGCTGGTCCCGGCGGGGCGGCCGGGGCGACGAGCGCTTCGCCGACCTGTGCCGGACGCTGGTCGCGGCGCCGTGGTGGCCGGCCGCCGGGGCCGGCTTCTCCTGGGGCGACCACGAGATCCTGCGGCGGGCGCGGCGGGGCGCGGGCGCCGGCTCGCCGGCGAACTGGGCGGCCTGGAGCACCTCGCACCATCTGGCGCACGTGCTGGCCGCGCTGCTCCGCCCCGACCGGGAGCAGCGCGGCGGCCCGTGGCGGGCCGGTCCGGACGGGCCGGAGCGGCGCGCCGGCCGGGCCCCGCGCGGCGAGTCCCGCCGCGCGGGGTGAGTCACTCCTGCCCGGTGAAGCCGAACTGGACCACGCCCTCGTCGTCGACGACCGCGTCGACGGAGGTGTCGTTGAGCAGTTCGGCGGCGTCCTGGTCGAGGAAGATCCGGGCGCCCTGGTTGTCGACCACCTGGTCGCCCTGGGTGGGCTCGGGAACCAGCTCGATGGAGAGCGAACCGGCGTCGGTGTCGGCGGCGATCCGCAGCCCGCCCGCCTCGCCGACGTCCTCCTGGTTGGCGAGGTCGCGGATCACCAGAATCGCGTTCTCGGTCATGGTCAGCATGGCGGAACTCCTCGTGGCTGGGTCGGGATCGCGGCCGGTTCGTCGCCGCGCGGCCGGGTACGTGCCCGGGAAGGCGAATGGGTCTTCGCCGTGCAAACCAGGGCAGTCGAAAGCCCGTCACGGCCTACGTTGCCCCCTGCCCGGGCATCCGTCAAATAGAGCCGGATCAGTCGACACCGTGGCCGGCGTGGCCGGCCACGAATGGCTGACCAGCGGTTTGCCGGGCTCCGAAGCGGGTAATCGGAGCGGTTCGGAAATAAGTTTTCATCGTTGGCTCTTCTCCGGCAGAAAGCGCCGTGGCAGCATCGACGCATGCATCGTCGTCTCTCCATCGGGGCACTGACGGTGCTGGCCCTGGTCGCCACCGCGACCACCGCCGGCGCCAGCACCGCCACCGCCGAAGCGCCCACCCCCGCGCAGACCCGGCTGCACGCGACCATCGACGCCGTCCTGGCCGACTCCCGGCTCGCCGGGGCCCAGGCGGGCGTGGTGGTCGTGGACACCCGCACCGGACAGACCCTCTACGACCGCAACGGCGACCGGCGGCTCGTCCCCGCCTCGAACACCAAGCTGCTCACCTCGACCGCGGCGATGGAGTTGCTCGGCCCCGGCCACCGCTTCACCACCGACGTCGCCAGCGACGGCGTACGCCGGGCCGGGCTGCTCGCCGGCAACCTGTACCTGCGCGGCGGCGGAGACCCGACGATGCTCGCCGAGGACTACGACCGGCTGGCCGCCCAGGTCGCCGCCGAGGGCGTCCGGGTGGTGACCGGCAACCTGGTCGCCGACGACACCCGCTACGACCGGACCCGGCTGGGCTCCGACTGGACCTGGGACGACGAGTCCTACTACTACGCGGCGCAGGTGTCCGCGCTGACCGTCGCCCCGGACACCGATTACGACGCCGGCACGGTGATCGTGCACGCCGCGCCGGCCGGCCAGGCCGGCGCCCGGCCCGCGGTCACCATGACCCCGGCCAACGGCTGGCTGCGCATCGACAACCGGGCCGAGACCGTCGCCACCGGCGAGACAACCATCTCCTTCGAACGCGAGCACGGCGGCAACACCATCGTGGTGACCGGGCAGATCGCCGTCGGCGAGGACCCGACCAGCGACTGGATGACGGTGTGGGAGCCGACCGGGTACGCCGCTGACATCTTCCGGGCGGCGCTGCAACGGCACGGCGTACGGGTCCTCGGCCGGACCGTGCTCGGCCGGTCCACCCCCGACGCCGCGAAGATCGTCACCCGGCACGACTCGATGCCGCTCTCCGAACTGATGGTGCCCTTCCTGAAGCTCTCCAACAACGGCCACGCCGAGGTGCTCACCAAGGAACTCGGCCGGGTGCTCTCCGGCTCCGGCACCTGGGACGCCGGGCTCACCGCGATCGGCGAGTACGTCGGTGACTCCGGAATGGACACCGGCACGCTGCGCCAGCGCGACGGCTCGGGGCTGTCCCGGCGCAACATGATCCCGCCGGCCCAGTTCGTCAGGCTGCTGTCGGCCGTCCGCGCCGAACCCTGGTTCGACACCTGGTACGCCGCGCTGCCGGTGGCCGGCAACCCGGAACGCTTCGTCGGCGGGACGTTGCGCAGCCGGATGCGGGGCACCCCGGCGGCGGACAACGTGCACGCCAAGACCGGCAGCCTGACCGGCGCGTCCAGCCTCTCCGGCTACGTCACCGACACCGACGGGCACCTGCTGGCCTTCTCCGTCGTGCTCAACAACTACCTGACCTCGTCGGTCAAGGGCCTGGAGGATCAGATCGCCATCGCGCTGGCGTCGTACAGCGAGAAGGGGACGAGCACGGCGCGGCTGGCCGTGCCGGCGGCGCCGGAGTCGCCCCGGGTCCCCGAGGGCGTGGAGTGCGCGTGGGTGAAGCCGATCCTCTGCTGAGCGGCGGCGGGCCCCGGTCGGGAGGGGGGATCGGGGCCCGGCGAGCCGCGCCGGCTCAGGCGATCGGCCGGGGCCGGCTCGGCACGGCGGCCGGGTCGCCCCGCTCGATCAGCGCGTCGATCTCGGCCGGCGGCAGGCCACGCAACGCCAGCACCCGGCGGCCCCAGCGGTGCAGCCGGCACGGGTGCGGGCTGGCGTCGTTGCGGCAGATCGTCCCGCCGGACCAGCGGCGCGGCGCGTGCACCACCACCGCGCGCACCGCGAACTGGGCGTCCTCGCCGGTCACGTACGGCGGCAGCGGGATCTCCCGCAGCACGTCGCCGGAGGGGTCACCCACGCCGGACGGGGCGACGGGACGGGCGACGGGCGCACTGCTGCTCATCGGTCGAGCCTCCACAGGGGATGGTCGGACGGAACATCGGAACCGTAGAACGCCCCGCGGCGGCCGCGACGGACAAACTGTCCCGACGGCTCAGACCCGGTCCAGCACCACCACCGGGATCTCCCGGTCGGTCTTCGTCTGGTACTCGTCGTACGCCGGCCAGACCGCGGTCATGGTCCGCCACATCCGGGGCTTCTCCTCCGGGGTCGCGGTGCGGGCCCGGACGGCGAACGTCTCGGCGCCGACCTGCACCTGAGCCAGCGGATCGGCGAGCAGGTTCAGATACCAGGCGGGGTGTTGCGGCGCGCCGCCCTGGGAGGCCACCACCAGGTAGGCGGCACCGTCCCGGCCGTAGATCAGCGCGGTGCGCCGCAGCTTGCCGGAGCGCCGGCCCCGGGTGGTCAGCAGCAGCGTGAAGACGCCGGGCCGCCACTCGTGGCCCTCGGCGCCGCCGGTCGCGACGTACCGCCGGATGTGGTCGGCGACCCAACCCTGCGGGCTGTCCAGCACCTGTTCGCTCGCCGTCATCGGCACTCCCCTCCGGATCCTCCGATCCTGGCCACGCTACCTCCGGGTCGGCCAGCGCACCGGGCGAACCTCGGCTCAGCGCAGCGCCACCGCCTGGAGGCTGACGTTGCCGCAGTCCCCCAGCGCCCGCTCCACCGTCCAGCTGAGCAGCAGCTTCGCGCCCCGCGCGGCACGGAACCGGACGGTGAACTCGGCGGTGCGGGCGGTGTGCGGGTCCTCCAACCGCAGCGTCCTGGTCGGGCCGCCGGAGGAGAGCCGCACGTCGAGGCGGGCCCGGGCCATCCAGAGCCCGGCGAAGAGGCGTACGGTCCGCTGCCGCCCGTCACCGGCCACGGAGAGGCTGAAGCCGTTGCCCGCGCCGCAGGTGTAGACCCCGGCCTGGGTGCCACGCGCCGCGCCGACCGGGTTGCCGTCCTGCCAGGCGTACTCCTCCGGGTTGTTGCGGTAGGCGACCCGCCGGCCCCGGCCGCCCTCGTCGCGGATCTCGCGGGAGCCCCGGCGCTTGTGCACCGGCGCGCCGGAGTCGAGCAGCCCCCAGTGGACCCAGTCGGTCGGGCCGGCCGCGGTCAGGTCGACCAGGGCCGGCACGTCGGCCTGGCTGACCGCCAGGCTCGGCGCGGGGGGTGCCGTGGACGGTGCCGGGTCGGGCGTGGGTGCCGGCGACGGGGTGCGCTGCCGGGGGTGCAGCCCGGGGGTCACCGCCGCGCCCTGGACCCCGGGCCCGCCCGGGGACGGCAGGACCGGCCGGCCACTGGGCGCGGCGGGCAGCACGCTCTGCTCCCGCCGTGGCGTGGGGTGCTGCTCGGTGCCGAGGTAGCTGGCCACGGCGGCGAGGCAGGCGACGGCGACCGCCGCCTCCAGCAGCCAGCGGCGGCGCCGCCGGCTCCGGATGACGCGGCGCAGCGCCGATCGCGTCTGCGCATACCGGTACGACGCCCGGCCGCCCGCCGGACCGTGGTCTTCCGGACCCACGTGACCTCCCGCTCCCGCCCGGCCCCGACCGCCGGGACGAGCAGGGCGCGACCGCGCCTCACATTTCCACGATGGCCCACGGTGCGCCATATGTCGGCGGAAGGAAGTTTCGCCCTTCGTGGCGACACCGTACCGTCGCGCTCAGCTGACGGCCAACGCCTCCATGGTCACCCCGTCGTTCTCGCCACCGAGCACCGTCAACGCCCGCCAGGTGACCAGCAGTTCGGCCCCGCGCGGGGCGCGGAACTGGATGACGTACTGGAAGAACCGGTCCCCGGCGGCCAGCGGCACCTCGCGGACGGCGGGGTCGCCGCCGATGGAGAGCCGGACGTCGAGGCGGGCGGACGCCGAGAAGGCGCCGACGAAGAGCCGGACCGTCCGCAGGTCGTTGCTGCCGGCCACGGCCACCGCGAAGCTCTTCCCGGCGCCGCGCTGGAAGACTCCCGACCGGGTCCCGTCCTGCCGGGCCGCCGGGGTGCCGTCGGTCCAGGCGAATCCGGAACCGCTGGCGGCGTGCTCCAGCCGCGCCCCACCCGGGTCGCGGACCTCCCCGGTGCCGACCTGCTTGCGCTGCACGCTGTCGCCGCCGCTGCCACCCCAGTGGATCCAGTCCCGCGCCCCGAGCACGGTCAGGTCCACCAGCGTGGGGACCCGTTCCTGGTCGACGCTGAGCAGGGGCCCGCCGGGCAGGGCGGGATTCCCGGTGACCGCCACGACGGTGGGCGGTGGCGCGACCGGGTCGGACGCCGGCGCGCCGCCGCCCGGCAGCACCGCCGACACCGCGGGCGCGCGGCCCCCGCCCTGCTCCCGCACGACGTACCCGGTGGCCAGCACCAGCACGGCCAGCACGGCGCCGCCGAGCAGCACCCGGCGGCGCCGGCGCCGGGCCCGACCCACGCCGACGCGGGTGACCGGGCCGTCCGGTGCGGCCCCGACGGCCACCCGGACCTTGCTGGCGGCCGGGGCGACCAGCTCGGCGAACCGGCCCGTGGCGCTCTCCCGGGAGGAGCGCCGGACCGGCGCGACCCGGCGCGGCCCGGCGGGCGCGGCGGCGTCCGGCTCCGGCCCGGCCGTCGGGCCCGGTCGCGGCGCGCGGGCCGGGGTCGGGGCCGGCCCGGTCCCCGACCGCGACGCGGGTTCGGCGGCGGACGCCGGCTCGGCGGACGCCGGCCCGGGCGCGGGCACCGGCTCGCCGGCGGACGCGGCCCCGGGGGCGTGCGGCGGCGGGACCGGGGCGTGCGGCAGCGGCGGGACCGGATCGTCCGGAGCGCCGGGCAGCCGGCGTGGCCCGCCGGCCGCACCGGGTCGCGGCTCGGCCGGCACGGCCGGCAACCACCGCCCGACCCGGATACCGGTCTGCGTGAGTTCGTCCTCAGCCACCGACCCCTCCCTCGGCCACCGGCGTCGCGGTCGCGCCGGGGACCGCCGCAGGGAGGATGACACACGTGCCGATCTCCGAGAAGCCGTCGACGCGAGGCATTTTCCCGACAGCCGCGACGGGCTCACCGCCGCTCGCGCCGCACCAACCCCCGGTCGGGATGCCAGCTCTCGATCACCAGATGGTCCGGCGGATCACCGACCCGGGTCAGCACCACCTCGGTCAACTCGATCCGGAACCGGTGCGAGCCGTCCTCCCCCGGCGGCTCCTCGTGCGCCCGCCCGGCGATCTTCGCGTCACCGTCCCAGGCCGCCGGATCCGCCTCGGGGGCGTCCTCGGTCGGGCAGTGCAGCGCCACCCGGGGGTCACGGAGCAGGTCGAGGGCCTTGCGGGCGCCGGCCATGCTGCCCAGCCGGAGCTGCCCGTCGTCGCCGAAATCGAACTCGGTGCCGCTGATCCGGGGCGAGCCGTCCCGCCGCAGGGTCGCCATCGTGCCGTGCTTGCGCACGGCGAAACGGGCGCGGACGCGCGCCGCGAAGTCGGGCTCGGACGCCACCAGGTCGGACCACCATGCCATGCCGGCCAGCCTGGCAGGAAAACCTGACACGGTACGTCGTCTTTTCCGGACCGGGTCAGCGGATCTCGAAGCCCAGCGCCTGGGCCAGCACGATCGCCTGCTCCGCGTCGATGATCGCGCCGGCCCGCTGCACCGCCGTCGGGTCGAGCGCGGTCAGGTCGCTGCCGCGCAGGTCGGCCCGGACCAGCTTGGCCGCGTGCAGCTGGGCGCCGGAGAGGTCGACGCCGGTGACGGTCGCCCCGGTCAGGTCCGCCCCGGTCAGGTCGACCTCGCGCATGCGTACGTCGGTGAGCCGCACCCCGCGCAGGTCGGCGCCGGGCAGGCCGACGAAGGACCAGTCGCCGCCGTCGATCCGCAGCGGGCGCAGGTCGCACTGGTCGAAACTGCTGCCCACCAGCTTGCAGCCGGTGAACTCGGCCTCGAACAGGTTGCACCGCTTGAAGGTGCAGCGGGTGAAGGCCGAGTCGGTGTGCCGGGAGGCGTTGAAGGCCACGTTGCCGAAGACGCAGTCGGTGAAGACCGCCCCCTGGCTGACCGCCTCGGTGAGGTCGACGTGGAAGAACTCGCAGCGCACGAAGTGCCGGTCGGCCAGCTCCTCGGCGTACCAGTCCTGCTGGCGGTAGGTGACGTCCTCGACGGGCTCCGGCATGCGGCCCAGACTAGTCGGGGCCGCCGACCCTTCCCGGTACGCCTACCGGGCGGTAGGTTCGGCGGCGTGAGCGTGGCCGTGAGCACCGACCCGGACCGTATCGGCTTCGACCCCGCGCGACTGGCGCGGATCGACCAGCACTTCGCCCGGTACGTCGACGACGACCGGCTGGCCGGCTGGCAGATCGTGGTGACCCGGCGGGGCGAGATCGCCCACTCCTCGACGTACGGGCTGCGGGACCGGGAGGCCGGGGCGCCGGTCGAGGCGGACACCCTCTGGCGGATCTACTCGATGACCAAGCCGATCACCTCGGTCGCCGCCATGATGCTCTGGGAGGAGGGCCGGTTCGAGCTGACCGACCCGATCAGCCGCTGGCTGCCGGAGTTCGCCGACGTGCGGGTCTACGACCGGGGCTCGGTGCTCAAGCCGTACACGGTGCCGGCGGTCGAGCCGATCCGGGTCTGGCACCTGCTCACCCACACCGCCGGCCTGACGTACGGCTTCGCCCAGGTCTCGGTGGTCGACGGCCTCTACCGCAAGGCGGGCTTCGACCTCGGCGTACCGCCGGGCGCCGACCTGGCCGCGGCCTCGGCGAGGCTGGCCGGGCTGCCGCTGCTCTTCCAGCCCGGCACCAGCTGGAACTACGGCGTCTCCACCGACCTGCTCGGCCGGCTCGTGGAGGTCGTCTCCGGGCAGTCGCTGGACGCCTTCCTCGCCGAGCGGATCCTGCGCCCGCTCGGCATGACCGACACCCGCTGGTGGGTCGACGAGCCGGACGCCAAGCGGCTGGCCGCCCTCTACGCCCCGCACCCGGCCACCGGCCGGGCGATGCGCGCCGACGCGATCGGCCGGGCCGCGCTGGCCGAGCCGGGCTGGTTCTCCGGCGGCGGCGGGCTGGTCTCCACGGCCGCCGACTACCACCGGTTCACCCAGTTCCTGCTGCGCGGCGGCGAGCTCGACGGGGTGCGCCTGCTCGGCCCACGGACGGTGCGCTTCATGGCCCGCAACCACCTGCCCGGCGACCGGGACCTGGCGTCCTTCTCCCCGGAGGGCTTCGCCGAGACGGTCCTCGACGGCATCGGCTTCGGCCTCGGCTTCGCCGTGGTGCTCGACCCGGTGCCGGCCCGGGTGCCCAGCAGCGTGGGCGAGTACTACTGGGGCGGCATGGCCAGCACCGCGTTCTGGGTGGACCCGGTGGAGGAGGTCACCGCGCTGCTCTTCACCCAGCTGATGCCCTCCAGCACGTACCCGCTCCGCTCCCAGCTGCGCCAGCTGGTCTACTCCGCGCTGGTCGACTGAGCCGGGCCCGGGATCGCCGTTACGGCACCGGGCGGGCGGCCCGCTCCCTAGCCTGAGGGGCGAGGCACGTCGGGCGGGGGGTGGTCAGCCATGAGCAACATCGTCGTGTTCGGCGCCGGCGGCACCGCGGGGTCGCGGATCGCCGCCGAGGCGGTCCAGCGGGGGCACCGGGTCACCGCGGCGGTCCGCCGCCCGGAGGCGACCAGCTACCTGCCGGCCGGGGTGCGGACGGTGACCGGCGACGCCACCTCGGAGCGCAGCGTGCGGGAGCTGGCCGGGGAGGCCGACGTGTTCGTGGTGGCCATCGGCGGCGGCGAGCGGGAGCTGTGGCGCGACGCCGCCCGTACGCTCGTCGAGACGCTGCGCGAGCTGCCCGACCCGCCCCGGGTGATCCACGTGGGCGGCGGGGCGACCCTGCTGACCCCGCGGGGCACCCGCTACCTGGACGAGCCGGACTTCCCTCCGGAATACCGGGACTCGGCCGAGGGGCAGGCCGACGCGCTGGAGTTCTACCGCTCCGCCGCCGACGGGGTGACCTGGACCTACGTCTCCCCGCCACCGCTGGAGTTCCACCCCGGCGAGCGCACCGGCCACTACCGCACCGGCACCGACCAGCCGGTGACGGACGCGCAGGGCCGGTCGGTGCTCACCTACGAGGACCTGGCGGTGGCGATCGTCGACGAGATCGAGGAGCCGCGGTTCCGTGACGCGCGGTTCACCGCGGCGTACTGACGTCAGTCGGCCAGCCGGGCGGGGAAGCCGCCGGTGGCGATCGGTCCCCAGCCGTCGACGGTGACCCGGATCAGCGACTTGCCCTGCCGCACCATGGCCGCCCGGTAGTCGTCCCAGTCCGGGTGCTCGCCGGAGATGCTGCGGAAGTAGTCCACCAGCGGCTCCAGCGCCTCCGGCAGGTCGAGCACCTCGGCGGTGCCGTCCACCTGCACCCAGGGCCCGTTCCAGTCGTCGGAGAGCACGCAGGCGGAGACCCGGGGGTCGCGGCGGATGTCGGTCACCTTGGCCCGCTCCGGATAGGTGGAGATGACCAGGCGGCCCTCGGCGTCGACGCCGCAGGAGACCGGGGAGGACTGTGGCCGGCCGTCGGACCGGGTGGTGATCAGGATGACCTTGTGCCGGGGGCGGAGGAAGTCGACCAGGGCGGCCCGGTCGACCCGGGTGTTGGTCGCGATGCTGCGTGCCATGCCCTCGGTTCTACCAGCATCCGGTGCCGGCGGCCGGGCCGGTGTCAGCGGGGGCGCTCGGCGACCCGGCGGGCGGTGGGCTGGGCGGGCACCCGGGCCGGCACGGCGGGCCGCCAGGCGCGGCCGTTGGCGTAGATCACCCGGAAGCCCAGGTACGCGGCGAGCGGCGCCCAGTGCGCCGAGCCCATCCGCAGCTCGGCGGCGTTGTGCCGCTGGCCGTTGGCCAGCACGTCGAGCAGCACCGTCTCGAACGCGGCCGACTCGACCCAGTCCACGTCCCGGGTGAAACCGCAGATCAGCGCCGCGCCGGTGACGTCGAGGAAGTCCCGCAGCGCGGCGTCGGAGGCGCGCAGCACCGAGCAGCTGCCGAAGTAGAGCCGGCGCCCCTCGCAGCGCCCGGCCATCCGTTCGGCGACGTCCGCCAGCTCGACGGAGTCCCAGTCGGTGAGGCAGAGCCGGCTCGGCTCGCCGTGCATGGCGAAGAAGCCGACCCGGTAGTCGGCGTACTGCTTGAGCAGCCAGCGGTCCAGGAAGTAGAACAGCTCGTCGCGGGTGGCCGCGTCCTTGTGGATGAAGCGGATCTTGCCCAGCCGTTCGAGCAGTTCGAGGGTGGGCAGGACGGAGCCGCGCTCATTGAGGTCCCGGTGCCACTGCCCCTCGACGCAGAACACGCCACCACGCGCCAACGCCCACCTCCCCGCCCGCGAAGGTCGCCCGGGAGCCCGTACCGGCCCCGGGGGCAGACGTTACCGGGCGGGTGCGGCGAGGCGACTTGACCCTCCGTGTGGCCATCGGCCGGGTTCCGTCACGGTTGCGTGGTTACGGGGGCGGTCGTGGCGGGCGCGGACCGGCTGGGCGTTTCGCAATCGCGGCAATTCCCAGCTAATGCTCAGCCAACGGTGAATGTGAGAACAATTTGCGCTATTGCCCGCGAAGCATCCCGAAGGCTGTCACGGTGGATGGGACGGGACTGCCCGCACGAAGTCCCGCCGTCAACCCCAATTCGCTCCGACCAGGAGGACTTCTGTGCGCGTCAACACCCTGAAGCGGGCGGCCGTCGCGTTCGCGCTGGCCCTGCCCGGGGCCGCGATCGCTACCGTCGTCGCCGCGCCGGCCGCGCAGGCCGACGGCTGCTACACCTGGACCCGCAACCTCTACCAGGGGCGCTCCGGCGAGGACGTCCGGCAACTCCAGATCCGGGTGGCCGGCTGGGCCGCCTACGGGGCCATCGTCCGGATCGACGGCCGGTACGGCCCCGAGACGGCGGGTGCGGTCAAACGCTTCCAGTCCGCGTACGGGCTGCGCGCCGACGGCATCGCCGGCCCGCAGACCTTCGCCAAGATCTACAACCTGCAGGACAGCGACTGCACGCCCAAGCACTTCAGCTACACCGAGCTGGACAACGGCTGCGGCAAGGGCGGGTGGAGCGGGGGCCCGCTCTCGTCCAGCGCCACCCGGGAGAACGCGCTGCGCACCATGTGGAAGCTGGAGGCGCTGCGCCGCGGCCTCGGCGACAAGCCGCTCTACGTCACCAGCGGCTTCCGCAACATCGCCTGCAACAGCCAGGTCGGCGGCGCGTCGGACAGCCAGCACCTCTACGGCACCGCGGCCGACGTGAAGTCCGGCACCTCGTCCCTGTGCCGGGTCGCCCGGACCGCCCGCACCCACGGCTTCAGCGGGATCTTCGGCCCCGGCTACCCGGACCACGACGACCACGTCCACGTGGACTCCCGGCGGGAGAACAACAGCGACCGGACCAGCAACTCGAAGAGCTGGTCCGCCCCGGACTGCGAGATCGGCTGACCGGAGGCCGACGGCGGCCCGGCGCAGGGGGTGGGGGCTCCCTGCCGCCGGGCCGCCGCCGGTGCACCCCGGGCGTACCGCCCGCGACCCGTGGTCCGCCGCGGCCGGGGCCGCGCCGCGACCGCGGTCGTCAGCTCGCCCGGGGCCAGCGCGGCCGGGTGGCGGGGGGTGCCACCGACCGACCGGCACCGCCGGGCCGCAGAGCGGGCCGCACCGGAGGCGCGGTGACCCGGCCGGCCGGGCCGCGCGGGGCCTGCGGAGCCGGTGCCGCCGGGCGCGCAGCCGACGGCCCGGTCAGCACGAACGGGAAGGGCACGTGCACGAACGGGTTGCCGTGCCGCACCAGCGCGTCGATCTGCCGCTCGTTGAGGCCGTGCGCCGCCAGCACCCGCCGTCCCCAGCGGTGCAGCCGACAGGGGTACGCCGCCCCGTCGTTACGGCACTTCGGCCCGGCGGGCCACTCCTCGGCGGCGTGCACCACCACCGCCCGGACCGCGAGGCGGACATCCTCCGGGGTCAGCTGGGCCGGCACCGGCACCTCACCCAGGATCTGATCGATGGGATCCGTCGACTGCTCACCAACTCGCACGGCAGGCCTCCCGCAGCTCGGCAGCGGCGCGGCGGACCCGCCGCGCCACATCCTCGACCACTGGTACGGCCCCCGGGCGGCAGGAGTTCAATCCCGCCGGCGCACGGTCAGACCAGACCGGCGTCGTGCACCAGGAGCGCCACCTGCACCCGGTTGTTCAGCTCCAGCCGGGCCAGCAGCCGGGAGACGTACGCCTTCACGGTCGGCACGCTCATGAACAGCTCCGCCGAGATCTCCGCGTTGGTCCGGCCCTGGCCGAGCGCCACGGCCACCTCCCGCTCGCGCGGCGTCAGCCCGCCCAGCAGCCGCAACGCCCGCTCCCGCCGGGGGTCCGGGCCGGCGGTCGCGGCCGGCGCGGTCACGTGCGTGATCAGCTTGCGGGTCACGGCCGGGCTGAGCGTCGCCTCCCCCGCCGCCACCCGGCGCACCGCCGCCACGATCTCGGCCGGCGGGGTGTCCTTGAGCAGGAACCCGCCGGCCCCGGCGCGCAGCGCCCGCAGCACCTGCTCGTCGGCGTCGAAGGTGGTGAGCACCAGCACCTCGGGCGGCTCCGGCCCGGCCCGCAGCGCCTCGGTGGCGGTCAGCCCGTCGACCCGGGGCATCCGGATGTCCATCAGCACCACGTCCGGGGCGTACGCGGCGACCGCCGCCGGCACCTCGGCCCCGTCGGTGACCTCGCCCACCACCCGGATGTCGGGCGCCCCGCCGAGGATCATCGACAGCGCGGCCCGCACCAACGCGTCGTCGTCGACGATCAGCACCCCGACCGGTGGCCGCTCCGCGCCGTTCACGACGCCGGCCAGGGCAGCCAGGCGGCCAGCCGGAAGTCGCCGTCCGGGTCCCGCCCGTGGGTCAGCCGGCCGCCGGCCAGGTTGACCCGCTCCGCGACCCCCACCAGTCCGGTCCCGGTGCCCGGGATCGCGCTGGCCGGCGCCCCGAGCGGCCAGGGGTTACGGATCTCCACGGTGAGGCCGTCGCCCGGCCCGCCGGCCAGCCGGACCACCACCACCGCGCCCGGCGCGTGCTTGCGGGCGTTGGTGAGCCCCTCCTGCACGATCCGGTACGCGCTGCGCCCGACCGCCGCCGGCACGGCCGCCGGATCGGCCACCTCGTCGAGCACGCTGACCCGCGCGCCGGCGGCCCGGGACTCGGCGACCAGCACGGGCACGTCGGCCAGGGTGGGCTGCGGCGGCTCCGGCGTCCCCGCGCCGCCCGGCTCGGCGCGGAGCACCCCGATCACCTCCCGCAGGTCCTGCAACGCCGCGTGGGCGCTGGCCCGGATCACCCCGGCGGCCCGGGCCACCTCCTCGGGCGGGGCGTCCGGGCGGAACTCCAGGGCGCCGGCGTGCAGGCTGAGCAGGGAGATCCGGTGCGCGAGCACGTCGTGCATCTCCCGGGCGATCCGGGTCCGTTCGAGCTGCCGCGCCTGGCCCACCCGGAGCTGCTGCTCCGCCTCGGCCCGCTCGGCGCGGTCGCGCAGCGACAGCACCAGTTGGCGCCGGGCCCGGACGAACAGCGCCCAGGCCACCGTCCCGCCGATGAAGAGCAGGCTCCAGGCCATGGTGGCCCAGAACGGCAGCACCGGATCGGGCCGGACCGCGAGGAAGACGGGCAGGGTCACCACGTTCCAGCCGACCGCCACCAGGGCCACCGCCAGCCGCCGGTGCACGACGAGCGTGAACAGGATGATCAGCAGGGCGACACCCGAGGTGACCGAGCAGAGGGCCAGCGGCGCGGTGGCCACGGCCAGCCCGACCGGCCAGCGGCGGCGTAGCAGGAGGGCGGCGCTGACCAGCAGCCCGAGGAAGAAGTCGACGTCGGGGAGCCAGGACGGCCCGACGTTCAGCGCCAACTCCGGCCGCGCGCTCAGCGCATCCTCGTGGGCCACCAGCACCCAGGCCACCGAGCTCAGCAGGGCCAGGCCGTCGACCACCCAGTCCCGGGGCGTCCGGCGGGCGGTCCGGGCGGTGGGAACCAGGGCGCCCGGCAGCAGCCAGGGATGGTCCGGTACGGCGGCGCTGCTCATCCGTCCATGCTAGGAACGCGCCGCGGCGGGTCACCAGCTACCAAAGTCGGTACCTGACCTGGTCCGAGGTCGGGCCGGTCGCCGACCATCGCCGGCAGCGCACGGCCGGGTGGCGCCGGCAGGCTGGACGCCATGATCACAGTCGAACACCTCACCAAGCGGTACGGCCCGCACGCCGCCGTCGAGGACGTCAGCTTCCGCTGCGAACCGGGCACGGTCACCGGCTTTCTCGGGCCGAACGGGGCCGGCAAGTCCACCACCCTGCGGATGATCTGCGGGCTGACCCCGCCCACCGCCGGGCGCGCCACGGTCATCGGGCGGGCGTACCGCGAGCTGCCGAGCCCGGGGCGGGAGATCGGCGTGCTGCTCGACGCGTCCGCGCAGCACAGCGGGCGGACCGGCCGGGAGGCGCTGGCCCTGGCCGCCGGGACGATGGGCGTGGACCGGGCGCAGGTCGGCGCGAAGCTCGACCTGGTCGGGCTGAACGCGACGGCGGCGCGGCGCCGGGTCGGCGCGTACTCCCTCGGGATGCGGCAGCGGCTCGGCCTGGCGCTGGCGCTGCTGGGCGACCCCCGGGTGCTCATCCTCGACGAGCCGGCCAACGGCCTGGACCCGGAGGGCATCTTCTGGATGCGCGGGCTGCTGCGTGACTTCGCCGACCGGGGCGGCACCGTGCTGCTCTCCTCCCACCTGCTGCGCGAGGTCGAGGCGGTGGCCGACCGGCTCGTGGTGATCGGCGGCGGCCGGGTGGTCGCCCAGGGCGGCAAGGACGAGCTGCTGGCCGGTGCGGGCACCCTGGTCCGGGCCCGCGACGAGCACGCCCTGCGGCTCGGCCTGGAGCGCGCCGGGCTGCCCGCGACGAACGGCGCCGACGGCGGCTTCGTCGTCCGGGCCGAGCCGGAGGCCGTCGGCCAGGCCGCCGCCGACGCCGGCCTGGTCCTCACCGAGCTGCGCCCGGCCGGCGCCGGCGGCCTCGAACAGCTCTTCCTCACCCTCACCGCCGGCGCGTCGACCAGGGAGGCCGTCCGATGACCACGCTCACCCCACCGGTCGCACCGCCGCGCCAGTCGGCCCTGGCCACCCCCTCGCTGGCCCGGCTCACCGGCGTGGAGCTGCGCAAGCTCGTCGACACCCGGGCCGGGCGCTGGCTGCTGATCACCATCGGGCTGGTCGCCGCGATCATCGTCACGGTGCAGCTGTTCGTGCTCGACGACGCCGAGCAGACCTTCACCGCCTTCTTCACCCCGTCGCTGTTCCCCACCGGGCTGCTGCTGCCGGTGCTCGGCATCCTCTCCATCACCGGGGAGTGGTCGCAGCGCACCGCGCTGACCACCTTCGCCCTGGTGCCCCGCCGGCAGCGGGTGATCGCCGCGAAGCTGGCCGCGGTGGTGCTGGCGGCGCTGGCCGCGGTGCTGGTCAGCCTCGCCGTCGCCGCCACCGGCACGCTCGCCGCCCGGGCCACCGGCGGCGCGGGCAGCTGGGTCTTCGACTGGCGCCTGCTGCCGTACGCGGCCGTGTTCCAGGTGCTGAACGTGCTGATGGGCGCGGGGTTCGGCCTGCTGCTGCTGAACACCCCGCTGGCGATCGTGACCTATCTGCTGCTGCCCACCGTGTGGAGCGTGCTCGCCGCGATGATCCAGGCGTTGCACCGCCCCGCGCAGTGGCTGGACACCTCGGTGACCATGGAGCCGCTGCTCGGCCCGCAGGTCACCGCCGGCCAGTGGGCCCGGCTCGCGGTGTCGCTGCTGGTCTGGCTGGTGCTGCCGCTGGCCGGCGGGCTGGTCCGGACGGTACGCCGGGAGGTGTCCTGAGGTGGCCGGGCCGGCGGCCGGCGAGACCACCGTGGTCGGCGGCGGGGCGGGCGAGCTGGTGCTCATGTGGGTCGGGTTCCCGCTGCTCGGCGCCGGCCTGGGCGCGGCCCTCACCGCCGGCTCGGGTTGGGTGGCCGACCTGCCCTGGTTCCCGTTCCAGGGCTGGTTCGCGCTGCTGGCCCGGCTGCCCGGGGACCGGTCGTACCCGGTCGGGGCGGGGGTGGCGGCGCTGGCCGGCCTGGCGGTGGCGTTCGTGGGCACCCGGGAGCGGCTGACCGTGACGGTGGGCCGGGCCGGCGCGCGGCTGCACCGCGACGGCCACCGGCGGGACGTCCCCCGGGCCGCGGTGGCGGGCGTCTTCCTCGACGGCAAGGCGCTGGTGCTGCTCGACGACGCGGGCCGCGAGCTGGCCCGCGAGCCGGCGGACCTGAGCGAGGCGCGGCTGCGTGCCGCGTTCACCGGGCAGGGCTGGCCGTGGCTCGCCGGGGACCCGCACCGCGACGCGTACCGGCGCTGGGTGGCCGGGCTGCCGGGCCTGCCCGCCGGGGCGGACGCGCTGCTGTCGGCCCGGCAGCGGGCCCTCGACGCCGACCGTGGCGGCGAGGTCCGGGAGCTGCGCGCGGAGCTGGCCCGGCTCGGTGTGGTGCTGCGGGACGAGGGAAAACGCCAGTACTGGCGGCTGGTCCCGGGTCCGGCGGACCGGGACGGCCCCGGACGGTAGCGTTCCCGGTGGGAGCACCGGAGGGCTTGGGGGCGGCGGATGACCGAGCGGCAGCCGTACCGGGTGCTGGCTCGCCATCCGGGCTTCGAGCTGCGCCGCTACCCCGCCCACCTGGTCGCCGAGGTCCGCGTCGACGGCTCCTTCACGGCCGCCGGCAACGCGGCGTTCCGGCCGCTGGCCCGGTATCTCGGCGGCGCCAACCGGTCCCGGGGGGAGCTGTCGGTGACCGCGCCGGGCGGGCCGGCGCCGGCCGGGTCGGAACGGATCGCGATGACCGCGCCGGTGGTGCAGGAGGAGGGCGACCGGCCCGACTGCTGGCTGGTGCGGTTCGTGATGCCGGCCGGTTTCACCCCGGCGACGCTGCCCGAGCCGGTGGACCCACGGATCACCATCCGGGAGCTACCCGAGGAGCTGGCGGCGGCGATGCGGTTCTCCGGGCGGTGGACCGACCGGACGTTCGCCCGGCGGGCGACCGCGCTGGGCCGGGCGGTCATCGCGGCCGGCCTGCGCCCCACCGGCGCCGTCCGGTACGCCCGCTTCGACCCGCCGTGGACGCCCTGGTTCCTGCGCCGTAACGAGGTCGTGCTGCCGGTCGCCGATTAGTCGGCGGCCGGCACGGTCGCCCGGGTCGCCCCTACACTGCCCGGTGACCCGCCCCCGACCGGAGGGACGTCCCGTGCGCCGCCGCACCCCCGCCGCCCTGGCCCTGGCCCTGGTCCTGCTGCTCGCCGGCTGCGGGGGCGCCGAGCCCACCCGGTTCCCGGCGACCTGGCAGACCCCCTCGCCGACCGCTCCGACCACGCTGACCCTCAAGGAGGCGAAGGGCCGCTACCTGTCGATCGTGGCGCCCTACAACACGGCGCTGGACGAGCTGGAGGCGGCGCTGCGGGCCCGCCGGCCGTGGCGGACCGTGCGCGGCCTGGCCCGTACGGTCGCCGACACCAACGCCACGCACGCCGAGCAGCTGCGGACCACGCTCTGGCCGGAGCCGGTCCGGACGCCGATCGCCGCGCTGCTCAAGGAGAACGACGTGGCGCTGCGGCACTGGCGGCTCGCCGCGGCGGCGACCAGTGACACCGTCCTGACCCGGGAGATCCGCGCCGCCGCCGCGCACGACGGCGGCGCGCAGGCCAACCGGGTCCGCACCACCCTGGGCCTGCCGGTCTACCGGGACTCCTGAGCGCGGCCGGAATGCCGACGGGCCCGCGCCGACGTGCGGCGCGGGCCCGAACGGGTCAGGAAACTACTTGGCGTTGCCGGTGTTCTTCACCCGGAACGTGTAGTCCGCGTCCAGGTAGGTGAGGTCACCGGTCGGCAGGTTGTTGATGATGACGGCGAAGTCGTCCTGGTTGCCGTTGGCGCACTTGGTCTTCAGGCCGCTGGCGGTGAACTGATCGCCGGTGGAGCGGTAGACCCAGTTGCCCGCGCCGTCGGTGGTCTCACCCGGCGAAGTGACACCCGGCGTCAGGTCGCAGTGGCTGACCACCTGGACGGTCCAGTTGTTGTTCTGCACGCCGTCGGTGGCGAACCAGTTGCCCGCCGCCGAGCCGAGGCTCGCCTCGGCGCCGTTGACCCGGACGTCGTCGACGAACCAGCCGGTGTCCATGTACGCGGCGTCGGTGGAGTACCGGAACCGCACGTCCGTGGTGCCGGCCGGCAGGTCGGCGGTGAGGTGCTGGTAGACCGGGTCGTCGACGAAGTACTCGCCGCCGGAGGTGCCGGTCAGGCCGTTGCCCTCGGTGTTGTTGCCGTGCGGGTCGTCGTTGGTGGTGACGACCTGGCCGGCGTCCGTGCGCAGCGGCACGGTCACCCAGGTGCCGCCGACGAGCGCCTCGACGAAGCCGTAGTCCCAGCCCTCCTCGATGAAGTACCAGCTCCAGAAGTCCAGCGAGGTGACCGCGCCGGAGGCGCTGACGTCGAGGATGTTGTCGTCCTGGCTCTCGTAGCCGGCGTACCAGTGGGTGGTGCCGGTGTGCGGCGGGACCACCGTCTCGTCGTCGCCGTCGAAGGCCAGCGACACGGTCGGGCCGGGGTTGCGGAACCGCTCGACCGACATGCCGAACGGCACGGCGGTGGTGTCGGGCCGGTTCTTCAGCCGGGCCCACTTGGCCTCGGGGGTGGCGCCGTGGTAGCTGCCCCGGCCGCCCCAGAAGACGTCGTCGGCGATGTCCATGGTCCACGAGGTGTCGGCCGGGTCGCCGAAGTTGAACGCCTTGATGTCGTAGATCGGCGAGTCCTCGTCGTCCAGGTAGACCGCCACCGACCAGTCGCGGAACAGGTCGGCCGCGCTGCGCAGGTTGGCGCCGGTCGCCGCGTTGAAGTCGTCGATGGCGTTCTGCACGCCGGTCATGCCGTCCGCCTGCTCCTCGAAGATCGTCTTGATGAGCAGGTCACCGGCCTTGCCGTCGTACTGCTTGTCCGGGGTCCAGGTGCCGTCGCCGTTGCCGCCGGCCTGCTCCCACAGGTACTGGAAGTAGGTGAACGCCGCGCCGTAGTTGGCCAGGCTGCCGCCCCACCGGGTCAGCGACGTCTCCTCGTACAGCACCTGGTGGTTGGTCAGGTGCGAGCCGCCGGCGTCGAGGCCGTTGAGGAAGATGGCGAAGTCGGCCAGGCCCTCGTCGACCCAGGACAGCTCGCCCGGGTCGCTGTAGTTGTGCAGCAGGTGCTCGAGCTCGTGCGCGACCGTGCCCTCGTACAGCTCCGGGCGGTCGTTGGCCGGGTCGGCGTCGCGCCACGGCGAGTCGTTCGGGCCGACCCGGTTGGCCCAGTCGAGGGCGTCGACCGAGATGACGTTCATCCCGACGCTGTCGATGAAGTCGGGCGCGAAGTAGCCGGCGGTGTACGAGGTGACCGCGCAGTCGTAGTACGCGTCGTCCTGGATGTTGTAGACCAGCATGACCAGCGAGTCGCTGGCCGGCTCGGCCGGGTCGGCCGCGTCCATCGGACCGAAGTGTTCCTCGTCCACGGCGACGATCTGGTTGGCGAGCTTGTCACCGACGTACGTGATCTCCGCCTGGGTCAGCGTGAACTGGCTCGCGCCGGCCGTGGCGCACGGCGTGAACTCGTCACCCGGGTTGTGGTCGAACTGCGGGTCCAGGCTCGCCACCCCGGTCGGCGCGGTGCCGTTGAGCGGGGTCCCCTTCGGTACGTAGATGTAGACCGGCGTGCCGTCCGGGGTGGTGTTGGCGTACACCCGGGTGAAGTCCTGGTTGTAGGTGCCGCCGGCCGCGCTGTCGTTGATCGGCACCGTGATGGTCGGCTCGCCGGGAAGGTTCTCGTGATCGTTGGCCTGGGCCGGGGCCGAGACCGTGAAGGCGAGCGCCGTCACGCCCGTCACCACGGCCGCGATCCGGCTCGGTCGTCTCATTCGCACGCGGAATGCCTCCTGCCGATGAGGCGGTGATCAGCTCCGGCCACCGCCGTCGGGTTACCCGTCCGTCCCCGCCGGATCCTGCCAGGGGCAGCATCTGACCAGGGGATTGTTGACCCTAGGCAACCACTTGCGACAGGACGTTGCGAAGCGGCGGCAGGTCACACCTGCGGTACGAACGGCTCTCACCTGCCGCCGTACGGTCGACTGCGCGCGACGTCCGGCGGGTCCCGGGCGGCCCACCCGGCGGGGTTACCGCTACCGTTCCCGGTCGGGGAGGTGCCGGTGTACGTCGTATCGGTAATCAACTACAAGGGCGGGGTCGGCAAGACCACCATGACCGCCAACCTCGGGGCCGAGCTGGCCAACCGGGGCATGAAGGTGCTGCTGATCGACCTCGATCCGCAGGCCAGCCTCACGTTCAGCTTCTACGAGCCGGACGACTGGCGGGACCGGCTGCGCGACACCCGGACCGTCAAGCGCTGGTACGACGGGCGGCGCGGGGACGGCGCGGCGGTCGCCCTGGGCGAGCTGGTGCTCTCCCCCGGGCCGGCGAACGCCCAGCTCAAGGGGGCCGGGCGGCTCGACCTGATCGCGTCCCACCTCCAGCTCGTCGACATCGACCTGGCGCTGGCCCGGGGCGTGGCCGACGGCGACGAGTACGACGCCGAGCTGTTCCGGGTGCGCGGCTCGCTCGACGAGGGGTTGCACGATCCGGCCCTCGACCCGTACGACCTGGTGCTCATCGACTGCCCGCCGAACTTCAACGTGGTCACCCAGTCGGCGATCATCGCGAGCGACCACCTGCTCATTCCGGCCCGGGCCGACTACCTCTCCACCCTCGGCATCGACTACCTGCACGGCAACGTGCGGGAGCTGGTCGACCGGTACAACGCCGACTCCCGCCGGTTCGCCACGATCCGCCGGCACCACAAGGTGGCCCCGGGCATCGCCGGCGTGGTGTTCACCATGGTCCAGCTGATGGCGCAGCGACCGGTCGCCGCCCAGCAGGGCTACATGGACCAGGTGCGGGCGCTGGGCCTGCCGGTGCTGCCGACCGCGCTGCGGGAGAACGTGACCCTCTTCGCCACCAACACGCCCCGCGGGGTGCCGGTGGTGCTGCGGGACCGGGTCACCGTCCCGCCGGTCCGCGAGGAGCTGCGGCAGATCACCACCGAGTTCCTCGCCGCGCTCCAGCCGGACCCCGCGCCGGCCCCGCCCGCACCGGCCTCACCCGCACCGGTCGCCGCCGGGGCGGCCGAGGAGGCGCCGGCGTGACCGGCCCGACGCGCGCGGTGCGGGCCCGGGTGGCCGAGTTCCTGGCCGGCCTCTCCGCCGCCGACCTGGCCGCCCTGGAGGACGGGCGGGCCCGGCTGGCCGTCGTCCCCGTCGCGGAGGCCCCACCGCCGGCCCGCGCCGCGTCCCCCGGCCGGCCCGGCACCTCGCCCGCGGACGAGCCGGCCGGCGGCGCCCCGGCCCGGCGCGCCGCCGTCGCACCGTCCGGGGCGGACACCGAGCGGGCGTACGCCGCGCTGGCCGCCATGTCCCGGCGCGACGACGGCGCGGCGTACCTGTCGTCGTGGACCACCCGGGAGTTGCGGGCCCTGGCCGCCCGGGCGGGGCTGCGCGGGGTGTCCGGGCTACGCAAGACGGACCTGGTCGAACGGATCGTGGACCGCACCATCGGCTTCCGGCTCGACTCCACCGCCATCCGCCGGCGCTGAACGCGCCGCGCCGACGTCCCACCCGCGTCCTCGGCCGGCCGAGCAGCGCCGCGCGCTCTAGGCTGGGTGGCCGAGGACGCGGAGTCGAGGAGGACGCGGATGGCGCGCTACGCCGCCCTGCTGCGCGGGGTCAACGTCGGCACCGCCCGGCTCGCCATGGCCGACCTGCGGCGCCTCGTCGCCGACCTCGGCCACGAGGACGTCAAGACCTACCTGCAGAGCGGCAACGTGGTGTTCACCAGCCCGCCGACGAAGGCCGCGACCCTCGCCGAGGGCATCGAGCGGCGGCTCGCCGACGAGCTGGGTCTGCGGGTGCCGGTGCTGGTCCGCGACGGCGGCGAGCTGGCCGCGATCGTCGACGCCAGCCCGTACGCGGCACGGCAGGACGATCCGACCCGGGTGCTGGTGGCCTTCCTGTCGGCGGCGCCCGGCGCGGCCCGGCGGAAGGAGCTGACCGTGCCGGCCGGCGAGCACCTCGAGTACGCGATCACCGGCCGGGAGATCCACCTGCACTTCCCCGACGGCGGCTACGGGCGGACGAAGTTCACCAACGCGTACCTGGAGAAGAAGCTGGGTGTGGTGGCGACCACCCGGAACTGGAAGTCGGTGCTGGCGCTGCGCGACCTGACCGGCGGCTGACCCGCCGCGGCGGCCCGCACCAGGGCCGGGAGGTCGGCCAGATCACGGCGCCGGGCGTCGTGATGACGCGGGTCGAGCGGGTAGGACAGGTTGGTGGCACGGCCCGGACGGCGCGCGTGGTAGCGCTCCCGGGCAACCCCCGACGATGGGAGATGAGGCTTTCATGGCCCAGCACAACGTTCCGGACATCTCGCTCAACGACGGCAACACCATCCCGCAGCTCGGCTTCGGGGTCTTCCAGATCGACCCGAAGGACACCGCGCGGGCCGTCGGCACGGCGCTGGAGGTCGGCTACCGGCACATCGACACCGCCCAGATGTACGGCAACGAGGCCGAGGTCGGCCAGGCGATCCGGGCCGCCGGGCTGGACCGGCGGGACGTCTTCGTCACCAGCAAGCTCAACAACGGCTTCCACCGCCCGGAGGACGCCCGCAAGGCGTTCGAGCAGACCCTGCGGGAGCTGCGGTTCGACTACCTCGACCTGTTCCTGATCCACTGGCCGCTGCCGACCCGCTACGACGGCGACTTCGTCGCCACCTGGCGGGCGTTGGAGGAGTTCCAGCGCGACGGGCGGGCGAGGTCCATCGGGGTGTCGAACTTCCAGGTGGCGCACCTGGAGCGGCTGGCCGCCGAGGCGGAGGTGACCCCGGCGGTGAACCAGGTCGAGGCGCACCCGTACTTCGGCAACGACGAGGTGCGCGCGTACGGCCGGACGCACAACATCCTCACCGAGGCGTGGGCGCCGATCGCCCAGGGCAAGGTGCTGGACGACCCGACCCTGGTGGACCTCGCCGAGGAGCTGGGCCGCACGGTGGCGCAGGTGGTGCTGCGCTGGCACGTACAGCGCGGCGACATCGTCTTCCCGAAGTCGACCACCCCGGCGCGGATCGCGGAGAACTTCCAGATCTTCGACTTCTCGCTGGACGACGCCGCGATGGAACGGATCGACAGCCTGAACAAGGGCGAGGCCGGCCGGAACGGCCCGAACCCGGACACCTTCGACTACGTGCCGGACTGAGGTGACGGCCGCTCCGGGTGACGCGGACGAGCAGGGGCCCCCGGGCCCCTGCTCGCGTCCCGACTGGCGAGCGGGACCACGCGACCAGGGCCGGCACGGCACACTCGTCGGGTGACCGACGACACTCTCGCACACTATGGACAGTTCCTCGACCGTCATCAGGGTTTCGCCCAGGCGGCGTGCGTCACCTACGCGCAGGGCGTGGACGAGGACGCGTTCATCCGGGCCTTCGGTGGTGATCCGGCCGACACGGCGAGCCGCAGCCTCCGGGAGCTCGACGCGGAGCTGGCGCCCTACCACTACAACCAGATCCCGTGCGCGCTCCTGGTGACCAGGGTCGGCGACTGGCTGGTCGGCATCGAGGAGAACGGTTTCCAGGGTTCCCGGCCCGAGGTGCTGCGGGGTGCGTCGGCCGGCGGCGCGGCGGTCAGCGTCTACTGGAACGTCAACGGCACCAACCGGTTCGCGTACCACGTAGCGGGGCGCCGAGCGGTCGGCTTCGACATGTACCACCCGGAGGAGCGCTGGGGCGGCGACCCGGACGCGCTGCTCGACGACATGGCGGACCTGACGTTCGACGCCCCGTGGGCGAGCGGCCTGGTCCTCGCCGAGCGGGTCAGCGGCGTACGGCTGGACGACGCGACGCTGGCCGGCGTGTTCCGCCGGGTGTTCCTCACCCCGGTCCCCGAGGACCTGGTCCCGGAGGGCGTCGAGGACCGTGCGGCGCTGGACGACCCGTTCGTCCGGTCGGTGCTCGCCGAGCCGACCGTCGAGCGCCTGCCGGAGATCACCCGCTTCCTGGCACACCTGGTGGCCCGGGACACCGGCGTCCAGGAGGACCCGCTGGCCCGCGCGGCGCTGGCGGTGCTCGACGCGCGGGCGCATGGACGGACGGTGGCGGTGGACGGGCTGCTGGCGCAGCGGCTCACGACGCGCGCGGACGACCTGCTCGCGGAGTCGCGACGCGAGCGGGACCGGAACGCGTTCCGCCGGATGCACGCGATGCTCGGGCTGCGGGACGCGCTGCACGACGACCTGGCCGAGGCGGCGTTCCGGATCTACTGGTCGGGCGGGTACGCGCTGGGCGACGCCGACGCGTCACTGGTCAACAGCGTGCTCGGACGCTGCCGCGACCGCGCCCTCCGCGACGCGGCGAAACGCGGCGCGGGCCGGTGAGCCCGGCGCGGCGACGTAGCCGATCAGCCAGCCGGGTACGGCGTGCTGTCCCGGCGAGGGTTTGACTTCGCGCGCGCTCGAAGGTGGAAGGTGGTGGCGTCGTCTCGACGGGGAGGAACTCCATGCGTTACCGCACCATCGGCACCGATCCGGCCACCCGGCGCGAGGTCAGCGTGCTCAGCCTCGGCGCGATGCTCTTCGGCACCGCCACCGACGAGGCCACCTCGTACGCCATCCTGGACCGCTACGTCGAGGCCGGCGGCACCTTCATCGACACCTCGGACAACTACGCCTTCTGGCAGAACGGGGGCCAGGGTGGGGAGAGCGAGGAGCTGCTCGGCCGGTGGCGGCGCAGCCGGGGCGTCGGCCCCGAGGTGCTGGTCGCCACCAAGCTCGGGGCCCGCCCGCTGGCCCCGGGGACCAGCTATCTGGACAACCCCGAGGGCCTGTCGGCGAAGGTGATCCGCGAGTCGGCCGAGCGCAGCCGGGAACGGCTCGGCGTGGAGCGGATCGACCTGCTCTACGCGCACATCGAGGACCGGACGGTGCCGCTGGAGGAGACCGTGGCGGGCTTCGCCGAGCTGGTCGCCGAGGGCACCGTCGGGCTGCTCGGCGCGAGCAACCACCGGGCCTGGCGGGTGGAGCGGGCGCGGGCGATCGCGGCGGCGGCCGGCCTGCCCGGGTACGAGGTGCTCCAGTACCACCGCAGCTACCTGCCGCCCCGGCTGGACCTGCCCAGCGAGCTGGACCCGGACGGCGACGTGGGTTACGTCGGCCCGGACCTGGCCAGCTACCTGCGGGCGGAGCCGCAGCTCACCCTGGTCGCCTACTCGCCGCTGCTCAAGGGCGCGTACGCGAAGCCGGAGCGGCTGGGCGCCGGGTACGACGGGCCGGGCACGGCAGCCCGGCTGGCCGCGCTGCACGCGGTGGCCGCGGAGACCGGCGCGACGCCGAACCAGGTGGTGCTCGCCTGGCTGCTGGGCGGGGAGGTGCCGGCGATCCCGCTGGTCGGGTTCTCCTCGGTGGCCCAGCTCGAGGAGAGCCTGGCGGCGGTGGAGCTG
Organism: Micromonospora sp. NPDC049836; assembly: GCF_044465125.1. Classification (NCBI taxonomy): domain Bacteria; kingdom Bacillati; phylum Actinomycetota; class Actinomycetes; order Micromonosporales; family Micromonosporaceae; genus Micromonospora; species Micromonospora sp. NPDC049836. The sequence continues at coordinate 46,699 of NZ_JBITLH010000001.1, forward strand.
GAGCTGACCGGGGAGCAGCGGGCCCGGCTGGACGCGGCCCACTGATCCCGGCCGGGTCCCGGCCGGCCGGCCGGGGCAGCCCGGCTCCGGCCGGGGCGGCTCGGCTCCGGCCGGGGCAGCTCGGCTCCGGCCGGGGCAGCTGAGCTCCGGCCGGGCGGCTCGCCGGTGGCTCCGGCGCGGCCCCCGGTCAGCGGGCGTCGGTGACGACGTGCGAGCAGGCCGGGCAGGCCGCCGGGCCCTGCTCGGCGAACCATCGGCAGGTACGCCGGATCGCGCACTTGGGCAGCTCCGGCTCGGCCGGGCCGGCCGTCTCGGCGTACGACGCGGCCATCCGGGCCCCGAGGCCACAGTGCTCGCCGGTCCAGAAGCCGCAGGACGTGGTGACGCAGGGGCCGGCCAGCCGGAAGCGGGACTCGACCGGGGTGCCGGAGTCGCCGGCCGTGGCCAGGGCGACCTCGGCCGGCATCGCCGGCGTGACGTAGGCGACCCGGCCCGCCGGAGTGATCATGCCGAGGAAGACCGTGGCGTTGGCCGCGGGCGTACTCGGGCACATCCGCTCCGGCGGGTCGACCGCTCGGGCGGCGTCGGTCACCGCTGCATCCAGAAGCCGATGTCGTTGATCTTCTGGCCGAGCTCCTGGGCGAACGGGCCGTCGAGCACCCAGAGGCCGTACCACTCGGGACGCAGCTTGAGGTTGCCGTGGCCCAGGGTGAGCGGGTTGGTCAGCTTGGCGTTGGCGGTGCCGAGGGCGGCCAGGCCGGCCTGCTGGATCTCCTTGGCGATGAGGGACTGCTGCTCGGCGGTCAGGTCGACGCCGTCGACCACGAACCGGAACTCGTTGCGGGCCATGTGTTACCTCCGGTCATGCGTACGATTCGGTGCCCAGCCCGCGGCGCAGGCTGAGCCGGGTGAAGGTCGCCCAGCCGGCGCGGGAGGCGACGTCGCCCCGCTGGCCGGCCCGGGCGAGCGGACGTGCGGCGTACTCCTGCCAGCGGGACGCGCCGGCCCCGGCCTCGCCCCACAGCTCGCGGCAGGCGCCGACCGCGAAGTCGACCTGCGCGGCCGAGCCGGTGAAGCCGGCGGGCCCGTCGGCGACCCGGACGGCCCCGCCGGGCAGCACGGCGACGGTCGGGAAGTGGTGGTGCAGGCTGGCGAGGGTCGCCCACCGGGTGCCGTCGGCCCGGGCGGCGGCGAAGCCGTCGTGCAGTTCGTCGTCGCGCCGGTAGCGGACGGCGTGCAGCACGAAGGCGTCGCCGGCCGCGTCGACCGTGCCGAGCACCTGGGCCGGCGCGCTCCAGGCGCGGGGTGAGTTCGCCGACCAGAACGCGAGCCAGGCGGTGAGCCGGTCGTGGAAGTCGGCCTGGAAGCGGCCCCGGCTGGCGGTGCCGTCCGGGGCGTGCAGCGCGGCGGAGCCGATCCGGTCCCGGGTGACCAGCGGGGTGCTGAAGCGGTGGGTGGGCGCCGCGCCGGCGGCGGTCGGTGCGGTGGCCACGCCGGTCACGGTGACCGCCGAGGCCGCCGCCGCGCCGGCGAGGAGCCGCCGCCGCGAGAGCGGGTGTCCGTTGTGGTTCATCGTCGGCCTTTCGTCGACGGCCAGTGCCCCGACGCTATCGACCGGAACTGATCAGATAAACACGCTGCGTGACGGGAGATTGACAGAAAGGGCGGGAATCCCCGGCGGCGTGAATCCCCATTCCTGTGCCTCATTCACGTGCACATTGACATCAATCATTTCGCCGTGGCTCTTGATATCGATGCATGTCAATCAATAGGCTGGCTGCACTCCATCCCCGCCTCTCGAGGAGAGTGAGCCATGCGCCTACCCAAGCTGTCCCGCGTCCTCGCCACGCTCGCGGCAACCGCGCTGACCGCGCTGGGCGTCGTCGCCGTGGACACCGCGCCGGCCTCCGCCGCGCTCCGCAACGTCTGCTACAACACCAGCCAGGCCGGGCCGTTCGCCAGCTACGCCAACCAGGCCGCCTCGATCTGGAACAGCCGCACCAACAACATCAACATGGCCCAGTGCGGCTCGAACCTGATGATCTACTACACCTACGGCGGCGGCTCGTACGCCCAGCGCACCAGCCTCGGCAACGGCCGCGTGGTCATCGACTACTACCAGGCCCAGCAGTACTCGCCGCTGCGGATCATGACCCACGAGATCGGGCACATCCTCGGCCTGCCCGACAACTACAACGGCAACTGCGCCATCCTGATGTCCGGCGGCAGCGCCGGCACCAGCTGCACCAACCCGTACCCGAGCAGCACCGAGGCCGCCCGGGTCGACTCGCTCTTCGGCTTCGCCGCCCGCAGCGCGACGACCCCGCAGATCTTCACCGACAGCTGGCCGGCCGCGCCGGCCGGCGCGCTGCGCTGAGCCCGGCCGCCGGGGCCGGCGGCGACCCGCCGGCCCCGGCGGCTGCTCCCGCTCGACCGGACCACTCCGGACGGTGCGGCGCGCGCCGCCCCGGCGGCCCGACCGCGCCGCCCCGACCGCGCCGCCCCGACCGCCCCACCGCGCCGCCTCGACCGCGCCGCTCGGCGGCGCCACCACCCGCGCCGGGCGCCGTGGCGGCCGGGCGCGTTCGCCGCCCGCCGCTACCCTGACGCCGTGGCTCGGCAGAAGCGCAACGGACCGGTTCCCCGCCGCGGGCCCGTGCTGCCCGCGGCCCGGCAGCCACGACCGGCGCCGCCCCCGCCGGCCGGGCCCGCCAACCGCTTCCCGACCAACCCGGCGGCGCTCGTCATGGCCGTCCTGATGGGACTGGTGATCCTCGGCGGGCACCTGGCCGCCAGGTACGTCGACGACCCGGCGCTGATCCCCCGCCCGTGGCGCACCGTCACCGCCGTGGTCGCGGCCGTGGTGGTGTTCCTGGCGGTCTCCACGCTGACCCAGCTCGTCACGGTCCTCATGCTCCCCGTGACGGTGCCGTCGGCCCGCGCCTTCCTCACCCACGTCGGCGAGTTCTCGGCGGTCGGGGCGATCCTGGGCACCGCCCTCGGCTTCCGGATGGGCGAGCACCTGTTCGTCGCGGCCGGCCGCGACCCGGCCCGCTACGGCTTCCCCGACCTGCTGGCCACCATCAGCGACGCGATCACCCTGATGACGCTGCTGATGATCGCCCTGTGCTGGGTGCGGGCCGCCGCCCTCGGCCGGGACCTGGTCCGGGCGGTACGCGAGTCGGGCCGGCTACCCGGGCCCGCCGCGTACGCGCCGCTGCTGCTGATCGCCGCCGGCAACTACATCGGCCTGCAGGCCGGCGCCTTCGTCTACCAACTGCTGGCGACCTGACCCGTCGCGTCGCGCCGCCCCGGGCCGCGCCCTCACCGGACGCCCCGCCGCCGCCCGGAACCGGACGCTCCGGCGCCCCGACCCGACGCCCCGCCCGGGCCCCGACCGGACGCCGCGTCGTCCGCCAGGTCCGCCGCCCGCCCGCTCAGCTCCTCGACCCGCTCGCGCAGCCGGCCCACCGGGTCCCCGGCGTCCGGGTCGGACACCTCGTCCAGCAGCCCGACGTAGTCGCCGGCCAACCGCCGGTACGCCGGCCCGCCGGCCCGGTCCAGGTCGATGATCTGCTGGGCCAGGACGGCGGTGGCGGCGCCCAACGCGGCCCGCTCGTCGGCGCGCGCGTCCCGCACGGCTCGCCGCGCGTCGGCCAGCCGGCCGGCCCGCCGGCCGCCCAGCCAGAGCGCCGCCGCGCCGGCCACCACCCCGACGACCGCGCCGCCGGCCAGCAGATAGCGGGGCAGCGACGGGTTGATGGTCCGCGCACCGTCGGGCAGCAGGCCGGTCCGGACCAGCCGGTCGTAGTTGAGCACGATCACCTTCAGCGCCTCGATCGGGCGGTCCACGAACGCGTCCGCGCCCTGGCTGATCACGGTCTCCGCGACCAGCGACCGGCCGATGTCGCGCGGGCTGTCGCCACCGACGCGGGAGCAGCCGTAGGTGTCCCAGTCCTCGCCGTCCCGGCTCATCGCCAGCACCAGCGTGCCCTGGGTGGTGCGTTCGGTGTCGGCGCACGCCTCGCGCAGGTCAGCCCCGGGCGCCATGAGCAGGACCACCAGCCGGCGGTTGCCGACGACCCGCTCGGCCGCGGCCCGGTCCAGGTCGACGCCCGGTGCCGCGTAGACCGACGAGACCCGCACGTGCCGGGCCACCGGGCCGTCGAGCAGGCCGCCGGACCACAGCGCCCAGCCGGCCAGCGCCAGGCAGGCCAGCACCGCCCGGCCGAACGCGGTGCCGACCAGCCGGCCGAGCAGCCGGCGCGCGGTGGCGATCACGAGAGCGTCCCCCGCAGGTAGACATCCGGCCGGTAGCCGGGCATCCGCACGTCCCGGGCCGCCTGGTCCAGCTCGGCCGCCGCGTCGGCCAGCAGCCCGCGTACGTGCCGGTCGGGCAGGCCGTCGTCGAGCGCGGAGCGGGCCGCGCGGAGCCGGGCGACGCCCCGCACCAGCGCCCGGTCGCTCCGCGCGTCGGTGAGCAGGGACAGCTCCACGGCCAGCGCGGACAGCCCGGCCAGCCGGGCCGGCACGGCAGGCGACCCGACCTCGCCCGGCCGGCCCCGACCGGCGCCGCGCACGGTACGGATCGACAACACCACGAACCCGGCCACGCAGCCGGCGAAGAGCCAGGGCAGCGCCGGCAGCGCCACCCGCAGCGGGTCGAACGGCCGGTACGGCAGCGGTCGGTCGAACAGCCCCGCGTACCGCACGTCGGTCACCCGGGCCAGGTACGCGCCGAGCACGTTGAGTTGGGGATAGGCGTAGCGGCTGAGCCGGCCGCCGTACTGGGCGTAGAAGCTGGCCCCGGCCACCTCGGCGAAGTCCGCCGCGCCGGGACCGTGGTACTCGATCCAGCCGCCGTACATCACCACCACCGGCCGCTCCGGGGCGAGCCGGTGCAGCGCCGGGCCGTACGCGGGCAGCGGCTTCCCGTACGGCTGGGCCGGCAGCACCACGAACCAGGCCCCGCCCGGGAACGCGTCCCGGGCGGCCTCCTGCGGCAGCCGGGGCAGCGTGGCGCCCGGCCCGACGTACCGGCCGGTGGCGCCCAGCGCGGCGGTGACCGGGGCCAGCTCCGCGGCGGTCGGCTCCCGCCACCGCAGGTCGTCGCGGTCCGGTGGGGACGGTTGCTCGCGGAGCCCGGCGAGCAGGGTGAGCACCGGCCCGGTCACGTCGCCGGTGGCGAACTGCGCCCGCCAGCCCGGCAGGTCGTCCGGCGTGGCCACGTAGATGCCGCCGCTGACCTCGGTGCCGATGATCCGGACGGTGGCGTTCTCCACGTCCTTCACCCGCCGGCGTTCCGCTTCGTCCAGGCCGGGCGGCGCGACCAGGATCCGGGTGTCGCCACCGCCGACGGCGGCGCGGACCCGGGCCTCGTCCCAGCGCGCGACCGCCCCGGGCAGCCGGACCACCGGGTCGGCCGCGACCAGCGCGGTCATCTCCGCCACCGACGGAACGGTGGCGTCGCTCAGCTCACCGGCGGAGCCCTCCCCGGGCAGCGTGGCCGACGACGGTGAGCGCCCGTAGCTGACCGCCACGCTCTGCCGCTGCGCCGCCAGGAACACCGCCAGCACGGCCACCGCGACCCCCAGCAGCGACCAGCGCAGGACTTCCCGCCGCGCCCTCACCGGCCGCGCCGCCACATCTGGTCGGCGCGGCGGGCGTGGTCGGCGGCCTCCCGGGCCGCGTCCGCGCCGCCGCGTGCGGCCGCGAGCAGCTCGGCGCGGGCCAGCAGCCGGTCCGCCTCGGGCACCGGTGTCCGGGTGGCGTCCCGGCTGACGGCGGCGTCGTGGATCGCCGCCCGGGCCGACGACCAGGCCACCCGCCGGTCCTCGGCGCGGGCGCGGCGCCGGGGCAGCAGCGCGGCGGTGAAGCCGGCGGTCAGCGCCACGACACCCCCGCCCAGCCAGAGCAGCACGCTCAAGGTCATGATCTCTGTCTAACGCACCGCCGCCAGCCGGTGCGCGGCGAGGTGGGCGAGCACCCGTTGGTGCGCCTCCCAGCCGTCCGGGAACTTCACCGGCACGTCCAGGTGCACCCGCTCGGTCGACGGGTGCGCGTCCAGCAGTTCCGGGATCCCCGCCCGCGCCACCACCACGCACGCGTGCCGGTGCCGGGACGCCAGCACGCACAGCCGCCCGGTCTCCAGGTGGAACGCGGTCGCGTCCCGCCGCCCCGACAGCGGGTGCAGCACGATCGTCAGGTCGTACTCCCGACCCTGGAGGCGGTTGGCGGTGTCCACGGTGACGCCCGCGCCCGCCGCGCCGAGCCGGGCGCGGATGGCCGCCGCCTGGTCGCGGTGCGCGGTGCCGACGGCGATCCGGCCGGCCGTCACCGGCGCGCCGCCGGGAGCCTGCTCGGAGACCGCGACCGCGCCCCGGCGCAGCGCCCGCAGCGCGAGGTCCGCGCAGGCCGCGACGGCCTCCGCATCGGTACGCGGGGTGTGCCGCTCGGGCAGTTCGTAGAGCGCCCAGCCCGACGCGGCGGCCAGCTCCAGGGCGGCGTCCGGCGGGTCGCCCGGGCCCGGCTCGGTGAGGGTCAGCGCCCGCTCGGTCGGGCCGGTGCCGGCGCGGAACCCGGTGAACGGGTAGAAGGCGGCGGCCACCAGCGGCGCGGCCGTGGCGGGCAGCCGCCAGGAGATCGGCAGCCGGTGCACCGGCAGGTCCGGGTTGTGCCGCAGCAGGGTGGCCACCGCCGACTGCATCGGGTCCCAGGTGAGGCCGGTCCAGCGGGCCGTCTCGACCGTGGAGAACGGGTCGAGCTGGCCCGGGTCACCGACGAACAGCGCCCGCTCGAAGCGTCCGGCCACCCGCAGCAGGGCGTCGGAGCGCATCTGGTACGCCTCGTCGACGATCGCCCACGGCCAGCGGCCCTCGGTGACGGTGGCCCACTTGGCGGCCGTACCGATGGTCACGGCCGGACCGCCGAGGTCGGCGACCTTCGCGGCGACCCGGACCCCGGCGTGTTCCCGGACCCGCGCCGACGGCCGGTAGTCGGCGGCGGAGAGCCGGCCGATCCGCAGCTCGGGTGCCTTGCCGGCCAGGCGGTCGACGAGGTCGTCGACCTGCTCGTTGGTCTGCGCCACGATGATCAGCGGGTCGCCGGTGGCGGCGAGTTCGGCGGCGGCGCGGACCACCAGGGTGGACTTGCCGGCGCCCGGCGGGGAGTCGACCACCACGCCCCGGTGGCCGCCGGAGCGCAGGTCGGCCAGGACGGCGGTGATCACGCGTTCCGCCTCGACGGCGGGCGGGACCGTCACCTCGGCGCGCATCTGTTCCCTCCCCGGACCCGGCTGCTGCCCCGCCACCCTACGAGGCCCGCACCGGCCGGCGGTCACCTCGGTCGGCGCGTCACCGCCGGGGCAGCCGGCGCAGGAGCGTCCGGACCGCGGTGCCGGCACCGCGGGCCGCCCGGCCGAGCTGGGTCCGGTTCTGCTCGACGTAGGTGAAGAGCAGCGCGCCGAGGAAGAACAGTCCGGCCAGCCAGGCCAGCCAGTCGCCGAACCAGTCCAGCAGCGGCAGGGTGGCGATCAGGGCGGCGGCCGCGGAGAGCGGGAAGACCAGCTGCAGCCCGAACTCGTACCGCAGGGACCGCTCGTCCCGGTGCCGGGCGTAGAAGTCCTCCCAGGTGAGGATGCGTTCGTCGCCGGAGCACTCGACGGCGATCGGCCGCAGCACGTCGAGGATGTAGCGGTTGGCCGCCTCCCGGTCGCGGCGGCGGCGCAGGATGGTGATCCCGGAGCCGGCGGCCAGGATGGGCACGGTGACCAGCAGGCGCGGGTCGGCGCGGTTCGCCACCACGAAGCCCAGGATCACCGCCACCACGGTCAGGTACGCGCCGACGAGCGCGTGCGACGCCGACGACTTCTGCGCCACCACGGACCGGATCGCGTTGTACTCGGCGATGAGCAGGTTGGCGCGGGTGTCCAGCCGGCCGCCTCGGGCGGCGTGGTCCGGATGAGGGGTTCCGCTGCCGTGATCGATCACGTCGTTCCACACCACCGCCCAATGATGGCAGTGGATGGCAACGGTAGGCCGGCCCGTGCTACCCCAGTGCCGGGTCGGCGGGGAACCGCTCGTGGCCCAGCACGGCGAGCAGCCGGAGCTTCTCGTCGCCCTCGCTGCGCGGCGGGGCGGTGAGCACGAGCAGCGCCTGGGACTGGTCCTCGGTGAAGAGCACCTGGCAGTCCAGCTCGATCGGGCCCAGCTCGGGGTGGATGAGCGTCTTGTGGTCGGCGAACCGGGTGGCCACCTCGTGCCGGTCCCACAGCTCGGCGAACTCCGGGCTCGCCTGTTGCAGCGCCCGCACCAGCTCACCGGCCCGCGATCGGGGACCCATCGACCCGTACGCGGCGCGCAGGTTGGCGACCTGGGCGCGGCTCTGCCGGCCGCGGTCGTCCTCCGGGTAGCGCAGCCGCTCGGCGGGCTCGGTGAACCACCGGTAGATCTCGCTGCGAGCCAGGCCCGTATAGCCTGATTTGTCCCCTAGCAGGGCGGCCGCCATCCGGTTCTGCACGAGCGTCTCCCCCAGACTGGAGAGGATCAGCGCCGGGGTGTCATCGAGTCGGTCCAGCACCCGCAGCAGCGCCGGGGCGACGTGCGTCGCCGTCGCCACCGATGTCGGGGCGTTCTGCCCGGCCACCCGGAACAGGTAGTCGCGCTCCTGGCCGGTCAGCCGCAGCGCCCGGGCCAGGGAGGCGAGCATCTGGGCGCTCGGCTGCGGGCCGCGCTGCTGCTCCAGCCGGGTGTAGTAGTCGGTCGACATGGCGGCCAGGGCGGCGACCTCCTCCCGCCGCAGGCCGGGCGCGCGGCGGCGGGCGCCGGCCGGTAACCCGACGTCCGCGGGCCGCAACGCCTCGCGGCGGCGGCGCAGGAAGTCGGCCAGGGCTGCACGGTCCATGAGCCGAGTATCCGCCCGGCGGCCCGGCCAGCCAGGGATCGCCGATCCCCCGATAACCGCTCTCTGCCCCCAGCCGGGCACGAACGGCGATCCTCGGACCATGAACATCTCCGGAAACACCGTCTTCATCCCCGGCTCGACGAGCGGGATCGGCCTCGCCCTCGCCCTCGAACTGCGCGCCAAGGGCAACACGGTCATCGTCGGCGGCCGCCGGGCCGACCTGCTCGCGCGGATCGCGGCGGAGCACCCGGGCATCGACACCGTGGAGATCGACACGGCGGATCCCGCCAGCATCGACGCCGCCGCGAAGCAGGTGCTGGCCCGGCACCCGGACCTCAACGTGCTGATCACCATGGCCGGCATCATGCGGGTCGAGGACTGGCACCGGCCCGAGTCGTTCCTCGCCTCGGCCGAGGCGACCGTCACGACCAACGTGCTCGGCCCGATCCGCCTGATCGCCGCCTTCATCGAGCACCTGCGGACCCGGCCGGACGCCACCATCGTCACGGTCTCCTCGGGCCTGGCGTTCACGCCGCTGAAGGCCACGCCGAGCTACAACGCCTCGAAGGCCGCGATCCACATGCTCAGCGAGTCGCTCCGGCTGCAACTCGCCGACACCACGGTCAAGGTCGTCGAGCTGGAGCCGCCGGCCGTCCGCACCGGGCTGCTGCCCGGACAGGAGACCAGCGAGTTCGCCATGCCGCTGGACGAGTTCGTGGCGGAGGTCATGGCGCTGCTCGAGTCGCAGCCCGACGCCAGGGAGATCCAGGTCGAGCGGGTCAAGTTCCTCCGGTACGGGGAGGCGCGCGGCGACTACGACCAGGTCGTCGCGACGCTCAACGCGGCCGACCCGCACGGCAAGTAGCGGGTATCCATCACGTGGGGAGACGACCGGTCAGCCCCAGCCCCGGCCCCGACGCCCCCGCCCGCCGCCGGTCCGACCGGCGTGGGCGGCATCGGGGGACGTGACGTAGGGAACAACCACGGGCTGACCGATCCGTCCGGCCCACGCTGGCCGACTAGCTTGGAGGCTGCAGGGAGTCTCCCCCGACCCACCTCAGGCCTCGGGCACCACCTCGGGGCCTTCGCGCACAACCGCCAGGGAGGGCGCATGCAGGCGCGTACCGATCTCATCGAGGACCTGATGGGGCGCTTTCCCCAGGTGCCGAAAGAGGCGGTCATCAAGGAGGACCTGCTGCGTGGCGGCCTGGCCTTCGACGACTCGGCGTTGACCGACAACGAGAGCGGGACCGTCAAGCCCAAGTCCTACTTCATCTTCTCCTTCGACCACCGGACGTTGCCGGACCTGGGCACCGCCGCGCTGCGCCGGCCGCCGGAGGAGATCGTGCTCACCGGCGGCCCGTACGGGCTGCGCCGCACGGTCGTCTCGGTCCGCACCAACCCCGACTCGCCGTACCGGGTCAAGGACGACGGCGACGGCCGCCTGCGGCTGTTCCTGGACGGCCGGCCGATCGCCGACGTCGGGCTGCCCCCGATGCCGGACTACTACCGGCACACGCTGGCCAACGGGAAGTCGGTGATGGAGGTGGCGCCGACGATCCAGTGGGGCTACCTCATCTACCTGACCGTGTTCCGGGTCTGCCAGTACTTCGGCGCCAAGGAGGAGTGCCAGTACTGCGACATCAACCACAACTGGCGTCAGCACAAGCAGGCCGGCCGCCCGTACACCGGGGTCAAGCCCGTCGAGGAGGTGCTGGAGGCGCTGGAGATCATCGACCGGCACGACACCACCGGCGCGTCGCGGGCGTACACCCTCACCGGCGGCAGCATCACGTCCAAGGTCGACGGGCTGGCCGAGGCCGACTTCTACGGCCGGTACGCCCAGGCGATCGAGGAGCGGTTCCCGGGCCGGTGGATCGGCAAGGTGGTCGCGCAGGCGCTGCCCCGGCCCGACGTGCAGCGGTTCCACGACTACGGCATCCGGATCTACCACCCCAACTACGAGGTGTGGGACAAGCGGCTGTTCGAGCTCTACTGCCCCGGCAAGGAGCGGTACGTGGGCCGGGAGGAGTGGCACCGGCGGATCCTCGACTCCGCCGAGATCTTCGGGCCGCGCAACGTCATCCCGAACTTCGTGGCGGGCGTCGAGATGGCCGCCCCGTACGGCTTCACCAGCGTGGACGAGGCGATCGACTCCACCACCGAGGGCCTGCAGTACTTCATGTCCCGGGGCATCACCCCCCGGTTCACCACCTGGTGCCCGGAGCCGACCACCCCGCTCGGCAGGACCAACCCGCAGGGCGCGCCGCTGGAATACCACATCCGGCTGCTGGAGGCGTACGCCGCCACGATGAAGGCCAACGGCCTGTCCAGCCCGCCCGGGTACGGCCCGGCCGGCGCCGGCCGGGCGGTCTTCTCGGTCAGCTCGTTCATGGACAGCCTGCCCGCCGAACCGGAGTCGTAAGGGGCCCTGCTCGGGCTCGCAGGTGGAACGGCACGGTCCGGGCCGAAGCCGCTGGCCCAGCACACCAGGGGCCCGGACCAGTCCGGTCCGGGCCCCTGGTGGTCAGCGGCGCGCGCCGCGGGCGTTCAGCACGATGGCGACAGTGATCAGTCCGGCGCCCACGAGCCCGGTCGGGCTCAGCCGATCGCCGAGGAACACGGTGGCCAGGAGGGTGGCGACGAGCGGCTCCAGCAACGCGATCAGCGCGGCCGTCCCCGCCGGGTTGGTGCGCAGCCCGCGGAAGTACAGGGCGTACGCGATCGCGGTGGGCACGGCGCCCAGCAGGAGCAGCAACCCCACGGACCTCGCGGTGGGGCCGAACCCCAGGCCCGAGGTCACCGTGGACGCGGCGGCGAGCACGGCACCGCCGAGCGCGAAACTCACGCCGGTGGCGGTGAAATCGTCGAGCCCGGCGACGGGCCGGGTGCCGATCAGGGTCATCGCGGCGAAGCCGGCCGCCGACAGCAACGCGAGTCCGCCTCCGGTGAGCGCCGCCGTGGTGCTGATGCCGCCGGCCGGCGTGCCGACGAGCAGGACCAGACCGCTGACGGCGAGGGCCACCGCGGTGAGCATCGACGCGCTGGCCCGCCGCCGTCCGGTGACCCGTTCGGCGGCCAGCACCAGCGCCGGCGCCGCGCCGATGGTGAGCAGGGTGGCGAGGCTGACGTTGGTCAGTGACACCGCGCCGAAGAAGCAGGCCTGGAAGAGCGCGGCGAGTAGCCCGGTGACAGCCATTCGGGTCCAGGCTGCCCGGCCGCGGGGCAGCGGTCTGCGGGCGACAAAGAGCCAGCCGGTGGCGAGCGTGCCGCCGACGGCGAGCCGGTAGGCCGCCACCGCCAGCGGCGAGAGCTCCGTTTCGTGGGCGAGGAGGCTGCCGGTGGGGCCACCGGTGCCCCACAGCACCCCGGCGAGGACAAGCGACCAGAGGCCGGTGGCGGGGCGTCGGACGGCAGCCACCGGTTGTTCGGAGACAAGCATGAAGGAATCGCTCCTGCGACGAAGGAATGGGGTCGCGGAAGCGGGGCGTACGTACCGGACTCAGCGCCGCGTGGACCGCGCGTCCAGCGCACAGCGGCTGGACACGATGAGCGGAAGCGCCCCGCTCAGGAGCGCGGCGGGGAGATGATGCCGAAGGTCCGGTGCATGTGCCGATCCTATGCACCGCCGCCGGGCGGCACGAACCCGATCCGCGAGCCGACACACCGGTCCGGCGATCTGGTCGGCCCGGCTACCGATGCCGCCGGCCGTGCGGGACCACACACCGACCGGTCATCACATCCCCGACCGGTGGTTCGTCTACGGGGGTGAGACCTGCAGAAGGGAACCGCCATGAGAGTCCTGCTCGCCGGCGCCTCGGGCGCCGTCGGTACGCCGCTCACCCGCCAGCTCATCGCCGCCGGCCACGAGGTGGTCGGGATCAGCCGCAGCCAGACCAACGCCGAGCGGCTGCGCCGTGCCGGCGCCGAGGCGGTGGTGGCCGACGTGCTGGACCGGGAGAACCTGCTCGCCGCCGTCCGGGACGTACGGGCCGACGCGGTCGTGCACGAGCTGACCGCGCTGGGCAGCCCGAAGATGCGCGACGCCATGCGCGGCACGAACGAGCTGCGTACCACCGGAACCGCCAACCTGCTCGCGGCGGCCCGGGCGGTCGGCGCCCACCGCTTCGTCACCCAGTCGATCATGCTGGGGTACGGCTACCGCGACCACGGCCCCGGCGTGCTCACCGAGGACGACCCGTTCGGCGAGCCGGTGGGCGGCATGCTGGGCAGCGCCGTGGCGGCCATGCGCTCCGCCGAGGAGCAGACCTTCTCCGCCGACGGGATGGCGGGCGTGGCGCTGCGCTACGGGTTCTTCTACGGCCAGGACAGCATGACCCGGATGATCGTCAACCTGGTGCGCAGGCGCCGGCTGCCGGTGCCCTCGTCCGCCGGCTTCACCAACTTCATCTACCTGGAGGACGCCGCCGCCGCGACCGTGGCCGCCCTGAAGAGGGGGCGTGCCGGCCAGGCGTACAACATCGTCGACGACGAGCCGGTGCGCTGGGGCGACTACCTGGATACCCTGGCCGCCGCGTTCGGGGCGCGCCGGCCGTGGCGGGTGCCGAGCTGGGTGCTGCGGCCGATCCCCTACCTCCACGCCATGATGACCACCTCGATGCGCGTCTCCAACGCCAAGGCCAAGCGCGAGCTGGGCTGGGCGCCGGCCGTGCCCACCTACCGCGAGGGCATCCCCCTGGTCGCCCGGGCGACCCGCTGACCCGCCCCGCCGGCCGGCTGCCCGGCTCAGGAGCAGGTGGCGCTGCCGCCGTTGGCGACCGACCGGATGCTTGCGGTGTCGCGGACCGTCCGGAAGTTGGTCCGGAAGGCGTTGAACACGGTGGTGTCCTCCAGTTGCAGCAGCGTCTCGTCGGACTGCCGCAACGAGTTGTAGCTGAGGTTGTGGCTGCCGACCCAGGTGATCGTCCGGTCCGCGCCGCCGTAGTAGTTCCCCTCGACCTGCAGGTACTTGCTGTGCGTCCAGACGCTGTCGCCGGCGCAGTAGTACCTGACGACCGGGCCTCCGTACCCGCTGGTGGTGGCGGCCAGCAGGTTCTTCATGGCGGTGACCTCGGAGCTGCTGGCCGGGTCGTACCGCTCGACCACCTCGACGTAGCAGCCGGCCTTGTCCAGCGCCCACAGCTTCGAGGCGAGGTACGTGCGGCTGAAGATGGTCTGGTTGACCCGGATGATGGTGCGGTGGGTGCCGTCCTGGGTGCCCACCACCGAGTTGCCGAAGCAGGCCACGTTGTCCAGCACGGTGGCGATGGTGTCCTCGCCCGGGTCGCTGTACGGCTGCCCGTTGCTCTCCTGCCGCGGATAGAAGTGGATCTTCGCGGCACCGGAGGTCACCGCCGGCCGCCCGGTGTCGTAGTAGTTGTTGTTGACCACCCGCGCCTTGAGGTCGTCGAAGTAGCCGCTGTAGGCGTTGTAGATGCCGGTGTTGCCGACCAGGACGAGCGCCGCGTTCCAGCCGCCCAGGCCGTCCCGGCCGGTGTGCAGGTTGGCCGTCGACTGGACCACCACGTTCGCGGTGCCCTGGGTGCTGGAGAAGAGGAAGAACTTGTTGTGGTTGATCGAGTCGACGCTGCCCAGCACCCGGTTGCCGATGCAGCCCCGGCCGGCCGGGCAGAACAGGATCCACGACGAGGCGCTGAGGCTGGTGCCGAGGGCGGTGACCAGGGCCGCGTACGGTGCCTTGGTCCGGTCGTTGTCGTTGAAGACGACCTGGACGTTCACCCCCCGGTTCTTGGCGGCGATCAGGGCGTTCGGCACGGTGGCGTCGGTGGCGTAGTACATCGCCATCCGGATCCGGGAGCCGGCCGGCGCGCCGTCGATCAGTTCGACGAGGCGGGTCTGGATCGCGGCCTTCTCCGCCGTCGTGCCGACCGGATTGTTGAACACGGCCGTGGTGGTGGGGGCCGCCGTCGCCGGTCCCGGCCCGATCGACAGCCCGGCGGCCAGCAGGCACCCGGCGGCGGCCAGCGATGATACGACTCTGCGTAGGGACATGAGTCCTCCCGGTGGGTGAACGGACGGGTCCGCAACTCCACAATGGAACCACCGCGGGCTCCACCTGGGAACCGCACCGGGCCCACCGGACCCGCGGGGATCACGGCGCGTCCGCCGGCCGGCCCCGACGAGGGGGTTGATGCGGGCGTCGGACGGTGCCAGACTGCCAGGTCTGGGAACGCTCCCAGCGACAGCAGTCGATAACTCACGGAGGTTTGCCCATGCGCTGGACCACCGGCGCGCTGATCGGCGTGGCCATCCTGACCCTCGCCAGCGGATGCGGCGCCGACCCGGCCACGTCCCCGCCCGGGACCGCCCAGCCGGGCGCGACCGGCGCCCAGACCCCGGTGCCGATCGGTCCGAACGTCGCCGAGGCGCTGGAGGTCGCCAACAAGCAGTTCACGCTGCTCGCCGACGGCGACTGGGCCGGCGCGTACGCGCTCTGGACCGACGCCGCGAAGAAGGAGATCAGCAAGAAGGACTTCGAGAAGGTGAACAAGGCCTGCCCGTTCTTCAAGGGCGACCGGATCGAACTCCAGGATGTCAAGCCGGCGAGCATGGAGTTGGTCGAGCTGACCTGGCGCCACGCCGGCCGCACCGGACACAGCGCGATACGCCAGGCCGGCAAGACCTGGCGGTACGACCCGGGCGGGGAGACCCTCGCCGAGTACGCCTCCGGCCCGGACAAGGCGATCGCCAAGCGGAAGGCCGACAACGCCTGCACCGCCGCCTGACCGGCGGCACCCACCGGCTCCGGCCGGGCTCGTCCCGGCCGGCCGCGTCACCGGAGGTCCGGGGCCTCCGGCCGCCGCTTCACCGGAGATCCGGGACCTCCGGCCGCCGCCTCAACCGAGGTGCCGGTGCAGGAAGGCGGCCGCCGCATCCGCCGCCTCGGTCACGTACGGCTCCACGTCGTAGAGGTCGATGTGCCGCGCGGCGTCCAGCCACACGATCTCCTTTCTCGCCGGGCGCGCGCCGGTGCAGCTCGACGGCGAGTTCCGGCGCGCAGTAGGCGTCGACCCGGCCGTGCACCACCAGCAGCGGAGTCGCGGCGAGCAGCGGGGCCGCGCCGAGCGCGTCGAACGTCATCAGCGCGTGCAGCGAACCCCGGGTCACCCGGTTGCGCCAGTGCGGTGCGGCGGACCGGCCGGTGCCGTAGTAGGCGTACGGCTCGTCGCCGCCCATCGCCGCCTCCCCACCGTCGGGCGCCACGGCGGGCAGGAACTCGTCGTACCCGTCGAGGAGGCCGGCGAGCGCCGACCGGTAGGTGTCCACCCCCATCCGCTCGACGAACCAGGCGGGGCTGTTGTAGCCGCCGGCGATCCCGACGACCGCCTTCACCCGAGGGTTCTCCCCGGCGGCCCGGACCGCGTAGCCACCGCCGAGGCAGACCCCGACCAGGCCGATCCGGTCCGGGTCCACCTCCGGGCGGGACCGCAGCAGCTCGACGGCCGCCCGCAGGTCGGCCAGCTTGCCCTGGCTGTCCTCGTGACCGGGGCGGCCGCCGCTCTCCCCGAAGCCGCGATGGTCGAAGGCGAGGGTGACGAAGCCGGCGCGGGCGAGCCGGTCCGCGTACGTCCCGGCGACCTGGTCCTTGACGCCGGTGAACGGCCCGGTGAGGGCGACCGCCGCCGCCGGCCCGGCCGCGGCCGGCAGCCGCAGCTCGCCGACCAGGTCGATACCGTCGCTGGCGAAGGTGACGCGCTCCGGCGTCACGCTCCCGCGTTCCCGGGTGCTCATGCGGCGGCCAGCGCTTCGGCGGCCAGCTCGGCCGCGACCGCGTCGGCGCCCAGGCCGACCAGCCAGTCCAGCGGGGCATCCGGCAGGAACCGGGTCATCAGCCCGGTCAGTTCCTGCCGCTGGGCGTCGCTGAGCGCCGGTGCGCCGTCGGCGATCCGGCGCACCGCCTCCCGGTACATCAGCAGGTAGCGCCGCTGCGCGGCGAGCAGGCTCCCGTCGCTCGGCGCGCCGTGCCCCGGATAGAGCCGGAGCCCGCCCAGTTCACCGTCCAGCCGGTCGAGGGCGGCCAGCCAGCGGCCGGTGTGCCCGTCGGCGGTGTAGGCGTGGGTGCCGTCGAAGGCGAGGTCGCCGATGAAGGCCACCCGCCGTTCACCGCCGGCCACCAGCAGGTACGAGTCGGCGTGGCTCTCCGCCGCGCCGACGTCGTGCACCGCGATCCGCAGCCCGCCCAGCTCGACGGTGCCACCGGCCGGCACCACGTGGTCCGGCACGCGGTACCGGTCCGGCCACTCGTCCCCGTACACGGGCTGCCACTGCGCCCGCTTCGGCTCGGCCACCTCGGCGATCGCCTCGGCCACCGCCGCGGTCGCGTAGACCGGTACGTCGTCGGGCACCACATAAGGCAGGCCGTTGAAGTGGTCCGGGTGGGCGTGGGTGACGAACGCGGCCAGCAACGGCTTGCGCAGCGCGGCCAGCCGGGCGGCGAGGGCCCGCGCGTCGGAGACCAGCAGGTTGGCGTCGACGAGCACCACCCCGTCGGCGGTCTCCAACAGATAGCTGTTGGCGAGGATGCCGCTCTCCGCGGCGGTGTAGGTGTGGATGCGGAACTCGGTCACGGTCGACCATCCGATCGGCGTCGAGGAACTAGGCTTGGCGCCGACGCTAGGGCGGCCGGCCGGCACCGACCAGAAGGCACTTTCCGGTGCCCTTGCCGGCGATCCGCCGATCGGGAGGTCCGATGGTTCTCGTCATCCCCGACGTTCTTCAGGAGAGCTGCTCGACCCGCCAGGCGCTGGAACGGTTCGCGGCGAAGTGGCGGGTCCTGCTGATCTACGCGCTGCTGGCCGGGCCGCAGCGGCACGCCCAACTGCGCCGCCGCCTGCCCGGCATCAGCCAGAAGGTGCTCACCGAGACGCTGCGCGGGATGGAGGCCGACGGCCTGGTGCGCCGCCGGGTGGTCAAGGCCAGCGCCCCACAGCACGTCGAGTACGAACTCACCGACCTCGGGCACACCCTGGAGAAGCCGCTCGCCGCGATCTGCGAGTGGGCGGCGAGCCAGCCGCCAGCCGACGGGGACTAGGGTCGGGGCGTGAGTGTGCACGCGCGCGTTGTCGCCGACGACTTCCCGGCCACCCTGCGCTTCTACACCGACCTGCTCGGCAAGCCGGAGACGGTGGTCCCGGACGTCGAGTACGCCGGCTTCGACCAGGCTGGCGAGACGGTCCTCGCGATCCTCGGCCGCCGGGCCGCCGAGGCGGTGCTGCCGGTGGGCCGGGGCGACGGCGGGGTGCTGATTGTGGTCCCCGTGCCCGATGTGGACGCCACCGTCGCCGCCCTGCCGGCCGGGGTGGTGGTGGCCGAGGCCGCCGACCGGCCCGGATGGGGGGTGCGGTCGGCCTACCTGCGCGATCCCGAGGGCAACCTGGTCGAGGTGCAGACCTGGACGGCCCGCTGAGGCTGCGGGTCCGCCGGGGGCGCTCGCTGGTCAGTGCGGATGGTGGTCGGTCGGCGGCTGGGCCGTCAGCCGGGGCGCCACGTCCTCCGGCAACTCGGCGCCGCAGAGCGCGCAGACATAATCCTCGTCGCGGACGAGGTTGCGCTCGCCGCAGTCGAGACAGCGCCGGAACACGACCACCTCGGTGAAACCCTCCGGGTGATCGACGCCGGCCCGGTCCAGGGCGTCCGCCACCGCCGGCCAGGAGGCGGGACCCGGGCAGTAGCCGGTGGACTGGTTGCTCACCTCGGTCACCACCCAGCCGCCCCGCTCGTCGGCGAAGGCGATCTCCCCCGCGCCGAGCACCTCCGCACCGCCGGCACAGGCGACGTGCTCGCTGCGCCTGGGCGCGAGCCGCAGCGTGCCGGCGGCGTCGATGACGTACGTGAAGGGGTCGTCCCGGTCGCGGGAGTCCGCGGCCGACAGGTAGGCGTCGAGGTCGACCGGGGACCGGATCGGCCAGCCCTCGGGGGCGTCCGCGACGGACGCCTGCACGTCCGCCGGGCCGACGTAGCGGTACCGACGCGCCGCCGCTGCCACGACACCGACCCTACGCCGGTACGGCGCGCGGCGCGCCGCACCGCGTCCGCCCGGCCGCCGGGAGCCGCCCCGTTGCCGGGTGCGGTGCGGGCCGGCGGCGCACCGCCGGCCCGCAGCCGCCCGCCGGTCAGCGGTGCCGCTCCCCCACCCGGTAGGTGACCAGGTTCGGGTCGGCCCTGAGCTGCTTCTCGGTGTACTTGATGGTGTCCCAGCCCTTGCCCGAGTAGAGCCGGGTCTGGTCGGCGAACCAGGGTGAGTTCGGGTTGGCCGACTGGGAGTAGGTGAGGATCTGCCGCCCGGACGGCCCGTTGCGGCCCAGCTCGACGGCCATCACGAACGACGAGCCGTGTTGCACCTTCGAGTAGCCGACGCCGGGCTGCAGCACCCCGATGATCATGTTGAAGACGCCGGCTTCGGCGCGCCCGCCGTGGATCGGGACGCGCTCGGCGCCGCGCGGCTCGGTCTGCACGTCGCCGAGGCGGGCGTCGAGCGGGATGCCGTCCAGCTTGCGGACGGCGGTGGCGAGGGCGGTGCGGACCCGCGGGTCGTCGACGGCGAGCCGGCTCGGCGTGCTGAGCGGGGCGGCCGGGTCGAACGGGTCGGCGAAGCGCAGGCCGCCGGCCAGGGCGAACTCGGTGAACAGGTGCGCGCCCCGGCTGTCCAGGTTGACCTTCAGGTCCCAGCCGCGCAGGGCGGCGCAGGCGTCGGTCAGGTCCACGACCGTGCCGTCGGAGGCGGTGGCCGTCGGCTGCGCCTCGCAGACCCGGACCAGGTCGTCGCGGACCAGCTCACCCCCGTACGCCCGGTTGCCGAACGTCACGTCCCACAGCTTGCCGGTGGTGAAGCCCTGGCCGGGCAGCCCGTCGGTGCCGGCGATCCGCTGCCGCACCTGGTGCACGCCGAGCCGGGTCCGCAGGCTGCGCGGGGTGCGCTCGTCGCCGATGATGCGCGAATACCCCTCCAGCGGTTGGGCCGGGTTGGCCAGCCAGTAGCTGTCGTTGGAGTTGGTCACGTAGTCGCCGCGGACCAGCGCGGGCAGGTTGCCCGGGCCGAGGATGCCGGGCACCGCGGCGTCCGGGTCGCGGCCCAGCTCGCACGCGGAGCGGGAGCCGTCGAGGACGGCCTGGCCGCTGCTGGCGTACAGGGGCTGGAAGGGCGCCGGGATGCAGGCGGCCGCGAGGGAGCCGGTGACCCGGGGCACCACGGAGTGGTCGGCGTAGAGGGCGTTGCCGTCGCGGTCGGCGGCGATGACGTTGACCCAGGGCAGGAACTGCCGCCGGTCCAGCACCTTCCGCAGCTCACCCACCGACGTCGCCCGGCCCATCGCGAGCCAGCCGTCGAGGGCGCGGTTGTTGGCGGCGTTGACGTCGGTGATCGCGTACGCGGCCTGCGCCGTCCAGTCGAAGGTGCCCGGCACCACGACGACCGGGCCGAAGTGGGTGTCGTAGAAGGTCCGGGTGACCGGCCCGCCCGGCGTCTGCACGGTGACCGTGCGGGAGGTCATCTTCCGGGGCTGGCCGTCGTAGAGGTAGCTGGTCGGGTCGCCGGGCACCAGGGCCAGCCGGTGCCAGACGAAGCGGCGCGCGGTGGAGACGGTGTGCGACCAGGCGACCCGTCCGTTGTGGCCGATCTCGACGAGCGGGTCGCCGACCAGGGCCGCGCCCTCCACGTCGTACCGGCCGGGCACCTTGAGGTGCATCCGGTAGAAGCGCTCGCCGCCGTCCCACGGGAAGTGCGGGTTCGCGAGCAGCATGCCGGCGCCGCTGGCGGTGGCGTCGCGCCCCAGGCCGTACGCGTTGCTGCCCACCCCGGCCGGCACGCCGTCGCGGGCGGCGACGACGGCTTCGGCCTGCGGGGCGCTCGCGGTTCCGCCGGCGCCCGGCGGCGCGGCCGCGACGATGCCGTCGGCGAGCGCGCCGGAGCTGGCCCGGATCATCCGCGTCCAGTTCGCCCGCCACACGTCCAGCTCGGTGATCGGGCGTACCCAGTCCCTGCCCTTGCAGGCCGGGTCGGTGATCTTGTTCTTGGCGGTGCGGAGGTAGGCGTTGTAGCCGGCGACGAAGCCGCGCATCTGGTCGCGTACCTCGGTGGAGGGCGCGTGGATGCCGTCGCGCGGGCCGGTCAGCCAGCGCTCGGCGGCGCGGGCGTCGATGGCCTTCTGGTGGAACAGGTCGCTGGTGACGTTGCCGGTGCTCGCGCCGAACCAGCGGGACCGCTCGGCGCGGACGGTGACCAGTTGCTCGGCGATCAGGCAGACGTTGTCCTCGGCCTGGACGTAGCCGACGCCGTAGCCGAGGCTCGCGAAGTTCTGCGCGGTGATGTGCGGTACGCCGTAGGAGGCGCGCTGGATCAGGGCGGAGTAGCCGTTGCCGTGGGCGACGGCGGTGCCGCCGGTGACGGTGAGGCCGGCGGCGACCAGGCCGACGGCGACCGCTGCCGCCGCGAGTGGGCGCGCCCTCATCGGACGCTCCGGTGGTGGTGGTGCGGACGGAACATGGACGTCCTCCCCGAGTAGTGACTGTCCAGGTCCGACCGACGCTAGTGGTGAAAGTTGCTCAAGTCACCTGTCGATGATCGCGGTCGCGTACCCGTCGGGGTAGAACTGCCAGTAGTCGCGGTACCGGACCGTGAAGGTGGTGGTGCCGCGGGGCAGCGAGTAGGTGAGGTTGTACCGGCCGCTGGCGTCCAGCTTGCCGCGCCAGAACTCCCGCTCGGCCCCGCCGTTGGTCGACGCGGTGATCCACCAGTAGTTGTCGTCCCCGATCGGCGAGCTCCAGGTCACGGTGAGCTGCGCGGTGCCCTTGTCCTTGCCGGTCCCGACATGGGCGGTGACGGCCAGGTCGGTGATCGGCGGCCGCGGCGGGTGCGCCGGCCCGAAGGAGTGCAGCAGCTGGGTCTCCTGGTACGGGTCGGTCGAGCTGACCGCCCAGGCCCGGGTGCCGTCCCGGTTGACCAGCAGCGTCCCCTCCCAGAGGCTGTCGCCGTTACGGAAGTCCACGGCGTACGTCGGCACCGTGCCGCCCTTGCCGTAGAGGTAGACGTCGGCGTCCCCGGTGCCGGTCGAGGCGCGGCCGATGGCGACCGTGGAGGCGTCCCCGGACCAGGCGGCGTCCTGCGGATAGACCCCGCTGGGATAGACGGTGGCGTCGGCGAGGTCCGGCAGCCGGTACGAGTGGTGCTCGTACGGGTAGCCGACCGTCTCCACCACCTCGGTGCCGTCCGGGCTCACGGCGTAGTCGATGAGGTTGCTGCCGGTGTTGTCCCGCCGGCCAATGATCCTCGGGCTGTCCCCGGAGACGTCGACGACGTACGTGCTGACCGGCGAATATCCGGTGTCGCCGGCGACGAGGAGGCCGGGCGCGCCGGGGCTGGCGTCGATGATCGGGTGGTAGTTGGGGCCCTCGGTGAACACCACCGGCGGGGTGCCGGGCGCGGACCAGATCAGCAGACCGCCGGAGCCGAGACCGGCGTCGATGAACCCACCGACGATCTTGTCGCCGGTCGGTTCGACGGTGTACAGGTGGGCGCCGGGCGGCGCCGGGTAGCTGGCGACGATGGTGAGCGTGTCGGCGTCCAGCGCCACGATCCGGTTGAAGTCCTGCGCCGCGTACAGGATCCGCCCGTCGTAGCTGAGGACGAGGTCGGAGATGTCGGCGACGGCCGTGACCCGGTTCAGCAGCCGGCCGTCGAGGTCGGTCACCACCAGCGGCAGCGCGCCGCCGACCCCCTGGGCGAGGTAGAGGCGGCCACGCGCCTCGTCGAGTTCGATCGCCCGCAGGTCGTCGACCGGCAGTTGGGTGCCGACGCTCTTGAGCGGGGCCGCCGTCTCGGCGGCGGCCGGCGTTGCGGTCAACAGCTCTCCGGCGCTGAGCCCGATCGCCGTGAACATCCCGGACGCCAGCAGTTGACGACGCCGCATGACACCTCCCCGTGTCGGCCAGCCGCCGTACCGACGGCCAACCGAGACCCTAGTACCGGCCTGGTGCCGGCGCTGTACCCTCCGGCCCGTACTGGAGTGAGGTGCCACGAACCACGGTGAGGGGCGATGACCGGACCACTGGACAGCGTCGAGGCGCTGCTACCGCCCGACCACGGCATCATCATCGTGGCCGGTGCGGCCGCAGATTTCCTGGCTGACCCCTTCTCCGGCCGGGTGCCGCTCTGCACCGCCGGCGACGACATCCTGTACCTCATGAGCGCCTCGGGTTCGTACCACTGCGCCCGGGTCGTGCTGGAGGCCTGGGCCGCGGCCCCACCCGACGACCGGCGGGACGCGGACGCTCAGCAGCAGGTGACCCTGGCGCTGAGCGACGGCACCGTGCACGTGTCCGGCATGCTGGAGTTCCGGGCCAGCCCGGTCCTGACGCTCGGTCCGCCGGGCCGCTACCACGCCCAGGTCAGTGTCACCGGACGGGCCGAGTTGCGCCGGATCGAGGCACAGCCGGGCCACCCCATCCCGATCATGGACGCCGAACGCTTCCTGGTCCGATTCTGGGCTGCCGACAACTGACAGCCGCAGGTCAGATGGTGAGGACCAGCTTTCCTGCCGGGTGCCCGACCCGGAGGTGCCGGATCGCGTCCGCTGCCTCGGCGAGGGGGTAGCTGCGGTCGATCGCCGGGGTGAGCGCGCCGGACTCGACGAGATCCCGTAGCTCGTCCAGGTCCTCGGCCCGCTCCACGGCGCTCACGCTGCGGAGCCGCTGGCCGGCGAACAGGGACAGCAGCGGCGCCCGGAACATCTGCCGGTCGTAGCCGCTGAGCACCGGGCCCTTGGCGTACGCGCCGCCGACCAGCGCCAGCGTCCCGTGCGGGGTGAGCGCACGCCGCAGCAGTGACAACGGCCGGTCACCGCCGGTGTCGATGACCACGTCGTACACCGGACCGTCGCGGTCGACCTCCTCGCTCGTGTAGTCGAGGACGTCCGCGGCGCCGAGGGAACGGACGAAATCGGCCTTGGCCGGGGCACAGACCGCGGTCACCGTCGCCCCGTACGCCGTGGCGATCTGCACGGCCAGGGACCCGACACCGCCCGACGCGCCGATCACCAGCACCCGGTGCCCCGGGCGGACCTCGCCGCTGTCGCGGACCGCGCGTAGCGCCGTCATCCCGGAGACCGGCAGCGCGGCGGCCTGCGTGAACGACACGTTGGCCGGCTTGCGGGCCAGTCGCCGCTGCGGCGCGCTCGCGAACTCGGCGTACGAGCCGCGCAGGCTGGTGCCGTACACCTCGTCGCCCGGCCGGAACCGGGTCACCCGGACGCCGACCGCGGCCACCACCCCGGCCAGGTCCCGGCCGCGCACCGGCACCCGGGGCCGGCGCAACCCGCTGGCCAGCCGCGCCAGGTAGGGGCGGCCGGCCATGAAGATCCAGACTCCGGGGTCGACCCCGGCCGCGCGGACCTCGACGAGGACGTCCTCGTCGCCGACGGCCGGCCGGTCGATGTCGCGGAGCTGGAGCACGTCCGGCGGGCCGTAGGTGTCCTGGACGATGGCCTTCATGGTGCCGCCTCCTCGGGGTACTGGAACACGTCGTCGAGCCGTACGCCGAACACCCGGGCGATCCGGAACGCCATCTCCAGCGAGGGCGAGTAGCGGCCCTGCTCGATGGCGATGACGGTCTGCCGGGTCACGCCGATCCGCTCGGCGAGTTCGGCCTGGGTCATCTCGTCATGCGCGAAGCGCAGTGCGCGGATGTTGTTGGTGACCTGGGTCGGCTTCACCACTGCGGGACACCGGTGCGGTAGACGATCACCTTGGTCAGGGAGCCGACCACCGCCGACAGGACGAAGCACAGGTAGATGACGTTGGCGATCCAGAACCAGTCCCACTCGGCCAACGCCATGAGCATCGCCGACACCGCGCCGATGACCACGAACGCCTGCCCGACATGCTCGCCGAGCCGCCCGATCTCCCGGTCGCGAACGTCCTTGACCCGGGACGCCCGCGGGCTCACCACGCCCATCCCGATCTCGGCCACGATGTTCGCGACGATGGCGCCGCCGACCGTCCACAGCAGAATGCCGGCGTACGGGGTCGCGGGAAGCGGCCCACCGTCGACCCGGCTCAGGACGACCGCCGCGTAGACCGCGTACCCCACGACGCTGACCACCAGCATGGTCCAGGCGCGTTTCTCCTCGTGCGTCATACCGCCTCCCGACGTAAAGAATTCTTGACACGCCCAGAGTAAGGCGTCTTTGACACCATGTCTAGAAGCTTTTACATCGGCTGGGTGCGGGAGCCGGCGATGGGGCCGACCCGGTCGCACCGGGGCCGGGGTCCGGGGCCGGTCCGGTCCCACCGGGCCGGGGTCCAGGGTCCGGGCCTGGCCCGGTCGCCCCCGGCCGCGATCCGGCGCCGGCCAAAATGGCTTTGTCGCCCGACCGGCCCACGCCTAGCGTGGGGCGATGACCTCGCGACTCCTCTCGGTGACCTTCGACGCGCGCGACCCGGATCGCGTGGCGCGGTTCTGGGCCGACATGCTTGGCCGGGAGATCGTCGAGGACGCCGGCGGCGTGCTCCTGCCGGGACCCGAAACCCAGCTCAGTCTCCGATTCGCCCGCGGCGACGCGGAGATGGTGCGGCCGAACCGCATGCACCTGCACCTGACCAGCGCCAGCCTCGACGACCAGCAGCAGACGGTGGCGACGGCGCTGCGGCTCGGCGCAGGTCACCTCGACATCGGGCAGCGCCCCGAGGAGGGGCACGTCGTCCTGGCCGACCCCGAGGGCTACGAGTTCGACGTGATCGAGCCGGGCAACAACTACCTCGCCGGGTGCGGCTTCCTCGGGGAACTCAGCTGCGACGGCACCCGGGACGTCGGCCTGTTCTGGAAAGAGGCGCTGGACTGGCCGCTGGTGTGGGACCAGCACGAGGAGACCGCGATCCAGTCACCGCACGGCGGCACGAAGGTCGCGTGGGGCGGCCCACCCGTGGCCCCGAAGCAGGGGCGGAACCGGCAGCGCTTCGACCTCGCCCCGGCCGGTGGCGACCAGCAGGCGGAGGTCGACCGGCTGCTCTCGCTCGGGGCCACTCGGCTCGAGGTCGGTGACGACGGCACTGCCGTGCTGGCCGATCCGGACGGCAACGAGTTCTGCCTACGAAGGAACTGACCGGGCAGCGCTACGGCGGCCGAGCCGGCCCGTCACCGAGGCTTCGGCACCTGCCGGTTGAAGCGGGGCTTGAGGGCCAGGACGAGGGCTTCCTTCGTACCCTCTGGGTGGTCGGTCTCCTGCCAGCGGACTTCGCACCGGCCCAGCCAGCCGGCGATGTCCTGCCTCGTCGCCGCCTCGGTTGGCGTGTCGAGGAGCTGGCCGACCTGCTGGTGCAGCACCGATGACTCCCGGTTGCCGGTCAGGTGCTGCCGGAGGCGGTTGCGCAGGTTCCCGGTCCAGCCGACGTAGATGACCGTGCCGCGATCGAGGACCACGTGCACGCCGGGCGCGGTGGGAGCGTCGGCGGCGGCTTCCATCGTGTACGGCAGGGGAGGCGTGAAGTCGGCCAGGAGGTCGTCGGCGTCGAGCATCTCCGCACGGTACCGGCGTCACCTGGTTGCTGCGGCCCCGCACGGTCCTGGATGCCCCTCGCGCAGGCCGCAGCGCCGACCGCCGTCGTGCCGGGCGTCGCACCAGACGCGGTGGCGGAGGTGCTGGCTATCCTCCTCGCTGAGCGTGGTCTCGCCGAAGTCGAACGCGGCGACATGGCTGAGGGAGTCACGCAGCGCGGCGGCCAGGCCGGCGGCGGCGTCCTGGCTGGTCAGGGTGGTGGGCAGGTGGATGATCCAGCGGGGTGCGGTCATCGCTGCCACCGGCTGTTCGGTGACCAGTCCGGGTCGGTGAAGCGGCAGGCGGTGTGGCGGGACTGCCACTGCCGCAGGGCCTGGCGGATGCGCTCGGCCTCGGTGTTGGCGGTGGTCAGCTCGCGGTGCAGGCGGTCGAGCTCGTCGGCGAGCCGGTTGAGGTAGGCGTGCACCTGCTCGGGGTCGAGGCCACGCCAGCGGGTGTCGAAGGCGGCGGCACGGACGTTGTGCGGGCGCAGGCGGTCTCCGGTCACGTAGATCATCGGTGCGGTGCCTCCTGCTCGGCGATGAGCACTTCGATCTGCCGGTCGGTCAGGCCTCGCTGGTCGAGGACCCGGCGGCCCCAGCGGTGCAGGCGGCAGGGGTGTGGTGCGCGGTCGTTTCGGCAGCGTCGGCCTTCGGGCCACTGCTCGGGGGCGTGCACGGTGATGGCCTTGACGGCGAAGGTGACGTCTTCGGTGGTGACGTACGGCGGCAGCGGCAGTTCGCCGAGGATCTCGTCGATCGAGTCCATGACCCTCCCTGGTCGGATGGTTGCGGCACCGAGGCGAGCGGGGGCGGCCGGTACGACCGCGCGTCCGTACCGGCCGGAGCCCAGCACCCACCCCGGGCCTGCTACTCCCGCCACTGCCTGGCGGCCGGGTGTTCTCTCCGCCGCTCGTGCCTCCGTCGTTTCAGCGGCCGTCACGGGAAGCTGGTGAGCGTCGGAGCAGCGTGCTGGCCACCGCAAACGAATCGCGAGGTTCGGCTGGCCAGGGCAGTTGCTGCTCCGACGA
Source organism: Micromonospora sp. NPDC049836 (assembly GCF_044465125.1). NCBI lineage: Bacteria > Bacillati > Actinomycetota > Actinomycetes > Micromonosporales > Micromonosporaceae > Micromonospora > Micromonospora sp. NPDC049836. The sequence continues at coordinate 74,176 of NZ_JBITLH010000001.1, forward strand.
AGGACCCACCTCAGTGCCTAGCTGGGGCGTTTCCTCGTCTGTGCACTTTACCGACGTTGCTGGTAAAGTCAACGATGCCCTTGAAGTTCTCCTGGCTCCCGTGATCAGATGTGTGGGCCTAGCTGGGAGTACTTCGCATGCCCGCACCACGGAAGTTCGAGCCGCACTACCGGCGGATCATCGCCGACATCCGCGGGCGCATCGCTTCGGGCGAATGGCCTCGCGGCCATAAGCTGCCGTCGACCAAAGCACTCGCCGAGATGTACGAGGTCGGCAGCCAGTCCACGGTCCGCCAAGCGATCACGATCCTGATTGAAACGGGCGAGCTCTACGGCCACCAGGGACTCGGCGTATTCGTGGCAGAGCCACCACAGGGTCGGCAACAGTGACCGCCTACACCCGGGCAATCTCGTCCGAACGATCGGCAGTTGCCTTCGAGGAGCTACCCAAGGCGGACCTGGTCATTGACGGCTATTATCACAGCGGACCCATCAACAACTTACGAGGTGAGCCACTGGCCCGACTCATTCCAGGCGCCGGAAACCAAGGCGGATTTCGGCCAGCCAGGACGAAGGGGTCTGGGCCAGTTAGATTAGTAGCGCTCCATTCCTCTGGACGAGACCCGGATTGGCCGGATGTGCTCGATGAGCAGACCGGCTCCTTTACCTACTACGGTGACAACAAAACGCCGGGAGCGGACCTACACGGGACGCCCAGGCGTGGGAATCTGCTTCTGCGAGACGTGTTCGACCGCACCTACGGGTCGGCGGATGATCGTCGCGCGATTCCGCCGTTCCTTCTGTTCGTCTGGACCGGCACACGGCGCGATGTACGATTCCGCGGCCTACTGGCCCCAGGCGGCCCCTCGTCCAACCCGGACGACGACCTTCAGGCAATCTGGCGGACCAAGCAAGGACTGCGTTTTCAGAACTACCGATCCCGCTTCACTGTACTTGACGTTCCGATTGTTCGGCGAGCCTGGATAAACGAGATCCTAACAGGACAGGTAGATGGGCCCAGTTGCCCACGAGCATGGCGCGACTGGATCGAAGGAAGGGCTTACCGGCCACTGCTTGCCCAGCGCACGACAGTCGTTCGCACCAAGGAAGATCAGACTCCTCGGGATGCCGAGGGCCGCCAAATCCTCGCAGCAATCCACGCGTGGTTCGCGCCTGACCCACACGGCTTCGAGCAGTGCGCGGTCGAATTGTGGCGGATGATGGCCCCGGCAACAGGCCGGACAGAAGTGACACCGCGCAGCCGGGACGGTGGCCGTGACGCCGTGGGCCAGTACCTGCTTGGTCCTGCCGCAGATACGATTGGTCTGGACTTCGCCCTTGAGGCGAAATGCTACTCACCGGGAAACTCGGTTGGCGTGCGGGAAGTCTCCCGCCTGATCTCGCGTATCCGCCACAGGATGTTTGGCGTCCTCGTCACAACCGCGCATGTGGACAGACAGGCATACGAAGAGGTGCGGATCGATGGCCATCCAATTGTGCTGATCTGTGGCCGCGATGTCGTAGAGATTCTTCGAAGCCACGGATATACCACGGTCGCCGCTGTTCGGGCCTGGCTTTCTCAACGTTTCTCGGTTTCCAGCTAGGCTCGACGTGCTTGCACTGCGTCGGCGATCCTGTCAACGGCATGCTCGACATTCTCGTGTTCCCACACGGTGATCAATAGCCAGCCAGCTTGCTCAAGCTGCTGGCGGGTCTGCCGGTCGCGATTCATGTTTCTGGCAAGCTTTTCACGCCAGTACTGGCTATTTGCCGACGGTCGACGGTGATGTTGCGGGCAGCCATGCCAAAAGCAGCCATGGACCTCAACGGCGACGCGAGCCGGCCGGAAGACGATATCGATCTTCCGACGTAAATCGGGTAGTGGATAGGCGCAGACGCGGTATCGCAGCCCTTTGGCGTGAAGCGCTCGTCTCAGCGCCATCTCTGGCGTGGTGTTGCGACTGCGATTGCCCTGCATGGCACGTCGGATCGCAGGGCTGGAGGCCCAAGATTCATCTGGTGTTCCCCTCACCATCGGTCGAATGCGGGTCCTAGCCGCCCGGGGATGCTAGGCACCCACCACCGCCAGATGCGGCGACCCCGCAGCGCGCAGCTCCCCGTGTACGAGCGGCATCAGGTACTCACGGGCAAGCCACGACACCACAGGCACGCACACAGCGTCACCGAAGCCGAACAGGGCCTGGTTCGTGCGGAGCCCCTCGAGGTGGTAGTCACCGGCGCCCATGAGACGGGCGTATTCCCCGGGAGTCATCCACCGCACCCGCACCTTGCCGTGACCAGCCTCCACGACGGCCTGCTTCGAGGAGCCACCTCGGGCGGTGCGCAGGCATCCCGAGATGTCATCGGGACGGATCTCCCAGGTCGGCTTACCGCCGCGGGTCCGCCGGTAGGCGGTTCGACGCGAGATCCTGCGCAACTTTCGTAAGGCTTCCAGTCGCTCCGCCTGGATGAGCGACAAGGAGTCGATGAAGGCGGCCCTGCGCAGCTCATCCCACCAGAGATCGCTGTTGAGCGGCAACTTGTCAGCCAACTGAGTCAATCCGGTGGTCAGGGGAGGAGGGGGTGCAGGCAACATCGCCCGGTGAGTTCTCAGGCTGGAATCACCGAAAGGTGCCTGGAGCCAGTCCGGCCGCAGCTCGCTGTTGGGCACGGGCTCATCCGCTGGAGGATCGATGGCACCGACGAGGAACAGCCGTGGCCGCGACTGCGGCACGAACCGGCGCGCGTCGAGCGTGAGGACATCCACCGAGTAGCCAAGATCATTGAGTGCACGGATGGCGGCAGCCAGGTCCTCGCCGCCATGGCTGGTGGCCAGCCCCACCACGTTCTCCAGCACCACAACGGGGGGGCGTCGCGCGCCCATCTCTTCCAGCACTCGCACGAAGTGCCAGAACGTCCCCGATTCGCTGCCCGCCAGGCCTCGTCGAGCACCTGCCAAGGACAGGTCAGTGCATGGGAATGAAGCCCAAGCAAGGCTCAGCCCGTCGGGAATCTGATCACCTGTCACCTGCGCCACGTCACCGAGCTGGAAGGTGTGCTCGTCTTCCAGGTCATCAAAGTGTCGAACATACATGTCCCGCTTGTCCGGTTCGATGTCGTTCGACCAGATGGTTTTGAAGCCAGCTCCTTCCAGGCCGATACGGACAAGCCCTATCCCGGCGAAGAACTCGGCAGCGGTGGGCTTGATGATGCCGGCATCGGAGGGGATCAACGCGAGCTGGGTCACGGCCCAACCTTACTGACCTAACCGTGATCAACCAGCTAGCGGGGCCGTGACAGTTCGAGGAGGGCTCCTTCGCAGTCGAGCAGGTCGACCGGACAGCCACGCAGCCAGTTGCGCCTTGACGGGCTACAGATTCTCGGGTAGCTCGATCAAGAGCGACGGGTCGGTCTCCACCTCGGCTGTGCGCTTGTTGTATGTCTCCAGCAACTTCCGCAGCCCTGACCGGATGCTCTGATCGCGGAACTCCGCCATCTCCTCCACATTGGTGCCCACGAAGTCCTCCACTGCCTGGACCGCGACGTAATCCCCTACCTGCGCGAGCTCTGACAGCTGCAGGGCGGCGGCGAGCTTTGCCTCTGGAACCAGCACGCGGGACCGGTAACCCGCAGCCCGGTTGGCTTTGCACCGCCTCTCGAACAGCGACGGGCCGGGACTCATGGTCACGTGAATCGCCGTGTCGCCGACGAGGAAGTCGCCCGGCCGAGCGGTCTGAATATCGGCAGTCGTGTAGCTTTCGTTACTGATCGTGAGGGCGGGGAATCGGAGTGCAAGCTTGGCACCTACAAGATGTTGCGCCACAGCTCCCGCCGTATTGCCCCCTCGCTCTTGGGCTGCTCTCAGGACAGCGGCGACGACGAGCTTGATCGGGTTCGCCGGAACAAACTCCGCCTTGAGCCGCTGCTTGCCGAAGTACTCGACCTTGATCTGGTCAACGAACCATGCCTGCAAGGTCCTCGCGACCTGGCCTAGCTCCAGGGCGGACAGGATGCGGAGATCGCCTGAACGAGCATGCCCGTCGATCAGGTTTACGAGTTCGACGGCGATTTCCTTGGTCATTCGAGAGGTCCTGCCTCCCTCCTTCAGAAAGGGCCGCTCCTCCCCGTGCTGCCTCAGGATGCGCTGAGCCTGCGGACCGCCTGCGCCCTTCACCTGGGATTCCGCAAGATAGTCGGAACGGCTCAGCGGGTAGTGCCGCCCGAGATGTTCGGTCACGTAGAGCCCAGCGCAGAAGACGTTCGCGTCGATGCCGCCCTTCCTGTTGCGCTTGGTCTCCCGCCATACCTCCAACGACTCGACCAGGTCCTCAGCGATCGGCTCTGCTCTCCGCCAAGCCAAATCCATTACGCACCCCCACCACGTAGACAGCTCGGGCATTTTACGGAAGCGCTGGCACTTGTTCGACCCGTAGCGGCCGAAGAGGTCCAGACGCGGCGGTGTTTCCGCCGCAGAGGAGGGTGTCCGTCATGCCGAAGACAGCAAGCGTCCAGCCACCGCCACAGGCGTCCGGTCGAGCTCGAAGAGATCCGCCGTCTTTACATCCTGAAACGTCTCCTGCACATGGCGCACTGCCTCGGCCTGCTCCAGACGGAAGAACACCGGATCGGTACGCCACAACGGGTGGACGAGGACCACCGCCTTCTGCCGAGCGCGGCTCGACAGCACCCAAAGTTCGTTCACCTGGTGCCGCTCGATGCCGTACTGCCCGAAGGAGTTGATGAAACCCCGGGTCAGGACGTCACCGCGATCAAGCCAACGCCCCCAGTCCACCTCCCGGCCTAATCCAAGTTCGGCCATGTCAAGCGCGAGTCGCCAGTCCAACGCGCCATGAATCCGCTGGTTGTCGAAGGACCTGAGGCAGTCGGGACACGACATCGTGCATTCCACGGCATGGCGACTTGCCTGCCAACGCTGTCGCAGGTCCTCGAGCACGCGACTGAGCACCTGCGTGAAGAACTCGGGTTGGCCGAGGAGCGAAGCGTAGCCAGCACCGTTCTCTAGGCTGTCCGCGACGAAGATGCGGTGGGTCTGTTCGTCGCCTACCCGGGCGGGGCTGAGACCAACGGTCAGTTCGCTGGAGTCCACGTCCAACTCTGCTTGAAAGCCCCTGCGCAGCACCTCGGCCAGCGACCATAGCGCCGGAAGTCCGGCCGGCTGGACCTCCCGCGTGGTGGGGATGATGCCACCGGGCAGAGCCAGCCGGTTGAGGGTGACGACGAGGGCGTCGGTCTTGCGGACATCACCGATAGCGGCCTCGCCGCGCCGTCCCCGGGTTTTGGGGATGAAGACTTCGTTGCTGTAGAGAGATTGGTCGGTCACGACGACGCTGCGGTCGACCGCATCCTCCATCGGGAAGAGCCGACCGAGGTTGTCGTTGATGCGGAGGATGTCGGCCATCTCATACACCTCGACGAGGAGGCCGCCGACCGACGACGAGCGGCTTGGTTCCGAGGCGATCGCCAGCTCGGGCGCACCGACAACGGCTACCGTCTCCCCGTCGACGTCGTAGTCACGCGGCCGGTAGTCCGTCCGGAAACCGAGCGGCTGGTACATATCAAACGTGTTCACCGTTCCGCCACAGACTGCGCAAGTGCCGGCGGGCCCGGCCAGTGAAGTGCTGCCGCAGGCCTCGCACCGGCTAACACTGATGGGCGTGCCAAGCGGGTCGACGGGCAAGACGGCGTTCCCCTTGATTTCGTAGGCGGCAAATCCCATCGCGGTGTGGATTTCGTCGTCCCGGACGACCTCTGCGCCTGGGACGAAGCTGCCGATTGCCATGTCGAGCGATCGGTCAGAAACCGCCGCTGCCTCAAGCTGCCGCTTGTCCCTCGGGTGGTTCTTGTAGAGATAGCGCACCCGCGTCGGGAACCCGAACATCGGCAACACGCCGGCATTGGCCAGGATCTGGCTGAGCTCCTTCTGTTGGTAGAAGGGGTTGGAGACAGCCGCATCGATGTCGCCGATCAGATCGGCGCCGGCCCACCGCTCCAGTTCCTTGATCTCGCTGGGGGCGATGCCCGATCGGACCGTCAGCGCAGCGACGACCGCAGGGACATCCGGTGCCGCAGCCAGCCATGCTTGAACCTGCGGGCGGTAGTTCGGCCATTCATCGCGCGTGCCAAAGATCCCGTGAATGCTGTCCGGGCTGCGCTCCGGGGCCGGATCGCTGGCGGCGAAGGCCCGACGCAGCAGCTCAGCCGCGATCACGCGACGCGCGATTCGCGTCCGCCGGAGGTCGAGGAACGGCTGCGGGGGCGTGTCGCCGGTCATCCGCTCGGTGGCGTTGAAGTAGTAGTCGTCATGGGTGCGGGAGCGGGCGACGGTCAGGGCGTATGAGTAAGGCTGCCCCTGCCGACCTGCCCGACCGACGCGTTGCTGGTAGTTGAATCGTTGCGGCGGAACGTTCGCCATGATGGTCGAACGCAGCGAGCCGATGTCAACGCCCACCTCCATGGTGGTCGTTACGCTGAGAACGTCCAGCGGCGTGGTCAGGCGGTTCTCGGTCGGGGGTTTGAGCAGCGCTTCCTTGAACCAGCGCTGGCGCTTTCGCTGCAACGCCAGGGGCTTGGTCTGCCCGGTCAGCTCCGCGACGGCCATACGTCGCGGAGGCAGGTCGGCGAGCCAGGCATAGTAGTCCTGCTCGATCGGGTCTCCGGGCCGCTGCTCAAGTCCGACGTGGTGGCAGCCCCGTGCGGCGCACACGCCCGCGGACGCATGCAGGTGCCGGTAGTTACATTTGGGACAGACCCAGACAGCATCGCTGCCCTTCACCAGCACGAACGGCGCATCGGCGCTGTTGACGCGAAGCCCCCAGTCCGGTGCGATGCGGTCGCGGATCTCGCGCGTTACCCAAACCTCGAGCCCACTTCGGTCGACGCCCAGCTTGTCGGCAACCGCGTGGACGTAGGTCCGGACGGGTCGTGGCATTTCGGTCTTGGGGCTGAACCACTGGCCGCCCGCATACCGTCCTTGGATGCCCATGATCCGAATGACCGAGCGCAGAATCTGTAGGCTCGTTTCCGAGTCAACGCCGCTGCCAGAGAGCTGCGGAGCGCGCGGCTCGACCGTCACCAACCCGGTGGACTCTAGGTCGCGGCGGGCCCGGTCGAACACCGCCTCCGCCATGCCAGTGGCGAGCATTTGCCGGTAGAGCTGGACGCCCGCCATGCGTGTATGGGGGGCGAGCGGGCTCCACAGCTCCGGCTCGGGAGGATCGAAGATTCGATACCATGGCTCGTCCTGCCACTCCCGCACTGATCGTGCTGGTCCGGCTGGGTGAATCCCGAGTGCGAGCATGCTCGCTTCCAGCCGGATGGCTGCTTGCGTCCAGGGGATCCGCGCCGCAGGATCATTCGCCTGCCGGTACTTGGCAATGAGTGCGTCGTCACTTGGGGACGCCGCGGTCACGGCTACCCGCATGGCCGCGGCGAAGACGTCCGGATGTTGTTGCTGGAACGTCATCAGGGCAGGGAGCTCGTCCGGGGCCAGCGGCTCCTTTGTCGACTTGAACACCAGATCGACCGGATCAGGCTGGCGCTGCTCAAGCTCGTGCCGGATGAGCTGACGCACCAGATCCCGATGATGGTTCCGGGCGACTGCAGAGGCGGTGCGGGCTGCGTCGTCGCGGCTGTCGGTGAACAGAATGGTGCGGGACTCGGCCGCGGTGGAACCCATGCTCCGGAAGAGCTGCGACAGGTACAACTGGATGGCCTGCGACTGACCGGAGCGGTGGCCACGGATAGGCGACCGGACAATGCCGCGCCAGAATCGCCGGGGGTCCCCGTTGTAGTTCTTGGCATCGCACCGCGGGCAGCGTTCTGGAAGGGCGGGCGGTTTCGCCGTGCTGGTCACGCCGAGGCCGGAGACCGCCAGGGTGAACCCGGTGGCGCTCGTCATCGTGGCGGTGATGCGGCCGGATGTGGGATCCAGCTCCACCGGCCGGAAGCTGAAGGTCGCGCTTCGGCCCTGCGGCATTTTGTGCTGCCAAGTGCCAGTCGCTGATTGCCCAGGCCAGTACCAAACGTACTGGCTGAGTGGCCGCATATTGACCGGGCGCGTCTGCGGCGACGGGATCTCGACGGGGTTAGAGCCGATGACCAGCTCCGGCGGATTGCTGGCCGTGTGCCGTTCGATGATGTAGCCGCCGAGGCTGACCTCCCCACAGTCGAAGCAATACAGCACCTCCAGAACCCGACCACCGCACGGGCAGGTGGTGGCCGGGCGGCTGAAGAGTTTGCCGATCGCGCGTCCGGCGTAGGCGTGCTCGGGTGCGACCTGGTCGCAGGTCGGGTTCGCGCATGCCCAGAGGCCGCTCGCCGTGCGGACGAACATGTGGGCGCGCAGCGGGATGCTGGCGGGGCCGCTCCCCGCTTCGGCGATCGCCGACAGCACAACGTCCATCGCGGTGCCGCCGTCCGCGGCCTCATCGAACAGCCTCTCCTCGATGACGGGAAGACGTGTGGCTCGCAAGGGATGGTCCGGCTTCTCGCGGCAGGCCGCAGCGACCGCCTCCGACAGGCGATGCTTGTCCGCAAGGGCGGCCAGGGCAGCAGACCGAACCGCCGGTTCTTCGGGGAGCGTTCGTGCAATCTCCTCGAACTCGGCGCGCGACAGCGGCTCGCGGGAGGGCACCGGTCGCGGCACACCCGCGGTGACGTGGAAGGTCGAGCGCGGCGCCCCGAAGAATTGCTCCAGGTATTCGCCGCCCTTTTCGTCGTCGCTTAGCGATGCGCTGGTGGCTAGGCAGCGCAGTTGCGGGGAGTCCGCGTCGAGACCAATGCGGGAGAGCAGGTTGCGGACGACCATCGCAACCTCGCTCCCCTGCGTCCCCCGGTACAGGTGCATCTCGTCGATCACAATGGTGAAGACGTTGTTCTGCCGGTCGGCGGCAAGCCAGTCTGCCGTCTTCTGGAAGAGCTCCTGCTCGATGTCGCGCATTAGCATTGCGTTGAGCATGGAGTAGTTGGTCACCATGATGTCGGGTGGCGAGGCGACCATGTCCCACCTTGTGACCATCTCACCAAGGGTAGGGTCGGAGAACTGCGACAGCATCTGCTCGACCGCGCGGCGGTCCGTGTCATCCTCATAGGCACGTACGAGCGCCTGGTAGTCCTGTTCGGTGCTCCGAATCTCGGTCGCGGCGTCTCGGACCTTCGATCGGTCGCCGGAACCCGGCCGGTTGCCGGATCCGGGAGTGGCACCCGTGTATCGACCGAACCACAGCGGTGCAACCTGTCCTGTCGCGTCGATCCGACGCAATGCCCGGCGGAGCCGGCCGATCTGGTCCTCGACGAGCGCGTTCGTCGGATAGAGGACGACGGTCCGCAGGGCGGCGGGCCGGTTCTCCAGGTCGCGCAGCGGCCGCCACTGCAGCGCGTTGTCCGGTGCCTGCCACCAACGATCCGGGGCAGGCTGACGGTGCCAGGAGAGCGCCTCACGAACGAGTCGGGCGAGCACCGGGAGCAGGAAGGATTCCGTCTTGCCAGAACCTGTACCGGACGTGACGACGACGTTCCGCCGTCCTTCGCCAGGCCTGAGCGAGTGGATGAGCGCCTCGGCCTGGTGGCGCCGCAGGAAGATCTCTTCGCCGGGGGCGACGAAGTCGCCAAACAACGCCTCGCCGACTATGCGAGCCGCCGCGGCGTCGAGGCCCGCCGCCTCTGCCGCATCCCTCAGCGGGTAGTCCGCATCGTATGGCACGACCGGCTCAAGCAGGATATCGGTGAAGATCAGGCCGGGTTCCTGCAGCAGTTGCCGTCGCTCCCGCCGGAGCGGCTCGTCCCGCAACCAGAATGCTGTGTCGAAGTACCGCAGGTACGCGTCGCGGAGCTCACCGTAGACCTGTGTGGGTACCGGGAACGTGGATGAGGCGGCGTTGTCGACGGTTAAGATGCGCTCGGTCATGTGGATCCTCAGTTGACGAGACGGGTGGCGAGCATGTCGGCGACGTCGGCCGGGACGTCCTGGTAGCGAAGAAGCCGGCGGTCCTTGATCGGCGTCGGTGGCCGCCCCGCGCACAGGACCGCCGCCCGGCCGTACAGCCCGGGCAAGTCAGCGCCGAGCGGCACGTCAAGCACTCGTGCTGCTGGGTCGTATGCCAGCAGCGGCCGTCTGGCCCGCAGCGCCTCCAGGTGCTTAACCAGTTGCGCCGTTCCTACCCGCGCCGTTCCGTTCACGAGGTCCGACTCTCGTCGCATTACGTAGGTGCTGCCGAACGACTCAAGGCGGAAGGCGCCCAACGCCTCGGCGTGATGCTGGGGGACCCAGGCGGCGGAGCCGAGGTGGAATTGTTGGATCCGGCGGGCACCCGGCATGGTGACTGCCGGCAGCGCTGCCCCCAACGCGCTGAGGTCCGGTGCCGCGCGGAGAATGGCCCGCGCGGCGTCCTCGGCGACCGTGACGTCGCCCATCGCGTCAGCCAGCTCCTGAGCAGCCATAGGCGACAGCCCGCTGAGGGTCCGTCGGCGCGGTCCGGGGCCCGTCGTCTCGACGCGGACCTTGCCCCCAGCTCCGTCCGCCAGTTCCTCAAGAGTTTCGAGGTAGCTTGGCGGCCAGTAGCCCGTCAGCAGGTAGGCACCGTCGGCGAGCTGAGCAAAGGCAGGGGGTGCAATCTCCCACTCAACCGGCTCAAGAGTCCGCTCGTCCCGTCGGACTGCGATGTGGGCAAGGGCCTCCAGAGTCCGAGTGAACGAGTCGACGAAGAGCAGCGAACCCTCGATTTGCAGCGCGATGCGCTCAAGAGCAGACATCGCGCCACCACCGGCGTGCATGAGCGCGTCCAGGCCAACGTCCCAGGTCAAAGGCTCCGCCTGCACCGGCTCGATGTCGTGGACGTCAACACGATACTTAGCCTCAACCTTGTCACGGGCCCGCTTGCTGCTCTGGGCGGCCCAGTGATTGTTCGGGAACCGCTTCACCAGACCGCAGTTGCGGCACACCCCGGATACAAACGCCGTGCTCGCGTACGGCAGTTCGTAGTAGTGGGCTCCGGTGACGAGACACGACGCCGGGTCAGGGGTAGTCAAGACCGCGCTCGCCACCTCGCCGTACTCGATTCGCCGGCGCTGCGTCCACCAGACGGAGCGGGGTGCCCGCGCGGTTAGGGACAGCGGCGGCGCCTCGGTCGCGACGGCCCCGTCGATAACGGGCGACGAGACTTCCTCGTAGTGTTCCGCGCTTAGCGCAGACCACCCCTGGTGGACTGCGGGCTGCTGCGCCAAGCGCCGGCTGCGGCTCCACATCGCGAGGTCTACGGAGTCAGCCGACCGCAGCAGGAAGGGCAGGCGCTGCGTTGGATCGTTCCCGTCGTCGACAAAGAGCAGGGCCTCATAGTCACCGACGGGGAGATGCTCATCGGCGGTATGCAGGATCAGCGCCGCACCGTCGGCCTCACGTTCGCAGACCACCCGGTCCAGGGCGCCTGTGTCCACGTCGCCCTCGAGGTTCTCGACGTCTCGGCGCGCCACCCGAAGCCGGATGTGCTCTGCCCCGGCCGACACTGCGCGGATCTCAGGCGGTGCGTACGCCGAGAACTTTCGCAGCCGCCCCGGCAGTTTGAGTCCCTCGGCGAAGGCCAGCTGAGAAGACACCGACGGCAGCAGTACGTTAATGTCGGCGCGCGCTCGGGACCTGATCTCGGGCGGTAGCAAGCCCAGGATCTGCACATCCCGGAAGAGCACCCAGCCGACCGGCACTCCCTCCGATCCGCCGTCCACGCGTTGGAATCCCGAACGAGCTACCTGCTCCAGCACCTTTGCGACCTCCCCCGCGAGCGCATCGGATGCGAAGATCAGGCCGTCTTCGGCCAGCTGCAACCGCTCAGCTTCGAGGAACAGGCCGAGAGTTTCGTCCTTGCGCAGCGGCACCACTCGTCGAGGCCGCCGTTGGATTGTCTGGTCATCCTCGCCAGACAGAACGAGCACGCCGTCGAGGATCGATGACTTCTCGAGGCCAGCCGGGCGCGGAAGGCGGTGCCACCCATTCACCCACGGCATAAAGTCGAGGACGGGCTTCTCGTCGCCGACCGCGCTGTCGATCTGCATACTGCGAGGCTCAGGGGGCCCAGGAATACGAGCGACGACGCTGATCTCCACGCTGCTGCCGAAGATGCCGGACCGAGTCAAGGCAACGAGCCTAACCTCGCCGCGGGGCCGACCCGCCCCAGCCGACAGCGGGGTTACCTCGACCCCTCCGCCGTCCCAGTTCTGCAACTCGAGCGAGACGACGCTTGCGATGCGTTCTCGCGTTGCCGCATGCCGGGTCCAGAGCGTAGCGAGATTCTTGCTGATCGGAGGTGGGTCTCGTCGGATCCATTCGTCTAGGAGAGGCTGCACCTCGTGGGGTGCCACTTCCTGCCCAGGATGAAGCCCGTAGTCGGTGAAGAATCTCGGCAACTTGCTGCGGTCATGCTCGCGAACCAGAGCCTGCGAGATGGAGAGACCGATGTATCGGTGAGAGACGGCCACGGCCGAAGGGAGGCCTCGCATGCCGTCCAACCCGGTTAGCCAGGTCGATAGCACATTCCAGAAGAACACGACGTGCTGGCGGTAATGCGACTTGAGCCGCTGCTTCTCGTGCTCATCCCTGACGCCGAGGAGCTGAGCAAGCCTGCCGAAGTAGTTGTTGGGCCCCATGTCGGCATCGCGGCCCATCCGCTCGGCAGCCATGCTGAACACGGCCAGCAGAGCCAGGACAGGGGGTGGATTGAGATCTGGACGGGATGTATGGGCAGTGCGTCGCCAAGTTCCTAGCCAGGTGGTGAGATGCGTAAAGACCTCAACGAAGGTCCCGCTGCGGCTCCCGCCGAGCCGCAGCACCTCCCGTACAGCTGTGGCCAGCGCCTCCTCGACCTCGTCAGATGGGGTCCCGGTCTTCTCGGCGAGCAACGGAACTGTGTCGTTGTCTAGGTCGATGTATACGGGCTGACCCCCAAGCTCTTCTGAAAAGAAGACCTCGGCGATAGCTCCATTCCAGGCGTCGTACGCTTCCCAGCGAGACATCCTAGATCCCTTCCTGCAGAACGTGCGCAAGTTGCGGCAGGGCCTTGCGCCTTGCAGCGGTTGCGCGCTCGACGGCAGCGCGCATGACAGGTGTCGACTTGCGTGCCACGCACGGCAAGAGGTCGACGACGCCACGGTCATCGCCGGAGCGCACGTCTGTCAGAACCGCCAAGAGCACGCGCCCCGCCTCGGCCCGAGGCGGCAAAGCCAGCTCGGTAAGCACCGTCACCCCACTTCCCACTGACGGTGCCCGGACCATATCGCCCTGAGTCCTGCCAGCGGGACCCCCAACTGATCAGCCGTTTAGCCGGTCCGCGCCGCCCTGTTTGCGCTGTCAATAGCCTCGGAAGTTGATATTGCTGTGGTGCAAGTAGTCGTGGGCCAGCAACCGTTTGACCTGGTCAGTCGCCGTAATGGCCCACGCCTCGTAGCGAGCGACACGGCTAGAGGCGAATGACAATGAGCCCTTTTGGGGTGGGCAAGGCGGGTGGGAAGCACGCCAAACTGTCCGAGATCCGACATCCCGAACCAGAGGTGTCTCGCGACCAGGGACTACCTGGCCGACACCACCTGGCGGACCAGGGCCTGCATCCGCGTCCGGTCCGCAGAGTTGGCAGACATCTGCTTGAGACCGGCCGCTGCGGGCGTGCCGAAGAACCGGTGCAGCACGTCGGCGGCCTGGCGCCCGGTGACGCTGGTCGGCCAGTCCGCGGCTCGCAACCCGGCGGCGTACGCCGCATGGATGAGCCGCCACAGGTCGACCGCGTCCTTGGCGGCGAACCGGCCCCGGTAGGCGACGGCCTTCAGACAGAGCGCGGACGTCACGTCCGGGAGCGCGAGGCGCAGGCTCAGGTCTACACCGCTGGTGAGCTGGACGCGGACGTCCAGCAACTCGGCGGGGCGATGCAGGGCGAGTATGAGGCCGGGCACCTCGTCGACCACGAGGTCCCCGTGGCGCTGGTTGGGTACCAGTGCACCCTGGTACGACGGCGCGAGGATGTCGATCACCAGGCTCAGTTGGCCGTCTGGATCGTCCGTGTCGCGCGCGAACCGGTTGGCTGCCTCCCGGGATCGGTAGCCGCGCTCGATGAGAGCTGCCGGGAGGCGAGGGTCGGCGATGACGGTGGGCAACGCGGCGAAGTCGGCATCAGCGGTCTCGCGCATCGGCACCTGCGCGGAGACCCCGTGTAGCGCCACGAGCAGCGTGACCATGTGGCCACCGACGATCCGGTAGTCGAGGTCAAGGGAGGTGGTGATGTGGGCCAGGTCCGCGAGCGTCAGAAATCCGGCGTCGGCGGCCCGGCTGGTGGAGACGAGGAGACAGGTCGAGGCTCGGCCGGGACCGGACGCGCTGGCATCTGACCCGTCATGCCGCGTACCCCCGCTCACGGTGACGGCGGCGGAGCGCGTCCCACACGCGCTCCGCCGCCTCCTCGCTGTCGGGGCCCGGCGAACGCCGCACGTCCCAGAGGATCTGCAGTGGGTCGGCAAGGGGAAGACCGACCGTTACCTCCTCCACGGACGGCTGCCACAGCCCGGGGTCCTTCGGCACGGTGAATTCGAGCGTTGCCTCCTCCTCGCCTGCGGGGACAAAGCCCGCACCGGCCAGGTCCACGCCGGTACGGGCGTAGAGCATGGCGCGAGCCGGGGCACGCCAGGGAGCGATGAGGTCAGCCGCGACATCTCCGGATACCGCCACGCCGGGCCGATCGGCTGCCGCGACCAACTCGACCACCGCCCGGGCCTGCTCAACGACTGGCGGCAAGCCGTACCAGTACGTGCTGATCCCACCCGGCCCGGGATAGCTCCCCAACCACCACCGGATCGCCGCATCGATGTCCCGGACCGTCCACCCGTTCGACGTGCGGTGCGCGATCTCCTCCTCGGCAAGGGCACGCAGGGCCTGGGACACCCGGGGCTGGGAGACGCCGGCGAGGGCGGCCAGTTCCTGCTGGCTGGCGTACGGACGCTGAATCATCCGGCGAATCAGGGTGAAGGTGCCCCACGGCACCTGGCCGGGCTTGGCGGACCGCTTAACCGCTTCTGCCGGAGGCTGCAGTGCGATCCGTTCCCTGCCGATGCGCAGCACCCCCGTAATCCGCTGCCCGCCCTCGGCCAGCCAGGACCAGCCCGCCGCCTCCACTGCTTCTCGAACGCCGGGCGTGGCCGCCGGAACGATGATCAGACAAGGTTCAGCATGGCGGCTGACCAGGGCAGCGATGTCACGAGGGCTCAGCGGGGTTGGGGACGCAATGACGGTCAGCGTGGCGCGGGTGTTGCCGTACGTCAGCTCGACGCGGTCCGCGTCGCGCGGAATGAGCGCGACTCCGGCTTCCGTCAGCGCCTGCCAAGCGGTCGTCGATATAAGCATTACCCGGACTCCTTCGGTAATACTTATACACCCCGTGGGTCAGGCTCGTCGCTGAACAGGCGCGCCACGCCGTCACCGTTGCGACCTCAATGCGCCTCAATCCGGCATCGCCTGCTCGTCACCCGGCAAAGGGCTGCGCCGGGAGGCCGACGCCGGCGTCCGGGAGCACGAGCACGGAGCCGGCGAGCGGTTGATCGGCCAGCGACGCGTCGTCGAGTCCGTGGCGTGCGGTGGTGATGAAGAGATCCGTCAGGGCCGGACCGCCGAACGCACAGGCGGTCGGTTGGCTGACCGGCACCCGGATGATGCGGTCGAGCGTGCCGTCGGGGGTGTACCGGTGCACGGCCGAACCGCCCCACAGGGCCACCCAGACACAGCCGTCGGCATCGACCGTCAGCCCGTCCGGCGCCCCGCCACCGGCGTCGACGGTGGCCAGCGGCCGGCGGTCGTGGACCAGGCCGGTGTGAACGTCGACGTCGAAGACGTCGATGCGGTTGGTCGCGGTGTCCACGTAGTACATGCGGCACCCGTCCGGGCTCCAGCCGAGGCCGTTGCTGATGGTGACGTCGTCGAGGACGACAACCGTGTCGCCGGCGGCGTCCACCCGCCGCAGCGCGCCGCCGCCCGGCGCGGCGTCGTAGCGCATCGTCCCGGCCCACAGCCGCCCGGTGGGGTCGACGGCGGCGTCGTTGCCCCGCACGCCGTCCTCCGGCCAGGTGACCAGCCAGTCGAAGCTGCCAGCTGAGTCGTACCGGCCGATGCCGTCACGCAGGTTGACGACCAGGCCGCCGGCGGTTCGCGGCTTGGCTGCGCCGACGTGTTGATCCGTCCGGAGCACGTCGTCGGCTCCGGTGGCGGGATCGAGCTGGTGCACCTCGCCGTCGAGAACGTTTACCCAGATCAGGCGGCTCGCCGCCGGGTTCCAGGTCGGCCCCTCGCCCAGGTCCGCCTCGACCCGTTGGGCGACATCAAGCTTGCTGATCGTCACGGCTTGCCCTCGTTTCAGTCCCGCCATGCTGGCCCCTCCGCACCCGTACCGGTGGGCGGACACGATAGCCCGCGGTCGGCGTCCCCACCGGCCAGGCACGACGCCCCCGGGGCCCATTATTGCTTTTTTATGAATACTTCTTGACGGGCCTGTTACCGGCTGCCAGGGTGATCAACGCCTCGGCGCGCAGGGCGCCGGCCAGATGGGGTCGATGTAGGCCACGGCGCTAGGTGGTGCCGAGGGCAGTCGGTCGCCGTACTGAAAGGAGCTCGTGCGTCATGAAGCGCACCCGTTGGGCGGCGGCCTCCGCCGCCGCCCTCGCCCTCGCCTCGATGCTCACCGCGTGTTCGTCTGGGCAGGCCGACACCGCCGCCGGCAGCGGCGACAGCAAGCCGAAATCCGGCAAGATCAAGATCGCCTACCTGCAGAAGCAGGGCGACCAGCAGTACTTCGTGGACGAAGGCGCCGGCGCCAAGGCCAAGGCGACCGAGCTGGGCGACGTCGAGGTCAGCATGTTCGACCTGGGCACCGACTCGGACAAGGCGATCAACGCTCTCGACCAGGTCATCGCGCAGAAGTTCGACGCCATCGCCATCGTCGTACCCGACCAGCTCATCGGCCCCCAGGTCATCGACAAGGCGAAGCAGGCCGGCATCCCCCTGATCGCCTCGGACGACGTCATCAAGGACGCCGCCGGCGCCGAGGCGCCGTTCGCCGGCTTCGACGGCACCGCCATGGGCGAGAAGGTCGGGACCGAGGCGGGCACGCTGTTCAAGCAGTCCGGCTGGTCGGCGGCCGACACCCGGATCATCAGTGCCTACAAGCAGGACCTGTCGGTGTGCCAGGACCGGGTCAACGCCGCGGACAAGGCCTTTGCGGCGGCCGCGGGCGCCGAGGTCAAGGTGATCAAGCTCGGCACCGACAACTCCGCCGTCGACGCCCAGAACAAGACCGGAGCGCTGGTCACCGCGAACGCCGGCGTCAAGCACTGGATCGTCTACGGCTGCAACGACGAGAACGTCTCCGGCGTGGTGACCGCGCTGGCGAACGCCCGCTTCGGCGCCACCGACGTGATCGGTGTCGGCCTCGGCGCCTACCTCGCCTGCAAGGACTGGCAGGCGGGCACCGCGAGCGGTTTCAAGTCAGCTCTGTTCATCGACGGGCGCGAGGTCGGTGCGTCCGCGGTGCAGGCACTGGTCAAGAAGGTGCGCGACGGTGTCGACCTGCCGGCCAAGACCGTGGCCAACACCGCGATCGTGAACAAGGACACGTGGCAGTCCGCCGGGGTCAAGTGCAGCTAGCGCGGGGAGCCGGTGCTGGGGCGGGAGATCCGGTATCCCACCCCGGCACCGCCCTGTTCGACAGCGATTGATCTCCCTGCCGACCTACCCGAGAGGAGGTGTCCCTGTGCTGCGTCTTCGCGGTCTCTCGAAGAGCTTCGCAGGCCTGCCTGCCCTGCGCGACGTCAGCATCGACTGCAACCCCGGCGAGGTGCTCGCGCTCATGGGCGAGAACGGTGCCGGCAAGTCGACCCTGCTGAAGATCCTGGCCGGCGAACATGTGCCGGACAGCGGAACCGTCGAACTCGACAACGAGCCGCTGCCGCTGGGATCCCCCACCAAGGCCCGGCGCGCCGGTATCCGGATCATCAGCCAGGAGCCGGAGATCATCCGCGACGTCTCCGTGGCCGAGAACATCTTCGTCGGCAACGTGTCCACGGGCGGTGGACGCCGGTTCGACCGGAAGAGGCTGACCGCCGCGGCCGACGAACATCTGCGCCGGCTCGGCTTTGCGGGACTGCTCCAGCCGGAGGCGCGGGGTCAGGATCTCTCCCCGGCCCAGCGCCAACTGGTCGAGATCGCCCGTGCGCTGGTGGACACGCCCAAGGTGCTCGCCCTCGACGAGCCGACCTCGTCGCTGACCGACCGGGAGGCCGACGCCCTGTTCGCGCTGGTCCGGCAATTGCGGGACAGTGGCGTCGCGGTGATCTACGTGTCCCACCGGATGGCCGAGATCTTCCAGCTCGCCGACCGGATCGCCGTCCTCCGCGACGGTGCGCTGGTCGGCGAGAGGTCCACGGCCGCGACGGCGGAGAACGAGGTCGTCCGGCTCATGGTCGGCCGTGATCTGTCCGGCATGTTCGTGCGCGCGCACGCCGCCGACGAACGGGTGGTGCTCACCCTCGAGGACGTCACCACCGACGACGTCAGCGGGATCAGCCTCCAGGTCCGGGCCGGTGAGGTCGTCGGCCTCGCCGGGCTCGTCGGCGCCGGACGCTCGGAACTGGCCCGAGCCATCTTCGGCGACGTTCCCCTCCGTTCTGGTCGGGTGCTCGTCGACGGACAGCCGATCGAGCTGCGCTCGCCGCGCGATGCCATCAATGCCGGGATCGGGCTCGCCCCCGAGGAGCGCAAGGCGGACGCGCTGCTGCTCGAGCGCTCCGTGCGGGACAACGCGTCGCTGGCCGTCCTCGACCGCCTCAGCAGATTCCGCTTCGTCCGCCGCGGCGCGGAACGTGAGCTCGTCGAGGGCCTCGCCACCCGACTCCGCGTGCGTACCCCGTCGATCGAGCACGAGGTCAGGAAGTTGTCCGGCGGCAACCAGCAGAAGACGGTGCTGGTCCGCTGGCTGGCCCGCAAGCCGAAGGTACTCATCCTCGACGAACCGACTCGTGGCGTGGACGTGGGCGCGAAGGCGGAGATCTACGCGACCATCGACGCGCTTGCCGCCGAGGGCGTCGCCGTGCTCGTCGTCTCCTCTGAGCTGCCGGAGGTCCTCGGCCTCTCGGACCGAATTGTCGTCATGCAGAACGGCCGAATCACGGGCGAGCTGACCCGCGGCGAGGCGACCGAAGAACGCGTTCTCGCCCTCGCCATGGCCGACCACCTGACCGGAGCTTCCTGATGACCCAGACACAGAACGACCAGCGACTGGACCACGCGGCCGAGCCCGGAGCCGCGGGTACGAACGGGGCCGCCGCGCGGTTCGCCCGGCTCCGGGTTCCCTTCAACCAGAACACGTCGCTGCTGATCGCGCTCGCCGTGCTCGTCACGATCATCGGAGTTCAGGCGCCCGAGTTCTTCGGCTCGGCCAACCTGCGCACGATCGGCACCACGATCGCCATCGCCGGTGTCCTCGCGGTCGCCCAGACCATCGTGATCATCATCGGTGGCCTGGACATCTCGGTCGGCTCGATCACCGGCCTCACGTCGGTGACCTGCGCGATGGTCTTCACCTCCGCCGGCGGCCCGTTCCCCGGCCTGCTGTCCGCGCTCGCCGCGGGCCTCGCGTGCGGGCTCGTCAACGGCGTCATCATCGTGTACGGCCGGGTCAACCCGGTGATCGCCACGCTCGCCACGCTCGCCGCCTACAAGGGCATCGCGCAGTTGATCTCGGACGGCCGGGCGCAGGGCTACACCGGCGCCGACCCCATCTTCATCTTCATCGCGCGCGGCTCGATCGCCGGCATCCCCACGCTCATCTGGGTGTTCGCCCTGATCGCGGTGGCCGCGCACGTACTGCTCAAGTACACCGACATCGGCCGGAACCTGTACGCCATCGGCGGCAACGACAAGGCGGCCCGGCTCGCCGGCGTCAACCTGAACCGCTACATCATCGCCGCCTACTGCCTCACCGGCGTCGTCGCCGGCTTCGCGGGCATCCTGCTGACCGCCAAGACCGGCTCGGGGCAGCCGGTGTCCGGCAGCGAAGGACTCGAGCTGTACTCCATCACCGCCGCCGCCCTCGGTGGGTGCGCGATGCAGGGCGGTCGCGGCACGATCCCCGGCACCGTCCTCGCCCTCGTCCTGCTCGGCGTCCTCGAGAACGGGCTCAACATCCTCGGCGTCAACTCCTTCTGGCAGAACGTCGCCAAGGGAAGCCTCCTCGTCGCCGCCGTCGTGATCCAGCAGCGGCGCTCCGGCGAACGACGGATCGGCCTGCCCCGGTGAGCCAGGGACCCACGCCCCCCGTGCCCGGCGGCCGGGGCCTGCTCTCCGGTCGGGTCGCGGTCGTCACCGGCGCGGCCTCCGGAATCGGTGCCGCCGTCGTGGACCGCTTCACCGCCGAGGGCGCAGCGGTGATCGCCGTGGACCGGGTACCCGATGTGACCGGCTCCGACGCCGCGTCGGTCCGGCGGCTGGTCGGTGACGTGTCCCAGGCCGCGACGTGGGAGGCCGCCGCCGACCTCGCCCGAGCCGAGTTCGGGCGTCTCGACGTCCTGTTCTCCAACGCCGCCGCGATGGTCACGGCCCCCGCGCACGAACTCGACGAGGCGGACTGGGACCGGCAGCTCGCGGTCAACCTCAAGGCCGCCTACCTCGGTGTGCGCTCGTGCCTCGGGCTCCTGCGCGCCAGCGGCCACGGGTCGGTGGTGCTCACGTCCTCGGTGCACGCCACACACGGGCTGCCCGGCCATCCCGCGTACGCGGCGTCGAAGGGTGGGCTCCTCGCGCTGGCCCGTCAGCTCGCGGTCGAGTACGGACCGGACGTCCGGGTCAACGCCGTCGTGCCCGGGCCCATCCTCACGCCGGTCTGGGACGGCATCGACCAGGCTGCCCGCGACCGCAGCGTCGCGGCTACCGCGGCGCACCGGTTCGGCCGTCCCGACGAGGTCGCGGCCGCGGTCGCGTTCCTCGCCAGCGACGAGAGCTCGTACATCACCGGCACTACGATCACCATCGACGGCGGCTGGTCGGCAAAGAAGGACTCGGCGTGAGCAACTACCCGGACCGTGGCCTCCACGGGCACCTCGTGCGGGAGGTCGGTCGCCGCATCATCTCCGGCGAGTTCCCACCCGCCGCGACCATCGAGATCGACCGCCTGGAGCGGGAGTACGACGTGAGCCTCACCGTGGTGCGCGAGGCGATGCGCGTCCTCGCCGCGAAGGGCCTCGTCGACGCCCGGCCGAAGCGCGGCACCTTCGTTCGGCCACGCACGGACTGGAGTCTGCTGGACCCGGACGTCCTGCAGTGGCAGTTCGAGGGCGCCGACAATGACGCGTTCCTCGCCAACCTGGCGGAGGTACGGCTCATCGTCGAACCGCAGGGAGCCCGCCTCGCCGCGGCCCGCCGAACCGAGGCCGACCTGGACGCGCTCGAGGCCGCGCTCGCATCCGTGACGGCGGACACCACCACCGAGACCGTCATCGACGCCGACCTCGCGTTTCACCGCGCTCTGCTCGCCGCGACACACAACGAGCTGCTCGTCCGGATGGAACACATCATCGAGATCGGACTACGCACGCGGGATCTCATCGTGCACGCCCAGGGCCACCGCGACGACTTCCTACCGCCCCACCGAGCGGTGCTGGACGCGGTACGGGCCGCCGACGGCGACCGCGCCGAGCAGGCCATGCGGGCACTGCTGGAGCAGGCCGCGCGCGACGAGCGCCAGCTGCGCCCATGAAGATCACCCGCATCGAGACCTTCCTCGTGCCACCGCGTTGGCTGTTCTGCCGCATCGAGACCGACGACGGCGTGGTCGGCTGGGGCGAACCGGTCGTCGAGGGGCGCGCCGAGCCCGTACGGGCCGCCGTCGAGGTGCTCGCCGAGCAGCTCGTCGGGCAGGATCCGCTGCGCATCGAGGACCACTGGCAGGTGCTGACCAAGGGTGGGTTCTACCGTGGCGGACCCGTGCTGTCGTCCGCCGTCGCCGGGATCGACCAGGCCCTGTGGGACATCGCCGGCAAGACCTACGGCGCCCCCGTACACGCACTGCTCGGTGGCCCCGTACGTGACCGGGTCCGGATGTACGCCTGGGTCGGCGGCGACGAGCCCGCGGAGCTCGCGGAGGCACTCACGGCACAGGTCGAGGCCGGCTTCACCGCGGTCAAGATGAACGCCACCGGCCGGTTCCCGAGGAGCGGATCCCTCGGCGACATCCGCGCCGTCGTCGAGCGCGCGACCCTCGCGCGCGACGTGCTCGGACCGTCCCGGGACTTCGCCCTCGACTTCCACGGCCGGGTCACGGCGGCCGACGCCCGCCGCGTGCTCCCGCTGCTCGAGGAGCTGTACCCGCTGTTCGCCGAGGAACCGGTGGTGCCCGAGCACTCGCACCGGCTGCGGGACGTCGTGGCAGCCACGACGATCCCGATCGCGACCGGCGAACGCCTCTACTCGCGGTCGGAATTCCTGCCCGTCCTCCAGGCCGGCGTGACCGTGGTCCAACCTGACCTCTCCCACGCCGGCGGCATCTCCGAGACCCGGCGCATCGCGGCCCTGGCCGAGACGTACGGCGTACACCTCGCGCCCCACTGCCCGCTCGGACCCATCGCGCTGGCAGCCAGCCTGCAGGTCGCGCTCGCGACGCCGAACCACCTCATCCAGGAGCACAGCATCGGCATCCACTACCACACGGACGCCGGGCTGCTCGACTACCTGGTCGACCCCGCGGTCTTCACGTTCGTGGCCGGGTACGCGCGGCGGCTCGAGCGGCCCGGCCTGGGCATCGAGGTGGACGAGACCGCCGTACGGCGTGCCGACCGGGCCGGCCACGCCTGGCGCAACCCCATCTGGCGACACGACGACGGCTCGTTCGCCGAATGGTAGGCGACACCCCGGCGGCCAGGCGGGTCTCGCTGACCGCGGAGGTCGACCTCGCCCGTGGCGGTCGCTGGACCTCGCTGGCCGGCGGTGGCCGCGAATGGCTGTGGTCCCGCCCGGATCCGGCGCGCGGGCACGCCCGGCCCGGCGCGGATTTTGTCGATGTGGGTGGGCTCGAGGAGTGCGTCCCGACCGTACGCGGCAGGCCGGACCACGGAAGTGCGTGGTCGCGACCGTGGCGGCACGACGAGGGAGATGCCGTCGTCGACTGCGCCGATTTCGTGCTGCGCCGCCGGATCGAGCACGTCGACGGGGCCGTTGTCGCGTCGTACCGACTGTCGGCGGACCCGGGCTACCGCTTCCTGTGGGCGGGCCACGCGTTGCTCGACGTGTCGGATTCGGCCCGACTCGTCGCCCCACCTGGCACGCCGGCGCTGGTCTACTCCGAGGCTGCGGCCATCCTCGGCGATGCGTGGACGACCGGCGCCACGACGATGACGGGAAGCTGGCCGGAGCCGCTGGGGTTGCCACTGTCCCAGCTCGGACCGGCCGACGGCTCGGCGGTGGGGGCGATCCTCGGGTGCGCCGACGTACGCGTCACCGACGGGGCGGACACACTCCGGATGCGGCTCGAGGTGGACAACCAGCCGGCCGGTACGGCGCTGTGGCGCAACCTCGGCGGTTTTCCTTCATCGGCGCCGTACCGCAGCATCGGAGTCGAACCGATGCTCGGCAGCGTCTTCGACCTGGCCGAGGCCGCACCACACGAAGCGGCGACGGTGCCGGCGTCCGGTGACGTCGCGTGGCGGCTCGTCATCTCCGCCGAGCGGACCGACCGATGACCGCGCTGTCCCGGGCGGCCGGTGGCCGCCGACACCTCGTCGGCGGCCACCGGTGTGCACGCGATGACGGCTACTGAACACTCACCCGCTGCTTGTGGTAGTTCTTCCCCTGCCCCTCGGGCTTGTAGTTGCCTTCCACGTTGCCGGCGATGTCGATCGAGAACCAGTTCACCGTGGTGTCGCTGGTCACCGTGATGTTCTGCACCCCCTCACGCATCCCGGCCAGCGCCAACTTCGGCGAGTCGTACGTCGGCCGGCTCCCGTCGAGCGTGTAGTACACGTTCGCCGGCTCACTGGTGCGGAACGTGAACGCCGTCGCCCCCGGCTCCCGCTCGACGACCTCCAGCGACGTCCGAGGCTGGCTCTTGTCCGTCGCGTACGCCCGGGCCACCTCGAGGATCGCGATGTTGCCGTTGGCGAACTCCATCGCCTCCTCGTGCCCCTCGGCGAACGGCGGCTGGAAGCCGACCGCGTTGAACCGCCCGGTCGCCGGGTCGTAGATGTCCGCGCCCACCTCGAAGTCCCAGCCGATGATGCCCCGGTTGTACCAGTGCTCGTCGGCGCTGTTACCGGCCGCCGAGTAGAGCACGTCGGTCACCGGTCCGGTGCGGCCCGGCCAGATCGCCGTGCCTCGGTATTCCTGCACCCGGGACAGGATGTAGTCCGACGAGGTCCAGAAGTACGCCTCGGTGCCCTGGTCGACGCGCGGCAGCACCTCCCGCCCCTCGGCCTTGTAGGCCCCCGGCGGCCACATGAAGTACCCGCCGTAGGAGTGGGTGTTCATCGAGAGCTTGATGTTCGGGAAGTGGTCGACCAGCCACACCTCGTTGCGCGCCTCCGGCTCCGACAGCTCCGCGGGGCCGGCGTACGTGTCGCTGACGCAGTTGGTCGCCGACGCGCCGACGTAGCCGTCGAAGACGGACCCGACCGAGAAGTTCCGGTTGACGTCGACGCCCCACGAGTTGCGGCGGCCCGGGTCGGCGTTGGTCGCCGGGCAGTGGTTGGTCATGTTCCGCCGCTGCATGTTGAAGTCGTACATGCTGTAGTGCGCGCCGTCGGGGTTGACGACCGGCAGGATGAAGATGTCCAGGCCGTCGACGATCTTGCGGGTGTCCGGGTCCCGCGCGTAGTTGCGCAGCAGCCGCTCGGCGGACTCCACGCAGACCAGCGGGGTCACCCATTCCCGGGCGTGCTCCTGGCAGTAGAGGAAGACGCCGATCTTCGAGCCGTCGCGGTGCTTGCCGATGCGCAGCACCTTCATCTGGAACGGCTCGCGGGACACGCTCGCCGGCGCCTTCAGGTTGTCGGTCAGGCTGGTCGCCGGGGCGGCGGCCACCACGCCGGCGCCGGCGTTGCCCCGGTACGTGCTGGCGGTGAGCAGCGCGGCCGCGGCGGTGTTGCCGTTGACCGCGGCGACGACCTGCGCCGCCGTGCTGGTGGTCGCGCCGGTGCCGTCGGTGGCCAGGCTGACGGTGACCGCCTTGCCGGCCACGCTGACGGTCAACGGGGCGTTGGCCGCGCCCGGGTCGACCAGTGCCATGGTGAGGTCGTTGCCGCCCTGGTGCCCGTACGCGGTGGAGGTGACGTAGAGGGTGCTGGCGGCGGCGGTGCCGAACTGGGCCTGGGCCTTGCGCCGGTAGCCGTTGGTCTTGTACGGCAGGTCGATCAGCTCGGTGAGCGTGGGGAACTCTGCGGCCAGGCCGGTGAACCGGGCGGTGACCTCGGTCGGGTCCAGGTAGTGGTCGACGAAGTCCGACACGTACGGGTGCTTGCCGGGGTTCTTGCGTGGGCTACCCAGCCACTTGGTGACGTCGACGGTGGCCGAGCCGCCCTGGCTGCTGGTGATGGTGGCCCTGGCCGGCTTGGCGGTGATCGGGACCGGGTTGCTGAACCGGTGGTACATGTACTGGCCGGCGTCGGTGAACCGGGACATGGTGGCGGTTCCGCCGGAGCCGATCTGCGTGCCGGGCCCGCTGTCCCAGCTCGCCGTGAGCACGGTCGTGGCGTCGGTGCCGGCGCTGGACTTCACCTCGATGTTGAGGAAGAGCTGGTTGTCGAGGCTGGTGAACCACTCGGCCCGCAGCACGGTGAGGGTGTCGACGCCGGCCGTGGCGGCGGTCGCGGCGCGGATGGCGGCGGACCGTTCGGCCATGTTCCGGGCGTGGTCGCTCTGGTCGGAGATGGCGTCCCGCACGTCGAAGCCCTGGTCGCGCAGGGCCTGGCTCTCCTCGGGGCTGAGGACGGCGTGCACCTCGATGCCGTCGTCGACCGGCTTGACGTACTCGGCGAGGTCGACGCCGAGGTCGGTGAGGCGGTCGATGCCGGACCTGTCGGCGACGACGATGCGCATCAGGCCGACGCCGTCCTGGTTACCGGTGGAGGCTCGGTCGGGGGCGACGGTGCGGTCCGTGGTCGGGTTGGCGAAGCCGGGGGCGCTGACGGCGAGCGCCAGGGGCAGGGCGAGCAGGGCGAGGAATCGGCGCGGTCCGTGGGATCTTCCTGTACTCCTCATGAGAGTCCTTCCGGCGAGCGATCCAGAAGGCCGTGCGGTCGGGGTGGCCGATGGACCACCCCGACTGCACCGGCTACGCACAGCGTCGTCGCCGTCACCCCATCAGTCAAGATCGATGGGGTAAGGAATTGTCTCCCGGCCGCGCGTTACACGTTCGCCATGCTGGCCGGCTCCGGCGGCGCCTGCGGCTTGCCGCCGGGCCGCTCGTCGCCGTGCCCGGGCCACCATGCCTTGTGCCCGATCAGCGCGGTCAGCGCCGGCACGAAGAACATCGACATGACGAACGCGGAGAGCACGATGCCGATCGCCACCGCGAAGCCCATCTGCTGCAGGAACGAGATCGGCGCGAGCATCAGCACCGCGAACGTGCCGGCGAGGATCAGGCCCGCCGCGGCGACCGTGGGCCCGGCGTGTTCCACGCCGATGGCGGCTGCCTCGTGCGGCTCGTTGCCCTCCCGCGCCTCCTCCCGCAGCCGGGCGATCATGAGGATGTTGTAGTCGGTGCCGATCGCCACCACGAAGAGATAGAGGATGATCGGTAGCTGGAAGGTGATCCCCGGCTTGCCCTGCAAGCCCTGGAAGAGGTAGACGGTGGCGCCCAGCGTCGCCGCGAAGTTGAGCAGCACCGCGATGACCAGGTAGATCGGCGCGACCAGGCTGCGCAGCAGCAGCGCGAGGATGAGCGCGATGAGGGCGGCCGCCACCGGCAGGATGACCGACAGGTCCCGGTTGTTGGCCGAGTTGATGTCCGCGAAGATCGAGGTGGTGCCGCCGACCAGCGCCTTCGTGCCCGGTGGTGCCGCGGCGTGCAGGTCGTCGCGCAGGTCGTCGCGGACCAGCGTGATGGCCTCGTTGGAGACCGGGTTCTCATCCAGCAGCAGGTTGACCCGGGCCACGCTCGGGTCGTTGCTGCGCTCCGGCGGCTGCGCCTGGCCCACCCCGGGCGCCTTCGCGGCGGCCGCCGCGAACTCGTTGAGCTGCTGGTCGGTCAGGGGCGTGCCGTTGTCGGTTCTCAGGTAGACCTCGGTGGGGGCGAGCGCGCCCGCGGCGAACCCGCGCTGCAGGTCGGTCGCGGCCTTCGCCGACTCGGTGTCCTGCGGGAAGCCGGAGCTGAAGTCGTAGTCGGCCTGGTAGGCCAGCGATCCGGCGGCGAGCGCCACGAGCAGCGCGCCGGAGGCGGCGGCGACGAGCGCCGGGCGGCGTCCGATCACCTTCCCGAGGCGGCGGGCCAGGTTGGCCTCGGGGGTACGCTGCCACGCCTTCGACGGCCAGAAGACGTACCGGCCGAGCAGCGAGACCAGCGCCGGGACCAGGGTGAGCGAGGTGATCAGCATGACCCCGACGGCGATCGCGAGCGCCGGGCCGAGCGAGCCGAAGAAGCCCAGCGAGGCCAGCAGCAGCACCAGGAACGCGACGATGACGGCGCCGGCGGCCGAGGTGATGACCTCGCCGACCCGCTGGACGGAGACCACCATGGCGGTGCGCTTGTCGTCGCCGGCGCGCAGCCGCTCCCGGTAGCGGAAGAGCAGGAACAGGATGTAGTCGGTGCCGATGCCGAAGAGCACGATCAGCAAGATGGTCTGCAGGTCCTGGCTGACGTTGAGGTCGAACGCCTTGCCGGCCGCGGCGACCAGGCCGGTGGTGACGGTCAGCACCAGGCCGACGACCACCACGGGCAGCAGCGCGGCGATGGGGCTGCGGAAGATAATCAGAATCAGCCCGATGATCAGGACGATCGTGGCGACGCCGACCACGGCGAAGGCCTGGTTGAAGGTGTCCTCGTTGTCGACGAAGCTCGCCACGTCGCCGGCCACGCCCGCGGTCAGGCCGCTGCCGGCCAGCGCCGGGCCGAGGTCGGCCCGCAGATCGCGTACGGCCTGGAGCAGGGCCGGGTCGTCCGGCGTCTTCGCGTCGAGCCCGACGTTGACCACCTGCACCGACTTGTCCGGCGCCACCGCCTGTGGGCCCGTCAGGTAGCCGGAGGTGCTGGGAATGTTCTTGGCCTTGAGCGTCTGGGCGACCTCGCCCACCTTCGCCTCGTCGGCCGGGGTGAGCGGCTTGCCGTCGGCGCGCTTGACCACGATGGCCGCGGTCGCGGCGACCTGCTGCGGGAAGACCTTCTTTGCCAGCTCGGCGGCCTGCACCGCCTCGTAGGAGTGGGGCAGGAAGCTGCCCTGGTCGGCCGAGGTGATGTCGCCCAGCGACGGTGTGGTGCCGATGATGGCGGCGGCCGCGACCAGCCAGCCGACGATCACCCACCACGCCCTGCGCACCACGAACCGGCCCAGCCGCTCGAACATGTGTTGTTTCCCCCCGTGTGTAGGGCTTCACCGACGTCAGGGGCGGTGAGCGCCGATGCTCCGCCCGTCACGGTGCAGGGAAGCCTCCGCTACCCCCGGTGCATGCTACCGGCCGCTGCCAATCCTTTTCGGACGGCCACATCGACGCCCGCGTGTCCCGGGCCAGCCAGGAACGTGAGCAGCGCCTACGCCGACCTGGCCGGCCGGGACGGCGGCGGGCGCGGAAGGGCTGGCCCGGCGCCGCCGGCCGGCCCTCGGGGCGGGGGGCGGCCGTACCGGAAAGGTGGTGTCTGCCGGAACCGGCGGCGGACCGGCGTCGCGGTCCCTAGCCTGGCAGGCGGGGACCCAGTCCGGACGGTCGGAGGGCGTCGTGGCCAATGCGATCTGGAACGCCCTGGAGGGCGTACGCGAGGTGGAGATCACCGTGACCGGCCGGCGGACCGGCCGGCAGATCTCCCACCCGGTGTGGTTCGTCCAGGAGGACGACAACCTGTTCCTGGTGCCGGTGACCGGCTCGGACAGCCAGTGGTACAAGAACGTCCGCCGCACGCCGATGATCCAGGTGGCAGCGAACGGCACGGCACTGAGTTCCAGCGTCACGCCGATCACCGATGCCGCGCAGGTCGAGCACGTGGTGGACCTGTTCCGGGCGAAGTACGGCGCGCAGCGGGTGAACGAGTACTACCCGAAGCACGACGTCGCCGTCCAGATCCCCCTCGGCTGACCCGACGCCGAGGCGGGAGCGCCGGGTCGTGACCCCGGCACCCCCGCCCGTGTTCGTCGGGCCGGTCAGCCCTCGTGCGGGCCCTCGCTGACCCGCCGCACGTCGACCTCGACGTCGATGCCGTGCTGGACGAAGACGTCGACGAAGCGCTTGGCCCACTCGACCGCCTCCTCCTTCGACCGCACCTCCACCAGGCCGAAGCCGGCGATCAGCTCCTTGGTCTCGGTGAACGGCCCGTCGGTGATGGTCTTCTTGCCCTTGGTGGCGGTGATCCGCGCCGACTCCTCGCTGCTCTTGCAGAGCCCTTCGGCGGCGACCAGGATGCCGGCCTTGGCGACCTCCTCGAAGTAGGCCCCCATCGTCGTCATGAACTCCGGGGTGGGCTCGAAGGTGCCCGGAACGGACTCGTCGAGCTTGTGCATCATCATGTAGCGCATCTCAGTGCTTCCTCTCGTTGATGGTGTGCAGGGAAACGGCGGTGAGCCAGCCGAAGACGAGGGCCGAGCCGAGGACCATCCGGACGCTGATGCTGCCCTGGTCGGGCCAGGCCATCACGACGACCGTGGCCAGCGCGACCAGCACCGACAGCAGCGCGCCCAGCCGGCCGAAGCGCCGGGCGAACACCAGGCAGGCGATGGTGAGCGACCCGAACGAGAGCATCGCGCCGACCCCGTGGCCGTAGGAGTGCCAGCTCATCGTCGGCGGGTTGCCCGCCGGGGCACCGGCCGGCCAACCCATGCTCGGGTCGGGGCGGAGCACCCCGGCGATGATCAGGCCGACGCCGAGGACGGCCACCAGCGCCGGCCCCCACGTCCCGGCCGGCTGACCGCGCAGCGCCCGGCGGAGCCCGACCGCCCCGGCCAGGGCCAGCAGCCCGGAGACGACGAAGTTGCCGATCTGGAGCCAGCCGTACTCGCCGAGGGTGAGCAGGCTGAGCGGCTGCCGGCTGAGGTCGAAGCCGTCGCGGGTGAACGCCTGGGCCAGGCCCAGCCCGACGAACAGCGGCCCGGCGGTGGCCCCGGCCCGCAGCAGCGTCACGGTCCGGACCGCCGGCGTGGTGGCTCGGGTCAGCGTCGTACTGGTCATCTCGGTCTCCTCATCGGTTGGTCTCGCTGACGCGTCGCACGGGCCGACCGGGATCCGACATGACTTCTCAAGATTTTTTCGGGCCACACTCCGCGGCCCGGGACAGCAGCAGGGCACGCTCCCGGGCGTTGCCGGTGAGGGCCGCGGCCCGCTCGAACTCGACCCGGGCCTCGTCCTGCCGGCCGAGCTTGACCAGCAGGTCACCGAGCACGCTGGGGAGCAGGTGGTAACCGGCCAGCGCCGGCTCCGCGGCCAGCTTCCGGACCAGGTCCAGGCCGGCGGCGGGCCCGTCGGCCTGGGCGACCGCGACGGCCCGGTTCAGCTCCACCACGGGTGAGGGCACCAGCCGGGCCAGCTCCGCGTAGAGCGTCGCGATCCGCGCCCAGTCCGTCTCCTCGGGGGTACGCGCCCGCGCGTGGCAGGCCGCGATCTCCGCCTGGACGGCGTACGGGCCGGGGTGGTCGGTGCGGGCCCGGTCCAGGGCGGCCAGGCCGCGGCGGATGAGCCACTGGTCCCAGCGGCCGCGGTCCTGGTCGTTGAGGAGGATCGGTTCGCCGTCCGGGCCGGTGCGGGCGCGGGTCCGGGACGCCTGGATCTCCAGCAGCGCGGCGAGGCCGTGCACCTCGGGCTCGTCGGGCATCAGCCCCTGCACCAGCCGGGCCAGCCGCAACGCCTCCTCGACCAGGGCCGGGCGCATCCAGTCGTCGCCGGCGGTGGCCGAGTAGCCCTCGTTGAAGATCAGGTAGACCACTTCGAGGACCGAGTCGAGGCGTTCGGCGCGCTCGGCGGGGCCGGGCACCTCGAACGGGACCCTGGCGGCGGCGAGGGCCTGCTTGGCCCGGGTGATCCGCTGGCCGACGGTCGGTTCGGTGGTCAGGAAGGCGCGGGCGATCTCGCCGGTGGTGAGACCGCCGACCAGGCGCAGGGTGAGCGCGGCGCGGGCGAGCGGCGACAGCACCGGATGGCAGGCCACGAAGATCAACCGGAGCAGGTCGTCCTCGATCCGGTCCTCGACGGCGGCGTCGAAGTCCGGGGTGTGCTGCTCGTCGAGGTCCCGGCCGAGCTCGGCGAGCGTACGCTGCTGGGTCTGCCTGCGGCGCAACAGGTCGACGGCCCGGCGCTTGCCGACGGTCATCAGCCACGCGCCGGGATTGTCCGGTACGCCGTCGCGCGGCCACTGCTCCAGCGCGGCGACCAGCGCGTCCTGGGCCAACTCCTCGGCCAGGCCGACGTCGCGGACCAGCCCCGCGAGGCCGGCAACCACCCGGCCCGACTCCATCCGCCACACCGCCTCGACGGTGCGCCGCGCCTCGGATTCCGCCATGGGACGTATCACAGCAGCTCACGCCCGCCGGCAGAACGGCGGGGTGGGCGGCCCGGCACGTGCGCCGAGCCCTCAGGCACTCGAGCCCGCCGCACCGGGCCGGTCCGACGCGCCTCTCAGGAGTGCGGTCAGTTTTCCCTTCTTGCGGACGAGGTCAAGGACGAGCACCGTCGCCTTCTCACCCTGGGCGAGGGCGATGAGCCGGTTGGCCGCCGTCTCCCGGGTGTCCGCCCCGCTCAGTGCCGCCGCCAGGTCCTCGTGGGTGGCCTGCGCCCACACCCCCTTGCTGCAGATGAGGTACCGGTCACCGACCTGCGCCCCGTGTACCGACACGACGGGACCGATGTCGCGGCCGTCCAGCACCCGTGCCGGTACCCCCCGCATGTGGTTGCGGTAGGCGAACTCCGGATCAGCCAGGAATGCGGCCAGCTTCTCGGTCTCGTGCGTGGGGAACTGCGTGAGGGGTTGATCCCTGCGCGCGCGGTAGACCCGCACATCGCCGAGTTGGACGACGCCGATCCTGCTGCCAGCGAGGACCACCGCGCCAACGGTCGCCGCCATGCCCTTGCGGCCGTCGTCCTCGCCGATGGCCCGGTTGAGGTTGGCGATGGCGCGTTTGATTCCCGCGTACAGGGCTTGGAGAGGGTCGATCGCCGACTGCTGGTCGAGGGCGCCCAAGGCAGCGGCGACGGTCGCGCTGGCGACGTCCGGGTGCGGCCTGTCGTCCTGCCCGTCCGCCACGGCGAAGACACTGCTGCCGACGAAGACGGCGTTGACGTCCTTCTTCCGGTGGTGACCGGCGTCCGAGCGGTACGCACTGGCGACGACGAAACCCGGCTCCGTCTTTCCCGCCTCCGAGCGGTTCACCGGAATGAGGGTGAGCAAACTGTGCCCCTTCTGCTCATCCGGCTGAGGCGGCGCAGTAGGTCCGTCCTCGGTCACCGCCCTGCCGCGCCCCCAGCGGAGGGATTCCTCCTGCGGATGCGGTCCGGCCGGTTCATAGATCGAGGGGGGCGCAGCAGGTGGCAGCGTGCGCAACCGCACCTCCCCGCCCGGGACGGGTGAGGTGACGGGCACCGCGAGATGAAAGGCGATGATCTCGTCACCCGCCCGTACCAGCAGATCACCGGACCCGGTGGCGTGCAGACCACGAATCGGTGCCGCGAGTTCGATCTCGTCGATGAGCGCGCCGCGCCCGTCCCATGCCCGCACGACCCCGCCCTGGTCGCCGGTGAAGAGCAGGAGCATGTCGTCGAGGGCGCCGGCGGCCGCGGACAGCACCGGTGCCTCGTGTCGCAGCGGAAGACGATCGCTGGAACCCTCGATGACGACCGCCTCGTGGGGCGCATCGGCCAGCCGCACGATCCGTCGCTCCCGTCCGCTGACGCGGAAGCTCTCCGCCACCTCCATCGGCAGGGTCATGGTGGCCGCCCGGAGACGCAGCTCCAGGTCCCACACCTCGCCGGCGCCGGACGACGTCACCGATATGACCGATCTCCGGCCGGCCAGCCGCGCGGGCGCGAGAAGTTCCGGCCGGGCGGCGCCCTGCAGCACGACGTGGGGGTGCGGCTCGGTGGAGAGGTGCCGGAGCAGGGTGCCGCTGACGTCGCCGCTCACGACGGCACCTCGCGGGCCTTCGTCGTCGACGCAGATGGCGGTGACCTCCTGCCGATGGACGCACGGCTCGCTGGCGAGCAGCCTGCCGGAGCGGAGGTCGCGCCAGATGAGGCTGCCGGCGGCGGTGCCGAGAACGGCGATCGCTTCGCCGTCGTACGAGCCCGTCGCCACGGCCGTGACCGCGCTGCTGGTCGAGTCGGCCCAGAGCGGTTGCCAGGCGTCCGCCACGCCCGGCAGGTCGAACAGCCGGGCGGCGAGATCGGCGCGGCCGCGGCGGACCGCCGCCAGGGCGATGCTCCGTCGACGGTGTGCCACATCCCCCTCCGTGGAGGATGCGGCTGTCGCCGCGCGGACGATCTCCAGCAGCTCCTGTCCCGCCGTGCCCTCAGTGCCCGCACCGAGCGAATCCGCCTGGTCGAGCAGCGCCCCGGAATCGGCGACCAGCAGATAACCGAGGTCCGTCAGCACCTCGTCCAGCCGGTTCGCCAGGGCCGCGTGGGCTCCGGCATGCCGGAGCAGGTACGGCTCGGCCAGCTCCCACTGCCGGTCGGCCCCGGCATCGTCCGTGCCGACGCGGACCGCGGCCAGGAGACCGTCGAGGACAGCGTCGGCGTCGCTCACCTGCTGCAGGTGGTCGGCCAGCCCCTGGTGGAAGAGCCGGTAAAGGGTCGTGCCGTCCACCTCAGGGCTGTTGCGCAGGTAGAAGCGGACGGTGTCGAGGACGCCGAGGATCTCGTCGTGCTCGGGGACGGGCCGGTTCGCCAGGGCGGCCGCGACGTGCGCCAGGATCCGGACCGGCATGCCGTCGCCCTTGGCGTGCGCGAGCGCGGACAGCACCGGCGCCACCCACGGGCTGGTGGCCCGCGTCCGCAGATCGAGCTCCAGCAGGTCGGGGAGGGTGCGGGGCACGTCCTTGCCGAGCCGGATGGCCGTGGGCTGATCGGCGATCGGCTCGGGGAAGGTGCTCAGCACGTAGCCGGTGAAGAGGCCCGCGACGAGGAAGGCGCCCCACTCCCGGTTGGCGGTGTCGACGGTCAGCGCCTCCGCCACGGCCCGCGCCAGCACCTGCGCGGTGCCCACGTACGGAAGCTCGTCCCATCGCCGGTCGGCGAGCAGCAGGTTGTAGACGTAGCCGCTCACGTCGTCGCGCAGCCGGCGCGGCTCGACGTCGTCCAGGTCCAGGACCCAACCGGTGTCGGCGGTGGCGGCGGCGGTGAACAACGGCTCGAACTCGGGCAGTGGCCGGGTGCCCACCAGGATCCGCACCGGGTTCCGGTCGGGCCGGCTGACGCGGCTCAACGGCAACAGGAGCTGCTCCATGATGGCCAGCTTGTCGGGCGCCTCGTCCAGCCCGTCAATGATCACGACCGGTACCTCCGGCATGGCGGAGACGGCCGAGATGACGTCGGCGGCCGACGGATCCTGAACGTCGGGGAGCAGGTGGAGCTGGCGGGCCAGCGACGCCACGACCTGAGCGAGGCTGCGCTCCCGGGCGCTGATCGCGGCCATCTGCCGGTTCGGGTACGGTGCCTGCTCCGCGCGTTCCCACACCGGGCGCGTCGGTTCGCGCAGCTCCGGGTGCGCCGCGCACACCAGCAGCCCGATCAGGGCGGACTTGCCCGCCCCCGGCCCGCCGGTCACGATGCACAGCCCGCCGCCGCCCTGCAGGTTCACCCACGGCGAGAGCCTCTTCAGCTCCCGGGACCGCCCGCTGAAGCAGCCGGTGAGCCGGTCGGTCGCCAGCACTCCGTAGCCGGCGGCCCGGGACAGGAAGTGCCCGGCGTCCAGCGCCTCGTCCACGTCCTCGAGAAACGGCAGCACCGCGGCGTCCACCCGGGCGCGGGCCCGCCGCCCCTGCGCGTCGGTGAAGGCCCGGTTCTCGAAGAAGGGCAGGTCGAGCGGGGGCGAGCTGATGTCGACCCGGTTGGCGGTGACCCGCTGGTGCAGCGCACCGGCCTGCCCCACCCGCCGGCTCACCTCCCGCCTGATCTCGCGCGCGATGGTCTCCAGGCTCGCGAAGCGCACCGACTGGTCGAGGTCGAGCCGACCGTCGGCGAGTTCGCCGAGGACGTGCGCCACGGCGTCGGTGAACCGCCCTTCGAAGGCCGCCTCCCGGGGGCCGCAGGCCGCGATCACCCAGGCCCGGGTCCGATCGTCGCTCTGCGCCGCCTGCCAGTGCAGCCGGGCCGCGAGCCCGGCGTGACAGACGTCGAGGAGGAACAGGGTCCGGGGCGCCTTGGGCGGGTCGTGGTCGTCGACCCGACGCAGCCACGCCTCGACGTTGCTGTCGTCGTGGTGGCGGCCGTCCGCCCCGACCAGGTAGAGCGTCCCGTTCCTGGTAATGCCGTGGCTGTAGACGTGCACCACGAGCGTGTCGTCCGGACCGAGCGACTGGGACGCCGTACGCACCGCCTCGCCGATCTCCGCCGCGGTGTGCGCGCCGGCCATGGCGGTGCAGGCGTAGCCGAGGTGGCGGAGGGCCTCGGCCAGCGCGTCGACGCGGCGGGGGACCTCCGGCAGCGCCTCGATCGCGTCCGGGTGCGCCTCCTCGCCGGCGGGACTGTCGGCGGCGACCCCGATGCTGAGGGCAACGCGCTGCGTCATGCCCGGCGAGCGATCTCTGCGCCGACGGGCGGCGCGGCGAGATACCGCGCGGCCCGATGGAACTCGAAGAGCCCGAGGTTCACCTGATGGTGGTCGTCCACGTCGAACAGGTCACCGAGCCGGGGCGGCACCGCGACGAAGTCGCCGATGTCGGCCACGTTCGACCAGTGCGACACGGCGGGTGGCCGGCGCACCGCGGGGGGTTCGATCTTGTGGAACACCACATCGGTCAGACCGAGCGGCGACCCGAGGGTGAGGAGCAGGTCGACCGAGAGCTCCGGGTGGCGGCACAACGTCTCGAACGCCACCACCGAGCCGAGCGAGTGCGCGATGAGGACCCGTGGACGGTGCTCGGCCAGGAGGGACGCGAGCCGCTCCTGCGCGGGCTCCCGTCCGGGGCCGTCGAAATAGGCGGGCACCTCGCGCAGGAACCGCCCGACGAACCTGTCGACGGCCTCGTACCCGAGGCCGTACCGGCGGCTGATCCAGCTGACGATCTGCCGGACCGGCACCGTGGCCAGCCCTTCGGCGACCTCTCGGGGCGCGCCCATGGCCAGCGCCCAGTCGGCGAGGGCCCGCTGCCCACTCGGCGGCAGGTGCCCGGCGGTGGCGCCCTGCGGCGTCTCCACCGCGACGCAGTCGGCGTAGTACGCCACCCGGACGTCCATCGGCACCGCCTCGGCCGAGCCGGCCAGCGCCCGCGCCCACGCCGTGGACAGCCGGGCGGCGGCCTCTCGGGGCGTGCGGCCGGCGTCCCGGTTGAAGATGCCGTGCACCCCGACGACCCGAAGCATGTTCGTAGCGTATCCACAGTGAACACAATCGGCAGCGTCCGCTGGCGGTGCCGGGGGTGACCCGCCGCTCGTTGAATCGGCGCTGGCGGCTGCGGTTCGGGTGCGTGGGCGGGGAGTGTCGTAGCCGACTCGTAGCCTGGCGCGGTCCCCGACGATCGCAGGGAGGCGACGTGCTCGACCACTTCTCCGTCATGGTGCGCGACCTGGCGACCAGCGCCGCGTTCTACGACGCGGTGCTCGCCCCGCTGGGCGGGCGCCGGATCATGGAGCCCGGACCCATCGGCTACGGCGTCGACCGTCCCGACTTCTGGCTGGTGCCCGCGGCCCCGGAGGCCGGCGCCCCGCTGGAGGCGCACATCGCGTTCACCGCCCCGGACCGGGCCGCCGTGCGGGCGTTCCACGACGCCGCGCTGGCCGCCGGCGCGGAGGTGCTCCACGCGCCCCGGGTCTGGCCGGAGTACCACCCGACCTACTACGGCGCCTTCGTCCGTGACCCCGACGGCAACAACGTCGAGGCGGTCTGCCACCGCCCCGAGTGAGGCACCCGCGGCACCTGCTGCCGTTCCTCGGCTGCGGCCCGGACCGTCGACGTCGCTAGCCTGAGCAGGCAACCTTGGCGGATTGAAGACGGAGGAGGCCGTGGCCCTGCGGTTCGAGCATCGCGCCACCGAGATCGACGTGAGCCTCGTCGACCGGGTGTGGCGCACCCGCTCCGACGCGGAGGAGACGATGACGTCCGCGGCACGCACCTGCTGGCATCTGATCTTCTCGCGGGCGCGGGGACGCCTCCTCGCCGGCCTGCGCGGGCCCGAGACCAGAGCGACCACGGCACCGGTCCCGCCGGGCACCGAGTTCCTCGGGGTCCGATTCGCGTTCGGCGCGGTTCTTCGGCCGCATCGTGCCGCCTCGGTCGTCGATGGGTACGTGCCGTTCCCGGTGACCGAATTCGGCCGGATCGTCATCGGCGGCGAGGGCTGGGAGGCGCCGACGTTCGAGAACGTCGAGCACTTCGTCCGCCGACTGCGGGACGCGGGCCTGCTGGTGCGCTCGCATCTCGGGGAGCAGGCCGCCGAGCATCCCGAAGCCGGCCCGACCGACCGAACCCTGCAGCGCCGGCACCGAGCGATCACTGGGCTTTCGCGAACCACCGTGCGGCAGATCGACCGGGCGAACGCCGCGGCCACGATGCTGCGCGACGGCCTTGACTGGCGCACCGTCGTCGAGACGTTGGGGTACTTCGACCAGGCCCACCTCGCGCACGCGCTGCGCCGCTACGTCGGGCACACCGCGCGCGAGCTGCGGGCGGGTCAGGTTGCCTCGATGTCGTTCCTGTACAAGACCCACCCTGGGCCGGGCAGCTAGCGTCCGGCTGCCAGCCAACCTGGCCGGCTGTCCGCGACCCGAGTTCCGAGGAGAACCGTGCTGCTCAGCGTCAACACCTTCGTCAGTCTCGACGGCGTCATGCAGGGGCCCGGCGCCCCCGACGAGGACCGCTCCGGCGGCTTCGACCGCGGCGGGTGGCTCGTTCCGTACGCCTCGACCTGGACCAACGAGGTCGTCGAAGGCTGGTTCCATGAGGCCGACGCGTTCCTCTTCGGCCGCACCAGCTTCGGCCTGCTCGGCGGATACTGGCCGAAGGTCACCGAACCGGACAACCTGATCGCCACCCGGCTCAACACGCTGCCGAAGTATGTCGTCAGCTCCACGCTGACCGACGATGAAGCCGACTGGCACCCGACGACGGTCCTCCGCGGTGACCTGGCTGACGAGGTGCGCCGCCTCAAGGAGCTTCCCGGCGGGGAACTCCAGGTTCACGGAAGTTGGAAGCTCGTGCAGACACTGCACCAGGCCGGACTCGTCGATGTCTACCGGCTGCTCCAGTACCCGGTCGTCGTCGGCACGGGCAAGCGCCTGTTCCCCGACGGATCGGTGCCCGCGGCGTTCACCACCGTCGAGGAGAGCTCGCGCGTCCTGCCCGGCGGCGTCGTCTCGCTGACCCTCACGCCCACGCGCCTCGGCGCGATCTCCGCGGGCGCGTACACGGTGCATGACGGGCGCTCGGCGACGGTCCTCGACTGACGTCGCCGCCCGACCCGCTTCGCGGTGTTGGTCTCCGGCTGGAAGAACCCGCCGTCCGTCCGGCACGATGACGCCGTGGACATCGAGCCGGTCGAGGTGGCGCCGACCCGGACGTTCCCGTGGGCGTCGCTGCGGCAGCGCTGGCAGGACCTCACCTTCCTGCACTGGGCGGTCGCGCCGGAGATCGTGGCGCCGCTGCTGCCCGCCGGCACCCGCCCGGACACCGTCGACGGGCTCAGCTACGTCGGCCTGATCGGGTTCCGGATGGTCGGGCTGGGCCTCGGGCGCGGCCCCGGGATCCCCTACTTCGGCACCTTCTGGGAGACCAACGTCCGGCTGTACTCGGTCGACGGCACCGGCCGACGGGCGGTGGTGTTCCGCTCGCTGGACGCGTCCCGGCTGGTGCCGGTGCTGGTCGCGCAGCTCAGCCTGCGGCTGCCGTACAAGTGGTCGGCGATGCGGCTGGACCGCGACGGCGACCGGCTGACCTACCGCTGCCGGCGCCGCTGGCCCGGCCCGCGCGGCGCCGCCAGCCGGATGACGGTACGGGTCGGCGACCCGATCGCCGAGCCGACGCCGCTGGAACACTTCCTCACCGCCCGTTGGGGCCTGCACACCCGGGCGTACGGACGCACCCTGCACCTGCCGAACTGGCATCCGCGCTGGCCGTTGCACCGCGCCGAGCTGCTGCACCTGGACGACGAACTGGTCACCGCCGCCGGCCTGCCACCGATGCCGGGGCCGCCGGTGAGCGTGCTCCACTCCCCCGGCGTGCCGGTGGTGTTCGGCGGCCCGATGGCGCTACGCCCACGGCCCGGTGGCGCCACCGCCCGCCCGCCAGCACCCTGAACCGGCACCGACCCCGGATAACACTCGGGTTGCCGCCCCGGGCTGCATGAGGCCCGGGTCGGGTGACCGCCCGGGTCGGGTGACCGCCCGCGTTGGGTGATCGCCCGGGTCGGGTGGCCGCCCGCGCTGGGTGACCGCCCGCGCTGGGTGACCGCCCGCGCTGGGTGACCGCCCGCCTTGGGTGACCGCCCGCCTTGGGTGACCGCCCGCCTTGGGTGACCGCCCGCCTTGGGTGACCGCCCGGGTCGGGGTGGCGTCCGGCCCATCTCCGGCGCGTGCGACGGGCGGTCCGCACGGACACCATTCGGCGCGGCCGCAGGTGCGCCCGGCGGCGCCACACGGCCGCTGGCCGGTGTCGGTACCGGCTCCACGGGCTCCGCCGAGAGGACGCACCACTTCTTGGCGATATGCCTCTGGGGCATAAAGATGCCGCAGAGGCATATCGCCGTTGAGCACCGAGACGCCCGCGAGGACGGCGTCTCGGCCCACCGGTCGTCGCTCGCGTCGGGGGGCGGCGTCGCCGGGCCGGGCCTGGCCGACGGCGGTCCGGCCGGCCGAGCCGCAGCCCAAGCCTCAGACGCAGACGCAGACGCAGACGCAGACGCAGGCGCAGGCACAGCCCAAGCCGCAGGCGCAGACGCAGACGCAGACGCAGGCGCAGCCCAAGCCGCGGGGCACAGCCCAAGCCGCAGACGCAGGCACAGCCCAAGCCGCAGGCGCAGGCACAGCCCAAGCCGCAGGCACAGCCCAAAGCCGCAGGCGCAGGCCAAAGCCGCAGGCGCACTGACCGCAACCGGTCGCGAACCACCCCGCACCACCCGCCCTCGCCCGGCCGCAGCCTGGTCGACCGCTGGTGCGGGTGCTGCTCACCGGCGGTCCGCGTTCAGCGCAGCGGATCGTGGGTGCCGCGCGGGACCGGCGGGCGGCAGCGGCGTACCCGGTCGGCGGCCAGCCGGCCGCCCACCGCGAGGCCGTACTTCTCGACGGCGGCCAGGCCGTAGGCGCTGCACGTGGGGGTGAAGCGGCACTGGCCGGGCCAGCGGTGCGACAGCCAGCGCCGGTAGCCGAGGATGGCGGCCCGGCCGGCGCGGTCGACGACCGGGACGCGGGTCGCACCGGCGACGAGCGCGCCGAGGGTGAGCAGCGTCGAGAAGAGGCCGAAGTCGCAGCCGCCCGGGCCGTCACAGTCGCAGAATCGGCAGTCGGGCAGGTCGCAGTCGCACCAGTCCCGGTCCTTCTTGCGGCGCTTCCGCTTCAGCTTGATCACGACGCCATGATGGGGCACCCGCGCCAGCCGATCGGATCGGGTCGGCCGGGATCGGGTCGGTGCAGGTGGCGGCGCCTAGCGTCGGAGCCGTCAATCAGGAAGGGGCATCGGGTGCTGGAGCGGCTCAACCAGGCCATGGACCATCTCGAACGGCACCTCGATCAGCCGCTCGACGTGGCCGCGCTGGCCCGCATCGCCGCCGTGTCGGAGCACCATTTCCGGCGGCTCTTCTCGGCCCTCGCCGGGCTTCCGCTGTCGGAGTACGTGCGGCGCCGGCGGCTGACCGTGGCGGGGGCGGAGGTCGTGGCCGGGGAGGCGCCGCTGCTCGACGTCGCGGTCCGCTGGGGGTACGGCTCGCACGAGGCGTTCGCCCGGGCGTTCCGGGCGATGCACGGGATCGGCCCGCAGGAGGCCCGGCGTACCGGCGCATCGCTGCGCGCGCAGCCCCGGATGTCCTTCCGGCTCGTCGTCGAAGGGAGCGCCAGCATGGAATACCGGATCGTGGCGAAGGAGGCCTTCCACCTGGTCGGGCGGAAGGCCCGGGTGCCGCTGGTGCACGAGGGGATGAACCCGCACATCGTGGCGTTCGTCCGGGGCATCGACCAGGAGACCGTACGCCGGATCGAGGCGCTGTCGGACCAGGAGCCGCACGGGATCGTCAACGTCAGCGACGACCTGGCCGGTTCCCGGGCGGAGGGCACCGAGCTGGACTACTGGCACGGGGTGGTGACCGGCGCGGAGGCGCCGGAGGACCTGGACCGCCTGCCGGTGGCGGCCGGGTCGTGGGCGGTGTTCCGCGTCGCGGGGGCGTTCCCGCAGGCGGTGCAGCAGCTGTGGCGGGACGTGTTCACCCAGTGGTTCCCGTCGAACCCGTACGAGAGCCGGCCGGGGCCGGAGATCTCGAAGGTCCGGGTGGCGCCGGGCGGGGAGACCGCCGAGGCGGAGCTGTGGGTCCCGGTGCGGCGGGTCTGACCGTCACGCCGCGGCGGCCGCCTGCTTCAGGCAGGCCGGCACGTCGTTGCGGTGGTAGGGGTGTTCGGTGGGCTCGATGCCGGCGAGGAACATCGCGTACACGGCGGCCATCCGCAGCGGGGCGACCGGGCGGAGCAGCTCGACGGCCCGGTGCGGGTCGCTGCCGGGCACGTCGGCCTGCCAGCGGGCGGCCCAGGCGGCGCGCAGCGGCGCGGCGGTGGCCTCGTCGAGGGTGTCGGTGAGCCGCAGGATGTCGAAGGCGGGGTGCCCGACGAAGGCGTCCCCCCAGTCGATCAGGGTGCGCCGCCGGCCGTCGCCGCGCACGTTGCCGGGGTGCAGGTCGCCGTGGACGAGGGTGTCGGGCAGGCCGCAGTCGGCCAGCCCGGCGAGCCGGTCGTCGAGTCCGGCGAGCAGGTCGGCCGCGTCCGCGACGTCGTACGGGGCGAGCCGGTCCCGGATCCAGCCGGCCAGCGCCGGACCGCGCAGATCAGGTACGCCGGCGGCGAGCAGCGCCGGAACGTCGCCGGCGGCGCGGCGCTGGACGGTGTGCTGGTCGGCGGCGATGGCGGCCCGCTCGGCCGGGTCGGCGGCGTAGCGGTCCTCGCCCGGCACGTGGTCGAGCAGGAGCCGGCCGGTGCCGTCGGCGGCCAGCAGGGTCGGGGCGAGGTCGGGCGCGGCGCCGGCGAGCCAGCGCAGCACGGCGGCCTCGTGCCCGAAGAACGGCGGCGCCTGCTTGAGCCAGGCGCTGCCCGCGGCGCCGTGCAGCTGCCAGATGGCGGAGAGGTTCCAGGTGCGGTGCTGCTGGACGGCGGTGACCGGGCGGCCGAGCCGGTCCAGTTCGGCGGTTGCCCAGGCGAGGCTGCGGGCCGGGCCGCCGGGCTCGGCCCAGGGGGCGCGCAGCGGGTGCGGCGCGAGGCGCCCGGGCACCGGCGACGAGCCGCCGTGGTCCGCGCCCCCGGGCACCGGCGCCAGCGGCAGCGCCGGCGGGGCGGACACCTCGGCCAGGTAGGTGAGGTGGCCGCCGGGCGGTTCCGGGCGGTCGGCGGCGAGCAGCCGCAGCACCGCGACGTCGACGCCGTACCGGTGGCGGGCCCCGTCGACGATCGCGCCGACCTGCTGCCACCACGGCTCCGGCACGTCGAACGGGGGCAGGGCGCCCAGCGGCCGGCCGGCGGGGTCGACCAGGACCAGGGTCACGGTACGGGACACGGGCGGACCCTAACGTCGCCGCCGGCCGGCCGCGAGCGGTTATCGGTCCGGCCGGGTGGGCGGAAAATCGTCGGGAAAAATCCTGGGCCGGATGTCGAGAACCGCCCGGCGGCTCCGTCCCCGCAGTGCACACGGCGACAATGGCCGTACCGCACAGAGGAGCACACGATGGCCAAGTACCTGCTGCTGAAGCACTACCGGGGCGCGCCCGCGCCGGTCAACAACGTGCCGATGGACCAGTGGACGCCGGAGGAGATCTCGGCCCACATGCAGTAC
This sequence comes from Micromonospora sp. NPDC049836, assembly GCF_044465125.1. NCBI lineage: Bacteria > Bacillati > Actinomycetota > Actinomycetes > Micromonosporales > Micromonosporaceae > Micromonospora > Micromonospora sp. NPDC049836. The sequence continues at coordinate 117,551 of NZ_JBITLH010000001.1, forward strand.
ATGGCGGACTTCGCCGCCCGGCTGGAGGGCACCGGGGAGTTCGTCGACGGGCAGGCGCTCTCCCCGGAGGGCACGTTCGTCCGCTACGACGGCGAGGGGCGCCCGCCGGTCACCGACGGCCCGTTCGCGGAGACCAAGGACCTGATCGCCGGCTGGATGGTGATCGACGTCGACTCCTACGAGCGGGCGGTGGAGCTGGCCGGCGAGCTGTCCGCGGCGCCGGGCGCCGGGGGCAAGCCGATCCACGAGTGGCTCGAGGTGCGGCCGTTCCTGACCGAGCCGCCGACCATCACGGAGTGAGCACGGTGGACGAGGCCCTGCTGCGGACCCTCACCCCCACCGTGATCGGGATCCTCGTCCGCCGCGGAGTCGACTTCGCGGCGGCCGAGGATGCCGTGCAGGACGCCCTGGTCGAGGCGGTGCGGGTGTGGCCGGACGAGGTGCCGCGCGACCCCAAGGGCTGGCTGGTCGCGGTGGCCTGGCGCAAGTTCCTCGACGCCGCTCGCGCCGACACCTCCCGGCGGCGGCGCGAGGTGCTCGTCGACGCCGAGCCCCCGCCCGGCCCCGGCGAGGCGGTCGACGACACGCTCCAGCTGTACTTCCTGTGCGCGCACCCGTCGCTGACCCCGGCCTCGGCGGTCGCGCTGACGCTGCGCGCGGTCGGCGGCCTGACCACGCGGCAGATCGCCCGCGCCTACCTGGTGCCGGAGGCGACCATGGCCCAGCGGATCAGCCGGGCCAAGCGGACCGTCTCGGGCGTCCGGTTCGGCCAGCCCGGTGACCTGGCCACCGTGCTGCGCGTGCTCTACCTGGTCTTCAACGAGGGCTATTCGGGCGACGTCGACCTCGCCGCCGAGGCGATCCGGCTCACCCGCCAACTGGCGGCCATGACCCGGGACGAGGAGGTGGCGGGCCTGCTCGCGCTCATGCTGCTGCACCACGCGCGGCGGCCGGCCCGGACCGGCCCCGACGGCGCCCTGGTGCCCCTCGCCGAGCAGAACCGCGGCCGGTGGGACACCCGCCTGATCGCCGAGGGCGTCGACGTGCTCCAGGCCGCCCTGGCCCGGGACCGGTTGGGCGAGTTCCAGGCCCAGGCCGCCATCGCCGCGCTGCACGCCGACGCCCCGACGGCCGAGGAGACCGACTGGGTGCAGATCGTCGAGTGGTACGACGAACTGGTCCGGCTCACCGACAGCCCGGTGGCCCGCCTCAACCGGGCCGTCGCGATCGGCGAGGCGGACGGCCCGCGGGCCGGGTTGGCCGCCCTGGCCGGGCTCGACCCCGCCCTGCCCCGGTACGCCGCCGTGGCCGCGTACCTGCACGAGCGGGACGGCGACCTGGTCACCGCGGCCCGGGGCTACGCCGAGGCCGCCCGGTCGGCGCCGTACCTGGCCGAACGGGACCACCTGACCCGGCAGGCGGCCCGGCTCAACGCCCGGCTGCGGGGTTGAGCGGCGGACGGCGGGCGGGCCCGTCAGGTCCAGAAGGTACGGCGGTAGCCGTCGTTTCGCGCGCAGGAGTCGCGCTGCCCGCCGCTGAGGCTGATCGAGCCGTCGCGGCACTGCACCAGCCAGCCGCGCCCGGACCAGAAGCCGGGCACGCAGTCGAACCAGTCGCACACGTCCCGGTCGGGCCGGCGGATCCGGTCGCCGCCGCAGAAGTCGTACCCGAACGGGTTGGCCGGTGCGCCGCAGCGGCGCTCGCCGCGCGGTTGCGGCGTGGCGTGCCGGGTGGTGGGGCCGGCCGGCCGGGTGGGCCGGGCGCGACGGGGTGTCGGCGTGCTGGCGGTCTCGTTCCGCACGGCGGGGGCGACCGGTGGCGGCGCGGGGGTGGCGCTGGTCGCCGGGGTGGCCGCGGCGGCCATCTCCGAGCCGGGCCGCACCGGCGGGTCGGACTCGAAGAGCATGGCCGGCACGACCAGGGCGAGGGCGATGCCGACCGCGACGGTCCGCCGGCCGCCGGGGAGCACGGCCGAGACGCGGGCCTGGGCCGGGGTGAGCACGGCGGGGCGGACCGGTTGGATCGCGGTGTGTTCCTCGATCAGCGCGTCGAGCTGGGCGATGACGGCGGCCCGCTGCTCGATCGCGTCGGCGAAGGCCAGGGTCAGCTTGAACCGGAAGTCGGCGACCGCGCCGGTGGGCAGCAGCAGCCCGGAGGTGCGCCGCCGGTCGAGGACCTGGATCAGCGTCACCGGGGCGGCCGGGTCGTGGGACAGCCCGGTCATCCGCCCGTACGCCCAGTCGCGGCGGCCCCGCCCGCCGAGCAGCACGAGCCGGCGGTTGGTGAGCACGGCCAGCCCGGCGTCGACGACCTTGACCCCTTCGGGGCGGCGGGGGCGCAGCACCGGCGGGTCGGGGTCGACGACCAGTTCGGGGGCGGGCAGCACGGCGGTGTGCCGGACCTCGACGAGTTGCGCGGCGGGCAGGGTCCAGAAGACCACCTCGCCGGGGGCCAGCTCCATCGGCAGTCCGGCGCCCGCCTCGGCCGAGCCGTGGAAGGACCCGGCGAGGGTACGCAGCCGGCGCAGCTCTTCGTCGCGCTGCCGCCAGGCCTCGTCGGCCGCGCGGAACGTCCGCTGCCGCCGTTCGTTCTGCCGGTGCGCCCACCGGTAGCGCCATGTGGAACCCGTCGAATCAGTCATCGCCACGCCGACTCCTCCGTCGCGCGAGCCCACCAATCGGGGTGTCATTCACGTAACGGCGGCAGAGGGCCAACAAGACACGCAAAAGTCGCCAATCTGACCGATCGGCTGATTGACCCGCACGTTAGGCCGAACCGGAACCGACCGCCGATGGTCGGCGCCGGGGCGGTGATCGCGGCCGGCCCGCATCACCATGCGGCTGGATGCCGGCGTCGGTAACGTCATCCGGACGGGCAACCCTGGCCTGACGAGGAGGTGGTCCGGTGGGCGGGACGGCCGTCGTGCTGGGCGTGGACATCGGCACCACCAGCACCAAGGCCGTCGCGTACGACACCGGCGGCCGCCAGCTCGCCGCCCACTCGATCGGCTACCCGCTCGACGAGCCGCAGCCCGGCTACGCCCAGCAGGACCCGCAACTGATCGTCGACGCGGTGGTCGGCGCGATCCGGGCGGTGGTCGAGCAGCTCCCGATGCCGGTGGCCGGGCTCTGTTTCAGCACCGCCATGCACAGCCTGATCGGGCTGGACGCCGACGGCACCCCGCTCACCCCCTCGGTCACCTGGGCCGACTCCCGGGCCAGCGCGCAGGCCGAGCGGCTGCGCGCGGTCCCGTCCGGGCTGGCCCTGCACCGGCGTACCGGCACCCCGATCCACCCGATGGCGCCGCTGCCCAAGCTGGTCTGGTTCGCCGAGCAGGAGCCGAAGCTGCACGAGCGGGTCGCATACTGGGTCGGCATCAAGGACTACGTGCTGCTGCGGCTGACCGGCACGCTGGTCACCGACCACTCGGTCGCCTCGGCCACCGGGCTGCTGGACATCCACCGGCTGACCTGGGACGCCGAGGCCCTCCGCATCGCCGGCATCACCGCGGAGCGGCTGCCCCGGCTCGTACCCACCACCCACGTGCTGCCCGGGCTCAGCGCGCCGGTCGCGCGGGCCACCGGCCTGCCCGCCGGCACCCCGGTCGTGCTGGGCGCCGGCGACGGGCCGCTGGCCAACCTGGGGCTCGGCGCGGTGCGTCCCGGCGTGGTGGCCTGCTCCATCGGCACCAGCGGCGCCATGCGGGTGATGGTGGAACGCCCCGGCGTCGACCCGCTCGGTGGCGTCTTCTGCTACGCCCTGACCGAGGACCGCTGGGTGGTCGGCGGCGCGATCAACAACGGCGGCATCGTGTTGCAGTGGGCCGGCGAGGCGCTCGCCCCGGAACTCGGCGAGCACACCGAGGAGGAACTGCTCGACCTGGCCGCCCGGGCGCCCGTCGGCTCGGGCGGGCTGATCATGCTGCCGTACCTGCTCAGCGAGCGGGCACCGCACTGGAGCGCGCTGCCGCGCGGCGCGTACGTGGGGCTGGCCCACGGCCACCGCCGCGAGCACCTGGTGCGGGCCGCCCTGGAGGGGGTCTGCCAGCAGCTCGCGCTGGTCCTGGCCTCGGTGCGCGCCGCCGGCAACGAGGTACGCGAGATCCGGGCCAGCGGTGGCTTCGCCCGCAGCCCGCTGTGGCGGCAGATCCTCGCCGACGCCCTCGGCCTGCCGGTGCGTTTCCCGGCCGGGCACGAGGGATCGAGCTTCGGCGCGGCGCTGCTCGGCATGCAGGCCCTTGGCCTGATCGAGTCGATCGAGGTCGCCGCCGACCTGGTGCGGATCGACGAGACGGTACGCCCCGACCCGGCCGCCGCCGCCACCTACGCGGCCCTGCTGCCGCTCTTCTCCGAGCTGTACGACGCGCTCGTGCCGACGTTCGCCTCGCTGCGGCGGCTGGCACCCGGCCTGCCGGCGGAACCGCCGCCCACCGCCCCTCCCTCCTGACCGGCGCGGCGACTCGGACGGCGACCGGACCGGTTTGCGGCCGGTCCCGGTCGAGGCCGGGAGATCAGCCGGTCTCGAACCGGCCGCTCTCGCCCACCCGCCAGCGCACCTCCCCGGCGGGCGGCCGCGCCAGGGCACGGCGCACGAACTCGGCGTCACCCAGCCGGAACCCGGGCGGGACCGCGAAGTGCAGGATGCCCGCACTGGTCGTGACCCGCAGGCCGAGGCGGGTCAACAACTCCTCGGCGGCCGCCCGGGTGTCCGGCGTCGGCACCACGTACGCGGCACCGTTGTCGTCCTCGCAGCAACTGCGGGTCTCGCACACCGCCCACAGGTGCACGATCAGGCCGGCCAGTCCCCGGTCGACGCACGCCTCCCGGCCGTGCGCCCGGACGTGCACCTGCGGATGCCGCGCCGCCACCAGACCGCCGTTGACCTCCCGACACGCGGGACACAACGGGTACGGCCCGAGCACCACCATGTCGCCTCCTCCGGCAGGTCCGGACCGTCACGGTAGCGCCCGCCGCCGGCGGGCATCGGCCCACAACCGCCTCAGCTGGCCAGGAGGCGACCTCAGCACCGCTTACCGGTCGGCCCGGCCGGTCAGGCCCGGTCGATCGCGTTGGCGTGGATCGCCTCGCTCAGGTACCCGGCCAGCCCCGGCCGGATCTGCTCGAAGTACGCGGTGAACCGCGGGTCGGCCAGGTACATGTCGGCCAGCCCGGTGTGCAGCTCGTACGAGCAGTCGTAGAACCACCGGCTGATGAGCTGCCGGTGCTCCTCGGCCAGCGCCCTGGCCTCCGGGCCGTCGGCCGGGGCGCCGGAGTCCATCAGCGCGGTGATCCGCCGCCCCCACTCCTCGTTCTCGGCCTTGTGGCGCAGCCAGTCCTCCTTCGAGTACCGGGCCGCCCGCTCGGTCGACTGCCGGTACGCGTCGGTGCCGCCCCAGCGCCGCTCCGCCTCCTCCGCGTGGTCGGCCGGGTCGACGTCTCCGAACACCTCGAACCGCTCCTCCGGGGTGAGCTGAATGTCCAACTTTCTCGCCTCCATCGCGAGCTCGATCGCCGCGACCATGTCCCGCAACTTCCCGATCCGGCCGGTCAGCAGCTCGTGCTGGCGGCGCAGGTGCGGCAGCGGGTCGCCACCCGGGTCGTCGAGGATCACGGCGATCTCCTCCAGCGGGAACCCCAGCTCCCGGTAGGCCCGGATGAGCTGCAACCGCTCCAGGTCGGCGTCGTCGTAGCGCCGGTAGCCGGCCGGCGTCCGCCCGCTCGGCGACAGCAGCCCGATCTCGTCGTAGTGGTGCAGGGTCCGCACCGTCACCCGGGCGGCCCGGGCCACCTGACCCACCGTGTATGCCATGGTTCCCTCCCTTCCGCGACCAAGGCTCCCGCCTCCCGCTGCGTGAGGGTCAAGCCCGATTGTCCGGCCCGCCGCCGCCGGGCGGGCCACAACGGCGACCGCCCCCGGCCGCGAGGGGGAAGGCGGCCGGGGGCGGTCGGAGCGGACCAGGTCAGGTGGTGACCCGCTCCCGCTCCGGGGCGGCGAACGTCTCGCTGGACGGGGTGCGGAAGGCGTGCACCAGGCCGGCGATCGACAGCAGCAGGAGCAGCGCGGCACCGAGGTACATGGCCAGGGCGCCCTGCCCGGCCTTCCGGCCGAACTCGCTGAACCCGTACGAGGTGAGCAGCAGGCCGCGCAGCGTCTCGCCCTTGAACACGGTCTCCCGCTGGGCGGTCACGTCGGCGAGCTGCTTCTGCAGGTCGGCCAGGTTGGCGGCGTTGGTCTGCTCGGCCTGGGCCACCTGCTCACGCAGCGCCGTCTGCGGCTCGCCCAGGTCGGCGTAGGTCTTGCCGCCGGCGATGGACTTCAGGTGCAGGCCGATGTACTCGTTGGCGTAGCACTCGGCCTGTTTGCCGGTGGTGAGCTGCTGGCCGGCGTACTCGCGCAGGCAGTCGGACTTCTTCTCCTCGTCGCTCAGCTTGTCCGCCGGGGTGAAGCTGACGTGCTGGGCGGCGAGCTGGTCGTGCACGTAGGAGTTGGCGAAGTTGGCGTTCGTGGTGAGGACGATGCCCACGACGAGCAGCAGAACCGCGAGGCCCAGCCCGCCGATGCTGAACAGCAGATCCAGTGTCCGTCGCTTCATGTCAGCTCCTGTATCGATGAGAGATCTTTTCGGTTTCGACCATGCAATCATGGCCGCCGGGACTCCGCCGGGAGCAGGGCCGAACCCCCTGTCCCGACCGGGACCTTGGACCCGCCCGACCCGGGCCGGTCAGCGGGCCACGTCGAGCGGGGTGAGCGCCGCCAGCAGGTCGGGCAGGTTGGCCGGGCGGCCGTAGCGCCAGCCCTGCCCGTGCAGGCAACCGATCGCGGCCACGGCCGCGTGCTGGGCGCCGGTCTCCACGCCCTCGGCCACCACCGCCAGGTCGAACGCCCCGGCCAGCCGGTTGACCATCTCCACCGTGGCGTACGCCCGGACGTCGTCGGCGTCGAGCCGGGCCACGAAGGACCGGTCGATCTTCAGCTCGGTGGCCGGGATCCGGTGCAGGTAGCTCAGCGAGGAGTAGCCGGTGCCGAAGTCGTCGATGGCGATCCGCACGCCGAGCTCGCGGAGCTGGGCGAGGCGTTCCAGCACCGACTCGCTCTGCTCGATCAGGGCGGACTCGGTGAGTTCCAGGGTCAGCGCGCGCGGGGGCAGTCCGGCCGCGCCGACCGCACCGGCGACCGTGGCGATCAGGTCGGGATGGCGCAGGTGGGCGGCGGCGATGTTCACCGCGACGCTGACCTCGGGGGCGTACGGCCGCCAGGTCGCCGCGGCCTCGCACGCCTGCCGGATCACCCACCGGTCGATGGCCAGGATCAGCCCGGTCTCCTCGGCCAGCGGCAGGAACGCCGCCGGGGCGAGCACCCCGAGCCGGGGATGCCGCCAGCGGACCAGCGCCTCGGCGCTGCGCACCGCGCCGGTGGCCAGGTCGACGATCGGTTGGAACTCCACGAGCAGCTGTCCCTCGTCGACGGCCCGGCGCAGGTCGGCGATCAGCTCGGCCCGGGACACCGCCGACTCGCGCAGCTCCGCCGTGCAGCTGCGGTACGCGGACTTGCCGGCCGCCTTGGCCGCGTACATGGCGATGTCGGCGTCGCGGAGCAGGTCGGTGTGGGAGGTGTGCTGCGGGCCGTACTCGGCGATGCCGATGCTGGCCGACGGGTGCACGCCGAGGTCCTCCTCGCCGGGCAGCGGCTCGAGGGCGGCGAGCAGCCGCGCGGCGAGCCGCTCGGGCGACACCGGCCGGTCCCGGTCGAGCAGCACCGCGAACTCGTCACCGCCGAGCCGGGCGATCATCCCGTCGCCGCGCACCGCGTCGCCCATCCGCTCCGCGATGGTGGCCAGCAGCCGGTCACCGGCGGCGTGCCCGAAGCGGTCGTTGACCTGCTTGAATCCGTCCAGGTCGAGCAGCAGCACGGCGACCGGGCCGCCGGCGCGCAGCGCGCGGCGCAGCCGCCGGGTGAAGGTGAGCCGGTTGGGCAGGCCGGTGAGCTGGTCGGAGTAGGCGAGCCGGCGCAGCCGGGCGACCAGCCGCAAATTCTCGTTGGCGGCCAGCCCCTGCCGGACGGCCAGCACCCCGAGCAGCGTCATCATGCCCACGAAGATCAGGTGCGGGGTCTGCCCGCTGGGCCGGCGGGACAGCACCACGGCGACGATCGCCCCGCCCACCGGCAGGTACGGCAGGGCCACCCGCCACCACGGCGGCAGCGGCGACTCGCGCTCCTCCTCGCCGTCCCCGCCTCCCGGCGGCCGGCTCCCGGTCGCCGCGCCGATCAGCAGGTAGCTCAGCGGCCAGCAGACGTCGATCAGGTGGCCCGGCGCGTAGCTGCCGTGCGCGACCAGGGAGACGTAGACGGCGTCGGCGGCGGCCCGGGTGGCGAGGCTGGCCCCGATCAGGGAGAGCGCCGGCCACATCGGCCGGGCCGGCCCGGCCACCGCCACCAGGATGGTGAGCTGCATCAGATCGAACATCGGGTAGAGCAGCCCGAAGGTGCGCAGCGGGTCGGCCAGGTCGGCGGCGGCGAGGTCGCGGAACACCACCACCCAGCCGATCGGGATGAGGGCCAGCGCCACGATCACCCCGTCGAGCAGGGTGCGGGCCTGCCCGACCAGGCTGCGCGGGGCGGCCAGGGAGCAGAGCAGCGCGGCGGTGCCGGTGATGATGCCGGTGGTGAAGAGCGCGCCGACCAGGGCGGTGTGCGGCAGCGTGGTGCCGCCGAGCCGCTCCACCGTCCACACCGTCCGGCCGAGCGCGGCGAGCACCATGGTGGCGGCCAGCAGCCCCCAGAACCAGCGCAGCGCGAGCGGGTGCCGGCGGGCCACCCGGATGCAGCACACCGCCGCCCAGGCCGCCACGACCAGCGCGCCGAGGTCGCTGACCAGGGCGGCGCCGGGCAGGCCGGCGAGCAGCCAGCAGGCTTCCCCGAGTACGACGAACGCGGCCGCGACGAGCCCGACGCGGCCGGAGAGCGGGGAACGGACCCGCGCCGTGGCGGCCGGGTTCACGTCCTGCTGGAGCACAACGATTCGTTCCGGCTCTCTCTGACGCGCACCCTCGACGATGAGGACCGGTTGCGGACGGCGAACGGGGCAAGCCTAGTCAGCGCCCGGGGGCGCCGCCAGATCCGATCGGTCGGCGTCACTCGGCCGGCGGTTGGTCGTCCCGCCGGTAGAGCGCCACCAGGATGCCGTGCCGGGGCTGGTCCGGGCCGGCCTCCTCGGCCTGGTCGACGAGCTCGTCGAGGGTCGCGCGCAGCCGGCCCGCCTGCTCCGGGGTGAGCCGCAGGTGGCGCAGGTGCAGCAGCGGGTCGGGGTCGACGGTCAACTCCTCGGCGACGGCGCCGAGCAGCGCGGCGGTGGCGCCCGGGTCGCCGGTGCCGGGGGCCAGCCGCCGGAAGGTGCGCTCGTGGTACTGCTCGGTGCCGCCGCGCACCTGCCGGGTGTGGGCGACCCGGACCATCCCGGCCTCGGCCAGCACAAACGGACGGGACACCACATGCGACAGGACGAGATCACCGGGATCGTGGAACGCTCGGCGAAGCTGGTCGCCGAGCACTACGTCTTCCCCGAGGTCGCCGAGCGGATCGCGGCACACCTGGGCGACCAGCTACGCGCCGGCCGGTACGCCGACGGCACCGACCCGGCGACGCTCGGCGCGCTGGTCACCGCCGACCTCCAGTCGGCCAACCGCGACCTGCACCTGCGACTCAAGCACCACCGGGAGCCGCTGGCCGAGGTCGACGAAGGCCCCGCCGACGAGCAGTTCGCCCGCCTCGCCGAGACCACCATGGGCGGCATCGCCCGGGTGGAACGGCTGGCCGGCAACGTCGGAGTGCTGGACATCCGCCCCTACCTCTTCCCGCCGGGGCTGGCCGGCGAGGCGGTGACGGCGGCGCTGGGGCTGCTCGCCGGCACCGACGCGCTCCTGCTCGACCTGCGCGGCAACCGGGGCGGCAGCCCGGACATGGTGGCCCTGGTCTGCGGCTGGTTCTTCGCCGAGCCGGTGCACCTGCACACCATGTACGACCGGGCCGGCACCGGCCGGCAGTACTGGAGCGCCGCCCACCTGCCGGTCCCCCGGTACGCCCCGGACAAGCCGGTACACGTCCTCACCGGCCCGCAGACCTTCTCCGCCGGCGAAGATCTGGCGTACAACCTCCAGCAGCTCGACCGGGCCACGGTGGTCGGCGAGCGCACCCGGGGCGGGGCGCACCCCCGGGTCGGCTTCCGCACCCACCCGCACCTGGAGCTCACCGTGCCGGTGGCCCGCTCGGTGCATGCGGTCAGCGGCACCAACTGGGAGGGCGTCGGGGTGGTCCCGGCGGTCGATGCGCCGGCCGAGCGGGCGTTCGAGGTGGCGTACCGGAGAACACTGGAGGCCCTGCTGGCGGCGGACCCGCACCGGTCGACGGCGGACGAGGCGCGCGCGGCCCTGGCCACCCTGGACTGAGCCACGGGCGAGCCGGCCCGCCCCCGGTCATCCCAGCGGGGAACTCAGGCCCACTCCTCGGCCGGGTCGCCGTCGGCGACCGGGGCCGCGTCGACCGCCCCGGCCGGCGGGCCGCCGTGCGTCCACGGGGTCTCCTCGGTGGCCGGGAACGCGCCGGCCGGCAGGAAGGCGTCCGACAGGGTGGTCAGGCAGAGCCGCTCCCCCACCTCCGGCACGCTGCCCGGCGGCGCGGTCAGCCCGCGTCCCATCCCGCCGGAGAGCTCCAGCACCACCTCGGTCTTGCCGTCCGCGCCCGGGGTCACGAAGACCACCTTCGACTTCTGCGCCGGCCGGGCCGGCGAGTACAGCGTCGCGCCCACCGGCACGAGCACCGGCTCGGTGGTGACCACCTGGATGCGCGGCCTCAACACGGGTCGCCTGCCGCTGTCGTCCACCCGGGCCGGGTCGGCCAGCGTCACCTCGCCGACGAACGCCTCCCCGGTCAGCCGGTGCTCGGCCATCACCAGCGGGTCGTCGTAGGCGCGCTGCACCGCGTACGAGGCGGCGGCGCGTTCCAGCCGGTGCAGCCGCACCGCCGCGGCCACCGCGCCGTCGCGGCGCGGCTGCGGCCCGCCCCCGGCGTCGACGTGCTCGGCGTACCCGGTGAAGGCGTCCCGGTCGCCGTCCCACCGGCCCGCCACCCGCGCCCCGGGCGGCAGCGCGCGCAGCAACCCCACGCCGCGCCACATCAGCTCCCAGGTGGGCATGAGCTGGTCGCGCAGCAGCCCGGCCAGCTCCGCGTACGCCCCAGCGCGGGCCACCGGGTCGTCGGCCGCGGCCGCGTACCCGGCGATCGCCGGGGCGAGGTGGCGGTTGTCGAAGTCCGGATCGGTGGCCGGGCCGGCCGGCGGGCAGACGGTCGGGTCCTCGGCCCGGGCCGCCGCCTCCGCACCGGTCGAGCCGGGCGGCGGGTCGATCCAGCCGAGCAGCGCCGGCAGGTGCAGGTCCTCCACCGCGCTCTGCCCGGTGGCCCAGTGCAGGGTCAGCGCCTCGGTGAGCGCCACCAGCGCGGCCGAGCCGGGCTGCTCGGCGCGCTCGGCGAAGAAGGTCAGCCAGCGCCCGAGCAGCGGCACCGACGGGTGCACCGGGTGGTCGCCGTCCGGCCGCCGGAACCGGGTGGAGCGGCCGAACAGGCGCAGGAAGGTGATCCCGGCCGGGTTCGGCACCAGCAGTTGCGGCGCGTCCACGTACCGGTGCCGCACGTCCCGGCCCCGGTCCACCGGCACCGCCTCGGTGGCGTCCCGGAACGAGTCCAGGTACGGCAGCACCTCCTCGGCCAGCTCCGCGGCGAACCGGTAGCGCTGGTCGCGGTTGCGCGGCTGCGGCACGACCAGCAGCCGCGGCCGGTCGGGGGCGGTGCCGACCACCGCCGCCAGCGGGGCGTTCGCCTCACCGGCCATCGCCAGCGGCACCAGCACCAGCGGGCGCGGCGACAGGTGCAGGTGCCGCACGGTGGCCACCGGCTGGGCCGCCCCGGCGGCGAGCGCCTGCGCCTGCGCCAGGGCGCGCAGCGTACTCATCGGGGGTTCCCGGCGAGGGCCTCGGCGCGCAGGCGCGCGGCGGCCCGCAGCAGCGCGGCGGCCTCCGCCTGCCCGGGTTCCGGGGTCCGCTCGCCGGCGGCCAGCGCCAGCACCTCGCCGACCTCGGCGACGCCGCCCAGCGCCTCGCGCACCGACCGGCCCAGCGCCGCGGTCTGGTCGCGTGCCTCGCGCCGGCAGAAGTACGCCAGCTCGCAGGAGGCCAGGCACTCCGGCGCGTAGCGGGCCGGTACGTCGGCCAGCGCGGCGGTGAGGGTCGCCGGGTCGGCGGTGACGTCGGCGGTGAAGCCGGCCGGCACGGTGGCGAGCAGGTCGTCGAGGCGGTCCATCCGGTCGAGCTGGCGGCGCAGCACCAGCAGCTGCCGGCGGACGTCCAGCAGGCTGGCCACCGGCCGGTTGGTGAAGTCGCGCGGGCAGACCAGCACCACCTCGTGGGAGACCAGCTCCGGGTCCCGCCCGCCGGCGGCGAGCAGCTCGCGCAGCGCCAGCACGTAGACGGCGGACTGGATGGCCGCGGCGGAGACCTTGGCCGGGTCGGCCTGGCCGTCGATCACCGGGAAGGACTTGATCTCGACGACGTGGAACCGGCCGGCGAGCCGGGCGGCCACCAGGTCCGGTTCGAGGTGCACCCGCCGGCCGGCCACGTCGAGGCCGAGCAGCGGGTGGTCGAAGAGCGCGGCCTCCTCGCCCGCCGCGGTCAGCGCGGCCCGGGACCGCTCCGGCCGGTCCTCGTCACCGCCCAGGTCCGTCCAGCTCGCCGCCGCCGGCACCGGTACGCCCAGCCGCTCCGCGACCAGCCGCAGCAGCTCGACCCCGCCGCCGGCCTTGACCTGCGCCTCGAACGCGTTGCCCCGGGTGATCGCGAAGCGGGACTGGCCGAACCGCGTCGGGAAGCCGATCCGCTCGGCCAGCCTGGGCTTGTCCACCCCGGCGCCGTCCAGCACCGCGCGCCGGGTGCAGCCCGGGTTGCCGGTCAGCGCGGCGACGGTCCGGGCGTTGTGCCGCCGGGGCGGCAGGCCGCCCCGGATCTCGGCCAGGCGGTGCGCGATGTCCGTCATGATCCGCCAGGATAGGCGCTCCCCGCCGGTCCGGCCGCCAGCGCGCCGCCCCGCCGGTGCCCGGCCGGGTCCGGTCGGATCCGCCCGCCGACGGCGGGCGGGCCAGCGACCGCTCCGACGGAGGGCGAGTCGGCGGACCCGCGCCGGCGGAGGGCGGGTCAGCGGCCGGCGGAGCGGTTCCAGGGCGAGCGCGGCGACTCGGCGCCCGCCGACGGCCGGCTGCGGCGCCGGTGCCGGCGGCCGGGCGTGCACGGCGGGCGGGGCACGGTGTGCACCGGCGGGGGCGCGGCGACCGGCGGACGGCCGATCAGCCAGCGGAGGAGGCGGGCCACGCGTCAGCCGACCGGGAGGCGCTCGGCCTCGGCCCGCGGCACGTCGAACTCGGCGCCGCAGAAGGTGCACTGCTTCGTCCAGCGGGTGCGCACCGGGATCAGCGGGACGAAGAAGAGGCTGAATTTCGTGGCCCGCCGGGTGATGACCTGGGCGGCCTGGTTGCCGCAGTTGCGGCAGACCTCGGTGACGACGCCGGATCGGACGACCCTGGTCCGGAGCCCGAAGATGAAGAACATCGCCCGGCATTACCCCGTCGGCGGACCTTTTGCACCTGCCGCACCCCCGCACCTCGGCCCCGGAATTGCGATCTTGTGGCGCCGGTGGCGCTTGACCCACGAAGTACGCTGGGCAGCGATCCAGCGCAGGAGCCGACAAGGGGCGCTCGTGGGCGATGCACTGACCGAGAAGGTCCACATCCAGATCACCGCTGGCGGCGAGGACTTCGCCACGGCGGAACGTCTCCTCGCTCATCTCGATCTGCCCGGCGTGACCTGCCACGAGGCCGATCCGCACAACACCGCGATGAGCAGCTCGCTGCTGCACTCGGTGGTGCTCGTCGTCTCCTCCGCCGGCGGGCTCAAGGTGGTGCGCGACATCGTCGTGACCTATCTGGAGCAGCGCCGGGCCACCGTCGAGGTCCGCACCACCCGGGCCGGCACGACGGTCACGTTCGAGGGCCCGCTCAGCAGCCAGAAAGAGATGAAGCGGCTTGTCGAACTCCTCGCGCCTGCAGAGCCACCGCAACGAGGCGAGTCCCAGCCTGTTCCACAGCAGCCTGGGGTCGCTTAATCCGCTCGGCCTCGCGATCGAGTTGGCCCGCGTTCCCGGTGCGGACGACGACTACGAATCGATCGTGTCGCTGCTCGGGGCGCTCCTGCACGAGCGGCATCACTGGCTGCAACAGATCGGCACGGTGGCCGGGCTGTTCACCAGCCTCCTGCTGGAGACGCAAGCGGGGCTGATCGCCGGCAACCTGCCGGTCCAGGAGCTGACCGTCGACGACCTGCCGCTGTGCGACGGTCGGTTCCGCGACAGCCCGGCCGTGATCGGGTGGGAGCGGGTGGAGGCGTCCAGGAGAATGTTCGCCGGCTGCCGGAAGGGTGACTTCACGGCTCTCGCCGACAACGGGCGGCCGCCGGCCTTCCTTCTTCTCGCCGACCTGCAACGACCGGTCGTCACCCAGGTCTGTCGGGGCGATCCGGACCACTCGCTGCTGCGGACGTGGGCCGACCTGCAACCGATCGACGAGGTTCCGGTCATCCTCGATCACCGGGGGTGGCTCGTCGGCACCCGGCATCTCATGGAGTGCGCCGCCCGCATCTCCGAGGTGTTCAAGATCGGCAGCGACCTCAACCGGGCCGGTCGTGGCCCGTTCAACTTCACACCGCTCCTGTCCGGCATCTACGGGGTCGCCCACGACCTGTTCTACGACGGCGGCAAGCCGGTGTCGGTGGCGAGCGAGATCGGCCTGGCGGCCCTGTGCGACATGGCGTTGAACGGGCCGTACCCGCCCCTGGCCCCGACCGCCGGGACGTTCGTGAGGCGGGGTTGGAGCCCTGGCGCCTCGTTCGCCCTGCTGGTGCGACTCACCGAAGGGTTCCGGTTCGACGTCGAGCTGGATCCGTTCGACCCGGCCGCGGTCCGGCAGTTCCTCACCGAGTTGACGGCGCACGTCGGGTACCCGCCGCACGACACCGTCTCGGACCTGATGGGGTCGGTCATCGGGGAGCAGGACCCCGACGTCGTGGCCACCGAGATCTTCCGGCTGGAGGAGGACCGGCTGCCCGAGCCGACCATGAACGGTGCCCGGATCCGTTACCTCTTCTCGATCGCCGCCCGGGCGTTCGAGATCCGGCGGGAGGCGCCGGAGCTGTTCGTCTTCCCGTTCGCCCAGTACGGCGCCGACCGGAAAGCCTTCCGGGCCCACTTCGACCGCTTGCAGCCACCGCTGCTGGCCCACGGCGAGCAGGGCCTGGCGCCCACCCGCCCCATTCCGGGCTGGCTGGAGTTCTTCCTCGCCAGCAGCGTCGAGTACGAGCTGACCCGCCGCATGGTCATGTCAACGGCGCCGGAGATCGCCCAGGTCCTGGCCGGCTACGCCCGCTCGATCGGCGGGACGGAGCACGGCCTTGCGGTCATCATCGCCCAGCTGCGCTCCATCTTCCGCGGCGGGCCGCTCGGCGACGAACTTGTCAGACTGGTCGAGGCCGCCGTGTCCGCGAGCCCGTGGACGCCGATGCCACCCATCCTCAGGGACTCCTCCGCGTAGTCCGTCGAGGCGGGCCGGGCGCTCGGAAAAAATCTGGGCACCGGCTGTCCGGATCGGGGTCCCCCGTTCGTCAGGCTGGGTGCAAGCACAACCTGGAGGAGTGAACCGATGAAGTACATGATGCTCGTCTGCACCGACACCGAGCCCGACAAGGACCCGAGCGCGGCCCCCGACATCGAGCAGTGGGTGGCCGAGCGGGACGCCAACGGGCAGCGGGTGACCGGCAGCCGGTTCGCGCCCCCGTCGGCGGCCACCACGGTCCGGGTCCGGGACGGGGAGTTGCTGCTCACCGACGGCCCGTTCGCCGAGACCCAGGAGGTCATCGTCGGCTTCGACCTGCTGGAGTGCGCCGACCTGGACGAGGCGATCGAGGTGGTCCGCGCCCACCCGATGGCGTACGCGGGCCGGATCGAGCTGCGCCCGCTGGTGGAGGACTGAGCCGGGTGACCGACGCGGCCGGGGCGGTCGCCGACGCGGGTGCCGAGGCGTACCCGCGGATCGTGGCCGCCCTGATCCGCGTCACCGGCGACTGGACCCTCGCCGAGGACTGCGCACAGGAGGCGTTGGCCGCCGCGCTGGAGCGGTGGCCCCGCGACGGCGTACCGGGGAATCCGGGCGGCTGGCTGATGACGGCCGCCCGGAACCGGGCCGTGGACGTGCTGCGCCGGGCCGCCGTGGAACGGCGCAAGCTGCGCGAGCTGGCGCTGCTCACCGATCCGGAGCCGGCGCCGCGGGAGGGGGACGTGGTGGACGACCGGTTGCGGCTCATCTTCACCTGCTGCCACCCGGCGCTGGCGCTGGAGGCCCGGGTGGCCCTGACCCTGCGCACCGTGGCCGGCGTGCCCACCGCCGAGATCGCCCGGGCCTTCCTGGTCAGCGAGTCGACCATGACCCGCCGGCTCACCCGGGCGAAGACGAGGATCGCGGCGGCCGGCGTCCCGTACCGGGTGCCGACCGGGCCCGCGCTGGTCGAGCGGCTGCCGGGCGTGCTGGCCGTGCTCTACCTGCTCTTCACCCGGGGGTACGACGCCAGCGGCGAGCCCGCGTTCGCCACCGAGGCGGTCCGGCTGGCGCGGCTGCTGCACACGCTCCTGCCGGACCAGCCGGAGCCGGCCGGGCTGCTCGCCCTGTTCCTGCTGCACCACTCCCGCCGGGCCGCCCGCCGGGACGCCGACGGCGACCTGCTCACCCTCGACCAGCAGGACCGCTCCCGCTGGAACCGGGCCGAGATCGCCGAGGGCGTCGCGCTGCTGGACCGCGCCGGCACCGGCCCGTACGCCCTCCAGGCCCGGATCGCCGCCGGCCACGCCACCGCCCCGACCGCCGCCGACACCGACTGGCCGGCCATCGCCGGCTGGTACGACGAGTTGGTCCAGCGCACGCCCACCCCGGTCGTCCGGCTGAACCGGGCGGTGGCGCACGGCTTCGCGTACGGCCCGGAGCGCGGGCTGGAGTTGCTGGCCGAGGCGCGGGCCGGCGGTGCGCTGGACGGCTACCCGGCGGCGGTGGCCGCGGAGGCCGAGTTGACCGCGCGGCTGGGCGACCTGCGCCGGGCCGCGGCACTGCTCCGGGCGGCGGCCGACGCGGTCCGCTCGGAGCCCGAGCGGCGGGCGCTGCTCCGCCGGGCCGCCGAAGCCGGGGGTTAGCCGACCCGTCCCCGCCGTCGACGTCGGCGGCAGGGACGGGAACGGCCGGGTCAGGCGCTGGTCGGCAGCTCCGCGGAGACCCAGATCGGCTGCCAGTCGGCCAGCTCGTTGAAGCGCCGCAGCTCGAACAGGCCGGCCACGTTGCCGCACCAGGCCGGGTACGGGGGGTTGGTCTCGTCGAAGCCGCTCTGCACCATGGTCAGCTTCGTCTTCCCCGCCGACTCGGCGAGCTCCCAGGTGCTGACCCCGACCGGTCCCCAGTCCACCGAGATGGTGCGGCCGGGGTCCAGGTCGACCACCTTGGCCGCGTAGCCGGTCTCGAAGCCGCCCATGGCGTACCGGCCGCCGACCCAGGGCTCGATCCCGATCGGGTAGCCGAACCAGGCGCTGGCCTGCTCCGAGTCGGTCAGCGAGGTCCAGACCCGGTCCAGCGGGGCGTCGATGGTCAGCTCGGCGCGCAGGTCGGCGGAGGTGAAGTCGGTGCGCGGCAGCAGCGGCTCGCCCGCCACGTGGGCGGCGAGGTTGGCGATCGAGAGGGCCCAGAAGGTCTGCAGCACGCCCCGGATGCTGCTGCCGCTCATCGCCTCGGCCATGTCGAAGTGACTCTGCCGCAGGGTGAGCAGGGTGCCCGCCCCCTCGGGCGCCAGCTCGAACTCGGTGGTCGTCTCCACCCCGTCGAGGGTCCAGGCGAAGCGCAGGGTGCGCTCGTCGGCGTGCAGCAGCCGCTGGTGCGGGGCGTCTCCCTCGGGGGTGTAGCGGCCCCAGAACTCGTACCGGTGCGGCAGCTCGACCTCGGCCTGCTCGGCCAGCCAGACGCGCAGCTCGGCCGGGTCGGTCAGGGCGCGGCGCACGGCGTCCACGGGGGCGGCGAGACGGGCCCGGACGGTCAGCGGTTCACTCACGGTCGTCACCTTTCGGGTAGCAGGCCACGGCGAGTTTGAAGGCATCCCCCTCGGCGCCGCCGTAGCGCGTGAACAGGTCCTGCAGCGTCGACTGCAGGTCGCGCAGGAACTCCTGCCGGCGCTCGGCCGGCACTCTGATCTCGCCGGACACCCCGATCGAGGGCAGCTCCGGCTTGCTGCGGTCCAGCCCGGCGATGTCGGCCTGGACCTCCTCCACGAGGTCGAGCAGGTAGCCCAGGCTCAGCTCGTCGCGGATCCGGCGGTCACCGAGCCGCCCGACCAGGCGGGGCGAGAGCCAGTACGACCGGGCCACCGCCTGGTAGATGCCCTCGCTGATGCCGCGCACCTTGCGGGCCGAGACCTGCTCCACCAGGCCGGCCGCGACCAGCTGCTTGACGTGGTAGTAGACCCGCTGCGGCGTCTGGTCGAGCCGGGCGGCCACCTCGGTGCAGGTGCGCGGCTCGGCGAGCTGCCGCAGCACCTCGATGCGCTGCGGCTTGAGCAGGATCTCGGCCTGCTCGCGTGCTTCCAGGTACAGGACGTCTCTCATGGCAAAATCAGTTTGTACGTACAAAACTTCTTTGTCAATAGGCTCGACGAGAGGCCGCGCGGATCGCGCGGCCTCTCGGTCGTCGGTCAGCGGGTCAGGGCGTCCAGTCCGGGCGCAGCGGATAGCCGTTGACCGCCTGCGGCCCGTTGTGCGTGGCGACCACCTGGTGCAGCTGGATGTCGTTGCGCTCGAAGGCCAACCGGGAGCCGGCCATGTAGAGCCCCCAGACCCGGGCGGTGCCCGGCCCCACCTCGTCCACGCAGAAGTCCCAGTGCTCGACCAGGTTCCGGCACCAGCCGGCCAGGGTCAGCGCGTAGTGCTGGCGCAGGTTCTCCTCGTGGTGCACCTCCAGCCCGGCGTCATGGATCTCGCTGATCAGCCGGCCCGGCCCGGCCAGCTCGCCGTCCGGGAAGACGTACCGGTCGATGAACGCGCCCGAGCGGTGCGGGGCACGGTTGTTGGCCCGGGTGATGCAGTGGTTCATCAGCCGCCCGCCGGGCTTGAGCCGGCTGCGCAGCGCGCCGAAGTAGGCCGGGTAGTTGCGCACCCCGATGTGCTCGGTCAGCCCGATCGAGGAGATGGCGTCGAACTGCTCACGCGGGGCGTCCCGGTAGTCCAGGTGGCGCACCTCGGCCAGCTCACCGAGACCCTCCCGCTCGATGGCCGCCTGCGCCCACTCGGCCTGCGCCCTGGACAGGGTCACCCCGAGCGCCTTGACGCCGTACTCGCGGGCCGCGTGCCGGACCATGCCGCCCCAGCCGCAGCCGACGTCGAGCAGCCGCATCCCCGGCTTGAGCGCCAGCTTGCCGGCGACCAGGTCGTACTTGGCCCGCTGCGCCTCCTCCAGGGTGTCCTCCGGGCTGCGGAAGACCGCACAGGTGTACGTCATCGACGGGCCGAGCACCTTCTCGTAGAAGGCGTTCGACACGTCGTAGTGGTGCGAGATCGCGCTGCTGTCCCGGGTACGCGAGTGGCGCAGCCCGTTCATCACCCGCTTCCAGCGCGGCGCGGACTCCTGCGGCGGGGGCGGCGGCGGCAACAGCCGCTCCCAGCCCAGCCCCCGGACCAGGGAGAGCGCCTCGCCCACCGACGGCAGGCGCAGGTGCAGCTCGTCCTTGAGCACGGTGAGCGCCTCGTACGGATCGCCCGGATGGATGCCCTCCAGGCCCAGATCGCCGCTCACGTACGCCCGGGCCATGCCCAGGTCGCCGGGGGCGGTGAGCAGGTATGACAGGCCCCGCTCGGAATGGATCGCCAGGGTGATCCCGGCGTCGGCCGGGCCGACCGCGCTGCCGTCGTACCCGGTGATGCGGATGGGCAGGTCGCCCGTGGTGACCGCCCGGACCACGTCGGCCACGGTCGGTCCGCCGCGCCGGCCCCCCGCCGGAGGAGTCGCCGGGACGCCCGCCGCGCCCTTCTCTCGATCGATCAGACTCATTGTCGTGCTACCGCCTTCTCGTACAGTCCGGTCAGCCGGTGGTCCGGGTCGTAGCGGTCCTTCACGGCACGCCAGGTTTCCCCGCCGTAGAGCCGGTCGAACGCCGCCCGGTCGTAGTACGCGTCGGAGTAGAGCGACTTGTGCCCGCCCGCCTCCGACACCGCGTGCTCGATCTCCCGGTTGACGTCGCCGTCGGCGGCGCCCTCGGCGATCGGCACGCTCCCCCAGAAGCCGATGTTCACATAGGTTTCGCCCGGCTGGAGGGGATACAGCGGCCACGCCCGGGCGGATCCGGGCCCGGCCGGCTCGCGCAGCCGCAGGGGGCAGAGCCAGACCGGGGTCATCCGCACGTCCTGGGCGAACCAGCGCAGGAACTCCGCGGTGCGGTCGAGCGGGATCTCGACGTCCTGCACCACCCGCTCGCGGGCCGGGCGGCCCCGCCAGCGGTCGATCCGGGCAGCCACCTGGTGCCGGTGCTCCAGGCGGACCAGCCGGTGGTAGAAGTCGCTGCGCCGGTAGCGCTGCGGCCAGAGCCGGCGGACCACCGGGTGCTGCA
Source organism: Micromonospora sp. NPDC049836 (assembly GCF_044465125.1). NCBI lineage: Bacteria > Bacillati > Actinomycetota > Actinomycetes > Micromonosporales > Micromonosporaceae > Micromonospora > Micromonospora sp. NPDC049836. The sequence goes on from NZ_JBITLH010000001.1 coordinate 138,322, forward strand.
CCCCGAACGCCGCCGAGCACCAGAACCAGTCGGTGTCCCACCGCCAGATGTAGTCGTACGCGGTGAGCACGTCCCGGGTGCGCCGGCGCAGCGAGCGGTAGTAGATGTCCTGGCCGGTGTAGTCGCTGGGCGGGCCGGTCGCGTCGTCGGTGAAGGTGCCGAGCACCAGGTACGCCTCGCCGGGGCTGAACATCACCCCGTCCATGGCGTCGACCGGGTCGCCCTCCCAGGAGCCCTTGGCGACCACCTCGGCGATCGCGTCGGTCAGCTCCTCCAGCCGGCTGAACCGGATGTTGCGCAGCGCCACGTACCGGCGTACCGGTTGGAGTTCGATGCGCAGCCGGGTGGCGTAACCGAGGCTGCCCAGCGAATTGGGGAAGGCCCGGAACAACTCGGCGTGCTCGCCCACCGGCCGGGCGGTGACGATCTCCCCGGTCCCGGTGAGGATGTCCAGCTCGGACACGGACTCGTGGGGCAGGCCGTTGCGGAACGAGGTGGACTCGATGCCCAGCCCGGTCACCGCGCCGCCCAGGGTGATGGTGCGCAGCTGCGGCACCACCAGCGGCATGAGCCCGTGCGGCAGGGTCGCGTCGACCAGGTCCTCGTACGTGCACATGCCCTGCACGTCGGCGGTCCGGGCGGCCGGGTCGACCGAGAGGACCCCGGTCAGGCCGCTGACGTCCAGCCCGGGCACCTTCGGCGCGGATCTCGGTCGGAACAGGTTGGAGGTGCGTTTGGCCAGCCGTACGGGCTCCCCGGCGGGCACCGCGGCGTACGAGCGCCGCAGCGTGTCCACCGCCCGCTCATGATCACGGACAGCGTGCATGAGATCACCTTACGCCCGGGTACGACAATTCGTGGGATGACCACAGTGGCGGTTCCGGGTCAGCTGAACGGCTGGCGGGCTACCGTGGCGACCATGCCGTCCCCCGCTCTCGCCGCCCTGGACGCCGCCGACCTGCCGTACCGGGTGATCCGGCACGGCCCGGTCGGCAGCCTCGCCGAGGCGGCCCGGGCGCGCGGCGTCCCGGTGCCGGACGTGGTCAAGACCATCGTGGTGCGCCGCGGCCCGGACGACCACCTGTTCGTGCTCACCCCCGGCGACCGGGTCATCTCCTGGCCCAAGCTGCGCGCCCTGCTCGGGGTGAGCCGGCTCTCCATGCCGGACGCGGCCGCGGCGAAGGCGGCCACCGGCTACGCGCGCGGCACCATCACCCCGTTCGGCGCGACCACCGCCTGGCCGGTGATCGCCGACGAGCGGCTGCGCGGCCGCGAGATCACCCTCGGTGCGGGCGAGCACGGGGCCGCCGTGGCGGTCGACGCGGACGCCGCCCTCACCGCCCTCGCCGCGACCGTGGCCGACGTCACCGACCCGGAACCCGAACGCTGACCGGTGGTCGCCAGCCCGCCGTCGGGCATAGCGTGGAGCCATGCCGAAAGCCGTCTGGAACGACCTGGTCATCGCGGAAAGTGACGACACCGTGCTGGTCGAGGGCAACCACTACTTCCCCCGCACGGCGCTGCGGGACGACGTGATCCGCGACTCCGCCACCCACACGGTCTGCCCGTGGAAGGGCACCGCCTCCTACTACAGCCTGGAGCACGCGGGGCGGACCAGCGAGGACGCGGTCTGGTACTACCCGGACCCGAAGCCGGAGGCGGAACTGGTCCGTGACCGGGTGGCGTTCTGGAAGGACGTCCGGGTGGTCGACTGAATCACCCCCCGGGCCCGGCGACTGGCCATCGAGCGTCGCGGTGGGTCAGGATGCCCTCATGGCCGACCCGCGCACCGACCCGCCCGGCACCGTCTACGGCGCCCGCCGTACCGGCCGGCCCGGCCTGCCGCAGGACCCGCTGATGCGGATCGCGCTGGGCGTGGCGGTGGTCGGCGTACTCCTGGGAGTGTTCTTCGCCACCGGCGTGCTCGGCGGCGGTGGCGGCGCGCAGCCGGTGGTGCCCGCGGCGGCCGTGCCCACCGCGGCGGTGAGCGAGAACCCGCCCACCACGGCGGCCGCCCCCAGCACGCCGGCCGCGTCGCCGTCGACCGCCGCGCCGACCACCGCGGCCCCGGCGAACGGGCCGAAGGTGTTCCGCTCGGTGCCGTCCGGGCTCTGCCTCGGGCTGGAGAGCGACCAGCAGCAGGCGAAGGCGCGGCTCGCCCCCTGCACCGGCGGGCCGGAGCAGCAGTGGGTGGCCAGCCAGCTCGGCCCCGACGCGGTGGCGCTCACCGTGGCCGCCTACCACCAGTGCCTCGACGTCGAGGGGGCCAGCACCGGGGACGGCGCGAAGCTCCAGCAGTACCCCTGCCACGGGCAGGGCAACCAGCAGTGGCGGCTGCACCCCGCCGGGGACGGCACCGTGCTGCTGGTCGCCGTGCACAGCGGCAAGTGCGCGCAGGCCGAGGGGGGCAATCCGCAGCCCGGTGCCGCGCTGGTACAGGTCCCGTGCACCGGCGCGGCCGAGCAGCGGTGGGCGGTCGGCTGACCGGTCAGCCGCGGTAGCTCCAGGCCCGCCGGCCGGCCACGACCGGCAGCACGAACGCGGGCCCCTGGTCGGGGCGGCGCCGCAGCAGCAGGGAGAGCCCGGCCGCCCCGATCGAGAGCGCGCCGGCCGCGTACCAGGCCGCGGCGTAGTCGCCGAGGTGGTCGCGGACCAGACCGGCGCCGGTCGCCGCGACGGCCGCGCCGACCTGGTGGGCGGCGAACACCCAGCCGAAGACCACCGCACCGGAGGACCCGAACCACTCCCGGCACAGCGCCACGGTCGGCGGCACGGTGGCCACCCAGTCCAGGCCGTAGAAGACGATGAAGACCAGCATGCTCGGCCGGGTGCCGCCGGTGAAGAGGCTCGGCAGCACCAGCAGCGACGCGCCGCGCAGCGCGTAGTAGGCGCCCAGCAGCAGCCGGCTGTCCACCCGGTCGGTGAGCCAGCCGGAGGCCACCGTTCCGACGATGTCGAAGAGCCCGACCAGGGCGAGCAGGCCGGCGGCGGACGTCTCCGCCATGCCGTGGTCGTGCGCGGCCGGCACGAAATGGGTGCCGACCAGGCCGTTGGTGGTCGCGCCGCAGATCGCGAAGCCGCCGGCGAGCAGCCAGAACGGCCGGGTCCGCGCGGCGGCGGCCAGCGCGCCGACCGCCCGGGCCGCCGCCCCGCCGGCCGGTGGCGCCGGCGCCACCACCTCGGTGGCCCCATAGGCGGGCAGGCCGAGATCCGCCGGGTGCTCGCGGAGCAGCCACCCCACCAGGGGTACGACCGCCAGCGCGGCCCCGGCGACGACCAGCGCGGCCAGCCGCCAGCCGTGGTCGCGGACCAGCACCGCGACCAGCGGGAGGAAGACCAGTTGCCCGGCCGCGCCGCCGGCGGTGAGCACGCCGGTGACCAGGCCCCGCCGCGCGACGAACCACCGGCCGGTGACGGTGGCCACGAAGGCCAGCGCCATCGAACCGGTGCCCAGACCCACCAGTACGCCCCAGCAGAGGATCAGCTGCCAGCTGGCGCTCATCAGCACGGTCAGCCCGCTGCCGAGGGCGACGAGCACCAGCGCGCCGGCCACCACCCGGCGGATGCCGAAGCGGTCCATCAGCGCGGCGGCGAACGGGGCGGTGAGCCCGTAGAGCATCAGGTTGACCGAGACGGCGGCGGAGATGGTCGCCAGCGGCCAGCCGAACTCGGCGTGCAGCGGGTGCAGCAGCACCCCGGGCGTGGCGCGGAAGCCGGCCGCGCCGACCAGCGCGACGAAGGAGACGCCGGCCACGAGCCAGGCCGGATGCAGACGGTGTCGGGTCACGCTCCGAGTCTCGGCGGCGCCGGGCGGCCCGACGAGTGGCCGGAAAGCCATCATGCGCAATAATCGGGCCATGACCCCGCACCGGATCGCCGTCCTCGCCCTCGACGGAGTGGTCGGCCTCGACCTCGGCACCCCCGCCCAGGTCTTCGGCACCGCCCGCACCGCCGACCTGACCCCGCTCTACGCCGTCGAGGTCTGCACCCCCGGCCGGCGACCCGTGCGCAGCACCGCCGGCTTCCAGGTGCTCCCCGAGCACGGCCTCGAGCTGCTGGAACGGGCCGACACGGTGATCGTCCCCGGCATCCACGAGGGCGCGCCGATCACCGCCGGCACGCTGGAGCCCGACGTGGCGGCGGCGCTGCGGGCCGCCCACGCCCGCGGCGCCCGGATCATGTCGATCTGCACCGGCGCGTTCGTGCTCGCCGCCGCCGGCCTGCTCGCCGGCCGCCGGGCCACCACCCACTGGGCGTACGCGGACCGGTTCCGCCGGCTGCACCCCGCCGTGGACCTCGACCCCGAGGTGCTCTTCCTCGACTCCGGCGGGATCCTCACCTCCGCCGGGGTGGCCGCCGGCATCGACCTCTGCCTGCACGTCATCCGCACCGACCACGGCAGCGAGGTGGCCAACCGGACCGCCCGCCGCTGCGTCGTGCCGCCCTGGCGGGAAGGCGGCCAGGCCCAGTACATCGAGCGCCCGGTGCCCCGGGCGGCGGAGGCCGGCACCGCGGCCACCCGGGAGTGGGCGCGGCAGCGGCTGCACGAGCCGATCGCCCTGCGCGACCTGGCCGGGCACGCCCGGATGAGCGTACGGACCTTCACCCGACGCTTCCGCTCGGAGACCGGGCTCAGCCCGGCGCAGTGGCTGCTGCACCAGCGCACCGAGCACGCCCGGTTGCTGCTGGAGACCACCGACCTGCCCGTCGACCGGGTCGCCCGGCACGCCGGCTTCGGCACCACCGCCGCCCTGCGCCAGCACTTCCACTCCCGGGTCGGCGTCGCCCCCACCACCTACCGCCGCACCTTCCGCCCCACCCCTGAGCTCGCCTCCCGCTGACCCCTGCGCCGCGTCCTGGCCCGGCCGTGGGGGGTGTGCCCGCGTTCAGGCGGGTCGATCGCCGGCGCGGGTGCCGGATCGCCGCGAGGCCAGGACCGTCAGGCCAGGTGGGGTTGGCGGCGCAGGGCGCGGAGCTGGGCCAGGTGCATCGGCAGGTGCACCCGGGTGTGCAGGTCCAGCACCCGACCCCAGGGCAGCGACTCGTCGACGTCGAGGTCGAAGCCCTCCCGCAGGACGGTGTCGACCGACGTCTCGGCCGCCGGACCCAGCCGCTCCGCCAGCGTGCACAGCTTCTGGCTGGTCGCCCGGAGCAGGGCGGCCAGCCCGTCCAGCCCGCCGCACTCGGCGACCAGGGCGTCCAGCTGCGGCCGGTGGATCGTCTCCAGGTCGTAGTAGGCGAACGGGGAGCCGGCCAGCACCGCCTCCGTCGCCTCGCTCATCAGCTCGTCGTTGGCGGCCAGGTGCGCCACGATCTGATCGGCGCTGAGCTCCCCGTCCTCGGGCGGACCGAAGCCACCCGTGTCCACCTCCGCGAGCACCGACTCGTACGCCCGCCGCAGCGCTGCGGCGTCCACCTGGTCCATATCCCGATCCAACCCCCGGCACCGGCGACCGCACCGCAGCTAACCGGCCCCGTTCACCCGGACGGGTTTCCCCGGAGAGGCCGGCGTTCCGGCTGTGTGCGCCAGAGCCGCCCCTCAAGAGCCCTCGACACCACGGCATGCCGCAACCGGAGTGGATCACCCACCCCACGGGCACCGGCGGACGGCGGCTCAGCGGCGCCCGTGCCGGGCCCGTAGGTAGTCGCTGACCACGTACTCGCCGAGATCGTCGAGGTCCGGGGTGAACATCCGCCCCTTCGAGCGCCGGGCGACGGCGTCCACGAACCGGCGCAGCCCCGGATCGTCGCCGAGCATGAACAGGTTGAGCGTGGCCCCGTACCGGGTCAGGTTGTCCACCTCGCGGATGGTCGCCTCGATGGTCTCGGGCAGCGGCGGCCAGTGGAAGTACGCCTCGCCGTCGTCCGGGTCGAGGTGCGCGGTCGGCTCGCCGTCGGTGACCACCAGCACCACCGGCTCGGCACCCGGGTGACGGCGCAGGTGCCGCGCCGCCAGCCGCAGCGCGTGCTGGAGGTTGGTGCCCTGCTCCAGGTCCGGTTCGACCGCGGCCAGCTCCTGCTGGGTGAGCGGCAGGGCCTGCCGGCCGAAGCCGATGATCTGCAACGCGTCCTGCGGGAAGCGGGTGGCCACCAGGTGCGACAGCGCCAGCGCGGTCTGCTTCATCGGCCCCCAGCGCCCCTGGGAAATCATCGAGTACGACAGGTCGACGCAGAGCGCCACCGCCGCCGAGGCCCGCCGTTCGGTCTCGACCACCTCGAAGTCCTCGACGGCGAGCTGCACCGGCACCGTCGGCCCGGCCCGGCGGACCGCCCGGGTGAGGGTACGCACCACGTCGAGCGGTTGCTCGTCGCCGAACTCCCATTGCCGCGAGGCACCGCTGACCTCACCGGCCGCCCCGGCGGAGCGCAGGTCGTGCTGGCCGCGCGGGCCGGCGGTGAGATCGGCGAAGACCCGCCGCAGGGCGGTGCCGGCGAGCCGGCGCAGCGCCTTCGGGCTGAGGGTCAGGCCGTCCGCGTCGCGGGTGACCCAGCCCTGGCGGCGCAGCTCCTGTTCCAGCTCGCGCAGCCGGCGTACGTCGTCGGCGGCGTCCCGCCCGAGCGTCCGGGCCACCGCGTCGACGTCGACGTCGTCCAGGGTGGCGCCCGGGTGTTCCTGGTCGAGGGCGTCCAGCAGCTCGTCCAGCTCGGCAATCTCACCGAGCGCGCCGGTCGCCTCGCCGTAGCCGAGCGGCTGGTCGCCCCGGACCCGCTCGCCGCGCTGCCAGTTCAGGTCGGGGCGCAGCGCCCGCAGGTGCCCGTCGAGCTGCGACAGCTCCCCGGCGAGCTGGTCGCCGAGGGACTGGCGCAGCAACCCGGCCAGTTCCTCGCGCTGCCGGTCCGACAGCGACCGCATCAGCCGTTCGCCGGCCGCCGCCCGCCGGGCCAGCACGTCGACCAGCTCGTCGACGTCTCCGGGCCGCTCCGGGAAGAACTCGCCGTGCCGGCGCATGAACTCGGCGAACGCGTCGGTGGTGTCCTCGGCGCGGGCGTGGCGGGCGAGCAGGTCGTTCAGGTCGCGCATCATCTCGGCGAGCTGCCGCTGGGCGGCCGGGTCGGCGGCGGCCCGCGCCGCGTCGCGCAGCCCGGCGAAGCGCTGCTCCAGCACCTCGCCGCGCAGCCCGTCGAGGATCCGCTGGTACGTCTGCCGCGCCTCGGCGCTGGCCCAGTCGTACCCGGAGAGTTCCGCCACCGCCCGGGCGGTGGAGCGGGGCAGGTTGTCCAGCACGGCCTCGGCGAAGCGGGCGTCGTCGCCGTCCCGGCCGCGCAGCTCCTCCCGTTCGGCGGCGAGCGCCTGGTCGAGCAGGGCGCGGGCCCGGGTCACCGCGCCGTCCAGGTCGCCGCGGCGCAGCGCGTCGCGGCGCAACCGGCGGGCCCGGGCCGCGAGGTCGTCCAGGCCGCCCCGGCCCTGCGGACCGCGGCGCAGCAGGTCGCGCAGCGCCTCGCGCAGGCTGCCGCCGGCGAGCACCTCGGAGCCGACCGCGTCGACGGCGGCCCGCACGTCGTACGGCGGGGCGAGCGGGTCGGGTCCGCCGCGCCACTGCCCGTACCGGAACCGGTTGCCGGCCACGGTCAGCCCCGGCCGCCGTAGACGGTGCGGCCGGACTCGGTGACGTCCTTGCCCAGCCGGCGGGTCAGGTGCAGCCCTTCGAGGACGAACTCCACGCCGGCGGCGGCCTCCTCCGGGGTGGGCGCGTCGCCGAGGCCGAGCCGGTCGAGCGCCTTGGCCAGCCCGGGCACGGTGCCGACCTGGCGCAGCAGTTCGGCGGAGGAGACCAGCTCGCCGGTCTCGATGATGCCGCCCTCGGCGACCAGCGCGGTGAACCCGGACAGGTCCAGCCCGGCCAGTCGGGCCCGGAACGTCTCGGCGGTGGCGGTGCGCAGCAGGTGGGCCAGGACCTCGATCTCCCGCCCCTCCTCGCCGCTCTCGAACTCGACCTTGCCGCGCAGGGTGGAGGTCACCGAGACGGCGTCGCCCACCCGGGCCACCGGGGCCTCCGGCGAGCGGACGGGGCCCCGGTCGACGGTTCCGGTCGCGCCGGGTCGGCCGGCCTCCCCGGACTCGGCGGCGAGCAGGCCGGAGCGGCGCAGCGCGGCGGCCGCGACGGTCTCGGCGGCGGCGATGGCGAACCGGGCGGAGACACCGGAGCGCGGGTCCACCGACGGCGATTCCCGGACCGCGCGGGCGAACCGGGCGAGCACCTCCAGCACGTGCTCCGGGACGGTGGCGACCAGGTCGGCCTCCTGCCGGATCAACGCCAGCTCCAGGTCGAGGTCGACCGGGTAGTGGGTGCGGATCTCCGCGCCGAAGCGGTCCTTGAGCGGGGTGATGATCCGGCCCCGGTTGGTGTAGTCCTCCGGGTTGGCGCTGGCCACCAGGAGCAGGTCCAGCGGCAGCCGCAGCTGGTAGCCGCGGACCTGGATGTCCCGCTCCTCCAGCACGTTGAGCAGCGCCACCTGGATCCGTTCGGCCAGGTCGGGCAGCTCGTTGACGGCGAAGACGCCCCGGTTGGTACGGGGCACGAGTCCGAAGTGGATGGTCTCCGGGTCGCCGAGGCTGCGTCCCTGGGCGAGCCGGATCGGGTCGACGTCACCGATCAGGTCGCCGACGCTGGTGTCCGGGGTGGCGAGCTTCTCGCCGTACCGCATGGAGCGGTGCAGCCAGCCGATCGGCAGGTCGTCGCCGTGCTCGGCGACCAGCGCCCGGGAGGCCGGGGTGAGCGGGTGCATCGGGTGCTCGTTGAGCACCGAGCCGGGCAGCACCGGGGTCCACTCGTCGAGCAGCGCGCCCAGCGAGCGGATCAGCCGGGTCTTGCCCTGGCCGCGCTCACCGAGCAGCACCATGTCGTGGCCGGCGAGCAGGGCCCGCTCGACCTCGGGCAGCACCGTGTCCTGGTAGCCCACGATGCCGGGGAAGCGTTCCTCGCCGGAGCGCATCCGGGCGAGGAGGTTGTCGCGGATCTCCTGCTTGACCGTGCGGTACTGATGGCCGGTCGCCCGCAGCGCGCCGAGCGTGCCCGGCAGGTCGGCGGGCGGGACCGGGGGAACCTGGTTGGGAGCGGTCACCCGGCCAACGCTAGCGCGGCCGGGTGACCATCCGCCCGTCTTCAGTACTGCCGCCCGACCGGGGCCGGCCGGGGCCGCCGGCAGCGGGCGCAGCCGCCCCGCCGCCGCAGGTGGTACGCCAGGGTGGCCGCGCCGAGCGCGACGCCCCACAGCGGCCAGAGCAGCATCGGCGCGGAGGTCAGGCTGAGCCCGCCGGCCAGCTGCCAGAACTCGGGGTTGCTCATCAGGCCCAGGGTGGCCGCCGTCACCGACAGCGCCACCAGCGTCGCGGGGACGACCGCCAGGTTGATCGGTACCCGCCGACCGGCCAGCCCCGGCAGCCAGCGGGGGAACCGCTCGCCCCAGGGGCGGACCAGCCCGAGGGTGAGGATCGCCCCGACGGTGGCGAACCCGCCCAGCCCTGCCCCGGCCCAGACCAGTCCGGTCTCCCGCATCTCGGCGAGGAAGTCCCGGGAGATGCCCAGCGGGATGCCGGCCGCCCAGGCGAACCGGGTGACCGCGTAGCCGACCGGGATGGCGGCGGCGGCGTACGCGGCCCAGCGCCCCCAGCGGGCCGCCGCGGCGGGCGTGGTCCAGCCGCGCTCGTGGTCGTCGCGGCCGCAGGCCGGGCAGGCGCCGACGGTCCGGCGCTGCCAGAGCAGCAGCGCCCCGGCCAGCAGGACGCCCCCGATCAGGGCCGCGCAGCGGGCGGCCAGCGGCCAGTCGAAGATCTGCCCGTAGTCGACCGGCGGCCAGCCGAACGGCGCGCCGATGAGCAGGATCGGCAGGTAGCCGAGCACGATCAGCACCCGGGCGTCGGGGACGACCACGGCCAGCGCGAACGCGACCGTCCAGCCGTAGCCGAGCAGCAGCGCGCGGGGCAGGCCGGGCCGGCGTACCGGCACCGGGCCGCTCATGGCCAGGGCCGCGACGGCCGCGAGCAGCAGCAGCCCGGCGAAGAGCGGGGCGCCGACGTCCACCGGCACCAGCCGGAGCAGGCTGACGTCGCCGCCGTGCGGGTCGTTGGCGCCGAACGGGTAGCCGGCGCCGGTCAGGGTGCAGAGCAGGGCGAGCACGCCCCAGCCGCCGAGCCAGGCGGCGGCGAGCGGGGCGGCCAGGTCGAGCCGGGTCCGGGTGGACCGGCGGGGTGGGGCATCGGTCGTTGTCGTCATGCCCTCAGCCTCGGCCGGTCGGGTTCCGGATCCCTCCCGCGCCGGGGTGGACCGCCTCCCTCGCGGGAGGGACCGGTCAGCCGGTCGGGACCACGAAACCGGACTCGTACGCGGCGATCACCGCCTGGGTCCGGTCGCGCACCCCGAGCTTGGCCAGCACGTTGCCGACGTGGGTCTTGACCGTCTCCACGCCGACGACCAGGCGGTCGGCGATCTCCGGGTTGGAGAGCCCGGCGGCCATCAGCCGCAGCACCTCGCCCTCCCGCTCGGTGAGCCGGGCCGCGCGCAGCCCGTCGCCGCCCCGGCCGCCGTACGCGCCGGCGAGCCGGCGGATCGCCGCCGGGAAGAGCAGCGACTCCCCGGCGGCCACCACCCGGACCGCCTCCACCACCTCCGCCGGGCGGGCCCGCTTGAGCAGGAAGCCACTGGCCCCGGCGCGGAGCGCCGCGTAGACGTACTCGTCGTTGGCGAACGTGGTGACCACCAGCACGCGGGGCGGGTCGACGGAGGCGGCCAGCAGCCGCCGGGTGGCCTGGATGCCGTCGATGGCCGGCATCCGGACGTCCATGAGCACCACCCGGGGGCGCAGCCGGGCCACCAGCGACGGCACCTCGGCGCCGTCCGCGGCCTCGCCGACCACCCGCAGGTCCGGCTGGGCGTCCACGATCGCCCGCAGGCCGACGCGGATCAGCTCGTCGTCGTCGACGATCAGCACGTCGATGGTCACCCGGTCTCCTCCCTCGGCGTCGGCAGGCTCACCCGGACCCGCCAGCGGTCGCCGTCGCGGCCGGCGGTGAGCCGCCCGCCGAGCAGCAGCACCCGCTCCCGCATCCCGTCCAGGCCACGCCCGCCGCCACCCGCCCCGGCGGTCTCGCGCAGCGCGTTGACCAGCTCGATCTCCAGGCACCCGTCGGGTACGGCCACCCGCAGGCGCACCGGCCCCCGGCCGTGCCGGGCCGCGTTGGTCAGCCCCTCCTGCACGATCCGGTATCCCTCGCGGGACACCACGGCGGGCAGCCCGCCGAGTGGCCCGCTGATCCGCGACTCCACGGCCAGGCCCGCGGCCCGGGTGTCGGCGACCAGCCGGTCCAGCCCGTCCAGGGTGGCCTGCGGCGCGGTGGGCGTGGGCGGCCGTCCGTCCGCCGTCTCGCGGAGCAGCCCAAGCACGTGGTCCAGGTCGTCCATGGCCCGGCGGCTGGTCTCCTCGATGGCGCGCAGCGCCCGGCGGGTGAACTCCGGGTCGGTGTCGAGCAGCTCGCGGCCGGCCCCGGCCTGGAGTGTCGCCACGGTCAACGCGTGCCCCACCGAGTCGTGCAGCTCGCGGGCGAGCCGGTTGCGCTCGGCCAGCCGGGCCGTCCGGGCCTCCAGGGCGGCGATCCGCTCGGCCTGGGCCGGGCCGAGCAGCACCGGCGCCATGGAGGCGGCGAGCCCGCCCAGCCCGGCCACCGCGTAGCCGAGCGCGACGAGCAACGCCAGCCCGGCCAGACCCGCCGCGACCGGGTGGCCGGGGTCGAGCGGGCCGAAGCCGTCGCCGGGCACGCCGCCGGTGTCCAGGCCGGTGAGCCCGGCCAGGAAGACCAGCCCCATGGGCAGGACGCTGATCGCCGCGAACAGCACCAGCGCGCCGGTGAGCAGGTGCAGGGCGATCCAGAGCGCGGCGCGCAGCCGGGTTTCCCGGTCCATCCGGTGGCCGGGGACCGGCTCCGGCAGGTCGACCGCGAGCAGGGCCCGGGCGGCGGCGATCTCCAGCGCCCGGCTGCCGGCCAGGAACACCGGCACGGCGGCGAGCGCGGCGGCCACCAGCAGCAGCCCGAACCCGATCGAGCGGGGCACCCCCGGGCCGCCGAGCAGTTGGGCGAAGGCCACCGCGAGCAGGCCGTACGGCAGCGCGAGCACGCCGCCGAGCAGCAGGAACACGGCGCGCCGCCAGGTGCTTGCCCGCACCAGCGGCGCCAGCGCGGCCCGGATCGTCACCGGCTCATTCGGCCGCCCGGTGGCGGCGCACCGACTCCCCCGCGGCGGGGAGATCGCGTCCCCGCCGGGCGGCGGTCGTCACCGGCGGCCGGACCGGTCGCGCCGGCCGTCCGCCGGCCGGCGCGCGCCGCGCTCAGCGGTGCTCGCGCACGTACGCGGCCGGGTCCTTGTCCCGGAACGGCAGGTTGCGGCCGTTCTTGTGTTCGCCGTAGAACCGCAGCCAGCGCGCGCCCAGCTCGGCCCGCAGCTCCACGCCGGCGTGCCGGCGGAAGTCGGGCAGCGCCTCGTCCTCCTCCTCGGCCAGGTGCTCGCTGTTCTCCCGGCGGGCCTTCCACACCGCCGCCCACCAGGCGTCGGAGCCGACCTCGTGCAGCTTCGACTCGGCGATGGCGTCACGGATCTTGTTGTGGTCGCCGACCGCGTCCGCGGTCTCGTCCTCGCCGTCGTCGCCGTGCCGCACCAGGTGCGGGTAGAGGATCGCCTCCTCCGCCTCGGCGTGGATGTCCAGGTGCAGGGCGAGCGCCTCCCAGATCGCCAGCAGCTCGTCGGGGTCGCGGGCGTCGTCGAGCCGGGCGAAGCCACGCCGGAAGGAGGCGTGGTCGTCGAGGATCAGGGCCGTGATGTCGTCCATGATGGTCACCTCCGGGTACGGGCACGGATCAGCTTGGGTACGGCGGCCAGCCCGGTGACCGGCCGGAACGTGTGCGCGGCGGTACGCAGGGCGGCGTACTCGTCGTCGGCCAGGTCGATCTCGGCGGCGGCGGCGTTGCGCTCCACCTGCTCCACCCCGGAGGCGCCGGGGATGGCCACCACGTTGGGGTGGCGCAGCAGGTACGCCAGGGCGATCTGGCTCGGGGTGGCGTCGTGCGCGGCGGCCACCTCGCGCAGGGTGGCGATCAGTTCGGTGCCGCGTGCCAGGTTCTCCGGCAGGAAGTACGGGTTGGCCCGGCGGACCGCCCCGCCCGGCGGGTTGCTCGGGTCGTAGCGGCCGGAGAGGAAGCCCTGCGCGAGCGGGCTGTACGCGATCACGATCCGGCCGGCCTGTTCCGCGTACGGGATCAGGTCTTCCTCGGGGCCGCGGTCGACCATGCTGTAGCGGATCTGGTTGCTGAGCACCCGGCGGCCCAGCGCGGCCTCGGCGAACCGCCAGCGGCGCAGGCTGTAGTTGCTGACCCCGACCTCGCCGACCAGCCCGACGTCCTGCAGCGCGCGCATGCCGCGCATGGTGGTGGTGTCGGCGACCACCGGGTTGGGCTGGTGCACCTGGTAGAGGTCGATGCCGGCCACGCCGAGCCGGGCGGCGGAGGCGACGGCGCGTTGCTGCACCACGGGGGCGACCGGCAGCACCGGGAAGATCTTGGTGGCGACCACGGCGGTGGCCCGCTCCGCGCCGAGCGCCGCGCCGAGGATCCGCTCGCTGCGACCGAACCCGTAGATCTCGGCGGTGTCGAAGAGGGTGACGCCCAGGTCCAGCGCCCGCCGCACGATCTCGGTCGCCCGGCGCTCGTAGTCGGGGCCGTAGCCCCACTCGCGGGAACCGAACTGCCAGGTGCCGAGGCCGATCTTGGAGATCGGCTTGGGGGTGTCGAGCGGGACGAAACGCATGGGGTCGAAGCTACCCAAGCCGGCGGGGCGGCACGCCGGTTCCGGCGTCCGGGCCGGAACGGGCGGTAGCTGCCCGCCTCCGGCCCGGACCGGGGCCGGCCGGGACTAGGGTCGACGGCGTGACCTACCTCGCCACCGACGACCGTTACGACGCGATGACCTACCGGCGCAGCGGGCGCAGCGGCTTGCGGCTGCCCGCCATCTCGCTCGGGCTGTGGCACAACTTCGGCCCGGACCGGCCGTACGAGCGGCAGCGGGACATCGTCCGGCGCGCCTTCGACCTCGGCATCACCCACTTCGACCTGGCCAACAACTACGGCCCGCCGCCCGGTTCGGCGGAGGAGAACTTCGGCCGGATGCTCGCCACCGACCTGCGGCCGTACCGGGACGAACTGGTGATCTCCACGAAGGCGGGTTACCTCATGTGGCCCGGCCCGTACGGCGAGTGGGGCTCCCGCAAGTACCTGATCTCGTCGCTGGACCAGTCGCTGCGCCGGATGGGCCTGGAGTACGTCGACGTCTTCTACTCGCACCGGTTCGACCCGGACACCCCCCTGGAGGAGACGATGGGCGCGCTGGACGCGGCCGTCCGCTCCGGCAAGGCGCTGTACGTCGGCATCTCCAACTACACCTCGGAGCAGACCGAGCGGGCCGCGGCGATCCTGCGCGACCTGGGCACCCCGCTGCTGATCAACCAGCCGTCGTACTCGATGCTCAACCGCTGGACCGAGCAGGACGGGCTGCTGGACACGCTGGAGCGGGTCGGCGCCGGCTGCATCGCGTACAGCCCGCTCGCCCAGGGCCTGCTCACCGACCGCTACCTGGGCGGCATCCCGGCGGACTCCCGGGTACGCACCAGCGTCTTCCTCAACGAGAGCGATCTGACCGAGGAGAAGATGGCCACCATCCGCGGCCTGGCGACGGTCGCCGAGCGGCGCGGGCAGACCCTGGCCCAGCTGGCGCTGGTCTGGGCGCTGCGGGACCCCCGGATGACCAGCCTGATCATCGGGGCGAGCAGCGTCGCCCAACTGGAGGGGAACGTCGCCGCCCTGGACAACCTCGACCTCTCCGCCGAGGAACTCGCCGAGATCGACCGCCACCTGGGCTGACCCGGTTGCCCGGCCGGGCGGTGGCGGCCTCACCAGATCCGGCGACGACCCGCGCGGTGGTTGCGGATCCCGCATTGCCGGCCGACCGGGCCACCGCCGGGACGGCGCAACCGCAGCCCGACCATGGTGGCCACCAGCACGCCGATCAGCACCGCCGCCGCGACCACCGGCCGGCGCGGGCCGCCGCCGGCGTCGGTCACGGCCGCCACCGGCGTCCCCTCCGCCGGGCGGTCACCCGGCTCGCCGGCCGGCGCCGACGCGACGGTACGCGGCGCCGCCGCGCCCGCCGGGGGCGTCGCCGACCGGCCGGTACCGGGCCGCGAGGCGGCCGCCACCGATCGGAACACCACGTCGGAGCAGGAGTAGTAGGTGTCCTGGGTGTCCGAGTTCTGCCAGATGACATAGATGATGTGCCGGCCGGTCCGGTCCGCCGGCAGCCGCCCCGACAGCTGGTACGCGCCGCCGCGGATCGGCGGGTCGGTGGCCGTGAGGAACGGCTTCGCCTCGACGTCCGCCCAGTTCAGACCCCAGGTCGGGGCGTAACCGTCGGTGGTGACGTAGAACCGGAAGGTGCCCCGGTGCGGGATGGTGGTGCGGTAGCGGAAGGTGTAGCGGGCACCGGCGGTGAGCGTGGTGGCCGGCCAGTCGGCGCGCGGCAGGTCCAGCCCCCGGTACGCGGAGAGCCCTCCGCTGCACAACTCGCCGTCGGGGATGCGGTCCCGGTCCCGGCCGTCGACCCGGGCGACCCGGATGTTGTCCCACTCGCGGACCGCGGCGCCCGCGGCGACGGCCGCCCGGCAGGCCGGCGTGCCGGCCCGGCCGCCCTCCGGGCCGCAGGCCGCCGCCCGGCTCAGCGGGCTGGTCGGCGCGCCGTGCGCCTGGGCCGGCCCGGCGGTGCAGCACAGGGTCACGGTGGCGGCCGCGGCAGCGGCGAGGATTCGACGACGTACGGCCATGGGATGGACCTCCGGCAGGTGGTACGGGCGCGGGCCGGCAAAGGTTCGACCCGGGGCCGACCGCCTGGCCGCCAGGTCCCGCCGCGGCGGCCCGTGCCCCAGGTCCCGACGCGCCGCGACCCAGGTCCCGGCGTGGGGTGACCCGGGTCCGGGCCTGGCGGGTCGTGGCCCGCGTCGCGGTCGTCTGAAGGCGCCCCTCGTCCCCGGTTACCGGGGCGGCGGCGGTCCGGTCGAGCAAACCGAACGGACCGCGTCGGCGTCGCGGGACCTCGCCGGGCGGGGCAGGGTCCTACAGTGACGGCACCCCCGAGCCATCAAGGAGCGCGCCGTGTCCGAGCCGCCGTCGACGCCAGACTCGCCCCCGGCCGCCCCCGCGGCCGGGCCCTCGGCGGGTGACGCCCCCGCTGCCGTCCCGCCGTACCTGCTCGTCATGCCCGAGGTGGCGGGCGGGCCGCCCGGTGTGGTCTGGCCCGGCCGGGAGGGCGAGCCCGCCTGGGCCATTCCGGTCCTCGTGCCACCGGGCACGCGCGGCTACGCCGTCTTCCTGCCGCTGGTCCCGCCGGGCGAGGCCGCGCCGGACGCAGCGCCGATCGTGCTGTCCGCGCCGGGCGTGCCCACCCAGGCCACCGCCCCGGCCGTCGAGGTCACCGGCCCGGCCGCCCCGGCCACCACACCGACCGGCGCCGCCCGGGCCACTGCCCCGGCAACCGGCGGGGACCCGGCCACCACCGCACCGACCGGCGCGAGCCCGGCCACCACCGCACCGACCGGCCCGGCCGCCGGCCCGGTGACCGGCGACGCGGCCCCGGCCGCCGGCGGACCCGACGCCGGGTCCGGAGGTGGGGTGACGGCGACCACCACCGGCGACCCGACCCCTGCGGCCGATGCGGCGGCCGCGGCCGGCCGGACCGCACCGGCAACACCGGGAACCGCCACCAGCGGCCAGCTCTCGCCGGATGCGGCGGCGCCGTCTCAGGCCGCAACCCCGGCCGGCGGCCCCGGACCCGGGACCGCGCAGCCCGCCGGGCCGGCGGGTGGGCCGGCCGTGCCGCCGGGCCTCGCCCCACCGGTGCCGCAGCCCTGGGGCGCGGCGCCGCCGCCCGGCGGGTTCTGGGTCCCCCGGCCGCCCCAGCCACGGACCTCGTTCCTCGGGGCCCGTTGGCCGGGGCCGAAGCAGGCCACCGGGCGGGCGGTGCCGCTCGCCGTGCTGGCCGGCGCGCTCGGCACCGCCTTCTTCGTACCGCTGAACTCGGTCGGCATCGGCTGGTTCCTGGGCTGGCTCACGCTGACCCTCGGCGTGCTGGCGGGGGTACGCCGGCGCACCGCCGAACTGCCGCGCGCCGAGCGGCTGATCCGGGGCGGCTGGGCGGTGGCGGCGCTGGCGCTGCTGGCCGTACTGGCCTTCCGCAACGCCTGGTGGCTGGTGACGTTCTGCGTGCTCGGCGCGCTGGGCTGCGCCACCCTGGCCATCATCGGCGGCCGGCTGGTCCGGTCGATCCTGTTCGGGCTGGTGGCGGCGCCGTTCGCCGCGTTCCGCGGCCTGCCCTGGGTACGCCGGCACATCAACGCCTCGCCCGAGGCCGCGATGGTCCGCCGGATCGTCGGGTCGGTGGTCGCCACCGTGCTGGTGCTGGTCGTCTTCGGCGCCCTGCTCGCCTCCGCCGACGCGGCGTTCAACGAGGTCCTCAGCGCGATCGTCCCCGAGATCAACATCGGTACGGTGTTCCGCTGGATCTTCCTGGCCGCCGTCGGCGGTCTGATCGCCGTCGCGGCGGTCTACACCCTGGCCGCGCCCCCCGACCTGTCCACGGTGGACCGGCCCGCCGGCCGTCGCCTCGGCCTGCTCGAGTGGGCACCGGCCATCGGGGCGCTCACCCTACTCTTCGCCGGTTTCGTGGTGGTGCAGTTCACCGTGCTCTTCGGCGGCGAGCGGCACGTGCGGAAGGTGGCCGGCCTCAGCTACTCCGAGTACGCCCGCAGCGGCTTCTGGCAGCTGCTCTTCGTCACCCTGCTGACCCTGGCCGTGCTGGGCGGGGTCAGCCGCTGGGCCAGCCGGGAGCGGCCGATCGAGCGGACCCTGCTGCGCGTGCTGCTGGGCCTGCTCAGCGCGCTCAGCGTGGTGATCGTGGTGTCGGCGCTGTCCCGGATGTGGACCTACCAGAAGGTCTACAGCTTCACCGGCGAGCGGATTTTCGTGATGGCGTTCGAACTGCTGCTCGGGGCCGTGTTCCTGATGATCCTGGCGGCCGGCGTGCGGTGGCAGGGCCGGTGGATCCCCGGCTCGACGGTGGCGCTGGCCGTGCTGATGCTGCTCGGGTTGGCCGCGCTGAACCCGGAGGACTACGCCGCACGGCGCAACATCCTGCGGTACGAGCAGACCGGCAAGATCGACGCCTGGTACCTGCGGGCCCTCTCCGCCGACGCCACGCCCGCCCTGACCAGGCTCCCCGATCCGGTCCGCCGCTGCACCCTGAGCTGGATCGCCGACGACCTCGACAAGTCCGACCCCTGGTACGCCTGGAACCTGGGCCGCCACCGGGCCCGGCAGGCGCTGGACCGGGTGGGTCCGGGTGCCGTGGGCGGCCCGAAGGACTGCCGCCGGGCCGACCAGTTCGACCTGCCCAAGACCCGGCGGTGAGCCGGCCGGCGGGCCCGCGACGACGGCTTCGCGGGCCCGCCGGTCACGGCTCGCGGGCGTTCCGGCCGGCGGCGACCGCCGGCCGGGGCACCCGTGACGTCGGCGAACGTTCACGGCCTCCTCACGTCAGCGCCACGACCGGCACCGACCCCGCCCCTAGCTTCGGCACCGTCATCCGAACGAGGGGGAGGTTTCCCATGTCCGTCCGTCAGCTCATGGCGGCCCTGGCCGCCGGGGCGGTGCTGGCCACGCCCGCGGTGGCGCACGCGGCCACCGGCACCGGTCCCGGCGTGCTGCCGCAGAAGACCCACTTCGACCTGCAGGCACACCGGGGCGGCATCGGCCTGACCACCGAGGAGACCCTGGCGGGCTTCGCCAAGGCCATGCGCCTCGGGGTCAGCACACTGGAACTGGACACGCAGGTCACGAAGGACGAGAAGGTCGTGGTCACGCACGACCGGCAGGTGAGCGCGCAGAAGTGCCGCGACACCGCGCCGGTCAGCCCCGGCGACCCGACGTACCCCTACGTGGGCCGGTACATCAAGGACCTGACCCTGGCCCAGATCAAGACCATGGACTGCGGGTTCCAGCAGTTGCCCGGCTTCCCGGAGCAGGAGCAGATCGCCGGGGTCCGGATGGCCGAGCTGCGGGACGTGCTGGACCTGGTGAAGAGCTACCACGCCCGCCAGCTCACGTTGAACATCGAGACCAAGGTGGAGGCCGGCGCGCCCGACCAGACCGCGCCGCGCGAGCTGTTCGTCCGCCGGGTCTACGAGGAGATCCGCGCCTCGGGCATCGAGGACCAGGTGACGATCCAGTCGTTCGACTGGGGCGCGCTGCGGGTGATGCACCGGCTCGCCCCCGGGTGGCCGCTGGTGGCGCTGACCAACTACGACTTCCTCCAGGTCGGCAAGCCCGGCGCCTCGCCGTGGCTCGGCGGCCTGGACGCCGACGACTTCGGCGGTGACTTCGTACGCGCCGCGGCCGCCATTCCGGGCGTGACCGCACTCTCCCCCAACTACGGCTTCCCGCAGAACGGCACCGTCGCCGACCCGGGCTTCCGCTTCTACCCGGACGCCACCATGGTGGCCGAGGCGCACGCCCGTGGGCTGAAGGTCATCCCGTGGACCTGCGACGACCCGGCCACCGTGGCGGCGCTCATCGACCTGGGCGTCGACGGCGTCATCACCAACTACCCCAACCGGGTCCGGCAGCTCATGGCCGAGCGGGGCATGCGCCTGCCGAAGGCGTACCAGCCGCGCTGACGCCGCACCCGCCGGTGCTGCTCCGGGGGGCGGACCGCCACGACCGGTGGCCGCCCCCCGGGCGTCCGGCCCGGTGCGGCACCGCCGGTCAGGCCGGCCCGCCGCCTTGGGGCACGCTGACCCCGGCCCCCGACACTCGCGAGCGTGGCGCCAGCTAGTGGTCGGCGCCGAGGAGTTCGTCGAGGACCACCGCGCTGCTGATCAGGGAGAGGTGGCTGAAGGCCTGCGGGAAGTTGCCGGTCTGGTCCCCGTTCGGCGCGATCTCCTCGGAGTAGAGGCCGAGATGGGTGCTGTAGGTGAGCATCTTCTCGAAGGTGAGCCGGGCCTCGTCGAGCCGCCCGGACCGGGCGAGGGCCTGGACGTACCAGAAGGTGCACATGGTGAAGGTGCTCTCGCTGCCGGGCAGGCCGTCGGGTGACGCTTCCGGGTCGTAGCGGTAGACGAGGCTGTCGGAGACGAGTTCCTCGTCCATGGCCCGCAGCGTCGACTGCCACAGCGGATCGGTCGGCGTGACGAATCCGACGGACGGCATCACGAGCAGGGCAGCGTCCAGCACGTCCGTCCCGTAGTGCTGCACGAACGCGCGCCGCCCGGGATGGAAGCCCCGGTTCATGACCTGGTGGTAGATCCGGTCGCGGACGCCCATCCACCGGCTGATGTCGCCCGGCCGCCCGCGCCGCTGCGCGACGCGGACCGCCCGGTCGAGGGCGACCCAGGACATCAGCCGGCCGTAGGTGAAGTCCCGCCGGCCGCCGCGGGTCTCCCAGATCCCGTCCTCGGGCTGGTCCCAGTTGTCGCAGAGCCAGTCGATCAGCTTCACCGTGTTCAGCCACCCCTGGTGGAAGGGGGCCAGCCCGTGGCTGTCGACGAGTTCGAGCGCGTTGAGCATCTCGCCGTAGATGTCGAGTTGGAGCTGGCCCGCCGCGCCGTTGCCGATCCGTACGGGTGCGGAACCGCGGTAGCCCTCCAGGTGGTCGAGCGTCTCCTCGGCCAGCTCGGGTGAGCCATCGATCCGGTACATGATCTGCAACGGCACGCCGCTCTCGCCGGCCTCCTGGACCCGGTCGCTCACCCAGTGCAGGTACCGCTGGGCCTCCTCGGCGAAGCCGAGGCCGAGCAGCGCGTGCACCGAGAACGACGCGTCACGGATCCAGGTGTAGCGGTAGTCCCAGTTGCGCGGGCCGCCGATCTGCTCCGGCAGCCCGGCGGTGGGAGCGGCGATCAGCGCCCCGGTCGGCGCGTAGGTCATCAGTTTCAGCGTGATCGCCGACCGTTCGACCATCTCCCGCCACCGCCCGGTGTACCGGGAACGGTCGAGCCAGCGCCGCCAGAACTCCTCGGTCTCGACCTGTAGGTCGTCCACCTCGGCCGGGGCGTACGCGCGCGGCGGCTCGGGCGAGCCCGTTTCCAGGACCACGCCACCGGCCTCGCCCTCGCGCAGGGTGGCCACCACGCAGACGCCCTCTTCGCTCCGCCGGTACTCGTAGGTCTCGGTGAGGCGTTCGGCGTACCGGACCACGTTCAAGGTGAGCGAGTGCGTCGGGGTGCGGAAGACCGTGCAGTTTCGGTGCATCTCCATCTCGTGCCGGTCCCGGCCGTAGTTGAACCGGGGCCGGCAGTCGACCCGGAACCGCATGCTGCCCCGGACCACCCGCAGGATCCGGACCAGCCGGTGCCGGTCGGTCGCCTGATCGCCCGCCACCGGCATGAAGTCCACCAACTCGCCCACGCCGTCCGCGCTGAGGAAGCGGGTGATCAGGATCGGCGTGCCGGGCAGGTAGAGCTGCTTGCTCACATGGTCGACGCCGTCGGGCGAGATTTGAAAGTGGCCGCCCTTGCGGCGGTCGAGCAGCCCGGCGAAGAGACTGGGTGAATCGAAGCGGGGCGCGCAGAACCAGTCGATCGTGCCGTCCTGGGCCACCAACGCCGCGGTCTG
The DNA here is from genome assembly GCF_044465125.1 of Micromonospora sp. NPDC049836. Classification (NCBI taxonomy): domain Bacteria; kingdom Bacillati; phylum Actinomycetota; class Actinomycetes; order Micromonosporales; family Micromonosporaceae; genus Micromonospora; species Micromonospora sp. NPDC049836. Next base: position 160,019 of record NZ_JBITLH010000001.1, read on the forward strand.
CAGGTCACCGATCAGGCCATGGTTCTCCACGGCAGGATATGCGTCCACCGATCCTCCCCCGCTCATCCCGGCCGCGGCACGACTACCCCTGGTCCGGCCCGACACACCCGGGGGTGCGCCGGCCGGGCCGCTTCGGCCGGATGCGGCCCGGCGGCCGGCCATCCGCACATACCATTCGCGGGCGCCTGAGTCGATTGACCGGTTTTTCGACCGCCTACCGTCACTGGCCCTGGCCGACCGCGACTGCTACGCCATCGGCCCGGACCGGAACGGCAGCACATCGACTCCCTGTCGTCCAGCGCGTCCACCCACGCGCCGCGGGGCGTGGCGCCGATGACGGACCTGGTCGAGCCTTCTGCCCTTGGCCGATTTCGTTGATCTGAGCGCCCGGTGTCGTGTCGGGTGGGCACCATGCCGTCCGCACCAGCGCCGCTCCGTTTCCCCCGCTCCTCGCCGTACTGGCCGGTGGTCAGCCACCCCCTGCTGCGACGGGTCCTGCCCGGCCTGGCGGTGTCCGCGCTCGGCGACGGCATGGCACTCGTCGCCGTGACCTGGCTGGCCCTACAGCTCGCGCCCCCGGGCCAGCGCGGCACCTGGACCGCGATCGCGGTGGCGGCGTACCTCCTGCCCAGCGCCGCCGGATCGATGATCTTCGGCCGGTATCTGGCCGGCCTGAGCGGTGCCCAGCTCGCCAGCTGGGACGCCCGCCTGCGGGCCGTCGCGCTCGCGGCGATCCCCGCCGCGCACCTCGCCGGGGTCCTCAGCATCGGCCTGTACGTGGCCCTGCTCGCCGCGGCCTCGCTGCTGCGCTCGTGGGGGACCGCCGGGCGCTTCACCTTGATCGCCGAATTGCTGCCCCGACGACACCACCTGCCGGCCAACGCGGTGCTCGGCATCCTCGGCAACGCCGCCACCATCATCGGTCCCCCGCTGGCGGGCGTCCTGATCAGCTTTGCCGGACCGGTGTGGGTCATCGCGATCGACGCAGCGACGTTCGCCGTTCTGGCGCTCACCTACCGTCTCGCCATCCCCACCCCGAAGACGCGAACAGATCCGACCGGGACCGCCGCCTCCCGCACGGCCGGCTTCGAGATCATCCGCCGCAACCGGTCCCTGCTCGGCCTGCTGGTGCTGACCTTCGGGTTCTTCCTGCTCTTCGGCCCGTTCTACGTGGCCATGCCCGTCCTCGTCACCGAGGACCTGGGCGCGTCCGCCACGACCCTCGGGCTCTACTACACGGCGTTCGGCGCGGGCTCCCTCCTCGGCGGCCTCGCCACCGGCTACCTGCACCGCTGGCCGCTCTGGCCGACCACCATCGGCATCGTGGTCGGGTTCGGCGTCGCCATGCTGCCGCTCGGCCTGGGTACGCCCGTCGGCCTGTCGCTGCCGGCCTTCGCCCTGGCCGGCCTCATCTGGGCGCCGTACCCGTCCACGTCGATGGCGCTGTTCCAACGCAGCGCCACCCCCGTGGAACTGCCCCGGGCGCTGGCCGCCAACGGCGCTGTCACCGTGCTGGCGGTGCCCCTGGGCACCCTGGTCGGCGGCCCGCTGACGGCCGGCCTGGGCGCCCGCCGGACGCTCCTGTTGTGCGCCGCGGCGACCATCGCCCTCGGCGTGGTCGCCGCCGGGCTGACCCGCCTGCCGGGCCGGACCGCCCCCGACCGCGCCGGAGCACCCGACGGGCCGCGGGAGCGGGCGGCCGCCGGATCCTGAGGCGGTCCGGCGCCGGGGCGGACGCGCTCGCCGCCTACCACGCTGGTTGCAGCTAGCCGTCGCCCTACCACCATGGTTTGCGTCCGTACCTCAAACCACGAGCCGACGTGCTCCCGGCCCCGGCGCCGCTAGCGTCGCTGATGCCGCATCGGACCCTGGCCGGCTGGTGCACCGCATCGACCGCCGGCACCTTGACGGCGATGCGTGGCTTCCCGGGGAGGGCGTAGTGGCGAGTGTTCGCCTGGATGCTCACGGCTGTGGTGTCCAGTGGTCCAGACGGTCCCTGCTCATGGTCGGCGGGCTCGCGCTGGCCGGCTGCGGTTCGCCGAGCCGTCCGACGATCAGGGAGTCGAGCGAGCCGGTCAGCGGCGAGCCGACCGCCCGGTCCCTGCAGCAGCTGCTGAACCGTCGGGCCGAGGCGCTGAAGAAGGGTGACGAGCGGGCCTTCCTCGCCGATCTGGACGAGTCCAACGACGAGCTGATCCAGCAGCAGCGGATGGTCTTCGCCAACCTGCGCAAGCTCAAGATCGCCACGTTCCACTACCTAACCGAACGGTCCCGGGCGCCACGGCGGGCAGGCGAGGCATACCGGTTCGGCCCGGTGCACGAGGTGCTGCAACTGAGCGCCGACGCGGGCCCGGGCGGGGTGTCACCGGCCGCCACGTTCCGCATCACCGTCGTCAGGCGAGACGCCAAGCTGGTGATCACGGAGATGCTGGGTGTCACCCAGGGCAACCGCAAGGAACTGGGCCTCGACGGGCTGCCGGCGGACGCACCGTGGTACCAGATGCCGCTGAAGGTGCTGCACGCCGGCAACGTCTGCCTGATCAGCGACACGAAGGTCGCCGACCTGGACAGGTACGCCGCGGTCGCGCAGGACGAGGCGCGGTACGTGGAGGAGCTGTGGGGCGACCGCACCCGGTTCCCCGGGCACGTCCTCTTCTTCACCCGGGACGAGGCCACCTTCGCGAAGTGGTTCGGTCTCGGCAGCTCCGGCAACTTCCAGCCCACCATCGAGGGCTTCGAGATCCCGCAGTTCGGGGTGCGCAAGAACGGCGAGATCTACACCGGGCAGTACGCGGGCGCCCGGGTGGTGGTCAACCTCAAGCGGATCGAGTCGTTCGACGACAGCCCACGTCGGGTCATGCGCCACGAGCTGACCCACGCGGTGTCGGCGCGCGCCACCACGATCGGCCCCGCCGAGTGGTTGCTGGGTGCCCCGAGGTGGGCGCTGGAGGGATTCGCCCGCTGGGCCGAGGGCACGGGCGCCGCGAGCCGCCGGTACGCGGCCGGCCGGTTCAAGGGCAAACTACCGAGCTCGACCAGCTTCTACGGCAGCAGCATGGCCTACAACTACGCGGTGAGCTCGACGGTGTTCTCCTGGGTGGAGCGACTCAAGGGACGGGCCGCGGCGGTGGAGTTCTACGAGGCCGTCATCCAGTACAACGACATGACGGGCGAGCCGCTGGTGGAGACGCCGGTCTTCAACGCCATCTGCAAGCGGGTGCTGGGCATGTCGACCGACGGTTTCAAGCAGCGCTGGGCCACCTACGTCCGCACTGGAGCATAGCCATGACCGACGTACCCTCGGGGCCGTTGCCTTCTCCGCACCCTGCCGCCGTGCCGTCGCCCCCTGGGCCACCGCGCGTTCCCGCACCGCCCGGTACGCCGGCACCAAGGTCCGGGCCGCCACCCGACGGCCGGGACGGGCCGACCGCGGCCGGGCGCAGGCTGACCTGGCGGCGGCTGATGGTCTTCGGCGTCGCGGTAGCCCTGGTCGCGCTCCTCGGTGGCGGCGCCGGCGGTTACGCGCTGGTCCACAACGCCAGGAAGAACAGCGACCGGGCCAACTGCGGAGGCGCCCAGTGCATCCCCGGGCTGAAGGGGGAAGCGCTCCTCGCGGTCCTGACGAAACAGGGCTTCGCGTGCGCGGACGGTGACTCGGGCCCGGGCTGCACACTGCGCGCCGGCGAGACCGAGTACGAGCTGCACCTCGACATCAGGGCGGAACTGATCCAGGGGTACTCGGTGACCGTCACCTCGCCGGACGGACGCGAGGTGAGCGAGACGAAGCGCACCTTCCTCGTCTGGTTCGCCGCGCTGCCGTTCTCCGACGATCCGGCTCTGGTCAGCGAGATCGAGCAGTGGCTCGTTCCGCGACTGACCGGTGGCGAGAACGTGACCGCCGAGATCGGCGGATATCGGTACGACCTTCAGGCCGAGCGGACGAGGTCGCTCCGGCTGTATGTCAAGGCGGAGTATTCATGACCGACAACCAGCCCGTCATCGGCCAGCGCTCACCCGACGGCAGGTCCTGGTGGGACGGCACCGGCTGGCGCACCCTCGCGCCGGCGGGACCGGCGGCCGCACCACCGCCGGTCCCGCCATCACCGGTCCCGGGTCCGCCGCCGGTCCCGCCAGCGCGGCAACCGCTTCCCGGCATGCCACCGCCACCGGCGGCCCTGCCGAAGCCGGGGCCACGGCGACCACCGATCGCCGTGGCGGTCCTCCTGATGGCGGTCGCACTCGGCTGCGGCGGCCTCGTCGGCGGCGGCGGTGGCGCGCTCACCGCTGCCGGAAGCGTCCAACCGGACGGACCGAGCACCCCGCCCGCCCTGCCGAGCCAGTTCCCCGACGCGAGCGACCGGTACCTGCCCGCGGTGAAGGTCTCGGACATCGCCGACACGTGGCTGAAGAAGGCCAACAAATGGGCGTGCGAGGACCAGAACGAGTCCGGGGAGCACACGATCAGCGGGGCGGATCACACCCTGGAGTGCACCCCCACCGACGATCTCAAGTACGACGTGTCGGTGCGGATCGAGCACGACGGCGAGGACCAGGTCCGGTACGTGAACGCGAGCTGCTCGTTCAAGCCGGGCTCGCGGATGTGTCACACCCTCTTCGCCACCCTGGCCGACGTGCTCTTCCTGAACCGGCCCGAGCTGCGCAAGGAGGCCATGGTCTGGGGTGACAAGCACGCGGACTCGGATGAGACGACCACCATCGGTGGCATCCGGATGAGCGCCAACCTGAGCCCGCACGAGCTCACCTGCGTCGCCGACGCCTGACCGGGGCGAGGTGGCCGGGTCTCAGCGGCTGCGGTGTTCCGCCCGCATCTCCCGGGTCATGCCGTAGCCGGGCGGCAACCGGTGTCGACCATGACCAGAGGGCGTCCGCCATGTCCAGCGGACGCCCTCGTGAAGGGTGGAGCCGAGGGGACTCGAACCCCTGACCCCCACACTGCCAGTGTGGTGCGCTACCAGCTGCGCCACGGCCCCTTGCAGTCGTCCCCGGTCGCCCGGGCACGGAGAAGACTATACACACGCCCACCGGCATGGTCATATCGCGGGGGTGCCCCCGCGGCTCAGTTCAGCGCCACGTCCGGGGGGAAGTGGGCGACCGCCGCCATCATGCCGCCCTGACGCCGCAGCACCATCGGCCACAGGTCGTCCGGCCGGTCGACGAAGGCGTCCCCGGGCAGGGCGTCGAGCACGAACCAGGACCCCTCCTCGATCTCCCGCTCGACCTGGCCGGCGCCCCAGCCGGAGTAGCCGGCGAAGACCCGGATGCCGCCGACCGCGTCGCGCAGCCGCTCCGGGTCGACCGACAGGTCGACGGTGCCGACCGCGCCGGAGACCCGGTGGAAACCCTTCACCGGCTTGATCGGGTGGCGCATCCGGGCGAGGCAGATGGCCGAGTCGGGCTGCACCGGGCCGCCCTCGAAGAGCACCGCCGGATACCGGGCCAGGTCGCTCCAGTCGCCCAGGACGTCGGCCACCGGGACCTCGGTGGCCCGGTTCAGCACCACGCCGAGCGCGCCACCGGGCTCGTGGGCGACCAGCAGCACGACGGTACGGTCGAAGTTCGGGTCCTTCAGTGTGGGAGTCGCGACGAGCAGCCGCCCGGTCATCGACTCCATGGCTCGGCCACCGATCGCCTGTTCCTCACCCTGCATGTCCCGACACCCGTCAGCCGTACGCCCGAGCGGCGCACCCGACCTCGTCGACCATCCGCGCTGTCAACGCCATGCCACGCACCATAGCCTGCGCCCCGCCCGCTGGCTAAGGTCTGACCGGCGGGTGATCGCGACAGGATCGAGGGAGGGCGGCATGGCGCCAACGGCCGAGCTGGCGGTGATCGGCGGGTCGGGTCTGTACGCCCTGCTCGACGGCGCCTCCGAGCACGAGGTGGAGACGCCGTACGGCGCACCGTCGGATGTCATCACGATCGCCGAGGTGGCTGGCCGCCGGGTGGCGTTCCTGCCCCGGCACGGCCGCGATCACCGCTATCCGCCGCACCTGATCCCCTACCGGGCGAACCTGTGGGCGCTGCGCTCCCTCGGCGTACGCCAGGTGCTCGCGCCGTGCGCGGTGGGCGGGCTGCGCCCCGAGCTGGGGCCGGGCACGTTCGTGCTGCCGGACCAGCTGATCGACCGGACCAGCGGCCGGGCGCAGACCTACTACGACCAGGGCGCGGTGCACGTCTCGTTCGGTGACCCGTACTGCCCGGTGGGCCGCCGGACGCTGCGGGACGCGGCGGCCGGGCACGGGGTGGCGGCGGTGGACGGCGGGACGGTGGTGGTGGTCGAGGGGCCGCGCTTCTCCACCCGGGCCGAGTCCCGCTGGTTCGCCTCGATCGGCGGCACGGTGGTCAACATGACCGGCCATCCGGAGGCGGTGCTGGCCCGCGAGCTGGCCCTCTGCTACACCTCGATCGCCCTGGTCACCGACCTGGACGCGGGCGTCGAGGCCGGTGGTTCGGTGACCCAGGAGGAGGTGTTCCGGGTCTTCGCCGAGAACACCGACCGGCTGCGCGGGGTGCTGCTGGACGCGGTCGCCGCGCTGCCGGCCGAGCGGGACTGCCCGTGCGGGCACGCGCTGGACGGGATCAAACTGCCGTTCCCGCTGCCCTGAGCGCCGGGAAGCGCCCGAAAAGCCGCCGAGCGCCCGATAGATTCGGCTGGTCGGGGCACTGATCATCGGGCCGTCTCCGGCACCGGGCGGGGACGGGAGGCAGCCGGCGATGGCAACGGTCCGCGACACCACCTACGACCTGCTGCGTGACCTGGGACTGCAGACGGTCTTCGGCAATCCCGGCTCCACCGAGGAGCCCTTCCTGCAGGACTTCCCGGCGGACTTCCGCTACGTGCACGCCCTGCAGGAGGCGTCGGCGGTGGCCATGGCCGACGGCTACGCGCAGGCCACCGGCCGGCCCGCGCACGTCAACCTGCACACCGCCCCGGGCACCGGCAACGGCATGGGCAACCTGGTCACCGCCTGGCACAACCGGACGCCACTGATCGTCAGCGCCGGCCAGCAGACCCGGGAGATGCTGCTGATCGAGCCCCGGCTGGCCAACCTGCGGGCGACCGAGCTGACCCAGCCGTACGTCAAGTGGGCCCACGAGCCGGCCCGCGCGCAGGACATCCCGGCGGCCTTCCTGCGGGCGTACGCGACCGCGGTGCAGCCCCCGGCCGGACCGGTCTTCCTGTCCCTGCCGATGGACGACTGGGCCCGGCCCGCCGATCCGCCCCCGCAGCCGCGTACGGTGGCCACCCGGGTGGCCCCCGACCCGGACCGGCTGCGCGACTTCGCCGCCGTGCTGGCCGGCAGCCGCGCCCCGGCGCTGGTGCTCGGCGCGGCGGTGGACCGGGCCGACGCGTGGCCGGCGGCGGTGGCGCTGGCCGAGCGGCTGGCCGCGCCGGTCTGGTCGGCTCCGGCGCCGGAGCGGGCCGTCTTCCCGGAGGACCACCCGCACTTCCGGGGCGTGCTGCCGTACGCGATCGGGCCGCTCGCCGAGGCGCTGCGCGGCCACGACACGGTGCTGGTGGTGGGCGCCCCGGTGTTCCGCTACTACCCGCACGTGCCCGGCGACTACCTGCCCGGCGACGCCCGGCTGCTGCACGTCACCGACGATCCGGACGAGGCGGCCCGCGCCCCGGTCGGGGAGAGCCTGCTGGGCGACGCCGGGCTGGCCCTGGCGGCGCTGGGGGATCTGCTGCCGCCGGCGGAGCGGGCGGCGCCGGAGGCCCGGCCGGCACCACCGCCGCCGGAGGTGACCGACCCGCCGAGCGCCGACGCGCTCTTCGCGGCGCTGGCCGCGCAGTGGCCGGCGGACGGTGTGCTGGTGCAGGAGTCACCGTCCAACCTGGCCGCGCTGCGCCGGCGGCTGCGGGTGACCCGGCCCCGGTCGTACTTCACGATGGCCAGCGGCGGCCTCGGGTTCGGGCTGCCGGCGGCGGTGGGCATCGCGCTGGCCGAGCGGGACAGCGGGCGGAACCGCCCGGTGGTGGCGGTGATCGGCGACGGCTCGTTCCACTACTCGGTGCAGGCGCTCTGGACCGCCGCGCAGCTGCGCCTGCCGCTGCCCGTGCTGGTCCCGGTCAACCAGCAGTACGCCATCCTGAAGGCGTTCGCCGAGCTGAAGCACGCCCCGGGGGTGCCGGCGCTGGACCTGCCGGGGCTCGACGTGACCGCCATCGCCCGCGGCTACGGCTGCGCGAGCCGGGTGCTGGAGTCACCGGAGGCGCTCGGCCCGGCGCTGCGGGCCGCGCTGGCCGCCGACCGGCCCACCGTGCTGCCGGCGCCGATCAGCACCGACGTGCCGCGGATCATCTAGGCCCCCTCGCGGTGAGCGGGGTGCCACTCGCCACGTCCAGCACCGCCCGGCCGCCGAGCGGGGCCTTCAGCGTGACGCTCACCGGCTTCATCACCAGCTGCATGGTGCACGGGCCGGTGGACCGGGTGACTCCGGCCCCGACCACCACCACGTCGTCGCGTTCCAGCACCAGCGGGGTGATCCCGGTGTCGCAGGCGCCCACCCCGACCCGGTAGTCGAGCCGGGTCCCGTCCGCGGTGTCCAGGCTCTGCGCGGTCACCAGGCCGTCGGCGAGCGGGCGTTCCGGGTCGGTGGCCGCCGGCACGGCCCCGATCGCCGGCTTCGCGACGGCGAGCCGGGCGACCGGCGTCCGCAGGCCCTCTACGGTGAACAGCCAGGCCGGCACGGTCGCCTGCCCCCGGCTGGTGCGGACCGACGCGCTGCCCAGCTTCACCCCGGTGACCGTCAGCGGCACGCACGGGTGGTCCGCGGTGATGGAGACCGGCCCGTCCGGCCCGGGTTCGACGGTGGGGCCACCGCCGGGCTTCGGCACGCCGCCGTCCGGCGGGGGCTCCGCCGGCCGCCCGGCGCAGGGCGGTGGGTCGCCCTTGTCCAGCTGGGCGTACGCCTCGGCGGCGCTGATCAGCGGCACCCGGAGGGTGCCGTCGGGGAAGCGGATGGTGCCGGCGGCCGGGGTGGCGGTCGGCAACTCGATCTGCTCCCGGAACCAGCCGTTGCCGAACGCCATCTTGGCGTCGGCGGTGAAGCCCGGATCGCCGGTCAGCACGGTGCCCTCCTCCAGCGGCACGTAGCCGCTGCGCCACGCCTGGCCGGGACGCCAGGCGTCGGCCACCTCGCCGGCCCGCTGGTAGAAGGCCGCCCACCGCTGGTCGGGGGTGGTGGTCGGCGGCGCGGACGCCGGCGCGGCCGGTCCGGAGCCGGGCGCGGCCGGTCCGGAGCCGGGCGCGGCGCAGCCGGCGAGGACCAGGATCGGCAGCCCCAACAGGGCGATCGAGCGACGCATGCCCGGTTGGACGCGGGCCGCGCCCGCCCGGTTCCGGGCTCAGTCCTCCCCGCCCAGATCGGCCTGGTACGCCTCCCAGAGCAGGTCGGCGCCGCGCTGCCGGTGCCGGCGCAGCGCCCGGAGCAGCTCACCGACCCGCGCGCGCAGTTCCTCGGCGGGCACCTCGGGCAGCGCGGCGGCGTGGTGCAGCGCGCCGAGCGCCGTCACGATGAGGGCGTGCTCGCGGGTCAACCGGCGTACGCCCCGGGTGAGCCGCGGGGCTTCGCAGAGCACCTCGGCGTAGAGCCCGGTCGGGCCCTCGGTCAGCCGGACGTGCTCGGCGAAGCCCTGCCGGACCGGGCCGAGGTGCTGGATCAGGCGCTCCCGCCAGTGCGGCTCGCCGACCGGCCCGTCGAGCGCCCGGACGAGGGCGGGCACGGCGCCGGGCAGGGTGGGCCAGGGCAGGGACGCGGCGGGCGGTCGGGCCACCGCGGCGACGGTGGACGGCTGCGGGATCGGACCGGTGACCATGGCGCCTCCCGTCCGACGACTCCGGCTCGGACGCGTCTGCCGCCACGCCGCAGACCCAGGGCCGTCAGCTGCTTCGCTATCGCGTACAGCGATGGTGGACCCGGCCGGGATGGCTGTCCAGGCCCGTCGACCGCCTCATCTGCCCCACCGGCCCCTTCCGTCCCAGGCGTCCCTACCGCCCCAGCGGGTCGGCCGCCATGGTACGCAACTGCCCGGCGAGCGCGTGCGCGTCCGCGTCCCGGCCGCCGGTCGGCCGGCCGGCGGTGATCGCGTCGGCGAGCGCGCGCAGTTCGTACGGGGGCAGCGCGGTCAACCCCACGCCCTGCAGCGGGACGGTGACCCGCCGGCCGCTGTCCGGATCGCGGGCGACCAGGGTGGGCACCCGCACCGCCGCCTCGTCGCCGACCGGGTGCCGGAGCACGCCGCCGCCCCGCACCTCGGCGGTGGCCAGGTCGACGGTCCGGGTGCCCAGCGCGCCACGGACCGAGGCCCGGGTCCCGTCCAGCCAGGCGGCGGTGCGCAGCACCCGCAGGAGCAGGTAGAGCCCGAGCAGGACGACCGGCAGTCCGCAGAGCCCGACGAACCGGGCCGGCCCGAGGGCCGACGTGGTGGATCCGTCGTGCAGTTCCGGCGGGAGCAGCCCCGGGGGCAGGTCCCGCGCCTCGTCGTACGACGGGAAGGGGTCGCCGGTGCCGGTGAGCCGGGACAGCAACCGGTCGGCGAGGAGCGGCAGCAGCACGAAGACCGCCCCGAAGGCGGTGCAGAGGACGCCCACGACCGCGGCGAACACGCGCTGGCCGGGCGACGCGCCGACGGAGAGCCGGATCTTCTCGTTCGTCACAGGCCGCAGCGTAGAGCGCGCCGGCGGCGGCACGGAAGGTGCAGACGACTGTGCGCCCCGGTCCAGGTGGACCGGGGCGCACAGGTCAGGTGGTGGAGGTGCCGGGAATCGAACCCGGGTCCTTCGCCGCCTTGTCAGGGCTTCTCCGAGCGCAGCTCGCTGTGCCTCTACTCGGCCCCTCCGATCACGCGAGCGAGTCGGTGTGACGGGCCCAGTCGCTGATTGATCTCGCCGCACGGACCCCGCGACCGGGTCCGATTGGCCAGCCTCCTAGCTGATGCCGGCTATCTGGGTCGAAGGCGCTCCCAGGCCGACAGACTCGCTACTCGCCTCAGGCGGCGAGAGCGAAGTCAGCGCGATTGTTCTTGGCGCTTATTGGTTTCCGACGACCGATTCACGAGACGACGTCGGCTTCCTCGGCTCGCTTCCCCTGCCGCAACGTACGAAGTCGAAACCAGTCACCCCCTCGACAGGCCGCCCAACTAACTGGCGGCTCCGACAAGCGTAACGCCTGCCGCAACGGGTTTCATCCCGCACCCCGGCCGGCACGCCGAACCGGACAGAACGGACAGGTCAGCCGTCCATTCCCTTGCCGCGCCGGCCCGCCACCCGGGCGATCTCCCGGTCGGCGTCCCGCTTGGCGAGGTCCTGCCGCTTGTCGTACGTCTTCTTACCCCGGGCCAGGCCGATCTCCACCTTCGCCCAGCCGTCGGAGAAGTAGACCTGCAACGGCACCATGGTGAGACCGCTCTCCCGGGTCTTGCCGATCAGCCGGTCGATCTCCAGGCGCTTGAGCAGCAACTTCCGGGTCCGCCGGGGCTCGTGGTTGGTCCAGGTGCCCTGGGTGTACTCCGGGATGTGCATGCCGTGCAGGTAGAGCTCGCCGTTGCGCTCCTGGGCGAACGCGTCGACCAGCGACGCCCGCCCGGCCCGCAGCGACTTGACCTCCGTGCCGGTCAGCGCCATGCCCGCCTCGTACGTGTCGAGGATGGCGTAGTCGTGACGGGCCTTCTTGTTGGAGGCGACCACCTTGCGGCCCTTCTCGCGTGGCACCGGCGCCACCCCCTTCCGATCGGTCCCCGACCACCGGTCGCGGAGCGGAGATCATGCTACCCCGTACACAAGGGCCCTCCCGCGCCGTTTATTCCGGCGCGGAAGGGCCCTCGGAGAGCCGTACGCGGAAACTAGACCCGCAGGTAGAAGCGGAGCGTGACCCAGGCGGTGATCGCGCTGACCAGGCCACCGACCGCGGCCATCAGCGGGAAGGTCAGCATGATCTCCGACCACGAGATGGGGGTGATCAGGCCCTCCAGGGCGGCCAGCGATCCGCCGCCGGCGACCAGTTTCACCCCGATCAGGGCCACCAGGCCGAGGATCGAGCCGAACAGACCGGCGACCACCGCCTCCAGCACGAACGGCGCCTGGATGAACCAGTTGGAGGCGCCGACCAGCTTCATGACCGCGACCTCGCGCCGCTTGCTGTAGGCGGCCACCTGGATGGTGTTGGCGACCAGCAGCAACGCGGCGATCGCCATCACGATCGCGATGGCCAGCGCGAAGTTCTGGATCCCGGTGAGCACCCCGAACACCTTGTCGAGCAGCTTGCTCTGGTCGACGATCTCGTCGACGCCCTCGCTGTCCTTGTACTGGTCGTAGATGTTCTTGTACTGCTCCGGGTTCTTCAGCTTGAGCCGGAACGACTCGGGCAGCTGGTCCGGCTTGACGGCGTTGACCAGGTCGGGCGCGTCGGCGTACATCTGCTTGAAGCGGCTGTACGCCTCGGCCTTGTCGACGTAGGTGACCTCCTTGACCAGCGGGTCACCCTTCAGCTTCGCGTCGAGGTCGGTGCGCTGCTGCTCGTTGACATCGGTCTTCAGGAAGATCGAGACCTCGACCTGCTCGTAGTAGAGGGCCTTCATGTCGCCGACCTTCTGATAGAGAAGGCCGCTGCCGCCCAGCATGAACAGCGACACCGCCATCGTGATGATCATCGCGATGGTCATGGTCACGTTGCGCCACAGTCCGACCAGTACCTCGGACAGGACGTACTTCATCCGCATCGGGAATTCCTCCGGCTCTCCGGCGTGAGGTGTTCGTCGTCAGGATCTACGGATCGTCGGCCGGGCCGGCTCAGCCGTAGACGCCGCGGGCCTGGTCGCGCACGATGCGGCCGCTCTCGATCTCGACGACCCGGCGGCGCATCTGGTTCACGATGTTGGAGTCGTGCGTGACCATCACGACGGTTGTGCCAGTGCGGTTGATCCGGTCCAGCAGGCGCATGATCTCGATCGACGTGTCCGGGTCCAGGTTTCCGGTGGGCTCGTCCGCCAGCAGGATCAGCGGCCGGTTCACGAACGCCCGGGCCACCGCCACGCGCTGCTGCTCGCCACCGGAGAGCTCGTGGGGGTAGCGGTGCTCCTTACCCCCGAGCCCGACCAGCTCCAGAACCTCGGGCACGACCCGGCGGGCGACCGCCTTGGTCTTGCCGATCACCTCCAGCGCGAACGCCACGTTCTCGTAGGCGGTGCGGTTCGGCAGGAGACGGAAGTCCTGGAAGACACAGCCGATGGAACGCCGGAAAGCGGGTCGCTTCCAGGAACGCATCGACGTGACGTCCTTGCCGTTCACGAGGATCCGCCCCTTGTTGGGGGTGACCTCGTGGAGCAGCATTTTGATGATCGTGGACTTGCCGGAGCCGGATGGGCCGATGAAGAAGACGAACTCGCCCTTCTCGATCGAGACGGACACGTTGTCGAGCGAAGGCCGGGACGCCTTCGGGTACGTCTTCGTCACTTGCTCAAGCTGAATCACGGGTCGAGAGTCTACGCGGTGTAACGGATGAGCCAAGCCCCCCGTCCCGTCCTTACCGGCCGCGTCGTCGATTCATCCCGTTACCTGGAGATCGACGACGCGCTCCGTCGAAGGCCGATCACGCACCGTCAGCGATCAGCTGCTGCTGCTTCCGCCAGCGGATACCCGCCTCGATGAAGCTGTCCAGTTCGCCGTCGAAGACCGCGGACGGATTGCCCGTCTCCTGCTCGGTCCGCAGATCCTTCACCATCTGATACGGGTGCAGGACGTACGAGCGCATCTGGTCGCCCCACGAGCCGGCCGCGTCGGTCTTCAGGCCCTGAAGCTTGGCCTGCTCCTCCTGCCGCTTGCGCTCCAGCAGCCGGGCCTGGAGCACCCGCAGCGCGGAGGCCTTGTTCTGCAGCTGGGACTTCTCGTTCTGGCAGGTGACCACGATGCCGGTCGGGATGTGGGTGATCCGGACCGCCGAGTCGGTGGTGTTCACGCTCTGCCCGCCCGGCCCCGACGAGCGGTAGACGTCGATCCGCATCTCGTTCTCGGGGATCTCGATGTGGTCGGTCTGCTCGACGACCGGCAGCACCTCGACGCCCGCGAAGCTGGTCTGCCGGCGGCCCTGGTTGTCGAAGGGACTGATCCGGACCAGCCGGTGGGTGCCGGACTCCACGCTGAGCGTGCCGTAGGCGTAGGGCACCTTGACCGTGAAGGTGGCCGACTTCAGGCCCGCCTCCTCGGCGTACGAGGTCTCGTAGACCTCGGTGGGGTAGCCGTGCCGCTCAGCCCAGCGCAGGTACATCCGCAGCAGCATCTCGGCGAAGTCCGCGGCGTCCACCCCGCCGGCCCCGGCCCGGATGGCGACCAGCGCCTCCCGGGAGTCGTACTCGCCGGAGAGCAGGGTGCGGACCTCCATCTCCTGGATGGCCTTGGTCAACCCGGCGATCTCCGACTCCACCTCGGCGAGCGTGCCCGGGTCCGACTCGGCCTGGGCCAGCTCCAGCAGCACCCCGGCGTCGTCGAGACGGGAGCGCAGGCTGCCCAGCTTGCTGATCTCACCGTTGACGTACGACAGCTGCGACGTCACCTGCTGCGCCTTGGCCTGGTCGTCCCACAGGTCCGGCGCGGACGCCTCCTGCTCCAGGCGGTCCTTCTGCTCGTGCAGCTTGTCGAGGTCGAGCACGGCCTCGATGTTGCGCAGGGTGGCGTCGAGTTCCTTGAGCTGTTCGGCGTAATCGGCAGCGGTCACGACTGACAAGCGTACTGCGCGGGCGAGGAGTGAGCTTGCGAGCCCCGCAGTCACGCGCGAAAAGTCGGCACTGCGCGGGCGAGGAGTGAGCTTGCGAGCCCCGCAGTCACGCGCGAAAAGTCGGCACTGCCTCGGCGGCCCGGCCCGGCGCAGGTGGTCAGCCGACCGGGGCGCTCTTGAGCCAGGACAGCGCCGCCTTGTGGTAGGCGACGGCGAACTCCAACGCGCTGGCGTCGTAGTCGTCGCCTTCCTTCTTGGCGTTCTTGACCTGCTCGCGCACCGCGGCCAGCGCCTCGGTGTGGTACTCGTTCGCCGAGGCGTACAGGTTCTTGAGCTGGCTCGCCGAGTGCAGGTTGCCGAAGGCGATCCGTAGCGCGATCGGGTTGCGGATGGTGTCCCGGCCCGGGTTCTCCGCCAGCCAGCGGGAGAATGTCCGTTTTCCGGCCGCAGTGATCGCGTACGGCTGGCTCAACCGCGGCCCGGGCTTGCCGAGCCGCACCAGACCCTTCTCGGCCAGCACCGGAAGCTCCCGGTAGACCTGGCTGCGGGTCATCGACCAGTACGGCGCCAGCCGGCGCTCAGCGGCGGCCATGAGTTGGCCGCCTGTCATCGGGCCGTCGTGCAGCAGGCCCAGCAGGGCCGCCGCCGTCGGGTTGACTCCGGATTCCGCCATGCCCTCTAAGCTGCCACTTTGTCGGACCTGGCGTCCAGGATTTGCCGTTTTAGCCCCCCGTCGGCTGGTCCGATGTGCACTGTCGGCCGACGACAGTCCGCCGCGGACGTCCACACCATCCCCCGGCCGGCCGGTACGGCCGGGCCGTCGGTGGGGCCCGGCCGGTGGCGCGGCCCCAATGGGCCCGGCCGGTGGCGCGGCCCCAGCGGGCCCGGCCGGTGGGGCGGGGCCCCTCGGTGGGGCCCCGCCGCACGGATCAGCCCATGTGCGGGTAGGTGTGGTCGGTCGGCGGGACGAAGGTCTCCTTGATCGTCCGGGGCGACATCCACCGGACCAGGTTGTGCCAGGAGCCGGCCTTGTCGTTGGTGCCGCTGGCCCGGGCGCCGCCGAACGGCTGCTGCCCGACCACCGCACCGGTCGGCTTGTCGTTGATGTAGAAGTTGCCGGCCGCGTACCGCATCTTCTCCGCCACCTGGTCGATCACCCGGCGGTCGGTCGCGAAGATCGACCCGGTCAGCGCGTACGGGGCGATCGACTCCGCCTGGGTCACCACCTCGTCGAAGCGGGCGTCGTCGAAGACGTGCACGCCGAGGATCGGGCCGAAGTACTCGGTGGTGAAGGTCTCGTGCGCCAGGTCGGAGCACTCGAAGAGGGTCGGCCGGACGAAGTAGCCGACCGAGTCGTCGGCGGTGCCACCGGCCAGGATCCGGCAGCTGTCGTCCCCGCTGATCAGCTCCAGCGCGGCGGTGTGCCGGCCGAACGCCTTGTCGTCGATGACCGCGCCGCCGAAGTTGCTGAAGTCGGTGACGTCGCCGTAGGTCAGCGAGTCGGCGGTGGCGGCGAGCCGGTCCCGCAGCCCGCCCTCCCAGATCGACCGGGGGACGTACGCCCGCGACGCGGCCGAGCACTTCTGCCCCTGGTACTCGTACGCGCCCCGGATCAGCGCGGTGTGCAGGGCGTCCACGTCGGCGCTGGAGTGCGCGACCACGAAGTCCTTGCCACCGGTCTCGCCGACCAGCCGGGGGTAGCCCCGGTAGCCGGCGATGTTCTCGCCGACCGTCCGCCACAGGTGCTGGAAGACCTTGGTCGAGCCGGTGAAGTGGATGCCGGCCAGGTCCGGGTCGGCCAGCACCACGTCGGAGACCTCCTCGCCGCGCCCGGTGACCATGTTGATCACGCCGGGCGGCAGGCCGGCCGCCTCGAAGAGCCGCATGGTGAAGTGCGCGGCGAACTGCTGGGTCGGGCCCGGCTTCCAGACCACGGTGTTGCCGAGCAGGGCCGGCGCGGACGGCAGGTTGCCGGCGATCGCGGTGAAGTTGAACGGGGTGACCGCGTAGACGAAGCCCTCCAGCGGGCGGTGGTCGAACCGGTTCCACACCCCGGGCGAGGAGAGCGGCTGCGCGGCCAGGAGCTCGCGGGCGAAATGCACGTTGAACCGCAGGAAGTCGATGAACTCGCAGGCCGCGTCGATCTCCGCCTGCACCACCGTCTTGGACTGGCCCAGCATGGTGGCCGCGTTCAAGGTGTCCCGCCACGGGCCGGCGAGCAGGTCGGCGGCGCGCAGGAAGATCGCGGCCCGCTCCTCGAACGGCAGCGCCCGCCACATCGGCGCGGCGTCCTTGGCGGCCTTCACCGCGGCGCGGGCATCGTCGTGGGTGGCGTGCCCGGTGACGCCCAGCACGTGCGCGTGCTTGTGCGGCTGGACCACGTTGATCGGGTCGCCGCCGGCCATCCGCTGCTCGCCGGCGATGGTCATCGGCAGGTCGATCCGCTCGGCGGCCAGCTCGGTCAGCCGCCGCTGGAGCCGCTCCCGCTCGGCGCTGCCGGGCTGGTAGGTGTGGACCGGCTCGTTGCGCGGCTCGGGTACGGAGAACACGGCGTCCATCAGAGGCTCCTGTGCGATCTCGACGGCGGTGGCGAAATCGGACCCGCGGGCACCGGCCGGACGGCCGGCGTGCCGGACACCGCGCGGCGGACCGGTCGCGGCGGCGGGACCTCGGCCAATTCTTCCATGCGGCGCCGCCCCGCACCCCGCTGGTGCCGTCTCCCGCCGCGACACCGGACGTCGCGCGACACAACGGACCGTAGGCAAAGACCAGGCAGATCCGACGAACCGTCAGCACCGGGCCGGTCCGCACCTGTGATCCGTCACCCTCTCGCCGGGGCGGTGCGACCCGGTCCCGGCGGTGCCGGGGCGCGACACGGCCGCGCCGGGCGGGTCCGGGGCGACGCGTACCCTGGATGGCCGGTGACCCGCCCGGCCCCGCGAGGCGATCCGGGGTCCGTCGAAGGGGAGACGATGAGCAAGCAGCCCGGCAGCTCCACGGCCGCGGAACCGGACCAGCCCGAGCTCGCCCCGGTCGAGGCGGCGGAGCAGCCCGAGGCCGCCCCGATCGAGGCGCCGGAGCAGCCCGCGGCCGCCGGCGACGGGCGCGCCCCCGTCGCCCCCGGTGCCCTGGTGCTGGCGCTGGTGGCGGTGGGCTGGCTGGCCGCGATGCTCTGGTCCACCCGGGCCGCGATCAGCTCGGCCGCCGCCGGGGTCACCGCGATCAGCCTTTCCGCGTACGCGCTGCCCGGCGTGATCACCGCCGCGCTGGTCGCCGGCGCCGCGGTCGCCCTGGCCGTGGCGAACCGGTTCGAGCGGGCCACCGTGCGCTTCCTCGCCGCCGTGGGCACCGGCCTGCTGGTCGGGCTCGCCGCCGCCGTGGCGATCAACCTGACGTACGCCGACAACGCGACCACCAACACCATCGCCGGCACCACCGCGGCGGCGGCCATCATCGGCGGCGCCCTGGCCGGCGCGCGCAACGCTCCCGTGGTCGGCGGGCTGGCCGCCGCCACGCTCGCCGCGCAGCTCTTCGTGGTGCTGTTCAGCCGGGCCCGCGACCCGCTCTCCGACCTGTTCGGCGCCGGGGAGAGCCAGCAGTCGATGCTCGACGCCGCCAAGTGGGTGTCCCGGACGGAGTCGCTGCTCGCCGGGCTGGTCGCCGGGCTGGTCGCCTTCGGCTACCTCACCTGGGCCCGCCGCCGCGCCGCCCGCCGGGACGGGGCCGTCGGGCAGCCGCGCTGGCCGGCGTACCTGCTCGCCGGGGCCGGGCCGGGCCTGCTCCTGCTGCTCACCGAGGTGATCATCCGGATCGGCGGTCGGGGCCTGCTGGACCTGGCCGCCGCGCTCAGCGAGGCCGACGAGGTGGCACAGACCGCGCTCGGCACCTCCCGGGTCGACAACGGGATCTGGGTGCTCTTCGTGGGGGCGCTCACCGCGCTCATCGCGTTCGGCCGCACCCTCGGGCCGCGTCCGGTCGTGAACGAGGACGAGGAGGAGCCGGCCGGCTGACCGGCGACGCGACGGTCAGGAGGCCTCGCGCAGCAGCAGGTCCAGCTCGGTCACGTCGTACCACTCCAGCTCGTGGTCCTCGGCGCCGTCGACGGTGAACTGGGCGTCCGGGTCACCGGCCTGCGCCTCGGCGATCACCTCGGCGGCGGCCGCCACGTCGTCGACCGCCTCGGCCCCGTCCACGTGGATCGCGGCGACCCGCTTCACCGGCACCGCCCCGCTCAACCCGACCAGGCTGGCGCCCAACTCGCCGCCGGCCCGGCCGACCGCCCGCGCCGGCAGGTCCGCCGACACGACCACCCGCCGCCGGGGCGCCGCCGGGTCGGCCCGGAGCAGCAGCAGCGCGTCCTGGGCGGCCCGGGTGAAGGCGACGTACTCCAACTCCTCCTCGTCGCCCTCGGCGTACCACTCGCGCAGCTCCGGGGTGACCGCGTGCGCCTCGGCCGCCGGCAGGCCCTCCTCGCGCAGCCGCGCCAGCATCGGGACGGTCGCCGGCACGTACACCCGGACAAGCTCGTCGGTCACCGCTATCTCCCAGGCTCAGGCACCGGCCGGCGGACACCGGCCCCGGGCGCCGATCATGCCGTACGCCGTGACCGTCATACACCTCGCACCGGCCCTGGAGAAGCCTGCCGCCGGTGTGTCCGATCCCGGATCGACGTCGCGGCGGCTGGGGCGCGGGCACGCCTGATGGCAAACTGAGGCAAACGAAACGAAGTACGGGAGTCGCCGTGGAGCCGAGGTTCCTGCTGCTGTCCGACGTCGCCGCCGAGCTGAACGTGTCGGACTCGCAGGTCTACCACATGGTACGCAGCGGCGAGCTGCCCGCCATCAAGATCGGCGGACGCGGGCAGTGGCGGGTGGAGCGCGCCCAACTGGAGGAGTACATCTCGCGCAAGTACGCCGAGACCGCCGAGTGGGTACGCGGCAACCCGCTCACCGAGCGCGACGCCGAGTAACCGCGCGGTCCCGCAGCGGCATTGACGATCGGCGTTGTGCTGCCCGAGAATGATAGCCTGTCGGAGGCAAACGAAGGCAAACGCAAGGAACAGGGGTCACGAGGAATGGTCGACACCCGCCGCCCGCCGGCACCGCGTCCCCCGGTCCGCCTCCGCCCCGCGCCACCGATCGACCCGCCGCTGGTCGACGACGACGTGCCGTGGGCCGACGTCGACCAGCTCACCCTCGACCTGTTCGACCCCCGCCGCCGCGACCCGGGACGACCCACCGGCCGCCTGGCCGAGGTCCGGCCGGCGCCCACCGGCCCCGGGCGGCACCCGGCCGGACCGCCCGCCCCGCTGGCCACCGCGACCCCGGAGGCCACCCGCGCGGCTTACCGGTTCGTCCGCACCTTCCTGGAGATCGTCAACGGCTACCGCCCACCGGGGCAGCTCCGGCCGCTCTGCCTGCCCGACGCGGCGACCCGGGTGGCCGCCGAACTGACCCGGGCGGCCCGCCGGGTGACCCCGGTCCGCCGTCGCGCCGGCCGACCCGTCCTCCAACTCCGCCGGCTACGAGCCTGCGAACCACGCTCCGGCGCCGTCGAGGCGGCCGCCGTACTCGCCGGGGCGCAGGGCACGAGCTGGGCGATCGCCCTGCGCCTGGAACATCGGCGAGGCGCCTGGCTCTGCACCGTCCTCGACGTCCTCTAACACCCCCGCCGCCCACCCCGGCCCCGGAATCGGGCGGGGCGGCGACCACGACGCGACGGGGACGGCAACAGGCCCCGGCCGGGGGCCGGGGCCTGTTGCGAGGTGGTGCGGGGGCGCGGGTCAGTTGCCGCCGTTGGGGGCGCCGTGGCAGCGCTTGTACTTGCGGCCGGAGCCGCACGGGCAGGGCGCGTTGCGGGACGGGCCCTCGCTGCTGCCGTCCACCTGACCGGGGGCGGCCCGCCGGGCGGCGGTGCTGGCGGCGACGGCCTGGCCGCTCATGCCGTTCGGCGCGCGGCGGGGACCGGACGTGGCGGGCCGCTGCGGGTTCTGGGTACGCCCGACGCCGAGGGCCGGCGCCTCCTGCTCGGCGCGCTCGATCACCGGGGCGCCCCGGCCGGCCTCGCCGTCCACGGCGGGCGCCGAGTATTGCAGGCCCTGCTGCGGAGCGTGGCCGAGGCCCTTGGCCCGGATCTCCACCGGCTTGTCCAGCAGCTGCACCTCCTCGGGCTCCGGCTCGGCCTCCTGGACCTGCACCTCCACGTTGTAGAGGAAGCCGACCGTCTCCTCCTTGATGCCGTCCATCATGGTGGCGAACATGTCGAAGCCCTCGCGCTGGTACTCGATGACCGGGTCGCGCTGGGCGTACGCCCGCAGGCTGATGCCTTCCTGGAGGTAGTCCATCTCGTACAGGTGCTCGCGCCACTTGCGGTCGATCACCTGGAGCAGGACCATCCGCTCGAGCTGGCGGACCGCCTCCTCGCCGAGCTGCTCCTCGCGCCGGTCGTACGCGGCGTGCGCGTCCTCCTTGAGGCGGGCGAGCAGGAAGTCCTGGTCGAGGCCGGCCCGGGAGCCGACCTCCTCCTCCAGGTCCTCCAGGGTCACGGCGACCGGGTAGAGCTGCTTGAGGCTGGACCAGAGCTGCTCCAGGTCCCAGTCCTCGGCGTAGCCGTCGCTGGTGGCGCCCACGACGTACGCGGTGATCACGTCGTCGATCATGTTGCGGACCTGCTCGGAGAGGTCCTCGCCGTTGAGTACCCGGAGGCGCTCGGCGTAGATCACCTGGCGCTGCTTGTTGAGCACCTCGTCGTACTTGAGGACGTTCTTGCGGATCTCGGCGTTCTGGCCCTCGATCTGGGCCTGCGCGCTCTTGATCTGGCGGGTGACCATCTTCGACTCGATCGGCACGTCCTCCGGGATGTTGAAGCGGTCCATCACCGCCTCGACCGCGCCGGCCCGGAAGCGCTTCATCAGGTCGTCCTGCAGCGACAGGTAGAAGCGGGACTCGCCCGGGTCACCCTGCCGGCCGGCGCGACCGCGCAGCTGGTTGTCGATCCGCCGGGACTCGTGCCGCTCGGTGCCCAGCACGTAGAGGCCGCCGGCGGCGGCGACCTCCTCCGCCTCGACGTCGCAGGCCTGCTTCCACTTCGGCAGGATCTCCTCCATCGCCTTGGCGTACTCCTCCGGCTGCTCGACCGGGTCGAGGCCGCGCTGGCGGAGTTCGTTGGCGGCGAGGAACTCGGGGTTGCCACCGAGCAGGATGTCGGTGCCGCGGCCGGCCATGTTGGTGGCGACGGTGACCGCGCCCTTGCGCCCGGCCTGGGCGACGATCTCCGCCTCCTTGGCGTGGAACTTCGCGTTCAGCACGGAGTGCGGGATGCCCCGGCGGCGCAGCAGCTGGGAGAGGATCTCGGAATTCTCCACCGAGACCGTGCCGACCAGCACCGGCTGGCCCTGCTCGTGCCGCTCGGCGATGTCCTCGACCACGGCGTTGAACTTGGCCTTCTCGGTCTTGTAGATGACGTCCGCCCGGTCGAGGCGGACCATCGGCCGGTGCGTCGGGATGGTCACGACGCCGACCTTGTAGACCTTGTTGAACTCGCTCGCCTCGGTCTGGGCGGTACCGGTCATGCCGGAGAGCTTCTCGTAGAGGCGGAAGTAGTTCTGGAGGGTGATGGTGGCCAGGGTCTGGTTCTCCTGCTTGATCTCCACCCCCTCCTTGGCCTCGATCGCCTGGTGCATGCCCTCGTTGTAGCGGCGGCCGTGCAGGATGCGGCCGGTGAACTCGTCGACGATCAGGACCTCGCCGTCGCTGACGATGTAGTCCTTGTCGCGCTTGTAGAGCTCCTTGGCCTTGATCGCGTTGTTCATGTAGCCGACGAGCGGGGTGTTCACCGACTCGTAGAGGTTGTCGATGCCGAGCCGGTCCTCGATCTTGGCGACGCCGCGCTCGGTGATGGCGATGGTCCGCTTGGCGTGGTCGACCTCGTAGTCGCCCTCGCCGTCGGTGCCGGGCTGGAGGCGGGCCACCACGGCGGCGAACTCCTGGTACCAGCGGGCGGAGTGCTCGGCCGGGCCGGAGATGATCAGCGGGGTCCGGGCCTCGTCGATGAGGATCGAGTCGACCTCGTCGACCACCGCGAAGAAGTGGCCGCGCTGGACCAGTTCCTCGCGGGACCAGGCCATGTTGTCCCGCAGGTAGTCGAAGCCGAACTCGTTGTTGGTGCCGTAGGTGATGTCACACTCGTACGCGGCGCGGTGCTCGCTGGCCGGCCGGTTGGGCAGCACCACGCCGACGCTCAGGCCGAGGAACTCGTGCACCCGGCCCATCCAGGCGGCGTCGCGCTCGGCCAGGTAGTCGTTGACCGTGATCACGTGCACGCCCTTGCCGGCGAGCGCGTTCAGGTAGACCGGCATGACCGAGGTCAGGGTCTTGCCCTCACCGGTCTTCATCTCGGCGATGTTGCCGAAGTGCAGCGCCGCGCCGCCCATCACCTGGACGTCGTAGGGCCGCTGGCCGAGCACGCGGGCGGCGGCCTCCCGGCACACCGCGAACGCCTCGGGCAGCAGGTCGTCGAGGGTTTCACCGTCGGCGAGCCGCTCCCTGAACTGGTCGGTCATGCCGCGCAGTTCGTCGTCGGTGAGGTTGACGTAGTCGTCCTCGATCGAGTTGACGGCGGCGGCGATGGCCTTGAGCCGACGCACCATACGGCCCGCGCCCGCGCTAAGGACCTTTTCCAGAATCGACACGGATCAACGCTCCCCTAGACAGTCTCGAACCATCGTAGGCGCTTCGACCCGGCGATGGTCACTGGTGGCGGCGGTCCGGGGCGGGGAACCCGACATATCGCCCCAGCGCCTCGCTGGCCGGCGGTTATCCGGTTACGCCCAACGCGAACGGTCCGGCAGGATGGCCCGATGGAGCCCGTGGAGATCGTCGAGGACGGCCTGCTGCTGCGACCCTGGCGGCCCGAGGACGCCGACGCGGTGTACCGCGCCTGCCAGGATCGGGACATCCAGCGCTGGACCACCGTACCCCGCCCGTACCTGCCCGAGCACGCCCTCGGCTTCGTCACCGGGGTCAGCGCCCGGGCCTGGGCCGAGGGCACCGGCGCTCCGTTCGCGGTCTGCGACGAACGGACCGGCGAACTCCTCGCCTCCTGCGGACTCGTCTCCGTCGACCGGGCCCTGGACTCCGCCGAGGTGGGCTACTGGACGGCACCCTGGGCGCGGGGCCGGGGGGTGGCCGTCCGGGCCACCCGGGCGGTCGCCCGCTGGGCCTTCGACACGCTCAAGCTGCGCCGGTTGACCTGGCAGGCCGAGATCGGCAACCACGCCTCCCGGCTGGTCGCGCTCCGGGCCGGCTTCCGGGTCGAGGGCGAGCTGCGGCTCGCCCACCCGTCCGTCGACGGCCGCCCGGAGGGCTGGCTCGGCTCCCTCCTCCCGGCCGAGCTGGCCGCGCCCGGCGAGCCCACCCCGTACGGCCCGGACACCCTGGCCGCCCGCCGCGCCGCCGTCTTCGGCCGGCCCCAGCCCGTCCTGTTCGCCACCGCGATCGACACCGAGTTGCGGCTGCGCCCGCTGGACGACCGCGACCTCGACCCGATCGTGGCGACCTGCCGGGACGAGCAGACGGTCCGCTGGACCAGCGTCCCGCACCCCTACCAGCGGGCGGACGCCGAGGGCTTCGTGCGGGACTTCGCCGTCGCGGCCTGGGCCCGGGGCATCGGGGCGTACTACGCGGTCGCCGACGCCGACGACCGGTACCTCGGCTCGCTCGACCTGCGGATCTCCCCCGCCGACCCGCTGGTCGCCGATGTGGGCTTCATGACCGCCCCGCCGGCCCGCGGCCGGGGCTACCTGCCGGCCGCGCTGACCGCGCTCTGCGCATGGGGGTTCACCACGCTGGGGCTGGCCCGGGTGGAGTGGCGGGCCAACGTGGGCAACACCGCCTCCCGCCGGGCCGCCGAGAAGGCGGGCTTCGTCTTCGAGGGCACCACCCGGGGCGGGCTGCAGCACCGCGGCGAGCGGGTGGACGTCTGGGTGGCCGGGCTGCTCCCGGAGGACCTGGCGTGACCCCGGAGATCATCGAGGGGCACGGGGTACGGCTGCGGCCGTCCCGGCTGAGCGATCTGGCGGACACCGCCGCGGCCTGCGCCGACCCGGACATCCGGCGGTTCCTGCCCTTCCTGCCGAACCCGTACACCGAGGAGAGCGCCCGGTGGTGGATCACCGAGGGCGAGCCGGCGGTCTGGGCACGCGGCGGCGCGGCGTACACGGTCGCCGACCCGGCCACCGACCGGCTGCTCGGCGCGGCCGGCCTCAGCCACCCGCTGCCGGAACGCCGGCAGGCCGAGATCGGCTACTGGGTCGCGCCGTGGGCGCGCGGCCGGGGGGTGGCCACGGCCGCCACCCGCGCGCTGGCCGAGGCGGCCTTCGCCGCCGGCACCGCCCGGCTCGAACTGCTCACCCAGGAGGAGAACGCGGCCAGCCAGCGGGTGGCGCTGGCCGCCGGGTTCCGGTCCGAGGGGGTACGCCGGTCGGCCGGCCAGGGCCGGGACGCGCGGCACGACCTGGCGGTCTGGGTACGCCTGGCCGACGACCCGCCCGGGCCGACCGCCCGGCTGCTGCCCGACCTGCCCGACGGCCGGCTCACCGACGGCGTGGTGACGTTGCGCCGGGTGGGGCCGGCGGACGCCGACGCGCTGTACCGGCTGCACACGCTGCCGGAGGTGGTGGCGAACCGGGTGCCGCCGGTCCCGCCGACCCGGGAGGCGATCGCGCGGCGTTGCCGGCTGGCGGAGAGCCACTGGCTGGCCGGCCGCTCGGCCGACTTCGCCGTGCTGGACGCGGCCACCGGCGAGGTGGCCGGCGGCTGCGCGCTGGTCTACGACGAACCGGCCACCGGCCAGGCCATGCTCGGCTACAGCCTGCTGCCCGAGGCGCGCGGCCGGGGCCTGGCCACCCGGGCGGTACGCCTGATGGCCGGCTGGGCCTTCGACGTGGGGCTGGCCCGGCTCTGGGCCGGCACCCGGCCGGAGAACCTGGGCTCGCAGCGGGTGCTGGCGAAGGCCGGCTTCGGCCGGGAAGGGCTGCTGCGCGGCCGGCTCCCCGGCCCGGACGGCACCCGCACCGACTCGGTGATCTTCGGGCTGCTCGCCACCGACGTCGCGCGGCGCCGGCGCGCCGGGGCGGCGGCCGGGGGTGGAACGGCGGGAGCCGCGGCGGGCTGACCCACCACGGCTCCCGATCCGCACCGCGGGATGGTCAGGGTCCGGTGTCCAGCGAGATGATCCCGTAGTCGTAGGCGCGCCGGCGGTAGACCACGCTCGGGCGGCCGGACTCCTTGTCCTGGAACAGGTAGAAGTCGTGGCCGACCAACTCCATCTGGAAGAGCGCGTCGTCGACGGTCATCGGCTCGGCGGGGTGCACCTTCGCCCGCGCGATGTGCCACGGCTGGTCGTCGTGTTCCTCGAGGCCACCGTCGTCGGGCCGGTCGGCGACCGCGGTGGCCGTGGCGTGGCCGTTCAGCACCGCCATCCCCGGCCCGTCCAGGTCGGCGACCGGTAGGTCGGCGGTGGCGGCCGCGACGGAGAGCGGCGCGTGTCGGCCGCGGTGCACCCGGCGCCGGTCGGCCGCCCGGCGGAACCGGGTGTCCAGTTTGGCGATCGCCGCGTCCAGCGCGCTGTAGAAATCATTCGTGCAGGCCTCGGCCCGGATCACCGGGCCGCGCGTCACGCAGGTGATTTCCACCCGCTGGCAGTGATCGGCCTGGCGCGGATTGCGCTCGTGGAACAACTCGACGTCCACGCGAATGAGCTTGTGGTCGTAGCGTTCGATCTTCGCGAGCTTTTCGGCTACGTGCACCCGGTAATGGTCCGGCACTTCGACGTTACGGCCCTTGACCACGATGTCCACGTGACCTCCCTTGTTCGGACGGTCGTTCGGTCCGGATCTTCGGAGTCGACGCGCCCTGGGAAAGTCCCGCTCGGCGTCGACCGATGTGTACGGCTACGCCTCCTTCCAGTGCCGGGGAAGGTTGGAAACCTCCTACCCCCGACACCAGAACGCTAACTCCTGTTCGGCCACCAGTCACCCCCAGTTGCCGAGGGAGGCCGCGAAATTTAACAGGTCATACACCTTGGGGTGAAAGGGAAACACGAAGCGTCACGAATGGTGCCGCTTTTGCGTTGCGGCGAGCACGGCCGCGGCGTTTGGCGTCATTCCCGCGCCGCGCAGGACCCGACACACCGCCGCCAGGGTGGCCCCGGTGGTGACGATGTCGTCGAGCAGCACCACCGGCCCGTCCAGCGGCGCCGCACCCAGGCGGCGGCGCAGCCGGAACGCGGCGTCGGCCGCGGCGGCCCGGCCGGCGCTGTCCAGCGCCACCGAGTCCGGGCGGGGCAGCGCCCGCAGCGGCCGCAGCACGCGTACCGGCCAGCCGGCGCCGCGCAGCCGGGCCGCCGCGTGGCGGGTCAGCCGGCCCAGGTGGTCGCCGTAGCGGGCCCGGGCGGCCCGGGCGGTGTCCGGCACCGGCACCAGGGTCACCGGCCGCTCGGGGCCTACCGCCGCGGCCACCACCTCGGCGAGCAGCGCGCCCAGCGGCCGGGCCAGCCCGTGCCGGCCCCGTTCCTTGTACGCCAGCAGCCCTTCCCGCAGCGGGCCCGCGTACGGGCCGAGGGCGACGCAGGGCGGCAGGCCGGGCGGACAGGGATCGGGACGGGCCGGCGCGGGACGCAGCGCCGCCAGTTCGCCCGCGCAGGACGGGCAGAAGCCCTGCCGCAGGCCAGCGGACCGGGCGCGGCAGCCGGCGCAGGCCGCCGGCAGGACCAGATCGGTCAGGTCCGACCAGAGGCCGCCCAGGTCCGGCAGGCCAGTACCGCCCCGGTCCGACAGGCCGCCACCGCGCCGGTCCGGCATGTCAGTACCGCCCCGGCATCTCAGTAGAGGAAGAAGGGCGCGGTCGGGTCGGTCGCCCGGCTGCCGGCCGGCACCTCCAGCACCTGCTCCCGCTTGATGTTGTCGAACGGGTTGTTCCGGTAGGCGGCCCGGTCCCCGCCGCTGCCCGCCTCGTACATGTAGGAGAAGGACGGCGGCCCCCCGACGGCGCCGCCGGGGTACGCGGCCAGCTGGGTCACCTCGGCGCCCACGTTCGTCCGGAGAGCGGTCGCCTGGGTGCCGTCGACGGAACTCTGGTGGATCGCCGGTCGCCGGTCCGCCTCCTCGCCGGCGAGGATCAGCTCGTTCTCCGCGATCCAGTCGACGGCGGTGATCGCGGTGAGCAGGGTGGCCAGCCGGCGGGGCTGGCCCAAGTTGATCACGCCACCGTCCACGCTCACCGCGGCGACGTAGAGCGCGCCCCCGCTGACCAGGGCGATCCGGTGCCCGTCGAGGGAGCCGGCAACCGCCACGACCGGTCCGGGGACCGCCAGCGACACCAGGCTCATCGCGGCCGACGTCCCGTCGAACCGGTAGAGCTTGCCGTCGGCCGTCACCAGCCCGGCCGGGTGGTCCTTGTCCAGGGAGCGGAGCCAGGTGGGCCGCCCGATGGCGCGGTACGCCCCGCCGCTGGTGTTGAAGACGGTGACCGGCGCCGGACCGGAGCCGACCTTGAGCCGCTGCCGGCCGCCGGCCCCGGTCACCACGAGCGCGGCCAGGACCTGGTCGTCGGCGCGGGCCAGCGCCGCCGAGAACACGTTCTTGTTGTCGGCGGGCTCGATCGGCACGCCCACCGTGGGCTCGTTGCCGATGGCGAGCGGGCGGATCGCCCCGTCGTAGACGGTGAACCGGGCCGGGAGGTCCCCGTGCGGGTAGGCGGCGTGCGCCGCCCGCTCCGGCTCGAGGTCGACGGTGCGGCGCTTCTGGTTCTGGATCTTCAGGTCGAGCTTGCCGACCAGGTCCGGCAGCGACCAGGCGAGCTGGGTGCCGAGCAGGGCGAGCTTCCCGTCGTTCGCTCCCGGCATGGTGAGGTTGACCTCCCAGTGCCCGTCCGCGCCGGTGGCGTTGTTGATCGGCCGGGTACCGTCGGGAAGCCCGGTGACCCCCGGGGCGAGCCAGTCGGAAGGCCCGCCCGCGAGCCACTTCACCACGTCGGTGACCCGCCGCTCCGTCGACACGGACGAGGGGAGGTACCGCAGGTCGGGCACCAGCCGGGTCTGGTCCGAGTTCCAGAAGTAGATGGTGCGCGACCGGTAGTACTCGCGCAGCGCGGTGTCCCGTACCAGCAGCACGTTCGGCAGGTCGGTGATCAGCAGCCCCTGGCCCGGCTCGGTGCGGCGCAGCCGGAACACGTACTCGGTCTCGCTGGCCACCGGCGGGGCCAGGGTGCCGTCCGCACGCAGCACCCCGACCTGCTGCACCTTGACGGTCACCGCGCTGGTGCCCTGGTTGTTCGGCGGCGTGACCTCGAGCTTCTCCCGCAGCCGCACCACGGTCAG
The DNA here is from genome assembly GCF_044465125.1 of Micromonospora sp. NPDC049836. Taxonomy (NCBI): domain Bacteria; kingdom Bacillati; phylum Actinomycetota; class Actinomycetes; order Micromonosporales; family Micromonosporaceae; genus Micromonospora; species Micromonospora sp. NPDC049836. Next base: position 189,131 of record NZ_JBITLH010000001.1, read on the forward strand.
CTCGATCTCGCTGCTCTGTTTCTCGCGCAGCCGGGCCTGCGACTCCTGCGCGACGAATTCCTTCACCCGGGTGTACGCCTGCTCGCGCTCCCCGGCGGCGGCCGCCCGCAGGTAGTTCTCGATGAACTGCCCGGGCTCGTTGCTGTCCTCCGGCTTGGGCGGCCGGGCCGGGCTGCCGTTGAGCGCGCCGGCCTCGGCGGCCGGACCGGAGCCGTCGACCTGGACCTCGGTCTGGTCCGGCAGGCCGCAGCCGGTCAGCCCGGCGGGGAGCAGCGCGCCGGCCAGCAGCGCGGTCAGCAGGCGCCGCCGCCCGGCGCGGCGGACCGGCCCGCCGTACCCGCTCACGAGGTCACCTCGGCCCGGTCCGCGCCGTCCGCCGGCCCGACCGCCAGCGCGCCGGCCCCGCTGCCCGGCCCGATGGCGAGCAGGCCGCCGTCGCGGGGGCCGCCGAACGGCAGCGCGGCGTCGGCCGGCACCAGCCGCAGCGGGGAGGTGGTCAGCCGGTCGCCGGCCCGGGCCGGCAGGGTCAGCCGGAACTGGGCGCCCTGGCCGGGCGCGCCCCAGGCCTCCAGCCAGCCGCCGTGCAGCCGGGCGTCCTCCCGGCTGATCGACAGCCCCAGGCCGGTGCCGCCGGTCTGCCGGGCCCGGGACGGGTCGGCCCGCCAGAACCGGTTGAAGACCAGCTTCTCCTCGCCCGGCTTGAGCCCGACGCCGTGGTCGCGGACGGTGACCGCCACCGCGCTCTGGTCCATCCCCAGGGTGATCCGGACCGGCTTGGCCTCGCCGTGCTCGACGGCGTTGCCGACCAGGTTGCGCAGCACCCGTTCGACCCGGCGCGGGTCCACCTCGGCGATCACCGGTGTGTCCGGCAGGTCCAGCTCGATGGCCACCCCGACCCGCTCGGCCAGCCCCGCCAGCCGCTCGGCCACCCGGTGCACCACCGGCACCAGGTCGGTGGGCTCGGAGTCCAGCACCGCGAAACCGGCGTCGAAGCGGCTGATCTCCAGCAGGTCGGTGAGCAGTTCCTCGAACCGGTCCAGCTCGGCCTGGAGCAGCTCGGCGCTGCGGGCCACCGCCGGGTCGAACTCGTCCCGCTCGGCGAAGATCAGATCGGCGGCCATCCGGACCGTGGTCAGCGGGGTGCGCAGCTCGTGCGAGACGTCGGAGGTGAACCGCCGCTGCAACCGGGACATCTCCTCCAGCCGGAGGATCTGCCGTTGCAGATTGGTCGCCATCTGGTTGAACGAGGCGGCGAGCAGGGCCAGGTCGTCCTCGCCGTTGACCACCATCCGCTGGTCGAGCAGGCCGGCGGAGAGCCGCTGGGCGGTCCGGGCGGCCACCCGGACCGGGGTCACCACCAGCCGGGTGACCAGGGCCGCGAGCAGCCCGAGCAGGAGCACCAGGGCGGCGCCGGTGGCGACCACGGTGGCCCGGGCGTCGGCCGCGGTGGCGTCCTGCCGGGCCAGCGGTACGAGGTAGTAGAGCTCCACCTGGCCGAACTTGGTCGGCACCGGCGAGCCGTACACCAGGTATTTGGTGCGTTCGCCGTCGAGCGTGCCGGTGCGGATCTGGTGGGCGATCTTGCCGGCGGCGACCTTGGACCGCAGCTCCGACCCGATCAGCGGGCGGATCTGGACGTCCGGCGAGGTACGCGGCTCGATGAACGCGGTGAAGTTGTCCGCGGTGATCGCCACGACCACCCCGCTGGTCTGCGCCGGGTCACCGCCGGCCAGGTAGTTGACCGTGCCGTCGATGGTGTCCTGGAGCTGGGCCTCCTGCGGCGAGCTGTAGAGGTTGAACTGCTTCGAGGCGTACTCGCTGCCGTTGCGCAGCCGCAGCAGCACGTCGGTCTCGGCGTTCTCCAGCAGGATGCCGGTGATCTTGTCGGCGATCAGATAGGCGAACCCGCCCACCAGCAGGCTCGACGCCACCAGCGTGATGGTCACCACCCGGACCTGGAGCGACCGCCGCCAGGTGCGGTGCAGGCCGGAGGTGAGCCCGGCCGCCTGCCCGGCCAGCGCACGCCACAGCGCCCGCACGGCGCGCAGCCGGCGGGTCACCAGGGTCGGCGGGTCGGAGGGTGGCGAGGTCAGCACAGTGCGACCAGGCTATCCGGTGCCCGCCTTGTAACCCACGCCCCGAACCGTGAGGATGATTTCCGGTCGCTCCGGATCCGGCTCGATCTTGGCGCGCAGCCGCTGCACGTGCACGTTGACCAGCCGGGTGTCGGCGGCGTGCCGGTAGCCCCAGACCTGCTCCAGGAGCACCTCGCGGGTGAACACCTGGCGCGGCTTGCGGGCGAGCGCGACCAGCAGGTCGAACTCCAGCGGCGTCAGCTTCACCTCCTCGCCGTCCCGGCTGACCGTGTGCGCCGGCACGTCGATGGTGATCTGGTTGCCGGGCGGGCCGATGGTGAGCAGTTCCGGCGCCACGTCCTCGCCCCGGCGCAGCCGGGCCCGCATCCGGGCCACCAGTTCCTTGGGCTTGAACGGCTTGACCACGTAGTCGTCGGCGCCGGACTCCAGCCCGAGCACCACGTCGACGGTGTCGCTCTTGGCGGTGAGCATGACGATCGGCACGCCGGACTCGGCCCGGATCGCCCGGGCCACGTCGATGCCGCTCATCCCGGGCAGCATCAGGTCGAGCAGGACGATGTCGGGCCGACTGTCACGGAACGCGGCCAGTGCCCGTTCCCCGTCCGCGACGAAGGAGGGCACGAAGCCCTCGCTGCGCAGGACGATGCCGAGCATCTCGGCGAGCGCTGGGTCGTCGTCGACGACCAGTACCCGGGCTCTCATGGGGTTTATCGTTCCATCCCCGTTCGTTTCGGAGGGTTCGGCGTCATCACACGGCACGGTACTGCGGTGGGCGGCCCGGCACCACAGCCGCCGACCAGGACGGCCCGCGTGGCGTGCCGCGGGTCGGCGGGTCAGCCGGAACCGGACCGGCCGTGCAACCATGATCCCCCGGGCGCGCCGCCGCCCGCCACCACCGCTCGTCCAGCAGGAGTACGCGTGCCCGACGCCGGCCCGACCGCCGTGCTGCCGCGCCGCCCGCTGACCGTGGGCGAGTTGCTGGACTCGGCCGTCCTGCTGCTGCGCGACCAGGCCCGGCTGCTGGTCCCGCTCGGTGTCCTGCTGGCCCTGGGCGAGCAACTGCTGCTGCACCCGCTGCGGGTGCTGGCCGCCGCCCGGCCGCCCGAGTGGCTGCCCGACAGCGATCGGCTCGGCACGTACTGGCTGCTGCTCGCGGTGGGAGCGGGCACCGAGGCGGCGATCATCGCGCTGCTCGGCAACCCGGCGGCCCGGGCCGCCGGAGCGGCGCTGCTGGGCCGCCGGGCCGGCCCCGCCGAGCTGCTCCGCCCGGCCCGCTGGGTGGGCACCCTGTTGTTCGCGGCGGCAGCCGGCTGCGCCGTCGGCCTGGCCGGGTTGGCCGGGCCGGCCTGGTTCGTGGCGTACGCGCTGCTCGGGGCGCTGATCCCGGCCCTCGTGGTGGACCGGGTCCCGGCCCACCGGGCACCGGGACGGGCGCTGCGGCTCGCGGTGCGCGGCGGCGGGCGGGCCGGCGGGATCCGGCTCCTCGGCTATCTGGGCTGGTGGCTGCTCCGGCTGGGGGTCGGCCTCGGCGGCTACCACGGCCTCGAACTGCTCGGCCTCTTCGACGTCCAGGCGTGGGCGCTGCCGATCGCCACGGTCTGCTGGGTCGCGGTGAACGCCGTCGCCTACCCGGCGCTGGCCTGCCTGGACGCGGTGTTGCACCTGGAGACCCGGATGCGCTCCGAAGGGCTGGACATCCGGCTCTCCCGGGCCCCGGCCGGCGTCCCGGAACCCGTCCTGCTGGCGGTGCGGCGGTGAGCCGCTGGTGGACCGAGACGGTCGCCGCGCTCGGCGACGTCGTACCGCTGCCGCTGGCCGCCCTGCTCCTGCTGCTGGCCGCCCTGGGCTGGTACTTCTTCCCGGCCTGGGTGCCCCGCCGGCTGCCGCGGCTGGGCCTGCCCCGGCTGCGGCTGCCCCGACTGCGGCTGCCCCGACTGCGGCTGCCCCGACTGCGGCTGCCGCGCCGCCGCCGGCGGGCGGTCCGGACGGCCACAGTCGTGCCGACGGTGCCCGCGCCGCGGGCGCCGGACGCGGGTCCGACCGGCCTCGCCGACCGGCTCGCGGCCGAGGGGCGGTACGCCGAGGCGGTCCGGGAACGGCTGCGCGAGATGGTCGGCGACCTGGTGGCCCGGCAGGTGGTGGCGCACCGCCCCGGGATGACCGTCACCGAGCTGACCACGGCCGTGGCGCACGCCCGGCCCCGGGTGCAGCCGACCCTGCACGCAGCCGGCACGATCTTCTCCGACCTCTGGTACGCGCAGCGTCCCGCCACCCGGCAGCACGACGACCGGATGCGCGACCTCGCCACCGAGCTGCACCGGCACCTGGCCGGCGAGGGTGCGCCCGGATGACCGCCGTCCCCGCTCCGCCCCGGCCGGCCGTCGCCGCGCGCCCGCGCCGCCGGCACCGGCTGCTGATCCCGCTGGCGGTCGCGGTGCTGCTGATCGTGGCCACCCTGGTCCTGCACGCCGTGGACCAGCCCGACCCGGACGACTCCGGTTTCCTCTCGCCGGTCGCCACCGGGGGCGACGGCGGCAGCCGGCTCGCCGCGGCGCTGCGCGACCAGGGCGTACCGGTGCGCCGGGAGACCGACACCGGGCGGGCGCTGGCGGCCGCCCGGACCGGCCCGACCACCCTCTTCGTGCCCGCCCCCGGCCTGGTCCACCCGGCCACCCTGGACGAGCTGGGTTACCTGCCGCCCGGCAGCCGGCTGGTCCTGGTCGACCCGTCCCGGCGGGTGGTGGACGGCCTGGGCCTGCCGCTGCGCCCGACCGGGCGGCGCTGGGCCACCCGGGTCAGTGCCCCGGACGCCGACGGTCGCCCGTGCCCGCTGCCCGAGGCCGCCCAGGCCGGCGCCGCCGCCGCCGACCGCCAGCGGTACGCCGCCCGCCCCGGCCGGCCCGCCGACCGCTGCTACGCCGGCGGCCTGGTCCGGGTGCCGTGGCGCACCGAGGTGGTGGTGATCGGGGCCAGTGACCCGTTCCGCAACGACCGGATCGACGAGGGGGGCAACCGGGACCTCGCCACCGGCCTGCTCGGCGGCGCCCGACCGGTGGTCTGGCTCGACCTGCCCGGCCCGGCCCCCGCGCCCACCGGCCCGAGCGCGTCGCCGACGCCGGGCGACGGGGACCGGCCCGGCCGGGGAACAGGCGACGGGCGGGACCCGGCCGGCTCGGACGGCCGCGAACAGGACCGGGCGGGCGAGCGGCCGCCCTGGGACAACCCGCTCTGGGACGCCTTCCCGGCCTGGTTCTGGGCGCTGCTGGCCCAGCTCGCGCTGGCCGGCCTGCTGGTGCTGCTCTGGCGGGCCCGGCGGCTCGGCCCACCGGTGCCGGAGCCGCTGCCGGTGACCGTCCGCTCCGCCGAGACGGTGCTCGGCCGGGCCCGGCTCTACCAGCGGGCCGGCGCCCGGGACAGCGCCGCCGAGACGCTGCGCGCCGCCGCCCGCGACCGGCTGCTGCCCCGGCTCAACCTGCCCGCCGACGCCGCTCCGGCCGAGGTGGCCGCCCGGGTCGCTGCGTACACCGGCGACGACCCGGACCGGGTGGCGGAGCTGCTGCACGGTGCCGCCCCGGAGAACGACCAGGAGCTGCTGGCGCTGGCGCGCGACCTGGACGCCCTGACCCGTACCGTCGCTCATCCGACCGAAGGAGATCCCCGGTGACCGGACCCGTCATCGCCGCGCCGACCGTCGCGCAGCCCGACGCCCGCGCCGCCCTGCACCGGCTGCGGGCCGAGGTGGCCAAGGCCGTGGTCGGCCAGGACGCGGTGGTCACCGGCCTGGTGCTCGCCCTGCTCTGCCGCGGGCACGTGCTGCTGGAGGGCGTGCCGGGGGTGGCCAAGACGCTGCTGATCCGGACCGTGGCCACCGCGCTGGACCTGGGGTCCAAGCGGGTGCAGTTCACCCCGGACCTGATGCCGGGTGACGTGACCGGCTCGTTGATCTTCGACCCGCACACCGCCGCGTTCACCTTCCGGGAGGGGCCGGTCTTCACCAACCTGCTGCTCGCCGACGAGATCAACCGGACGCCACCGAAGACCCAGTCGGCGCTGCTGGAGGTGATGGAGGAGCGGCAGGTCTCCGTCGAGGGCGAGCGCCGCCCGCTGCCCGAGCCGTTCATCGTCGCGGCCACCCAGAACCCGATCGAGTACGAGGGCACCTACCCGCTGCCCGAGGCGCAGCTCGACCGGTTCCTGCTCAAGCTGACCGTGCCGCTGCCCACCCGGGACGAGGAGCTGGGCGTGCTGCGCGCCCACCACGCCGGCTTCGACCCGCGGGACCTGCGGGCGGCCGGCGTACGGCCGGTGGCCACCGCGGCGGACCTGGCCGCCGCCCGCGAGGCGGTCGGCCGGGTGCACGTGGCCGAGCCGGTGCTCGGCTACATGGTGGACCTGTGCCGGGCCACCCGGGCCGCCCCCGCGCTGGAGCTGGGCGCCTCGCCCCGGGGCGCCACCGCGCTGCTCAGCACCGCCAAGGCGTGGTCCTGGCTGGCCGGGCGGGACCACGTCACCCCGGACGACGTGAAGGCGGTCGCCCGGCCCACCCTGCGGCACCGGCTCCGGCTGCGCCCGGAGGTGGAGCTGGAGGGCGTCACCGTCGACGCGGTGCTGGACGCGGTGCTGGCCACCGTGCCAACCCCGCGATGACCCGGCGGGCGGCGCTGCTGCTCGGGCTGGGCGCGGCCACCCTCCCGGCCTGGCCGGCGCCGTTCCTCGGCGTCGCGCTGATGACCGGGGTGGTGCTGCTGCTCGTCGCGTTGGACTGGGCCCTCGCCGCGCCGCTGCACGCGCTCACCGCCACCCGCGACGGGGACCGGGTGGTCCGGCTGGGCGGCACGGCCACCGTCACGCTGCGGCTGGCCAACGGCTCCGACCGGACCCTGTACGCCCAGGTGCGCGACGCCTGGGTGCCCTCGGCCGGGGCCGGCCCCGACGTGCCGCCCGAGCGGGTGCTCACCGTCGAGCCGGGCGGCGTCGCCACGCTGCCGGTGCGGCTCACCCCGACCCGGCGCGGCGACCGGCCCGCGGCGGCGCTGACCGTACGCTCGCTGGGGCCGCTGCGGCTGGCGTTCCGGCAGCGGGCCGGCCGTCCCGGCACGCCACCGTGGACGCTGCGCGCGCTGCCCCGCTTCGACTCCCGGCGGCACCTGCCGGAGAAGCTGTCGAAGCTGCGGATCATCGACGGCGTCCAGGTCACCCGGGGGCGCGGCCAGGGCACCGAGTTCGACACCCTGCGCGAGTACGTGATCGGCGACGACGTCCGGTCGATCGACTGGCGGGCCAGCGCCCGCCGCGCCGACGTGCTGGTGCGGACGTGGCGGCCGGAGCGGGACCGGCGGCTGGTCTGCGTGCTGGACACCGGGCGCACCGCCGCGGTACGGGTCGGGGACGAACCGCGGCTGGACACCGCGATCGACGCGGCGCTGCTGCTCACCGCGCTGGCCGCCCGCGCCGGCGACCGGGTCGACCTGCTCGCCGCCGACGCCACGGTCCGGGCCACGGTCACCGGCAGCGGCCGGCCGGCGCTGCTCGCCCGGCTGGTCGACGCGGTCGCCCCGCTCCAGCCGGCCCTGGTGGAGACGGACTTCGAGCTGATCGCCGGGGAGGTGCTGCGCCGGGAGCGGCAGCGCAGCCTCGTGGTGCTCTTCACCGCGCTGGAGGCGGGCGCGCTCGGCGAGGGGCTGCTGCCGGTGCTGCCCCGGCTGGCCGCCCGGCACCGGGTGGTGCTCGCGGCGACCCACGACCCGGTGCTCACCGGGCTGACCGTCGGGCCACCGGCGACGCCGGACGACGCATACGCCGCCGCGGCCGCCTGGCGGGCCCTGGCCGAGCGGGAGCGGGTCCGGGCCGCGCTGTCCCGGCACGGGGTGACCGTGGTGGACGCGCCGGCCGACCGGCTCGCCCCGGCGGTCGCCGACACCTACCTGCGGCTCAAGTCCCTCGGCCAGCTCTGACCCGACCCATTCTTGACCCGAAGGTACAGAACCGCGTAGCGTCCCCGTCATGGGCAGGCCGAAGCAGTTCGATCCCGACGCGGCCGTCGACAAGGCGATGGGACTCTTCTGGCGCAAGGGGTTCACCGACACCACGCCGCAGGATCTCGTCGCGGAACTGGGCATCGGCAAGGGCAGCCTCTACCACACCTTCACCAGCAAGCGGGCGCTGTTCGACCTCGCCCTGGCGCGGTACGTCGACATGCGGGTGGCCGGCATCACCGAGACGCTGGACGCGCCAGGCCCCGTTGTCGAACGTCTGCGGGCGGCACTGCAACGGCTGGCCGACGGGGACGTGGCCCTGACGTCCCGTGGTTGTCTCGCCGTCAACACGGCCGTGGAGCTGGCCGGCTCCGACGAGGCGGCGTCCGACGCGGTTCGGCGGCTGTTCGAACGCATCGAGGGCGCGTTCCGGGCGGCGATCGAGGAGGGGCAGCGTAGTGGGGAGATCGCCGCGGACCGTGCTGCCCGGGACGTGGCGAGCCTGCTCCTCACCTCGTTCATCGGCATGTCGGTCCTGGCGAGGAACCGGGATGCGGAACGGTTGCGCCGGGTCGTCGACGCGGTGATGGCCCTCCTCTGACGTCCACCCACCGGATGCTCCGCCCTGCCCAGATTTTTGACCCGCAGTTACAGAAATACAGCGAGCGGCCCAGCCGTACGCAGATGAAGGGGATGCAGAAACCATGGCCCAACACAACGAAGCAGGCGAGTTGGACGGTCCGCCGAACCCGAAGCTTGACCGCAACAAGCAGACGGTCCTGGCCTTCTACGAAGCCGGCATCAACAACAAGGACTTCGCCGCGGCGTCAAAGTTCATCGGTGAGCGCTACGTGCAGCACAACCCGCAGATCGCCGACGGCGCCGAAGGCTTCGAGCGCCGCGTCGGCTTCATCAAGGAGACATTCCCCGAGCTGCGCGCCGAGGTCAAGATGATCGTCGCCGAAGGTGACTTCGTCATGGCGCACGTCCACGGGGTACGGGTCCCCGGGCAGCGTGGCACGGCCATCGTCGACATCTTCCGGCTCGACGACGACGGAAAGCTCGTCGAGCACTGGGACGTCATGCAAGACATCCCGGAGCACTCCGAAAACCAGAACGGGATGTTCTGACCAGCCGGCGCTCCGGTGTGGACACCGCGCCGGTCAGGACGGTGTCCCCGCCGGAGTGCTCTCAGTGCGGATCACACCGCCGTCGGCGGGCGGCGGGCTGACGTTGGCGGCACGGCGGCCGAGGACCAGCGCGTACGCCAGGAAGGCCAGCCAGGCCGCGGCGCCGACGGCCACCCGGACGGCGACCGGCAGCGGCGCCGGCGTGACGAACGCCTCCAGCAGCGCGGAGACGGCGAAGAGCCCGACCAGGCCGACCGCCACCACGATCGCGGAGCGGCCCGCCTCGGCGACCGCCCGGCCCCGGCTCAGGTGGGCCGGCGGCGCGATCCACGCCCAGCCGGTCCGCAGCCCCACCCCGGCGGCCACGAAGATGCCGGTGAGTTCCAGCAGCCCGTGCGGGGTGATCAGGCCGAAGAAGACGTCCGCCCGGCCGTAGGAGATCATCACCCCGCCGACCACACCGAGGTTCAGCGCGTTCTGCCAGAGCAGCCAGAACACCGGCACGATCAGCACCCCGGAGGCGAGGCACTGCGCGGCGATCCACGCGTTGTGCGTCCACAGGTGGAACGCGAAGGTCGGCGCGGTGAACTCGGTGTAGTAGCCGGCGAAGCCGGAGTCGACCAGGTCGGCGGCGGCGTCCTCGCCGATGAACGCGGCGGCGGTCTCCGGGTGCCCGGCGACGAACCAGATGAGGAACCCGCTGAGCGCGCTGAACCCGGTGGCCACCGCGCACCACCAGGGCCAGGCCCGGTAGAGGGCGGCCGGCAGGTCGGCCAGCAGGAACCGGCGGACCGCCGCCCACGACGGCCGGGGCCGGCCGGTGATCCGGGCCCGGGCCGCCAGCACCAGGTGGGACAGGTGGTTGACCAGCGCCGGGTCGGGCGAGCGGCTACGCAGCACCGAGAGGTGGGTCGCGGCCCGCTGGTAGAGCACGACCAGCTCGTCGACCTCGGCCGCGGCCAGGCGGCGCTGGCCGGTCAGCCGCGCCAGCCGCCGCCACTCGGCGGTGTGCTCCGCCACGTACGCGTCGAGATCCACACGTCCTCCCCCGTTCGGCGCTCATAGTGTTCACTGTGGCGGTGCGCGCGCAACCTCCCCCACCCCCGCGGTGGGCCGACGCCGGGTTGGTCAGTGGCGAGGCGGTCGAGCTGGACGTCCGGGCCGCCCGGCTCGGCTCCCGGGTGCTGGCCCTGCTGATCGACCTGCTGGCCCAGTTGGTGGTGGCGCTGGTGCTGTCGATCGTGCTGTCGCTGCTGCTGCTCCTGCTGCCCGGCGGCCTGGTCGACGGCGCGCTGTCCGGGGCGATGCAGACCGTGCTGCTGATCCTGGTGCTGGTCGGCTACCCGGTGCTGATGGAACGCTTCGCGGGCGGCCGGACGCTGGGCAAGCTCGCCGTGGGGCTGCGGGTGGTCCGCGCCGACGGCGGCCCGGTGGGCGTCGGCCAGTCGCTGACCCGGGCCCTGGTCGGGGTCGCGGTGGAATGGCCCGGCCTGGTGCTGCCGCTGCTGAGCTGGGCGGCGAGCGTCACGGTGATGCTCAGCGACCCACGCGGGCGCCGGCTGGGCGACCTGGTCGCCGGCACGCTGGTGGTGCACACCCGGGCCGCGGGGGTCTGGCGGCCGCTGCCGGCGGCCGTACCGCCGCTGCTGGGCTGGGCGGCGCTGGCCGACCTGAGCCGGGTGGACGACCGGCTGGCGCTGGCCGTGCGGCAGTACCTCACCCGCAGTCATCAGCTCGCCGAGCCGGAGCGGACCCGGTTGGGGCGGGAGCTGTGGGCGGAGGTCGCGGCGGTCACCGCGCCACCGCCGTCGTGGGCCGCGCCGGAGCCGGCGTACCTGGCCGCCGTGCTGGCCGAGCGGGGCCGGCGGGCGGCACACCGGCTGGGGCGTACCCGGGCGGTCACCGCCACGCTCTGGCCCGAGCTGGCCCCGCCGGCGGTCGCCGACCCGGCCCGGCCGGCGACCCGGTTGCGGCCCGCCGCGCCCACGGCCGCCGTGCCCGGCCAGCCCGAGCCGGTACGCGGACAGCCGGCCTCGGTCCGCGCGGAGCGCTGACCCGCCGGCAACAGCCCGCGTGACCCGCCGCGCGACGGTCCGCACGGAGGCTGACCCGCCGGCGGCAGCCGGCCAGCCGGCTCGGCACCCGGCCGCCGCAGGGGTCAGGGGACCCGCCGTCGTCCGGGGTCAGGAGAAGAGCGCCCGGCCCCACCAGTCGGCGGCGTCGCGCACGCCCGGCGGGCAGGCGAAGAGCGCGCTGGAGACGTGCCGCAGGTATTCGTTCATGGCGTCGTTGCGGGCCAGCCGGGTCTGGATCGGCACGAACTGCTTGCCGGGGTCGCGCTGGTAGGCGATGAAGAAGAGCCCGGCGTCGAGCCGGCCCAGCCCGTCCGAGCCGTCCACGAAGTTGTAGCCGCGGCGCAGCAGCCGGGCGCCGTCGTTCTGGTCGGGGTGGGCGAGCCGGACGTGCGCGGTCTCGGCGATCACCGGCGCGCCGTCGTCGCCCTTGGCGGCGAAGTCCGGCTCGTCGAACTCGGCCCGCCTGCCCAGCGGCGCGCCGCTGCCCTTGGCCCGCCCGACGATCATCTCCTGCTCCGCCAGGGGGCTGCGGTCCCAGGTCTCGACCAGCATCCGGATCTTGCGGGTGACCAGGTAGGACCCGCCGGTCATCCAGTCCTGGCCGTCGCCGGGCTGGGCCCAGAGCTGCTCGCGGAGCAGGTCGGCGTCCTCGGCCTTGAGGTTGGCGGTGCCGTCCTTGAAGCCGAACAGGTTGCGCGGCGTGGCCTGCCCCCGGGTGGTCGACGAGGTACGCCCGAAGCCCAGCTGCGACCAGCGGACGCTGACCACGCCCATCCCGATCCGGGCCAGGTTACGGATGGCGTGCACCGCCACCTGGGGGTCGTTGGCGCAGGCCTGGACGCAGATGTCCCCGCCGGAGAGCTCCGGCTTGAGCGCGTCACCGGCGAAGTGCGGCAGGTCGGCCAGGGCGGCCGGGTGCCTGCCGGCGATGCCGAACCGGTCCCGGCCCTGGGCGTCGCGGAACAGCGTCGGGCCGAAGCCGACGGTGAGGGTGAGCTGCGACGGAGGCAGCCCGAGCGCCTCGCCGGTGTCGTCCGGCGGGGCCTCCGGCATGCCGTCGACCGCACCGATCAGCCCGGCGTCCTTGCCGGCGGTCATCCGGGCCGCGGCGGCGGTCCACTCCTGGAGCAGCGCGACCAGCTTCGCCCGGTCCTTGGTGATCACGTCGAACGCGACGAAGTGCAGCCGGTCCTGGGCCGGGGTGGTGATGCCGGCCTGGTGCTCGCCGAAGAACGGGACGGCTCCGGCGGCGGTCGCGGTGGCCGACGCCTGGTCTCCCCCGCCGAGGAGGGCGCCGGCGCCGGCGGCCACCCCGGCCACGCCGGCGACACCGGCCCCGGCCAGGGTGATGGCCCGGCGCCGGGACACCCCGCGCGCGGTCTCCCCGGCGCTCGGCGCGCGCACCGCGCCGGCCGGCTCGCTGGGCTCACTCATCGCGTCACCTCCCGGTCGGGTCGTCATCGAGCGACGACGGCGGCAACCTTGCTGATCGGCTCGGCCAGGGCGTTGATGCTGTCCGACAGCTCCTTCAGCTCGGCCTTGCTGAGCTGGTTGTGCAGCTTCCAGCCGTCGCCGACGCGGTGCTTGCCGAGCGCGGCCTCGACGGTGCCGAACTCGGCGTCGAGCTGCTTGACCAGGTCGGGCGAGCGCTGCTCGAGGGCGGGCCGGAGGGCCGCGATGGCCGCCTTGGAACCTTCGAGGTTGGCGTTGAAGTCCCAGAGGTCGGTGTGCGAGTAGCGCTCCTCCTCGCCGGTGATCTTGCCGCTGGCGACCTCGTCGAGGAGCGCCTTGGCACCGTTGGCGAGCTGGAGGGGGGTGAGCTTCTCGGCGTTGGCCTTCGCCACGATCGCCTTGACGTCGGTGAGCAGCTGGTCGGCGAGCGCGCCGTCCTTGCTGACGTCGCCGGTTGTCCAGAGGTCCTTCTCGATCCGGTGGAAGCCGGTGAACTCCATGCCCTCCTCGACGACCTCCTCCCGGCCGTCGATCTTCGGGTCGAGGTCGCCGAAGCTCTCCGCGACCGGCTCGATCCGCTCCCAGTAGGTGCGGGTCACCGGGTAGAGCTGCTTGGCCTTGGCCACGTCGTTGGCCTTGACGGCGGCGACGAACTCCTCGGTCTTGGTGAGCAGCGCCGCGGTCTGGCTCCGCACGTAGCGCTGGTAGCTGGCGGTGGCCTCGCTGAGGGCGGCGTCGGGCGCCACGGTGGCGGCGGTGCCGCTGACCTTCAGCGCGCCTCGGATGCCGCGCCCGCTCATGCCCGGCTTGCAGGCCGTCTCGTACGTCCCGGCGGGCAGTTCGACGCGCAGTTCGCGGCTCAGGCCGGGGGCGATGTTCTCCACCTCGCCCATCACCCGGTCACCGGCGGCGTAGACGTAGAACTCGTTGACCTTGGACCCCGAGTTGGTCACCTTGAAGGTGACCTGGCCGGCCTCGATCTGGGTGGCGGCGACCTCGCAGGCGCTGTCGGTGGCCTTGACCTCGATCGGGCCGCCGGACCTGGCGTCCGGCTGGTCCCCGCCGCCCCCGCAGCCGGTCAGTCCGGCCAGGGCGAGCAACCCGGCGGCGGCGGGCGCGACGAATCGAGTGGTACGCATCGGTGCGGTGTCTCCTCGGAAGGCGGGCATCAGGCGCGTTGCGGCGCGGTGACCGGGGTGTCGGTGCCGGCCGACGGGGTGCCGGCGGGCGGGGCGGCGGGCCGGGCGGGTGCGGCCGGCTTGCGCAGGAAGAGCAGCAGCACCGGGACCGCGTACGCCACCCAGGCGATCACCTCGAGCACGGACGGGGTGGCGGTGATGTTGAACATGCCGCTGAGCAGGGCCGCGTACCAGGTGCTCGGGTCGAGCACCGAGGAGATGTCGAAGGCGTGGTTGTTCAGGCCGGGCAGCACGCCGGCCTCCTGGAAGTCGTGCACGCCGTACTTGAAGATGCCGGCGGCGACGAGGATCAGCAGCGCCCCGGTCCAGGTGAAGAACCTGCTCAGGTTGAGCTTGAGCGCGCTGCGGTAGAGCAGGAAGCCGATCACCACGGCGGTGAGGATCCCGCCGAGCAGGGCGAGCAGCGGGCCCCGGCTGGCGCCGCCGGCCGCGCTCTGCGCCGCGGAGTAGAAGATCAGGGCGGTTTCCAGGCCCTCCCGGACGACCGCGAGGAAGGCCATGCCGGCGACCGCGAACGCGCCGACCGCGAGCGCCTCGGAGAGCTTGCCGCGCAGCTCACCGGCGATGCTCCGGGCGGCCTTGCGCATCCAGAAGATCATCCAGGTGACGAAGACGACGGCGGCCACCGAGGTGACGGCGTCGAAGAGTTCCCGCTCGTCGGAGGTGTCCAGCAGGGTGGTCGAGGTGTACTCGATCAGCCAGCCGAAGAGCACCGAGAGCGCCACGGCCGCGCCGACGCCGAGCCAGACCTGCGGCAGCCGTCCGCGCCGGTTCGACTTCACCAGGAAGGCGACCAGGATGCTGACCACCAGGGTGGCCTCCAGGCCCTCCCGAAGGCCGATCAGGTACGTGGCGAACATCGGTAACTCCGTACTCTTGGTTAGGCACGCCTCAGTTAACTTAGGGCAGCCATACCTTCCTCCTGTTCCGACGGTGCGTCAAGTTGTTCATGACAACCTTCACCTGGCCGGGGGCCACTGTTCTGCTCCCGGCTGTGGCAGGATCCGGCAGACCCCTCGCCAGACAGGACGACCGTGGCTGACGACCTCTTCACCCCCACGATCACCCCCAGCGCGTACGCCGGGCCGCGGCGCCCACCGTGGCGGCCGGGCTCACTGATCTATCCGGCCATCCTCGGTGGGGCGCTCGCCGGCACCACCCTGGCGCTGATCAACGCCGGCCGGCTCCGGCTTCCGGCCCGGGACACCCTGGCCATCGCCGGTGCCGGGCTGGTCGCCCTGGCCGCCCGGGTGCTGGTCACCACGATGCTGCTCGACGGCCGGGTGTCCGGGCCGGGCCGGGTGGTCGGCGCGCTCTGCGGCGCACTGGCCTGGGCGGTGGCCAACCTGCTGCAGAAGGGCCGGTTCCGCACATACGAGATGCGCGGCGGCGAGCCGACCTCGCTGGTGAAGGCCGGCATCGCGGCGACGCTCGGGCTCGGCCTCCTCGAAGGGCTGATCATCGTGCTGGCCGGCGGCCTGCGGTGACCGCCCCCGAGCAGCAGCTGGCGCGGGTGGTCGCGCTGCTGGAGGCCAACCGGCCCGAGCAGGCGCTCACCGAGCTGGGCAAGGTGGGCGGGTCGGCGGCCACCGGCCGGCTGGCGTACCGGTGCCGCACGATCGCGCTCAGCGAGCTGGACCGCTGGGACGAGGTCGCCGAGACCGCCCGGCGCGGGCTGGCCGAGGTGGGGCCGGACGCCGAACTGCTCGGCCGGCTCGGCCGGGCGCTGCGCGAGCAGGGCGCGCTCGCCCCCGCGGAGCGGGCGCTGCTGGACGCGCTGGCCCTCGAACCGGAGGATCCCTGGCTGCTCTGCCAGTACGCGGACCTGTGCACCTCGGTCGGGCAGACCGACAAGGCGGGCCGGCTGGTCGACCGGGCCGCCGCGCTCGCGCCGGAGGAGCCGGCCGTCTACGCCAGCCGGATCCAGCTCGCCTACGCCCGCGGCGACGACCGGAGCGCCCAGCGGGCCGCCCGCGAGTTCCTCGGCCGGCACCCGGACCATCCGGCGGCGCTGGCCCTGCACGGCAGCGTGGCGGTGGCGGCGGGGCGGGTCGGCGAGGCGCACCGCTCGTTCGGCCGGGCGGTGGCGCACGACCCGGCCGACGCCGACTACGCCGAGGCGGCCTGGGAGACCCGGGTGTACGCCCACCCGCTGCTGCTGCCGCTGCGCCCGCTCTACCGGCTCGGCTTCCGGCTCTGGTTCGCCGTGGCGGCGGCCATCGTCGTACTCAACCTGGCCGGCCTCCGGATCGTCGCGCTCGTGGTGTCGGTGGCCTGGGTGCTCTACTGCGTCTGGTCCTGGGTCGCGCCGCCCCTGGTCCGCCGCCTGGTCCGGGGACGCTGGCGGCCCTGAGCGGCACCCGAAAGGGCCCCCTGCCCACCAGACGTCTGGTCGGCAAGGGGCCCCTGCGCGCAGCGCACGGTGCGGCGGTCAGTACCGGTAGTGCTCCGGCTTGAACGGGCCCTCCTGCGACACGCCGAGGTAGGCGGCCTGCTCCTTGGTGAGGGTGGTCAGCCTGGCGCCGAGCGCGTCCAGGTGCAGCCGGGCGACCTTCTCGTCCAGGTGCTTCGGGAGCACGTACACGCCGACCGGGTACTCGTCGGTCTTGGTGTACAGCTCGATCTGGGCGATGGTCTGGTTGGCGAACGAGTTCGACATCACGAAGCTCGGGTGGCCGGTGGCGTTGCCCAGGTTCAGCAGGCGGCCCTCGGAGAGCACGATGATGGCGTGGCCGTCGTCGAAACGCCACACGTCGACCTGCGGCTTGATGTTCTCCCGGGTCACGTCCGACCGCTTCGCCAGGCCGGCCATGTCGATCTCGTTGTCGAAGTGGCCGATGTTGCCCACGATGGCCTGGTGCTTCATCCGGGCCATGTGCTCGTGGGTGATCACGCTGAAGCAGCCGGTCGCCGTGATGAAGATGTCGGCCTGCTCGACCACGTCGTCCAGGGTGGCCACCTGGTAGCCGTCCATCGCCGCCTGGAGCGCGCAGATCGGGTCGACCTCGGTCACCACGACCCGGGCGCCCTGGCCGCGCAGCGACTCGGCGCAGCCCTTGCCCACGTCGCCGTAGCCCATGACGACGGCCATCTTGCCGCCGATCAGCACGTCGGTGGCCCGGTTGATGCCGTCGATGAGCGAGTGGCGGCAGCCGTACTTGTTGTCGAACTTGCTCTTGGTCACCGAGTCGTTGACGTTGATGGCCGGGAAGAGCAGGGTGCCGGCGCGGTGCATCTCGTAGAGCCGGTGCACGCCGGTGGTGGTCTCCTCGGTGACGCCCTTGATGCCGGCGGCGATCCGGGTCCAGCGCTGGCCGTCCTCGGCGAGCGAGCGGTGCAGCAGCTGGAGGATGACCGCGTACTCCTCGGAGTCGGCGGACTCGACCGGAGGCACCACGCCGGCCTTCTCGAACTCGGCGCCCTTGTGCACGAGCAGGGTGGCGTCACCACCGTCGTCGAGGATCATGTTGGGGCCCTGCCCGTCCGGCCAGGTCAGCACCTGCTCGGTGCACCACCAGTACTGCTCCAGGGTCTCGCCCTTCCAGGCGTAGACCGGCACGCCGGCCGGCGCCTCCGGGGTGCCGTCCGGGCCGACCACGATCGCGGCGGCGGCGTGGTCCTGGGTGGAGAAGATGTTGCAGGACGCCCAGCGGACCTGCGCGCCGAGCGCGACCAGGGTCTCGATCAGGACGGCGGTCTGGATGGTCATGTGCAGGGAACCGGTGATCCGGGCGCCGGCCAGGGGCTGGGCCTCGGCGAACTCGCGCCGGATCGCCATCAGCCCGGGCATCTCGTGCTCGGCGAGCTGGATCTCCTTGCGCCCGAACGCGGCGAGCGACAGATCCGCCACCTTGTAGTCGCCCTCGGCGAGGGTGCTCGGCCGGGCGCCGGACGACGCGCCACTGGGGGCCGCCGGGAGGGTGCTGGTCATGGAAGCTCCTGTCGAACGAAGTGCTGCGCAGCCTTCCACCTTACGCGGGTCCGGTTCGTCGCCCGTGCCCGGTTGGCCGAGGCGTGCCGGTCCGGTCGGCGGACAGCGCACGGGGCGGTCGGTCATGGACGGACTTTCCGCCCACGGCCCGGCCGCCCCGTGCATCCCCCCGGTTTGGTTCCCCGCGCGTCATCGGACCTTCGTCGCGACAACGCTGCGTACCCATAGGGTCACACTGAGCAACCAGCCGGTCAAGCCATTTCGGAAAAGTCGGATTCGTCGCCGCAGCCGGTCCGGGCCGGAACCAGGATCCTCAGCAGGTGCCGCAGGTGGCGACGTACGCCTCACCCGCGCCGCCGACGAGCAGCGGGCCACCCGCCGCGGTGCCCACCGCCGCCTGCCCCGGCCCCAGGCTGACCCGGCCCACCCCGTCGTCCACGGTCAGGGTGCCCGCGCCGCAGAGCACCACCCGCGGGCCGGGCAGCGCCAGCCGCACCTCCGGGTCACCGGCCGAGAGCGCCACCCGGTGCAGCGCGAAGTCGTCCACCGGCACCGGCCAGGTCACCACCCCGGGGGCCACCGGCACGGCGCGGACCACCGGCTCGCCGAGCACCTCGAAGCGGAGCACCCGGAGCAACTCGTCCACGTCGACCCGCTTCGGGGTGAGCCCGCCGCGCAGCACGTTGTCACTGGCCGCCATGATCTCCACGCCGGTGCCGCGCAGGTAGGCGTGCAGGTTGCCGGCCGGCATCCAGATCGCCTCGCCGGGCGCCAGCCGGACATGGTGCAGCAGCAACGCCACGACCACCCCGGGGTCGGCCGGATAGTCCGCCGCCAGGGCCCGGGCCAGCTCCGCGTCGGGGCCCTCGGCGCGCGCCGCCAGCACCTCCGCCACCAGCCCGGCCCGCTCCGACTCCGGCCAGCTCAACAGCAGGCGGACGGCCTCCCGCAGCCCCGCCGGACCGGTACGCAGCGCCACCACCACCGGCGCCAACGCCGGTACGCCGAACGCCTCGATCGCCGCCGCCGACACCTCCGGGTCGCGGAACCCGCAGAGCGCGTCGAACTCACTCAGCGCGACCAGCAGCTCCGGCTTGTGGAACGGGTCCACGTAGTTGAGCCGGTCGACGTCCGCCGCGTACCCCGCCCGGGCCTGCTCGGCGTCCGGGTGCGCCTGCAGGCTCAGCGGAGCGTCCGCGGCCAGCAGCTTCAGCAGGAACGGCAACCGGGTACCGAACCGGCCGACCAGCCGCTCGCCCAGCCAGTGCTCCGGCTCGGCGACCAGCAGGTCGGTCAGGCTCACCGCGCGGCCCGCCCGGTCGACGGTGGCCGGGGCACCCGGGTGGGCGCCCAGCCACAGCTCGGCCTCCGGGCCGGCGCTCGGCACCGGCCGACCCTGCAACCCGGCGATGGCCGTGCGTGAGCCCCACGCGTAGTCCCGGATCCGTCCCCGCAACAGCTCCACGGTCAGCTCCCGTGCCGGCCGGACACCTCGTCCGCGACAACCTCGGGCTGCGCCGCCGCGGTGTGCGCCGCCTGCCCGGTGCCCGCCCGCTCGGCCGCCGCGGAGTAGATGTCCGGTTCCAGGTAGATCACCCGGGCGATCGGCACCGCGTCGCGGATCCGCGCCTCCACGACGTTGATGCCCCGGGCCAGTTCCTCGGCGGACTCGCAGGCCGGCACCGCGATCTTCGCGGCCACCATCAGCTCCTCCGGGCCCAGGTAGAGCGTCTTCATGTGAATGATCCGCTCGACCTCGGGGCCGGCGCCGACGGCCTTCTCGATCGCCGCCAGGTCGTTCGGGTCGGCGCCCTCACCGAGCAGCAGGCTCTTGGTCTCGATCGCCAGGGTGAGGGCGATGAGCACCAGCAGCACGCCGATCATCGCGGTGCCCGCGGCGTCCCACATGCCGTTGTGGGTGATCAGGGTCATGCCCACGCCGAACAGCGCGAAGACCAGACCGATCAGCGCGCCGAAGTCCTCCAGCAGCACCACCGGCAGCTCGGGCGCCTTGGCGCGGCGGATGAACCGCACCCAGGACTGGCTGCCGCGGATCAGGTTGGACTCCTTGATCGCGGTACGGAACGAGAAGCTCTCCATCAGGATCGCCGCCACCAGCACCGCCACCGGCACCCACTGCCAGCTCTCGATCGGGTGCGGATCGGCCGCCTTGTGGTACGCCTCGTAGAGCGCGAAGAGGCCACCGAGGCTGAACAGCACGATCGCCACGATGAACGCGTAGATGTAGCGCTCCCGCCCGTAGCCGAACGGGTGCTCCGGGGTGGCCTCCCGCTTGGCCCGCCGGCCGCCGAGCAGCAGCAGACCCTGGTTGCCGGAGTCGGCGACCGAGTGGATCGACTCGGCCAGCATCGACGAGGAGCCAGTCAGCAGGAACGCGATGAACTTGGTGACGGCGATACCGACGTTCGCCGCCAGGGCGGCGACGATCGCCTTCGTTCCGCCGTTGGCGCTCATGCTCCCCGCCCGGTGCCGCACGTGCTCACTGGTTTGCCAGCTCCTTCATTTCCGTGATGGCCGGGACGGCCATCGGGTCCAGCCCGTGTGCCAGGGCGAGGTAGACCGAGGCGAAATCCGGCACCGCCATCAGCGAGGCCAGCCGCTCCAGCGCGGAACCCCCCTCGGCGGTCACCACGTCGCAGCGCACCCCGCGCCGCTCGGCGAGGGTCTGCACCGCGTCGGCCCGGCGCTCCTCCACCGCGAGCGGCTCGTCGGTGTCGTCCTCGGCGTTCAGCCCGCCGTCGCGCAGCAGCACCAGCCGCAGCCGGGTGGCGCTGCTCTCGGTCTCGTCGGGGTCGGCGAAGATGTCCCGCTCCCCCTCGGCGAGCCCGCCGAAGACGCCGTCGAGCAGACCGACCCGGCCCCGGCCCGCCTCGCCGAGCGCCCCGGCGACCACCGGGTAGCGGGCGTTGGCGGAGAGCGTGTCACCGAACCGCCGGGCGGCCACGGTGGCCAGCGGGGACGAACCCCAGACGATCGGAATCGAGCCGGCCAGGCCCAGGGCCAGCGACTTCGCCGGGTTCACGAAGGACTCGGCGGTGGGGCGGCAGCGGTCGGCCTCCGCGTCCAGCCGGGCCGCGGTCTCGGCCAGGTCCGCCTCGTTGACCTTCACCAGCCCGAGCGTACGGGCGGCGAGCAGCACCGGCACGGTGAGCGCCCAGAGACTGGCCCGGGCCGGGG
Organism: Micromonospora sp. NPDC049836; assembly: GCF_044465125.1. NCBI lineage: Bacteria > Bacillati > Actinomycetota > Actinomycetes > Micromonosporales > Micromonosporaceae > Micromonospora > Micromonospora sp. NPDC049836. Next base: position 210,187 of record NZ_JBITLH010000001.1, read on the forward strand.
CCCGCCGGGGCACCGGGATGAACGGCGCCCGGGCCCGCTCGGCGACCGACTGGAGCTGGGAGTCCGGTGCGCCGACCGCGACCAGCCGGGCGCCCCGCCGGTGCGCCGCCTCGGCCGCGCCGAGCGCCTCGGGGCTGCGACCGGAGGCGCTCACCGCGATGACCACGTCCGCCGCGCCCACCCAGCCGGGCACACCGGCGCTGCGGTGCGGGATCACCGGCACCGGGCAGCGCGGCCCGGCGACCGTGGCCAGCACGTCACCGGTACGCCCGGCGGTGCCGATGCCGGCGATGACGACCGCGCGGGGCCGCCCCTCGTCCGCCAGCACGGTCAGGTTGGCCTCGGCGGCCAGCGCCGCGGACTCCCGCACCTGGGCGCCGGCCGACGCGGTGAAGCGCAGCATGCCGCCCGGATCCTGCTCGGCCAACCGCCGCGGGTCGTCCAGCAGTGACTCGTCGGCGTGCCGGTGCCCGCTGACCCCGGCCGTACCCTCCATCACGGCTGCGGCGCGGAGCCGCCGCGCGCGTCCTCCGCCGCGGGCCCGCCGCGCGCCTCGTCCAACAGGAGCACCGGCACGTCGTCGCGCACCTCGAAGATCCGACCGCACTCGGTGCAGGTGAGGGTCTGCGCCTGCGCGTCGTAGTCGAGCGGGGCGTGGTGCGTGTCCGGGCAGGCGAGGATCTCGAGCAACTGCGGGTCCAGGGCCACAGCGCGGCTCCTTCCACGTATGCGGTCTCACCGGTCGGCGGTGCCACCCGGCGCAGGCGATCTTATCGGCGAACCGGCGCGGGCACCGGGGCACGTCTCAAGCACCGGCGGGCCGCCGGCGCGGGCCTCCGGTCCGGTGGTCGCCCGCCACCGTCACGGTAACCCCGGCGCGGGGCCGGGGCCGGCTCAGCGGGGCGGACGGGGCAGCACGCTGGTGGCGTCGCCACCGGCCGGGGCCGGCGGCTCACCACCGGGTCCGCCGGTCGGCGCGGCGGCGCCGTAGACGTTGCCGGCCGGCCGGGGCGCGGGCGCCCCGTAGACCCTCGGGGTGGGCGGCTGCTGCCCGTACACCGGGCCCGCCGGCGCGCCGGCGCGGTACGTGGTGCCGCCCGTGCCGCCCGCCGCCGGCACCGGCGGGTGACCGGTGGCCGGCTCGTCGGTCCGGTCGGCCCGGTTGCGCCGGACCAGGAGGACGATCAGGGCGGCGCCGACGAGCACCAGCAGGATGCCGATCCACATGACGAGGGAACCTCCGGAGGACGTGTCGGCCGCGGCGGTGCGGGACCCGGCGGCCGGGCCGGCGGCGGCCAGCGCCGGGGCGCTGTCGTCGGCCGACGCGACGGTCACCTCCCCGCTCGGGCTCGCGCTCGGGGTCGGGGACGGCTTCCGCGTCGGCGTCGGCGAGGCGGCCGGCGCACCACCCACCACGCGGGCCGAGGCGCCGGCGCGGCCCAGCACCCGGCCGCTGGCGGCGGTCGCCTCGCCGACCACCGCGAGGCGCCCGCCCGGCGCACCGGCCAGGAAGGCCACCCGGTAGCGGACCGTGATGCTCTTGCCCTTGCACAGGGTGGGCTTCGCCGGCGCGGTCCGTGGCGTGGTCACCGTGCCGCCGCCCCCGGAGACCGCCACCGGCCACCACCGGCCGGCGCTGTTCACCTGCACCCGGACCTGCTCGGGGCGCACCCCGTCGAGGTGCAACCCGAGGGCGGTCCGGAGCAGCACGCAGCCGTCGGTGCGCTTGCGCACCTCGACCGCCATCGAGCCGGCCGACCCGCCGACGGTGAAGCTGCTCGCCGCGCGCACCTCCACCCGGTCGTCGGCGGCCGACGCCGGGGACGCCGCGACGGCCAGCAGGCCGCCCAGCATCGCGCCGACCGTGGCCAGCCGCGCCGCGTGCCGCCTCACCGACATCTCCACCTCACCTGTCCCACCCGACCGGGTCCGCCGGTCAGGTTACTACCGGGTCCTGGTGATACCCGCCCATCGAGGGCTCAGCATGTGTGCCGCGACACCCCGCCGCGTCGCCGCACCTGGTCGACCGGGCGCGACCTCAGCCGGATACCGCGGCCAGGGCCCGCCGGCACAGCCGATCGGCGGTACGGGTGGTCTCCGGCAACCGGTACCGCGGACACAACGCCAGCACCCGGTCCGCGGCGTTGTCCAGGCTCATCCGGTGCCCGACGCTGACGAACACCGGCTTCACCCCGTCCCGGGTCCGCAGCACCCGACCGACCACCTCGCCGCCGTCCCGCAGCGCGCTCCAGGCGCCGCGCTCGGGGCCGGGCGGCGCCCACTCCCCGACCAGCGGCGTCTTCGCCACCCCGATCGCGGGCAGACCGGTGACCAGGCCGAGATGGCAGGCCAGCCCGAACCGGCGCGGGTGCGCCAGCCCGTGCCCGTCGCAGACCAGCAACTCCGGCCGGACGGTCAGCCGGTCCAGGGCGGCCAGCAGGGCGGGCAGCTCGCGGAAGGCGAACAGCCCCGGCACGTACCCGAAGGCCGGCCGACCCACGCTCACCGCCTCGTCCACCACGGCCAGCGTGCCGGCGTCGAGCACCGTCACGGCCGCCGCGAGCCGGTCACCGCGCTCGGCGTACGCCACGTCGAGGCCGGCCACCGTCGTGGGCGCGGTGGGTCCCGGCCCGACCAGGTCCACCCGCGACCGCAACTCCTCCTGTACGCGCAGCGCCTCGGCGACGTCGGCCGGCGGCACGTACCGGACCGGTCCCGCCGTCACGGCCGCCCGGCGCCCTCCCCGGCCGGCGCGAGGTCCGTCCGGGCCTCCTCGGCCCAGCGCAGGATGCCGTGGGCGCTGGACGCCTCGGCCACCTGGGTCGCCTCGTCGACCAGGCCCAAGGCCCGCTGCGGATCGCCCTGCTCCGCCGCGAGGTAGCCGAGCGCGAGCAGGTTCGCCGCCACCCCGGGCAGGAAGCCCACCTCCCGGCGCAGTCGGGTCGACTCCTCCATGAGCTGCCTTGTGGCGTCGAACCGGCCGGCCGCCTGATCGAGGAACGCGAGGTGCCGCAGCACGTACGACAGGGTCAGCTTGTCGCCGGCCCGGGTGGCCAGTTCCCGGGCCCGGGCGAAGGCCGGCGCCGCCGCCTCACCGTCGCCCCGGATCACCTGGTGCAGGCAGCCCACCCAGAACCGGGCCTCACCCTCGCCCCGCTCGTCGCCGAGCTGCCGGTACAGCTCGGCGGCCCGCTCGAACAGCTCCAGCTCCCGCGGATCCTCGACCTCCTCCGCCAGGTAGCGGGCGTGCAGCACCCGCCCCCGGGCCAGGGCGAGATCGGCCTCCACCCCGTCCAACGCCCGGTCGGCCGTGACCAGCGCGTCGGCGTCGCCGCCGAACACCGCCTGCTCGTACAGCTCCCGCGCCAGCTCGATCCGATCCGCCGTCGTCATGCTGCTTCCGCTCCTGTCGTTGGTTACTGGTGTCGTTCGTTGCTGGTGTCGTCCGTTGCTGCTGTCGTTAGTTGCTGGGTCGACGCGGGCGTGGGTTCTCCCGTGGGATCGGTCCGGGCGGGCCACTCCTCGTCATGGGCGACCCGTGCGGGAAGGTCGTCAGAGGGCGGCGATGGTCGGGTCCGCGCCCGGGTCGCCCGCCGCCCGCAACTGCTCCTCGAACATGACGAACGTCCTCCGCCGGATCCCTCGAACGAGTGCCGCCTCTTCAGGGGTGTAGGCACGCCGCTCGGCGATGGCGACGTCCTCGATCGCCTTGACCGTCTCGTAGAGGGCGAAGATCGGGCCCTCCCCCTTGAGATAGCGAGCCCGCTCTTCCTCGGTCCGCTGGACGAACCGCTCCGCCGAGCGGACGTAGATGTCGCCTCCGATCGCGAAGAGGATCTCGTCCACGATGTCGTTCGCCGGCTGCCAGCCGCCCGTCTCCCGGTCAAGACGCCAGGCTGTGAGCCCGCCGTCCGGCGTCGGGACGAACTTCACTGGCGTCTCGTAGTAGTCGTAGTAAGACGGCAGATCAATCCCGTATCCCGAGGCGGTCAATCGCTTCCTCCATCCAGCGTTGATCGGAGCGCTGCCCAGAAGCATTCGCGCTGACGTCGGATGATGCCGTTGCTGATGGCAAGCTCCGCCTGAGACGGAGGGCGGCGCTGTTCGCGCGCCACCGCCTCCAGATCACGCCTCACCTCGAAGAGGGAGTGCTCCCACTCCGCGACATTGTCCAGCGCGGCAAGCTGTAGCCGGAATTCCGCGACGTGGCCCGAGGACGTCGACAGCATCATTTGCACGTCACGGTAGCCGCCGTCCTGCGGGTCAAGAAAGCGGTCCTCGAACCTGACGATCCTCACCTGGGAATCCTGTTGTAGCGCAACCAGGCCCGAGTAGAGATCAGCCAGTCGCTGGTAAGAGAGTCGGCCAGCTGCGAGGTCCAGGAGCCGAGAGACGTCCCCTCCGTACTTGGCAATCTTGTCCTCGGCTCTTTTCCTCGCCTTCGGGCCCGGCCGGGGCCGATACTCCGCGCTGGCCTGAGCTGCGAGCTTCTGTCCCAGGCGGTCTATCTCAAGCTGCGCCACGGCGGCAGCCTCATACAACTGGTCCAGGAACTGGCGCTGGTAGGCGACGTCACGCCGTCGGCCCTGATCAAAGCCGGGCTGCAGCGCAGGGGGTCGATCAGCGGTGAGGCTTGAACTAATCGCCATCTGCTCAGCAGTGAGCGGAGTAGGCAGATTCGGAGGAATCGAGGCCGTAGCCGCTATCTCGGCACCTCGTTCGACGATCTCCTCCAGCACTTCACCGAGCACGTCGATCGCCTTCTGGTGGCTGGCCAGGTGGTGCAGGGTGATCGGCCGGGCGGTGAGCGAGGTGGCCAGCTCCGGCGTCGCGAGGATCATCCGAACCAGATCGGGTTGCCGGGCCAGCTGATGGAGCAGCGTCTCGGCGAGCAGCGGGTCGCCGCGCGGTGGCGCCTCCCAGGCCTGGTCGAGCATGTGCCGCACCCGGGGGTCACCGAGCAACCGGGCCAGGTCGCCGGCGGCCGGCTCGTCCAGCGCCGGGACCAGCCGCCGCAGCGCCGCCGGGTCCACATGGTGCGCCAGCTCGACCGGGGTCACGCCGGCGGCGAAGACCTCGTCGAGGTGCGCGCTCGCGGCGATCGCGTCCCGGACGAAGAGCCCGGCTCCGATCCGTTCCGCATGGGCGGCGAGGTGGGCGCTCCGCGTGGCGTCGTCCCGGCCCGGCTCGGGCGGGCCACCGGTCGGCGGCGGGACGTCGCCGTGGTGAAAGGTCGTGCCCTCGCCGAGGAGGTGGACCCGGTTGAAATCCGGTGCGGGCTCGTCGCCGTCGTACGGGGCCGGGGGATCCGGCGGCGGTGGCGGCTCGGGACGTTCGTCCGGGGCGGGGAGCACGTGGTAGACGCCGGGCGGCCGGCCGGGCACCGGCATCGGCCGGCCGTCCGGGCCGAGCACCAGCGCGTCGAGGCCCACGACGTTGTTGTCGTGCGGCACCCCGCTGTGCGCGTAGAGCGGCTGATCCCAGACGACACCCTGCTGCGGGTCGAGGTAGAGCACGACGCCGTTCTGGTTCAACGCCACCCAGGCGTGCGACGCGCCGCTCTGCCAGCCGGTGATCAGGAAGGCGTAACTGCCGTGCCCGCCCGCCAGCAGCTGCCGGTGCAGGTCGCGGTAGCCGTGTTCGACCCGCTGCCGTACCTCCAGGTCGGTTGTCGGCTCAGGGCCCGGGCAGAGGTCCTGGAACTGACCACCGGTGATCTCCTCGACGCGCCGGGGCCCGTCCGCCTCGCCGCCGACCGGTTGGCGCACGTCCCCCATCAGGTAGCCGTCGAAGGTACGCGGCGCGGAGACCCGGGGGCGGCCGTGCACCCAGGTCTCGTAGAGCGACAGGGTGCAGTCGAGACAGTTGATGCTCCGGGTCGCGTCGGCCTGCGGACCGCCGTCGTTGGCGAGCTGGAGCCAGCCGCCGTGCCGCGGGTCGGCGGTCCGCACCACGCTGCCGTCCGGGTTGCGCGGCATCTGCCGTTCCAGATCGGTCTGGTGCAGCGCGAGCGGCGGACGCAGGCCCCCTCGTACGCCGTAACGACGGGACCGGTCGATCGGCGGTGGATGGCCGTCGCCGGTGAGGGCCGACAGGTCCGACGATTCGACGGCGCCGACCGCCAGATCGGCAACGTCGTCGTTGATCCGGGAGAAGTCCGCCTCGTCCTCGACGGCAACCTGAGCCGGCACCACCGTCCCGGCGAGTACCTGCCGGGCCAGTTCCCGCAGCTCTTCGCTCTCCCGGCTGGAGTCGTACGCCTCACGGCGGTAGCGCTCGGCGAGCAGCGTGCGGCCGGTGTGGTGGAGCTCTGCGGCTTGGGCGGCCCAGTCGCTGGCCTGTTCCTCGTGGTAATCGGCTCGCTGACGGAGCCAATCCGCCCGTTGTTGCCGTCGGTTTTCCTCATACCAACGGCGTTGGCTCTGGAGGAATGCCTGGTAGCGACGTCGGTCAAGACCTTCCCGCTCGGCCGCCCGGTGGGCGGCCAGTTCTTCTGGGGTGGGTCGGCGAGGCGGCAGCGGATCGAAGGGGCCCGGCAGGGGTGGTGCCGGGTCATGGGCAGGTTGCTGAGCCAGTGCCTCCAGCAGCGGGAATCGTGGGTTCGGTGTCGGCCGGGGGTTGACGGCCGGGGGCGCGGCCAGCGGGTCGGCCGGAGGTCGCAGGTACTGATGCGGTGCCGGGGAGGCCAGCGGCCCGGCTTGCGCTGGTAGAGCACCGCTCGGTGGGCGGTCAGGGACCACCGGGGTGGGGGCGTTCGGCTGCGTGACGGGTGCCGGACTGTTCGCCGACGCGGGCGCGGGATTGGTGTGCACCGGTACCGGCTGGCGCGACCCGCCGAGGTCGACGCCGGGAGTGGTGCGCACCGGCCCGGAGCTGAGGTCGCCGGCGCCGCCGAGCGCCCCGATGGTGGTCGCGGACGCCGCCGCGAGCGGCGGCTCAACGGTCACCGAGGAGAGGGTGGGGTTGGCCGCGGCCCCGGTGTGCGGCAGCGGCGCGTCGAGGCCCGCCAGTGGGTGCGTGTCCGACGGACCGGCTGCGACCGCCGCGCGGTCCGGATGGCCGGGTGTGGACCGGTGCTCGGCACCGCCGGCGGGCGGGCCCGCCTCTCCCGCGACCGGGTGCGGGTTCGCCACGAGGGAATGAGCCACCACCGGCTCCGGCTGCGTGGGGGAGGCGGAGCCGGCATCCGCTGCGAGCGGATCGAACGTCGGCTGTGCCGGGACGAGCCCCGCCCTGTCCTGCGCCGCCCCGGGGACGGAGAGTTCCATCGGCGGCGCGGTGAGGGCGGTCAGCTTCCCGTCGAGGTGGTTTTGCAGGGCGGTATCGGCCTGGCTGGTGGCGGAGCCGCTGGCCCCGGAGACCGCCGCGCGGGCCAGGTCTTCCAGCGACGCGTTCTGCCCGGTGGCCAGCCCGGCGGCCCCTTCCGCCAGGGTCTCGCCGGCCATCTCGCGGCCGAAGCGCTCGCCGACCCCGGAGAAGCCGCCGGGCGCGTGCCGGCCCAGGCCGGCCAGCGGCGCCACGCCACCGCCGGCGAAACCGCCGAGCGCCGACGTGCCGACGTCGGTCAGGTCCAGCCCGTCGCGGCGTCCGGTGGAGTTCTGGTACGCCTGGGTGGCCAGGCTGGTGCCGGCCTCCTGCCCGGCCTCGACCAGCCCACTGATCGCGGCCCGGCGGGCGAACCCGCGTACGCCAGTGCGGGCGGCCTCCTTGGCGGCCCGCTCGCCCGCCTCCTTGAGGCCTTCCTTCATCGCCTTGCGGGCCAGCTGCGCGACGAGGCGCTTGAAGATCTGTTGCACCACCATCCGGCTGGCGGTGACGGCCGCGCCGGCGGCCGGCGAGGCGGCGCCCAGGGTGAGCACGGTCGCCACCGCCAGGGACAGCAGCTCGACGACGAGGATGCCCAGCTCGATCCAGACCTCGAGCTTGGCGCCCTCGATGTCGCAGCCGCAGGACTCGACGATCCGGCCCATCTCATCACCGATCGCGAGTACCGCGTGCAGCGGCGCGTCCTCACCCTTCGCGACCTTGTCCCAGGCGGTGTCGAAGACCTCGGCGACGATGCCGATCCCGCCGTAGCCGCTGCGGACCTCGCCGGCGGCGGCCATCGCGTCGGCACGCGGGACGCCGAGGACGTCGGAGACGGCGTACCACTGGTCGGCGAGGTCCCAGACGGCCCGCTCGTTCCCGTCCGGCCACTCGACCCCGACAACCCAGTCCAGCGCCTCGTAGATCCAGCCGGGCAGGTCCCAGGGGCAGTGGTCGAGCGGATGCGGGATCGGGCTGGGCAGCAGGCTCACGCGCGGATCCTCCAGAGGTCAGCGCCAGTGCCGAGGCGGGGAAGGGTGCCGCCGCGAGATATCACCGAGGCGCCGCGCCGCGCCGTCATCGGTTTCCACAGTGGACGAAACCGACCGGACCACGCTGCCGCCCAGCCCCTGCACGGACCTGCCCAGCAGTTCCCACGCCCGCAGCAGGGTCTCCTCGTAGCCCCGGTAGTGCTTCTCGAAGGCGGCGCCGATGTCGTCGCGTCCCCACGGATGCTCCGCGCTCGCCGCCGCGATCGCGCCGCCGGCCTCCCGCCGGGCCGCGCCGATCGCCTCCCCCGACAGAGCCAGGTCGACACCGCCCCGGCGGGCCCGCTCCGGGTCCAGCCAGATCTGCGCCTCGGTCACCGGATCACTCGCCGCGTGACATGACCGCGTCGGCGCGACCCAGCAGCGCGCCGAAGTCATGGGTACGCAGGAACTCCACCGACGGCGAGCCAGGTGGCAGGTAACCGGCGACCAACTCCCGGGTGGCGTCGACGGCGGCGGCGGAGGCGCGCCCCACCGTGGCGGTGACCTTGCGGCCGAGCGCCTTGGCGTCCCGGTCCTGGAAGACCGAGGGGGTGAACTCGACGCTGATCAGCTCGCCCCGGGCCCCGACCACCGCGGTGACCTGGCCGTCCTCGGAGCGCTCGGTCACCCGCAGCTCGGCGAGTCGTGTCTGGAGTTCGTCCAATCCGGACCGAAGCCGCTGGTACTGGCCGTACACCTCGTCGAACCGCGCGCGCAGCGCACGATTGGCGTCCCGGTCCGCGTTCTCGGCCACCGCCACTCCCTCCGTCACCGTCGGTAGGGAAGACCATACCGGGCGCCACGAAATCCGTGGGGTCCGGTAGTTTCGGTCCGTGATCGAACGACAGCAGGCCGAACAACTCGCCGCCGTCTGGGCACGGCGGGATTCCGAGCGCCTCGGGTTCCCCTGCACGCCCGTGGTCGAGGAGTTCGACCTGGGCTACCTGATCACGTCCCGGGTCGCTCGGGAGGCCCGGGCGCTCCCCGGCGACCTGCCTGCGACCGTGGTGGACAAGGAGACCGGCGAGGTCTCCAGCTGGCCCCGCCTGCCGCTGCCGGCGGTGGCGCAGCTGTTCCGCCAGCGGCGGTCGCCGGCTCCGCGCGCGCCCCGCACGGTCGACCCGACGATCCAGTTGCTGCGCGAGTTGACCCGGCTGCCGACGCCCGGCGCCGCCGCGCATCTCACCCTCGACGGTCGTGTGCACGTCGCACATGGTGCGAAGGGAGACGTCGAGCTTCACCATCACCCGCTCGTTCAGTCCTATCTGGACAACCTGCCCGCCGGTCACCTGGTCCGCGGCGGGGAACGCCACGCCGAGATGATCGTCGTCTCCGACCTGCTGCACGAGCACGACCACCGTCGCACCGCAGATGGCCTGTCGCCGGTAGAGCTCTCGGATGCCAAGGCACTTCTCAGGCGGGCGAGGATCGAGTTCTTCCACATCCGCGAGGCAGGCGACCCTGCCGCCGGACCAACCGAGTTGCGCTGCGCGTCGTGCATCCGATTCCTGGTGCACTTCAATGTGCTCCCGTGGTCGGAATTGGCATACGCAGAGGAGTCGCGGTCCGACCCCCAAGTGGACCCAGATCCGGGCCGCTTTCCTCCCGATGTCGCAAATGCCCTTGTCACTGCCGGCTGGCGGCCACACTTCGGCGACGAGGTCCTCGCCGAAGCAACTGTTCGCAGGGTGACTGCGATCCGGGGTAGGCAGCATCTGCACGGCGCTTTCCCCGCCGCTGTGCAGACCCTCACCGCATTCCCTGGCCTCGTCGGAGCACGACAGGGTCCTGGAGAAGGCGTCTGGATCTCGCGGTTCAACATCCGACCACGCCACGCCGCGTACACCGCCGACACGCTCGCCGATTTCGGCGCGGTCCTCGGCGTACGGCTGTTTCCGCTGGGCACCGAGCGCGGTGACAGCATCATCGCGGTCGACGAGCGGGGCCGGATCTTCGCGCTGGACCAGGCCGGCGAGTGGTTCCTGGGCGCGGACATCGACGCCGCGCTGACCACCCTGCTGCTCGGCCGGGCACCCGCCCGGGTACGGGACGACGGCACCTGGTGACCGGCGGTCAGGAGCCGAGCTGGCGCGCCGCGTCCTGGTAGAACGAGACCGCCTCGGCCAGTGGCACCGCCCTGCGGGAGACCACGGAGAGGTCCTTGCCCTCGCGGGTGAACGGCGGCGGCCAGACGCTGAACGCCTGGTCGGGCGCGAGGCCCGCGACCTCCGACTCCCAGCCCGGCCAGCGCAGGGTCTCGTAGAAGGCGGTGAGGGAGCCGGCGAGGACGGCGTACAGCCAATCCGCGTACCCCTGCTCCAGGTCGAGCCAGCCCAGGTCGTCGGGGCCGAAGTAGTGGACGGTGGGCCGCGCCCTCGGCTGAGGCTGCGCCCAGACGAACTGGCCGCCCAGCACGTCGTAGCCGATGGTCACCAGACCGCGCGCCGGGTCGGATTCAGCGGGCACGTCGGGCAGGCCGCCGTGCCCGCTGCCGAGCACCCGCAGCCAGCCGTGGTCGACCAGCAGTCCACCGGTGTTGGCGACGACCGCGCCGAGCCACGACCGGGTGGTGACCTCCAGGGCCGCCAGACACCCGGCGGCTCGTGCCGGGTCGGCCGGCAGCACCTCGACCGGATACGGCGCGGCCGTTACGACCGCGGCCACCTCGGGCCATGCCGACTCGTCCACCGGCTCAGCCTGCCATCCCCCGGCGACGCGCTACAGCGCCACCCCGGTGAGCACCATGACCCGCGGCTCGGTGTAGTCGTCCATGGCGCTGCGCAGCCCTTCCCGGCCGACGCCGGAGCCCTTCACCCCGCCGTACGGCATCTGGTCGGCCCGGTACGACGGCACGTCGCCCACGATCACCCCGCCGACCTCGAGGGTCCGGGCGGCGTCGAACGCGACGTCCAGCCGGTGGGTGAACACGCCGGCCTGCAGCCCGTACGCGGAGTCGTTGACCGCGGCGAACGCGGCCCGGTCGTCCGGGACCGGGGCGACCACCAGCACCGGCCCGAAGACCTCCTCGCGGCAGACCCGGGCGGACGAGGGCACCCGGGACAGGACGGTGGGCGGGTAGCCGGCGCCGTCCCGGCGTCCGCCGACCTCGATGGTGGCCCCGGCGGTGACCGCCTCGTCCACCCATTCCTCGACCCGTCGCGCGGCGTCCTCGGAGATCAGCGGTCCGACGTCGGTGAGGTCGGAGGTCGGGTCGCCGGTGCGCAGTTCCTGCACGGCGGCGACCAGCCGGGGCAGGAAGCCGTCGTAGATCCACTCGTGGACGTAGACCCGCTGCACGGCGATGCAGGACTGCCCGGCCTGGTAGTTGGCGAAGGTGGCGATCCGGTGCGCGGCGAAGGTCAGATCCGCGTCGGAGTTCCAGTCTTCGCAGATCACCGCCGCGGCGTTGCCTCCCAGTTCGAGGGTCACGTGCTTCTCGGGCGCGGCGCGGCGGATGGCGGCGCCGACCGGCCCGGAGCCGGTGAACGACACCACCGGCAGCCGGGGGTCGGCGACCAGTTCGGCGGCGCGCTCGTTGGGCAGCGGCAGTACCGAGAACATCCCCTCGGGCAGCGCGGTCTCGGCCAGGAGTTCACCGAGCAGCAGCGCGGAGAGGGGGGTGGCGGGGGCGGGCTTGACCACGATCGGCGCGCCGACGGCGAGGGCGGGGGCGACCTTGTGCGCGATGAGGTTCAGCGGGAAGTTGAACGGCGCGATGCCCAGCACCGGGCCGCGCGGCACGCGCCGGACCAGGGCGATCCGTCCGGTGGCCGCCGGGTCGGTGTCCAGGCGTTGCAGTTCGCCGGAGAAGCGGCGGGCCTCCTCGGCGGCCCAGCGGAAGGTGGAGACGGCCCGCCCCACCTCCGCCTTCGCCCACTTGATCGGCTTGCCGTTCTCGGCGGTGATGAGGGCGGCTGCCTCGTCGGCCCGTTCGGCGAGGCGCCGGGAGACGTGGTCCAGCGCCGCCGCGCGGGCGTGCGCGGGCAGGGCCGCGGCCGCCGCGGCCACCCCGGCGGCTGCCGCGACGGCGGCTTCGACCTGCTCCGGCGTGGCGAGGGTGGTACGCCCCACCGTCCGGCCGTCGTAGGGGTGGGTGACGGTCAGCTCGCCCGCACCGTGGGCGGGGCGGCCGGCGACATAGAAGGCTCTCGGCTCCACGATCGGCAGCGTAGTCCACCCGGGTTCGCGCGGAAACAGTTGCTCAAACCCTTGTCTGCCGCGAATTCAGTGGCCAAGATGGCAGTCAGATTGCGATAACCTCCGCCGACCTTGCCCCGGCCACCCCTCGGAGACTACTGATGAGCGATCGGCAACAGCTGCGCAACTTCGTCAACGGCGAGTACGTCGACCCGGTGGACGGCGGCTACGCCGACCTGATCGACCCGTGCACCGGCGAGGTCTTCGCCCAGGCGCCGGTCTCCGGGTCGGCGGACGTGGACCAGGCCATGAAGGCGGCCGCCGCCGCGTTCGAGACCTGGCGGGACGCCACCCCCGGGGAGCGGCAGAAGGCCCTGCTCAAGCTCGCGGACGCGGTGGAGGCCCGGGCCGCCGAACTGGTCGACGCCGAGGTCCGCAACACGGGCAAGCCGCGCCAGCTCACCGCGGACGAGGAACTGCCCCCGGCGGTGGACCAGTTCCGCTTCTTCGCCGGCGCGGCCCGCCTGCTGGAGGGCCGCTCGGCCGGCGAGTACCTGGCCGGGCACACCTCCTACGTGCGGCGCGAGCCGATCGGCGTCTGCGCGCAGGTCACGCCCTGGAACTACCCGCTCATGATGGCGGTCTGGAAGATCGCCCCGGCCCTCGCGGCCGGCAACACGGTGGTGCTCAAGCCGTCGGACACCACCCCGGTGTCGACGCTGCTGCTGGCCGAGATCGCCGCCGAGTTCCTCCCGCCGGGCGTGTTCAACGTGGTCTGCGGCGACCGGGACACCGGCCGGGCGCTGGTGTCGCACCCGACCCCGCAGTTCGTCTCGATCACCGGCTCGACCCGGGCCGGCATGGAGGTCGCCGCGGCGGCCGCCCCGGATCTCAAGCGGACCCACCTGGAGCTGGGCGGCAAGGCCCCGGTGGTGATCTTCGACGACGCGGACGTGGCGGCGGCCGCCGAGGCCATCGCGGTGGGCGGCTACTTCAACGCCGGGCAGGACTGCACGGCCGCCACCCGGGTCCTGGCCGGCCCGGGCATCCACGACGACTTCGTGGCCGCCCTCGCCGAGCAGGCCCGGAACACGAAGACCGGCGCCCCGGACGACGAGGACGTGCTCTACGGCCCGCTGAACAACGCCAACCAGCTGGCCCGGGTACGCGGTTTCGTGGACCGGCTGCCGGACCACGCGAGCGTCGAGACCGGCGGCTCCCAGCTCGGCGAGCGCGGCTACTTCTACGCCCCGACCGTCGTGTCGGGCGTCCGGCAGGCCGACGAAATCATCCAGGACGAGGTGTTCGGCCCGGTCATCACCGTGCAGCGCTTCTCCGCCGAGGACGAGGCGGTGCGCTGGGCCAACGGCGTGGACTACGGCCTCTCCGCCTCGGTGTGGACGAAGGATCACGGCCGGGCCATGCGGATGACCCGCCGGCTCGACTTCGGCTGCGTCTGGGTGAACACGCACATCCCGTTCGTCTCCGAGATGCCGCACGGCGGCTTCAAGCACTCCGGGCACGGCAAGGACCTCTCGGTCTACAGCCTGGAGGACTACACCCGGATCAAGCACGTCATGCACAACATCGAGGGCTGACCGGTGAGCGCGAGGAGTGAGCCGGGCCTGCGAGCCCCGCAGTCGCGAACGGAGGGCTGATCGGTGAGCGCGAGGAGTGAGCCGGGCCTGCGAGCCCCGCAGTCGCGAACGGAGGGCAGCCCGGTGGCGTCGTCGGACGAGCTGCACAAGCGCCGCGGGGCCGCGGTCGCCCGGGGCGTGGGCAGCACCATCAGCGCGTACGTCGACCACGCCGGCGGCGGCACCATCACCGACGTCGACGGGCGGGAGTGGATCGACTTCGCCGCCGGCATCGCGGTGGCCAACGTGGGCAACTCCGCCCCGAAGGTGGTCGAGGCGGTGCGGGCGCAGGTGGAGCGCTTCACCCACACCTGCTTCATGGTCGCGCCGTACGAGTCGTACGTGGCGGTCTGTGAGCAGCTCAACGCGCTGACCCCGGGCGGTTTCGAGAAACGCTCGGCGCTGTTCAACTCGGGCGCCGAGGCGGTGGAGAACGCCGTGAAGATCGCCCGGCACGCCACCGGGCGGCCGGCGGTGGTGGTCTTCGACCACGCGTACCACGGCCGGACCAACCTGACCATGGCGTTGACCGCGAAGAACATGCCGTACAAGCACCGGTTCGGGCCGTTCGCCGGGGAGATCTACCGGGTGCCGATGTCGTACCCGCTGCGCGACGGTGGCCTCGACGGGGCGACCGCGGCGGCCCGGGCGATCGAGCTGGTGGAGAAGCAGGTCGGCGCGGAGAACGTGGCGGCGCTGCTGATCGAGCCGATCCAGGGCGAGGGCGGTTTCGTGGTACCGGCGGAGGGTTTCCTGCCGGCGCTGCGCGAGTGGGCGACGGCCGCCGGGGTGGTCTTCGTCGCCGACGAGATCCAGACCGGGTTCTGTCGCACCGGCGACTGGTTCGCCTGCCAGCACGAGGGCGTCGAGCCGGACCTGATCACGCTGGCCAAGGGGATCGCCGGCGGCCTGCCGCTGGCCGCCGTCACGGGCCGGGCCGAGCTGATGGACGCGGTGCACGTCGGCGGTCTGGGCGGCACGTACGGCGGCAACCCGATCGCCTGCGCGGCCGCGCTGGCCGCGATCGAGACCATGCGCGAGCTGGACCTGGTCGCCGCCGCCCGCCGGATCGGCGCGGTCATGGCGGACCGGCTGCGCGCGATCGCCGCCCGCGATCCGCGGATCGCCGAGGTGCGCGGCCGGGGCGCGATGCTCGCCGTGGAGCTGGTGCAGCCCGGCACCCTGACCCCGGACCCGGCCGCCACGGCGGCGGTCTCGGCGGCCTGCCACGCCGCCGGCCTGCTCACCCTCACCTGCGGCACGTACGGCAACGTGCTGCGCTTCCTGCCGCCACTGGTCATCTCCGACGACGAACTGGCGCGGGGTCTGGACATCCTGGACGCCGCCTTCGGCTGACCGGCGGTCGGCCGCGCCCGTGCTCCGCCGCCCTGATCGATCAGGCCAGGCGGGACGGCAGCGCGGCCACCTCCTCGCCCGTCGAGCGCGAGCTCAACCCGACCACCGACGTGCTGCTCCACGGCCGGCCCGGCCGCCTCGCCTCCGTCCATCCGGTGCGCGGCGACGGTGGCATCGCCGCGTTCATCTGGCGCAGCGGACCCGTGCCCGGCGGCGCCGCGTCCTCAGTGTCACTGTTCGGCGCGGGGTCGAGCCGGGCGATGGCGGGGCGTACCCGCTCGCGCGGACGCCGGCCGAGCACCATATCGCCCTCGGGCAGGGCCTGAAGGCCGGCGCAAGGTCGGTCGACGGCACCGCCGCTGAGGGCTCTCCGACACGCCCGATCGCCACAGGGGTCCCAACCGCCGCCATCCTGTCCTATAGTCCTACTGTCGTAGGACAATAGAAGGGCCCCTCGTGATCGAGTTCGTATTGGACGGCCGGTCCAAGGTGAACACCTATGTGCAGCTGATCCAGCAGGTCAAACAGGCCTTACGGGTGGGGCTGCTGACGCCGGGCGACCAGTTGCCGAAGGTCCGCGACGTCGCGCAGTCGCTGGCCATCAACCCCAACACGGTGCTGAAGGCGTACCGCGAGCTGGAGATCGAGGGTCTGGTCGAGGGACGCCCCGGCGTCGGCACCTTCGTCCGCCGGACCCTCGCCGGCTCAGCGCTGGCCGATCAGACCGAGCTTCGCGACGAGCTGGTCGCCTGGCTGCACCGCGCCCGCGCCGCCGGGCTCACCCCGGAAGACGTCACCGCCCTGGTCGAGACCACCATGCGGGCCGGCACGACGAGCGCCGAACCCGCCTCAGCAGGATGAGAGGACAGCCGATGGACATCGCGCTCGAGGCCGAGCAGCTTGGCAAACGGTACGGAAGAACCTGGGCGCTGCGGGACTGCTCGCTGCGTCTGCCCACCGGGCGGATCGCCGCCCTGGTCGGCCCCAACGGCGCCGGCAAGAGCACGCTGCTGCACCTCTCGGTCGGACTGCTGCGGCCGGACGCCGGCGCGGTACGGATCTTCGGCGAAGCGCCCTACGCCAACCCGTCGGTGCTGCCCGACATCGGCTTCGTCGCCCAGGACACCCCGCTCTACCGGGACTTCACCGCGGCCGAGCTGGTGGAGCTGGGCCGCCGGATGAACAAGCGCTGGGACGGGGCACTCGCCCGCAACCGGCTCGCCCAGCTCGGCATCCCGCCGAAGCTGCCCGTCGGCAAGCTGTCCGGCGGCCAGCGGGCGCAGGTCGCGCTGGCGCTCGCCCTCGCGAAGCGGCCCCGGCTGCTGCTCCTGGACGAACCGGTCGCCAGCCTCGATCCGCTGGCGCGCCGCGAGTTCCTGCAGTCGCTGATGGGCAGCGTCGCCGACTCGGAGACGACCGTGCTGCTCTCCTCGCACCTGCTGGCCGACCTGGAACGGGTCTGCGACTACCTGGTCGTGCTGCAGGCCGCCCGGGTGCACCTGGTCGGCGGGGTTGACGATCTGGTCGCCGCACACCGGCAGCTGGTCGGGCCCCGGCACGGCGGCGAACCGATCAAGGGCGTGGCGGCCGTGGTCCGGGCCAGCCACACCGCTCGCCAGTCGACCCTGCTGGTCCGGACCGACGGCGACATCACCGATCCGGAGTGGGCGGTGCACGACGTGACACTGGAGGACCTCGTGCTGGCCTACCTCGCCGACGGCGAGACCACCACGAGCCACGCGGCCTGGGAGGTGCCGGCATGATCTGGCTGGCCTGGCGGCAACACCGCAAGCAACTGCTCTTCACCCTGATCGGCTTCGCCGCGCTCGCCGCCCTGATGATCCCGATCGGCCTGTCGATGCGGCACAGCTTCACCGAGCTCGGGCTGCCGAACTGCGTCACCCAGCTGGCGCGTCCGGACGTCGACCCGATCACCGCGAACGGCTGTGAGTCCGCGTTCCACCAGTTCAGCAACCGCTACGCGAGTTTGAACCTGGTGGCGGTCCTGCTCATCACCCTGCCGGCGCTGGTCGGTCTGTTCTGGGGCGCCCCGCTGGTCGCCCGGGAGGTGGAGCACGGCACGCACCGGTTCGCCTGGACGCAGGGCATCGGCCGGACGCGGTGGGCCCTGGTGAAGTTCGGCCTGGTCGTCGTGGTCACGGTGACCCTGGCCATCGGCTACGGACTGGGCATGGCCTGGTGGGTCAGCCCGCTGACCGAGGCCGCGCGTGAGGGCCGCCTCGGCGTCATCGTCTTCGACCTGCAGGGCATCGCCCCGATCGGTTACACCCTCTTCGCGGTGGCGCTCGGCATCTTCGCCGGCACCCTCTGGCGCCGGATGCTGCCCGCCATGGGCGTCACCCTGGCCGCGTTCATCGGCGTTCGGGCGGCGGTGGCGATCCTGGCCAGGCCGCACTACCAGCCCGCCCGCACCCGCACCTTCCCGATCGAAGGGGCCGATCTGCCGCGGGAGTCCAGGGGCGACTGGCTCCTCGCCAGCGGCGTACGCAACCCCGACGGGAAGATGGTGTCGGCCGACACCCGGATCATGTGCCCGCCGGGCGCCAAGGCACCGGACGGCGGCCGCTGCGGGGCCGAGCTCGGTGCCCAACCCGGCGCCTACAACTGGGAGCTCTACCAGCCGGCGGACCGGTTCTGGCTGTTCCAGTGGATCGAGACCGGCATCTTCGTCGCCCTGGCCGCGCTCCTGCTCTACCTCGCCGTACGCCGGCTCCGCCGGATCGCCTGAGCGGCCCGGCCGGTGGAACGCCACGGCGCAGCCGCCCTGGCGTTCCACCGGCGCGCCACGGGAACGGTCAGCGCAGCAGCTCCACCGTGTTGCGCCGGACCAGGTTCTTGCCGGGCTCCCGGATCAGGTCCATGGCCGCCGCGTTGAGCAGCACACAACTGCCCGACGGACCGGTCACCGTGACCGTCGCGGCCCGGCCGTTGTCCAGGTTGGTCACCCGCAGCCGGGTACCCGCCGGGAACCGGTCGCTGGTCGCCGCCGGCGCGCCGGCCTCCGCCGAGAAGGTGATCGCCCCGGCGCAGACGCTGCCGGCCGCCGGGGGGCGGGCCGGCGGCTGGGCGTTGCCCGGGCGGACGTCCGGCCCGGCCGGGGCGCCGCCGCCCGGACGACCCGCCCCGCCGGCCGCCGCACCGTCCAGCCGTTCCACCACGTTGCGCCGGATCACGTTCCTGCCGGGCTCGCGGACCAGCTCCATGGCAGCCGCGTTGAGCAGCACGCAGCTACCCGACGGGCCGGTCACCGTGACCGTCGCGACCTTGCCGTTGTCCAGGTTGGTCACCCGCAGCCGGGTACCCACCGGGAACCGGTCGCTGGTCGCCGCCGGCGCGCCACCCTCCGCCGAGAAGGTCACCGACCCCGCGCAGGCCGACCGCGCGGGCGGGGCGGTCTCCGCGAACCCCATCCCGGTACCCACCGCGACGACCGCCGAGGCGGCCAGCGCCACCGTCGCCGCCAGCACGTGCCTGCGTTGCACCTTCACGTTGTCACTCCCGTCGTCCGGTGGTCTCGTTCGACGCCTGGTACGGACGGGACGGCCGGACCGTTCAGCCGGGTCGGCAGATCACAACGGACCGTAACGGGTGTGCGGCGCTTCGGTGAGCAACGCCCAGTACCGGTCGCCGTAGGACCAGTGCCACCACTCGGTCGGGTAGTTCACCAGCCCCGCCCCGCTCAGCGCGGCCACCAGGACCTGTCGGTTCCGCCACGCGCTCACCGGGATGTGCCGGGCCGCGGTGAAGCAGGCGTCGGCGCTCGCCTCCGGGGTGGCGTCGAGCGCCGTGCCCATGTCCAGCTCGACGCCGTCGGCGTCACAGAGGGTGAGGTCCACGGCCCCGCCGGTGCTGTGCGGCGCCACCTCGACCGGCGAGACGAACTTGGTGGTCTCCCGGTGCAGCCGCTCGGGCGACCAGTCCGGATAGCGCCGGCGCAACTCGTCCCGGTAGCCGGTGAAGATGTCCAGCTGTGACCGGTACGGCCGGTACCCCTCGACGACGAGCAGACGCAGGCCGTCCGGCAGCGCGCGCTGCGCGGCCAGCAACCGGTCCGCGACCCCGCGCCGCACCCGGGCGTACGCCCCGGCGGGGTCGGCGGCCCGGGTGTCCAGCCGCAGCTCCGGCAGGTCCCGCAGGTCGACCAGCGGGTCGCCGTCGTCCCGGCTGGACACCGCGGCGACCCGGGGATCGGAGAGCAGGATCATGCCGCACCGCCCTCGGGGCGTACGCCCGGGCGGGCCGCGTGCCGCGCGAAGGCGAGCGCGACCAGCCGGTCCACCAGCTCGGGGTAGTCGACGCCGGACGCCGCCCACACCTTCGGGTACATGGAGTGCGCCGTGAAGCCGGGCAGCGTGTTCAGTTCGTTGACGAACACCTCGCCGGCCGTCTCGTCGTAGAGGAAGTCGACCCGGGCCAGGCCCCAGCCGCCGATCGCCGTGAAGGCCCGCACCGACAGCTCGCGGATCCGCTCGGTGATCTCGGCGGGCAGCGGCGCCGGCACGACCATCGGATCGGCGTCGCCGAAGTACTTCTGCCGGTAGTCGAACCAGCCGCCCTCGACCCGGACCTCGCCGACCGCCGACGCCTCCGGACGCCAGCCACCCAGCACGCCGCACTCCAACTCGCGGCCGGTCACCCCCTGCTCGACCAGCACCACCTGGTCGTGCCGGAGCGCCTCCTCGACCGCCGCCACCAGGTCGTCACCCTCGGCCACCCGGGAGATCCCGATCGAGGAACCCATCCGGGCCGGCTTGACGAACAGCGGCCAGCGCAGCCCGACGACCAGCTTCTCCGGGTCCTGCGCGGCCTGCCAGGTCGCGGCGTCGAACCAGACGTGCGGGGTGGTGGGCACGCCCTCGGCCCGCAGCGCCCGCTTCATCGCCACCTTGTCCATCCCGACGGCGGAGGCGAGGATGCCGCACCCGACGTACGGCACGCCGAGCGATTCGAGCAGTCCCTGCACCACGCCGTCCTCGCCGTACGGGCCGTGCAGCACCGGGAAGGCCACGTCCAGCTCGGCGTACCGGCTGGCCGGCGCCTCGGCGGCGGTGACCGCGGCCGTGCCGGGACGGCTCCCGCGCCGCAGTTCGACGGGCGGCCCGGTCACCGGCAGCCGGTCGTCGATGGCCCGCCCGGCGGCCACGCTCGCGAGGTGCCGCGCCAGCACCGGCTCCGGCACCAGCCGCAGCGTCCCGTCGCGGTCGATCCCGAGCGCGACCACCCGGTGCCCCCGCTCGGTCAGGGCCCGGGCCACGCCGAGCGCCGAGGCGCAGGAGACCTCGTGCTCCGCCGACGGGCCACCGAACAGGACACCGATCCGTACCGCAGCGCTCACGCCGCCACCCCTTCCACACGTGCCAGGTCGGCGACGACTCCGGCCGCCAACCGGGCGACCAGTTCCGCCTCGACGTTGCCGCCGGTCAACACCACGCCGACCGTCCGGTACCGGCCGCCCTCGGGGCCGGCGGCCAGCCGCAGCGCGCCGGCCAGCCCGGCCGCGCCGGACGGCTCGACGAGCACCTTCAGCTCCAGCAGCAGCAGCCGGAACGCCTCGGCGATCGCGTCGTCGTCGACCCGGACGACGCCCCGGACGGCGTCCCGCGCCACCGCGAACGGCAGGTCCCCGACGCAGCCCGGACGGAGCCCGTCGGCGATGGTGGCCGCCGGCACGACCGGGGTGGGCCGGCCGGCGGCGAGGCTGCGGGCCAGCGAGTCGCAGCCGACCGGCTCGACGCCGTACACCTCGATCGGGGTGCCGGCGGCGGCCAGGCAGGCCCCGGCGACGCCGCCGCCCCCGCCCACCGGCACCACGAGCGCGTCCAGCGGGGTGCCGGCGCGCGCCGCCTCCTCGATCAGCTCCAGGCTGGCGCTGCCCTGCCCGGCCACCACGTCCGGGTGGTCGTACGCGTCGACCAGCGGGTGACCGGCGGTCTCGGCGACCTGGCGGGCGGCGGCCAGCCGCTCCTCGACGGTGGTGCCGGCCAGGACGACCCGCGCCCCGGCCGCCCGGGCCCGGGCCACCTTGACCGGCGCGGCGTCGACCGGCAGCACCACGGTCGCGGCCAGGCCGTGCCGGCGGGCGGCGAGGGCCACCGCCACCGCGTGGTTGCCGGTGCTCTGCGCGACCACCCCGTGCTGGCCGGCCGCGGCGAGCCGGCCCACCGCGAGCATCGCGCCGCGCATCTTGTAGGAGCCCCCGGTCTGGAGGTTCTCCGCCTTCAGCAGGATCCGGGCGCCGGCCAGCCGGTCGATCACCGGGCTGTTCAGCACGGGGGTACGCACCACCCGGCCGGACAGCCACCGGGCGGCCTCCTCGACGCTGGCCCGGTCCGGCAGGACCGGGACGTGGCTGCGGGACATGGTCTCTCCTTCTGGGTTGTGGTTCTGGCCGGCGCGGCGCGGCAGGTCGAACAGCCAGCGCGCGCCGGCGGCGGTGAGCCCGCGGTGGACGGCCAGGCTGAGCGCCAGCACCACCGCGGTGAGCAGGGCCGGATAGCCGACCGCCAGCAGCAGCCGACCGGGTCCGTTCAGCTCGGCGACCGGCCCGGCGAGGAGCCGGTGCAGCAGCGCCAGCACCGGCATGTGGAGCACGTAGATCGGCAGCGTGCGGCGGCCGAGCCGGGCCAGCGCCGCGCCGATCACCGGGAGCCGGGCCAGCCGGGCCGCCGCGGTGAGGCCGAACGCCACCGCGACGGCCGACACCAGCAGCCGGACCCCCGGCCAGCCCGCGGCCCCGGCCAGCGCCGTGCCGGCCAGCGCGGCGGCGTAGGCGGCGCCGAGCCCGGCGAGCCGGCGCGCGGTGGCGGCCGCCGCCCAGCGCTGGAGGTGTCCCCGCGCGTGCACACCGGCCAGGAAGAACACCAGGTTCTGGTAGACCTGCCCGCGGTTGCCGGGACCGTCCAGCAGGCCGGTCGCCGCGAGCGCGGAGAGCGCGCCCGCGCCGGCCAGCAGCACCGCCGGGTGGACCCGGCGCAGCGCCTTGGCCAGCGCGAAGTAGACGGCCAGGGCGTACAGGTACCACAGGTTGGAGGGGGTGACGGTGAGCTGGGCGAGCAGGCCGCCGAGGCTGGTGGCCCGGTCGGTGGGGAAGCCCGGCGCGAGGGCCAGCAGGGCAGTGTGGATGAGCAGCCAGGTGGCGTAGAGGTAGAGGGTGCGGGCGATCCGGGGGCGGGCGGCGACCCGCCACGGCCGGGCCACGGCGTGCGCCGCGAAGATCCCGGAGATGGTGAAGAAGAGCGGCATCCGCAGCGGGAGCAGTTGCTCGCCGAACAGCCCCCACGCCCCCGGCAGCGGCAGGTCGAGCCGCCAGTCGATCTGCAGGTAGTGCTTGACGATGACGTGCCAGAGCACCACGAGGATGATGCAGGCACCCTTGGCCACGTCGGCCCAGAGCACCCGGCCGGCCGGCGGCCCGGACTGATCGGTACGGGTCGGCACCGCGGTCTCCTCTCCCGGCGTCGCACGCCGTCGGTTGTTTCGGGGCAGGGGTCATCGCGGGAGGCCGCGTCGGCGGCGCCCGGTGGTGGTACGGGATGGGTCAGGTCAGGGCGGGTAGCTGGACGTCGACCCGCAGGCCACCGTCCTCGCCCGGCCGGGCGGCGATGATGCCGCCGTGCGCCTGGGTGATCGAGCGGGCGATGGCCAGGCCGAGCCCGGCTCCGCCGCCCTGGTTGGTCCGGTCCCGGGCCAGGCGCCGGAACGGTTCGAAGAGCCCGTCGACCGCCTCGCCCGGCACGGTCTGCCCGGTGTTGACCACGGTCAGCGCGGGGTTCCCGCCGACCGTGACGGTGAGCCGGCCGCCCGGCCGGTTGTACTTGATCCCGTTCTCGACCAGGTTGGTGACCAGGCGCTCCAGCAGCACCCGCTCGCCCGGCACGAGCCGCGGCGTCAGCTGGCTCGCCACCGTGACCCCGGCCTCGGCCGCCCGGTCGGCGTACACGGCCAGCACGGTGGCGACGATCTCGTCGAGGCGCTGCGGGGTGGCGGAACGCAGCCCCTGGTCGCTCTCGCTGAGCGCGAGCAGCCCTTCGATGAGCCGCTCGTTGCGCTCGTTGGTGGCCAGCAGTTGGGCGGTGAGCAGGTCGAGCTGCTCGGCGGTGAGCGACTGGGCCATGCCCACCTCGATCAGGGTCCGCTGCACCGCCAGGGGCGTACGCAGCTCGTGCGAGGCGTTCGCGGCGAACCGCCGCTGCCCCTCGTAGCCGGCGGTGACCCGGTCCATCATGTCGTCGATCGCGCGGGAGAGCCGGGCCAGCTCGTCCCGGCCGCCGCGCCGGATCCGGTAGCCGAGGTTCTGCGGGCCGAGGTTGGCGATCGGGCCGGCGAGGTCGCCCACCGGGCGCAGGCACCAGCGGGCCGCCGCCCACACCGCGGCACCCCCGACCGCCAGCACCGCCAACTCGGTGAGCAGGGGCAGCAGCGGCACGAACGGGCGGGCCGGCTCGCACACCGCGCCGATGGTGGCCACACCGCAGAACCGCTGGATCCGCCACCACAGCAGTCCGAGCAGCCACTTGAGCACATTGGGCAGCAGGAAGCCGGCGAGCAGGGCGAGCACCCCGACCAGCAGGACCCGGCGACGGGGGCTCACGCCGGCTCGCCGATCCGGTAACCGGCCTTCGGCACGGTGTGGATGACGGAGGGCGCGCCGAGCTTCTTGCGCAACGTCATCACGGTGACCCGGACCGCGTTGGTGAACGGGTCAGCGAACTCATCCCAGGCCTGTTCGAGCAGCTCCTCGGCGCTGACCACGCCACCACCGGCCCGCATCAGCACGTGCAGGACGGCGAACTCCTTGGGGCTCAGGCCCAGCGGCCGCCCGTCCCGGCTGACCGTGTGCCGGGCCACGTCGAGCACCACCCCGTGCCGCTCCAGCACCGGGGGCACCGCCGGGGCGGACCGCCGGCCCAGCGCCTGCACCCGGGCCACCAGTTCGGCGAAGGCGAACGGCTTGGTCAGGTAGTCGTCGGCGCCGAGCCCGAGACCCGCCACCCGGTCCCGGATCCCGGCCGCCGCGGTGAGCAGCAGCACCCGGGTGCCCGCGGCGGAGCCGGCGAGGCTGCGGCAGACCTCGTCGCCGGTGGCCCCGGGCATGTCCCGGTCCAGCACGGCCACGTCGTACCGGTTGACCCCGATCCGTTCCAGCGCGCCGTCGCCGTCGTAGCAGACGTCGACCGCCATCGAGAACCGACGCAGCCCCTCGGCGACCGTGTCCGCCAGCAACCGCTCGTCGTCCGCCACCAGTACCCGCACCGCGCTCCGCTCCCCCGTGCTCCTCGTCCGTCCCACCTACGGTCCCAGGCCGGAGATAAGGGTTCCGTAAGCGCCGCCGCAGCCATCCTCCACTCCGCCGGGGCCGGAACAACCGCAGCTCGCAAAGGGTGTCACCCGATGCGCCGGGTTGCGGCGTTCGTCCCGCCCGCGGTGACCCGCGCGAGCCCCGCGGGTGAGCCGGATCACGCCCGGCGGGACCAGGGTCCGGGATTCGCGATGGGACGGGCCCGGCGCGGGTTGGCGATCAGAGGTGAGCTGGGTCACCATGGGCGCGAGGAGGTCGCCGATGACCGACCCGTGGCTCGCCCTGGAGTTCGGCGCCGATCCGGCGGAGCGGATCGCGCAGGTCGGCGCCGCCCACGAAGCGTTCCTCACCGCCGGCACCACCCCCGACCGGGTCCGCGACGTGGTGCGCCGGTCCTGGGAGCGCTCCGCGCTGCTCGACCCGGAGGCCACCGCCCCGGTCGACCTCGCCGACGACGCGCTGGACAGCTACCGGGCCGGGCATCCGCTGGCCCGCGTGCTGCCGCTCTTCCGCGACCTGCTCGGCGGCATCGCCCAGGACGGCGCACACCTGATGGCGGTCTGCGACGCGTACGGGCGGCTGCTCTGGGTGGAGGGGCACCCGGGGGTGCTCCGGCACGCCGAGCGGATGAACTTCGTGCCCGGCGCCCGCTGGGACGAGGCGCACGCCGGCACCAACGCCCCCGGCACCGCCCTGGCCGTCGACCACAGCGTGCAGATCTTCGCGACCGAGCACTTCGTCCGGCCGGTGCAGCGCTGGACCTGCGCCGCCGCGCCGATCCACGACCCGCTCAGCGGGCGGCTGCTCGGCGCCGTCGACATCACCGGGGGCGACCACCTGGCCACCCCGCAGAGCCTCGCCCTGGTCCGGGCCACCGCCCGCGCCGCCGAGGCGTTCCTGCTGGCCGGCGCGGCACCCGCCGAGCCGGACGTGCTGCACGTCGCCGCCCTCGGCCGGGACGAGGCGCAGCTGCGGGTCGGCGGCCGGCGGATCCGGCTCGGCCGCCGGCACAGCGAACTGCTGGTGCTGCTGACCGAACACCCGGAGGGGCGCACCGGCGAGCAACTCGGCCTCGACCTGTACGGCGACGACCGGCTGCACCCGGTCACCCTGCGCGCCGAACTGTCCCGGCTGCGCCGGGCGCTCGGCGAGGAACTCCTCGACTCCCGCCCGTACCGGCTGCGCCCAGCCGTGCGCGCCGACTTCCGTACCGTCACCGAACTGCTGGAACGCGGCGATCCGGCGGGGGCGCTCCAGGCGTACGCCGGGCCCCTGCTGCCCGGGTCGGACGCGCCGGGAGTGGCACGACTGCGCCGCCTGCTCGACGGCCAGCTCCGCGCGGCCGTGCTGGCCACCGCCGACGCCGGCCTGCTGGCGGACTGGACCGCCACGCCCGCCGGCGCCGGCGACCTCACCGCCTGGCAGGCCCTGGCGCGGGCGCTGCCGCCGGGCACGCCGCGCCGGCCCCTCGCCCTCGCCCGGGCCCGCCAGCTCGCCCAGGAGTACGACCTGCCCCGCGCAACGTCGCTGCAACGTCCCCGAAACTAGCGTCGGCGCCGTCCACCCCTCACGGACGGCGGAGGTACCCATGACGCGCTACGACGCCCCCACCCACTGGCAGTCCCGCTACGACCACTTCATCGGCGGCGAGTACGTGAAACCGCACGGCGGCCGGTACTTCGAGAACCCCACCCCGGTCACCGGCGAGACCTTCTGCGAGGTGGCCCGCGGCACCGCCGAGGACGTCGAGAAGGCCCTCGACGCCGCGCACGGTGCCGCCGACGCCTGGGGTCGCACCCCGGTCGCCGAGCGCTCGCTGATCCTCAACCGGATCGCCGACCGGATGCAGGAGAACCTGGAGTCCCTGGCCATCGCCGAGACCTGGGAGAACGGCAAGGCGGTACGCGAGTCCCTGGCCGCCGACATTCCGCTCGCGATCGACCACTTCCGCTACTTCGCCGGCGCCATCCGAGCCCAGGAGGGCTCGCTCGGCGAGCTGGACGACGACACCGTGGCGTACCACTTCCACGAGCCGCTGGGCGTGGTCGGGCAGATCATCCCGTGGAACTTCCCGATCCTCATGGCGGTCTGGAAGCTCGCCCCGGCGCTCGCCGCCGGCAACGCCGTGGTGCTCAAACCCGCCGAGCAGACGCCCGCCTCGATCCACTACCTGCTCTCGCTCGTCGGCGACCTGCTCCCGCCGGGCGTGCTGAACGTGGTCAACGGCTTCGGTGTCGAGGCGGGCAAGCCGCTGGCGTCCTCGCCCCGGGTGGCGAAGGTGGCGTTCACCGGCGAGACCACCACCGGGCGGCTGATCATGCAGTACGCCAGCGAGAACATCAAGCCGGTCACCCTGGAGCTGGGCGGCAAGAGCCCGAACATCTTCTTCGACGATGTCAGCGCCGCCTCCGACGACTTCCGGGACAAGGCGCTCGAAGGCTTCACCATGTTCGCCCTCAACCAGGGCGAGGTGTGCACCTGCCCGTCCCGGGCGCTGATCCAGCAGGGCCACTACGCCGACTTCCTCGCCGCGGCGGTGGCGCGTACCGAGGCGATCGTCGCCGGGCACCCGCTCGACACCGAGACGATGATCGGCGCGCAGGCCTCCAACGACCAGCTGGAGAAGATCCTCTCCTACCTGGACATCGGGCGGCAGGAGGGTGCGCGCGTCCTGACCGGCGGGGAGCGGGCCGACCTGGGCGGCGAACTGTCCGGCGGCTACTACGTGCAGCCGACGATCTTCGAGGGCGACAACTCGATGCGGATCTTCCAGGAGGAGATCTTCGGACCGGTGGTGTCGGTGACCTCCTTCGCCGACCTGGACGACGCCGTGAAGATCGCCAACGACACCCTGTACGGGCTCGGGGCCGGCGTGTGGACCCGGGACCTGAACACCGCGTACCGGGCCGGGCGGGCGATCCAGGCCGGCCGGGTCTGGACCAACTGCTACCACGCCTACCCGGCGCACGCCGCGTTCGGCGGGTACAAGCAGTCCGGCATCGGCCGGGAGAACCACAAGATGATGCTGGAGCACTACCAGCAGACCAAGAACCTGCTGGTCAGCTACTCCCCCAAGAAGCTGGGCTTCTTCTGATGGGTGACCCGGTCACCCTGACCCCCGCGGCGGCCGACCTGATCCGGTCGCTGCGGGGGCAGCACGGCCCGCTGATGTTCCACCAGTCCGGCGGCTGCTGCGACGGCAGCGCCCCGATGTGCTATCCCGCCGGCGAGTTCCGCACCGGCGGATCGGACGTGCTGCTCGCGGCGCTCGCGGTCGACGGGGTGCCCGAGCCGGTCGAGTTCTGGATGTCCGCCGCCCAGTGGGAGCTGTGGAAGCACACCCGGCTCACGGTCGACGTGGTGCCGGGCCGCGGCAGCGGCTTCTCGCTGGAAGCCCCCGAGGGCGTCCGCTTCCTCATCCGCTCCCGACTGGCCTGACGGTCACCGGGGCAGGCCGGCGCTCGATACCGCCTGCCCCGGCCGGGCCGGCCCGCTCTGGCCGGCCCGGCCGGCCCGGCCTGCTCTCTGGCTGGCCCGGCCGGCCCGGCCCGCTCTGGCCGGCCCGGCCGGCCCGGCCTGCTCTCTGGCTGGCCCGGCCGGTCCGGCCTGCTCTCTGGCTGGCCCGGCCGGGCCGGCCTGCTCTCTGGCTGGCCCGGCCGGCCGGTCCGGCCTCCGCCGGGGCGGGCCGACGATCGCGCCCGCCCCGGGCGGAGGTCCAGGTCAGCCGAGGCTGAAGAGGACGTTGTCCAGCTGGCCGCGGAACTGGTCGTTGTTGGTCAGCCCGGTCCCCTTGGCCCCGATGTTCACGTTGGCGGTGTTGCTGATGTTCATGCTGGCCTTCTCATTGGTGTCCACCGGTTGGTTGTCCACCAGCAGGGTCAGCACGTTGCCCCGCCGCTTGCACTGGACGAACTTCCAGCCCTGGTCGGCGATCGAGGTGGGCGAGGTGAGCCGGACCTCGGCCGTCGTGCCGTCGGCCAACGTGCCCTTGATGCGGCAGCCCGGCAGGCCGCCGTCCAGCTGGAGCTTCCACTGCGTCGGGTCGTTGAACACGCCCTTCTGCACCAGGTTCGCCCCGGTGGTCACCTGGGCCGAGGTCACCTTGGCCAGCGCGCTGACCGTGAAGTCCCCGCTGCCCGGGTTCAGGGCCGCGGCGTGCGGGACCTGGACGATGGCGCTGCCCGTGGCGGGGAAGGCGAGTGCCGGACTGCTGCCCGTACCGTTCGGCCGGGTCGCCCGCGAGATGCTGCCCCCACCGTTCACCGCGATGCAACCGGAATCGCCCGGCGTGGCGAGGTCGGCGAAGCATCCCGCCGTCCAGGGTCCCGGCTCGACCTGGCCGGTGGGCGTGGCGTCGAAGTCGAGGCGCAACTGCTCGGTGGCGGCGTACGCGGGCGCGGTGTCCACCAGCGCGGCGGCGGCCAGGGTGACGGCGCCCAGAGCGAGCGCGGACATGGTTCGACCCATGACAGGTCCTCCGAAGAGTAGTGCCGCGGTCCCCCGTATGGCCGCAGCGTCCCCACATGATCACCACACCCACCACGTCTGTCAATGCCTGCCCCCAACCCCACCCCACCCTCGCCCTCCCCACTCCACCCCCGCGATCATGGAGTTGTGGCGCCTCGGATGTCCGCCTATTCGGCTTTCGTCAGGTGCCACAACTCCATGATCGACGGCGACCGGGTGGGGGGGCGGCGGGTTGACGACGGCTCCTGACGTGGGGCGAGCCGGGCTGGGAAGGTCAGGGGGCGAGGAGGAGGGGGCGGAGGGTGGCGAGGATGTGTTGGGGGCGGCGGTAGAGGTCGGTTGCCGTGAAGTGGCGCATGCGCCAGCCATTGGCGGCGAGCCAGTTGAGGCGGGACCGATCGTGGTGCAGGCGATCAGGGTCCAGGTGGGAGCGGCCGTCGTACTCGACGCCGACCCGCTGCTCCCGGTAGCCCAGGTCCAGCCGGTAGATGTGCACCCCGTCCTGGTCCGGGACCCAGAGTTGCGGCTCCGGCGCCGGAAGGCCGCCGTCGATCAGCAACAGCCGCAGTTGGCTCTCCTGCCGGCACTCGGCGCGCGGATCGGCGAGTTCCGTCAGCCGACGTGCCTGCCGCACCCCACGCAGGCGGGCGTGCAGCGCGACCTCGGCGAGTAGTTCGTCGCGGCTGCACGCGCCCGCTCGCAGTGACAGGTCCAACAGCGGCAGGGCGTCCATCCGCCGCAGCACCCGAGCGAGATCAACGGCCGACCGGGCAGCCGGCGCACACGGCACCCCGGAGATCTCCACGACGGTGGAGACGGGCAGCACCGCCTCGTGCGCCGCGACCCCTTGGATTTTCGGTACTCCGCTGCCCGCGGGAACGATGACATGCACCTGTGCGCTCGGTGCCGCGCCGAATCCATGCAGTCGGGCAGCGGTCTGGAAGCCGGCCACGGCACCCGAAGGCAACCGACGGAACAGGGCATGCAGCCAACTCAGCTCGTCCTCGTACCTGCCGTAGACCCCCCTTGACAACCGGCTCAGACTCCCCCTCTCGAGCCGGTGCCGGAGTTCCCCCCGGCTGACCCCCGCCGCCCGCAACTCCCGATACCGCTCCACCACCCGCCCACCCTGACCCCCCACCCCCACCCCCACCCCACGCACCCACCCCTGTGGACAACCCGCCCCTGTGGAAACCCCCCACCCCCACCCCCTCCCGTGCTATCCCCCACCCCAAGCCCGTCGTCGATCAAGGACTTGTGGTCGCTGACAAAAGCCGCAAAGTACGCCTTCGAGGCGCCACAACTCCATGATCGACGCGGAGGGGGGCGGGGGCGGGGGGCGGGGGGCGGGGGCGGGGGGGGGCGGGGGGTCAGCGGGAGTCGAGGAGGGGTTGGGTGGGGTTCCAGGGTGGGGCGCCGGCGGCGTCGCGGCGGCGGCGGGCGATCGCCGACAGGGCCTCCAGGACGACCCGGTTGCCGAGGAAGGCGGTGATGTCGGCGTGGTCGTACGGCGGGGCGACCTCGACCACGTCGACCCCGACCACGGGCAGTTCGTAGCAGCAGCGGCGGACGGCGTCCAGGAGTTGCCGGGAGGTCAGTCCGCCCGGTTCCGGGGTACCGGTGCCGGGCGCCATGCCGGGGTCGACCACGTCCACGTCGACGGAGAGGAAGACGCCCTCGCACTCGTCGACCGCGATCCCGAACGCCTCGGTGAGGCAGGTGTCCAGCCCGCGCGCGACCACCTCGGTCATCTCGTACGAGCGCATCCGCTGCTGCGCCATCCAGGCCAGGGTCGGCGGGTCGGGCCAGTAGCCGCGCAGGCCGATCTGGAGGAAGCGGTCGCCGCGTACCGCGCCGGACTCGATGAGCCGGCGCATCGGCTGGCCGTGCCCGTGCAGCGAGCCGAACTCGATGTCCCCGGTGTCGGCGTGCGCGTCGAAGTGGACCAGCGGCACCCGGCCGAGCCCGTGGTGCCGGGCCACTCCGGTGGCGTCGGGCAGGGCGATGGAGTGGTCGCCGCCGAGCACGATCGGGATCGCCCCGGCGGCGGCGACCGCGTGCACGGCGGTCTCCAGCGCGGCCAGCGACCGTTCGATGTCGCCGGAGAACATCTCCACGTCGCCCGCGTCGTACACGCGCAGGTCCCGCAGGCCGTCGACGCGCAGCGCCAGCGACGGGCGGGAGCCGTCGTGCGGTAGGTAGCAGGCCTGCCGGATGGCGGACGGGCCGAACCGGGTGCCGGGCCGGTGCGAGGTGCCGCCGTCGAAGGGCGCGCCGACGATCACCACGTCCGCGTCGGCGTAGGTGACCGGCTCCTCCAGGGTGCAGGGCGGTATGCCGAGGAAGGTGATGTCGGGGCCGTACATCGGGCCGTAGCGGGTCACCGTTCCTCCATCCCCCACGGCGAGCCGTAGGCGGTCAGCAGGTCGAGGAAGGGTAGCGGGGGCAGGGCCTCCGGGCCGAGCACCCCGCTGCCGGACCAGGCGCCGGTGGCCAGCAGTTCCAGGGCGACGACCGGGTTGACGGCGGTCTGCCAGACCACCGCCTGGTGGCCGTACTCCGCCATCGACCACTCGTTGTCGACCACGTGGTAGAGGTAGACCCGGCGGGGCCGGCCGTCCACGCCGGTGCCGGTCACGTACGTGCCGGCGCAGGTCTTGCCGCGCATCCGGTCGCCGAGGGTGGCCGGGTCGGGCAGGCAGGCGGCCACGACGTCGCGGGGCGCGACCGAGGCGCCGCCCACCCGTACCGGGGTGACCGCGTCGAGGCCGAGCTTGTGCAGCGTCTTCAGCACCTCGATGAACTCGTCGCCGAGGCCGTACTTGAAGGTGACCCGCTTCGCCTCGATCCAGCGCGGGATGAGCAGCACCTCCTCGTGCTCGACGTTGACGCACTCGACCGGGCCGATCCCGGCCGGGAACTCGAACACCTCCGGCTCGGAGAAGGGCGCCGTGGTGTACCAGCCGCGGCCGGCCTCCCAGACCACCGGCGGGTTCAGGCACTCCTCGATGGTGGTCCAGATGGAGAACGACGGCGCGAAGTCGTAGCCGTCGACGGTGAGGTTCGCCCCGTCGCGTACCCCGATCTCGTCGATCTCGGCGAAGAGTTCGTCGGCGGCGTAGCGGGCGAAGACGTCGGAGAGGCCGGGCTCCACGCCGATCCCGCAGAGCGCCAGCCGGCCGGCGTCCGCCCAGGCGGGTGCCGCCGCGAACTGCTCGTCGCCGAGCTTCACGCCGGTCTCCGCGTGCGGCGCCGACGGGTGTGGTCGGGACAGGGACATCGCCATGTCGAGGTAGTCGGCCCCGGCGGCGAACGCGCC
The DNA here is from genome assembly GCF_044465125.1 of Micromonospora sp. NPDC049836. Classification (NCBI taxonomy): domain Bacteria; kingdom Bacillati; phylum Actinomycetota; class Actinomycetes; order Micromonosporales; family Micromonosporaceae; genus Micromonospora; species Micromonospora sp. NPDC049836. The sequence continues at coordinate 242,758 of NZ_JBITLH010000001.1, forward strand.
GTCGAAGATCGGCATGACGAAGCGCGGGTCGACCGCGTTGAGCACGTGGGTGATCCGGTGCTCCCGGCAGAGCGCGGCGACCGCGTCGGCGGAGGAGGCGTCGACGGTCGCGGCGACGAACCGGTCGCCGTGGCCGGCCACCGCCCGCGCGGCGCGGGCCGGGTCGTGGTCGGCGACGACCATGGTCTCGAAGAAGGAGCGGCGGGCGGCGATGGCGACGGCGGCGGAGCCGACGCCGCCGGCGCCGACGAGCAGGATGCGCATCAGGAATCGAACCCCAGTCCAAGACGATCGAGAGTACGGAGCCAGAGGTTGCGCCGGCCCTCGTGCGCGTCGGCGCGGGCGAGCGACCAGCGGGTGAGGTGGATGCCGGCGGCCCGGACCGGCTCCGGCGGGAACGGCAGCGGCTTGCGGCGGACCAGGTCGAGCCGGGTCAGCGGGGTCTCCTCGCCACCGAGCAGGTCGAGCATCACCCGGGCGCCGAAGCGGGTGGCGCCGACGCCGAGCCCGGTGAACCCGGCCGCGTACGCGAGCCGCCCCTGGTAGCCGGTGCCGAAGAACGCGCAGAACCGGGTGCAGGTGTCGATGACCCCGCCCCAGCGGTGGCTGAACCGCAGCCCCGCCAGTTGCGGGAAGGTGGTGAAGAAGTGGTCGGCGAGGGCGGTGAAGGTGGCCGCCCGCTGTTCCAGCGACGGTGCCATCCGGTTGCCGTAGTGGTAGACCGCGTCGTAGCCGCCGAACAGGATCCGGCCGTCGGCGGTGATCCGGTAGTAGTGGAACTGGTTGCCGGTGTCGGCGAGCCCTTGCCGGTTGGCCCACCCGATCGCGTCCCGCTGTGCCGGGGTCAGCGGTTCGGTCATCAGCGCGTAGTCGTAGACCGGCACCAGCCAGGCGCGCAGCCGGCGCAGCAGCGGCGGGAACGCGTTGGTGGCGAGCGCCACCTGCCGGGCCCGGACCGCGCCCGGGGCGGCGTCCGGACCGCCGGCCGTGGTCGCGCGCAGCGCGCCACCGTCCCGGGCCAGGCCGGTGACCCGGGTGTGTTCGTGGATGCGTACGCCGAGGTCGAGGGCGGCCCGGCGGAGTCCCCAGGCCAGCCGCGCCGGGTCGAGCAGGGCCACCCGGTCCCGGTCCCACAGCCCGCCGAGGTACGTCGGCGAGTGCACCTCGGCCCGTACCTCGTCGCGGTCGAGCAGGTGGACGTCGTGGCCGTACCGGCGTCCCAGCTCGGCGTCGGCGGCCAGCCCGGCGAGCTGGTACGGCTCGACGGCCACGGCCAGTTCGCCGCTGCGGACGAAGTCGCAGTCGATGCCGTGCCGCGCCACGGTCGCCGCGATGGCGTCCAGGTTCTCCCGGCCGAGCCGGTCCAGCTCGGCGATCTCGCCGGGGAACCGGTCGACGCCGTTGGCCAGGCCGTGGGTGAGGGACGCGGCGCAGAAGCCGCCGTTGCGCCCCGACGCCGCCCAGCCGCAGGTGCCGGCCTCGACCAGGAGCACGTCCCGGTCGGGTCGGGCCTCCTTGGCCAGCAGCGCCGTCCAGAGCCCGGCGTACCCGCCGCCGACGATCAGCAGGTCGGCCTGGTGCGGGCCGGCCAGCGGCGGCAGCGGGTCGGGACGGTCCGGCCGGTCGAGCCAGTACGGGACGGGCGCGGCGTCGGCCAGCGCCCGGCCGGTATGCGGGAGGGTCATGACGCGCTCTTCGGCGCCCCGACGGCGGCGACGGGCGCCGCGAGAGCCGCGCGCCGGGCCCGACGGCCCCGGAGCGAGCTGGCCCCGACCACCGCCAGCGCGATCACGAACATCGCCGTGCCGATGACGTTGACCTGGGGTGGGATGCCCTTCCCGGCGGCGCCCCAGACGTACATCGGGAAGGTGACGGTGGTGCCCGAGTTGAAGTTCGTGATGATGAAGTCGTCGAAGCTGAGCGAGAAGGCCAGCAACGCGGCGGCCACGATGCCGGGCAGCACCAGCGGCAGGGTGATCCGCCGGAAGGTCTGCCAATCGCTGGCGTACAGGTCCATGGCGGCCTCCTCGAGCCGCCGGTCCATGCCGGCGAGGCGGGCCTTCACGGTGACCACGACGAACGACACGCAGAACATGACGTGCGCGATGACGATGGTCCAGAAGCCCAGCGGGATCTGCGCGGCGACGAAGAGGGCGAGCAGCGAGGTGCCCATCACCAGTTCGGGGGTGGCCATCGGCAGGAAGATCAGCCCGTTGATCCCGGCCCGGCCCCGGAAGCCGTGCCGGACCAGGGCGAACGCCATCAGAGTGCCGAGGACGGTGGAGATGACCGTGGCGATCAGGCCGATCTCGATGCTGCGGACCACCGCGTCGCGCATCTCCACAGTGGGGAAGGGATGGGTCCAGTTGTCCAGGGTGAACTCGTGGAAGTCGTAGGACAGCCGGCTGGAGGGCCGGTTGAAGGAGAGCCCGGCCACCACGATGATCGGCAGCGAGAGGTAGAGCAGGACGAGCAGGGCCACCCCCATCACCCACCGGTCGGCGAGCCAGCGGCGCATCACCACGCACCGCCGTTCGCGACCGCGGGGCTCCGCTTCGCCGCACTTCGCGCGCTCACAGAACCTCCTCCGTGCCGGCCTTGCGCAGGTAGCCGAAGACGATCGCGAGGATCGCCGCCATCAGCAGGAACGACAGGGCCGCGCCCTGCGGGTAGTCCAGCCGGACCAGGAACGCCGAGTCGATGACGTTGCCGATCATGTACTCGTTCGGCGTGCCGAGCAGTTCGGCGTTGATGTAGTCGCCGGTGGCCGGGATGAAGAAGAGCAGCGTGCCGGCGATCACCCCGGGCATGGACAGCGGCAGGGTGACCTTCTGGAAGGCCCGCAGCGGGCTGGCGTACAGGTCGCTCGCCGCCTCCAGCAGGCGCGGGTCGAGCCGCTCCAGGCTCGCGTACAGCGGCAGGACCAGGAAGGGCAGGAAGTTGTAGGTGAGGCCGAGCACCACCGCGAACGGGGTGGCCAGCAACCGGCCGTCCGGGCCGAGCAGGTGCACGTCGCGCAGCAGCCCGACCACCCAGCCGTGGTCCGACAGGATGGTCTTCCAGGCCAGGGTGCGGACCAGGAAGCTGGTGAACATCGGCGCGACCACGGCGACCAGCAGCAGGTTCTTCCACCGGCCGGCCTTCTGGGCGATCCCGTACGCCAGCGGGTAGCCCATCAGCAGGGCCAGCACGAGTGCGATCGCGGAGTAGCCGAACGAGCGGGCGAGCTGCGGCCAGTACTGCTCGAGCGCGGCCGGGTAGTTGCCGAAGGACCAGGTCATCGCGTACCCGGTGGCGAGCGATCCGCTCGGGTCGTAGAGGCTGGCGGCGGCGAGTTGGAGCAGCGGCAGGGCGAAGAAGACCAGCAGCCAGGCCGCGCCCGGCAGCAGCAGCAGGTACGGCAGCAGCCGGTGGCGCCCCCGGCGGGGGGCCGGCGGCGCTGCCGGCTCCCCCGCCGGGGTGGACACGTGCGCCAGGGCGGTCATGACCCGACACCCACCGGTGGCTCGTCGAGCAGCGGTGCGGTCTGGTCGTCCTCGCCGGGCGCGCGGGGCAGCAGGAAGGCGTGCCGCGGGTCCCAGTGCGCGGTCACCGGGGTGCCGAGGGCGAACCGGCCGCCGACCCCGCTGTTCGCGACGAAGACCGACAGCTCGCTGCCCCAGGCCGTGCGGATCAGGTACTGGGTGCTCACTCCGACGTAGGAGGCGTCGGTGACCACACCGCCGAGGTGCTGGTGCGCGCCGGGCACCGCGCCGGGGTCGGCGGCCAGGTGCAGCTTCTCGGGGCGTACCCCGAGGAAGACCGGCCCGTGGTCGACGCGGACCCGGGCCGCCGGCACCGCGAAGCGCGAGCCGTGCGCGGTGACCGGCACCTCGTCGCCGGCCCGTCCGGACGCCTCGCCGGCGAGCAGGTTGGACTGGCCGAGGAAGTTCGCGACGAACGCGGTCGCCGGGTACTCGTAGAGGTCGGCGGGGGCGCCGAGCTGTTCGATCCGGCCGGCGTTCATCACCGCGACCGTGTCGGCCATGGTCATGGCCTCCTCCTGGTCGTGGGTGACGTGCACGAAGGTGATGCCGACCTCGGTCTGGATCCGCTTCAGCTCGATCTGCATCTGCCGGCGCAGCTTCAGGTCGAGCGCGCCGAGCGGCTCGTCGAGCAGCAGCACCTGCGGGTGGTTGATCAGGGCGCGGGCCAGCGCGACCCGCTGCTGCTGGCCGCCGGAGAGCTGGGCCGGTTTGCGCCGGCCGTACCCGTCGAGCTGCACCAGCGCGAGCATCCGCTCGACCTGATCGGTCACCTTGCGGATGCCGCGCCGGCGCAGCCCGAAGGCGACGTTCTCGTGGATGTCGAGGTGCGGGAAGAGCGCGTAGCTCTGGAACACGGTGTTCACCGGCCGCTTGTACGGCCGCAGCCCGGCGATGTCCCGGTCGCCGAGCAGCACCTGCCCGCTGGTCGGTTCCTCCAGTCCGGCGATTATCCGCAGGGTGGTGGTCTTGCCGCAGCCGGACGCCCCGAGCAGGGCGAAGAACGAGCCCTGCGGGACGGTCAGGCTGAGGTCGTCGACCGCGGTGAAGACGCCGAACCGCTTGGTCAGGTTGGCCAGCCGCAGGTCGCCGGCCGGTGTCTCGGATGCCATCCTGGTCACGCCCCGATGACCTGCTGGAACTTGGTCTCGTACTCCTTCTCCCGCTTTTCGTCCAGGGCCATGAAGACCTTGGACTTCGACAGCATCGCGTCGTCGGGGAAGATGAGCGGGTTGCTCGCCAGGTCCGGGTCGATCTTCTCCATCTCGGCCTGGGCGCCCTTGACCGGGCAGATGTAGTTGACGTACGCGGCCAGCTTCGCGGCCACCGCCGGGTCGTAGTAGTAGTTGATCAGCTCTTCGGCGTTGGCCCGGTGGCTGGCCTTGTTCGGCACCAGCATGTTGTCCGACCAGAGCATCACGCCGGACTCGGGCACCACGAACTTGATCTTCTCGTCCTCGAAGCCGAGCTGGATCACGTCGCCGGACCAGCCGATGCACGCGGCGATGTCGCCCTTGGCCAGGTCGGGAGCGTAGTCGTTGCCGGTGAACTTGCGGATCTGCTTGGCGTCGACGGCCTTCTTGAGCTTGTTGAGGGCGTCGTCGAACTGGGCCGTGGTGAAGTTGGCCGGGTCGTGTCCGTTGGACTGGAGCAGCAGCCCCATCGTGTCGCGCATCTCGGACAGCGCGGTCACCTTGCCCTTGAGGTCGGGGCGGGTGAGCAGCTCGTCGACGCTGCGGATCTCCTTGGTCACCTTGGCGTTGTACGCGAGCCCGGCGAGGCCGGACTGCCACGGGATGGCGAGCTGGTTGTCGCTGTCGAAGGAGCGGTTGCGCAGCGAGGGCAGCAGGTTGGCGTCGACGTTGGGCAGCTTGGCCTTGTCCAGCTTCTGGATCCAGCCGAGCCGGATCATCCGGGCGGCCATCCAGTCGGTGAGCACCATGATGTCCCGCCCGGTGGTCTGGCAGCCGGCGAGCTGGTTCTGCACCTTGCCGAAGAACTCGTTGTTGTCGTTGACGTCCTCGGTGTACGTGACCTGGACGCCCGACTTGGCGATGAACGCGTCGAGGGTGGGGCGCTTGGACTCGTCCTTCTCGTCGACGTCCATGTACTGCGGCCAGTTCGAGAAGGCCAGCTTCTTCTCCGTCGCGGAGAGGTCCTCGCTCTTGCAGCCGGCCTCGGTCTGCTGGGCGCCCTTCGTGCCGCAGCCGGCCAGCGTGCCCGCGGTGGCGAGCAGCGCGGCCGAGCCGAGGGTGCCGGTGAGCAGACCACGCCGGGTGAGGGGCCGGAGGGGACTACGCATGTGACGACTCCTCTGGGGGTCATCGTCGGCGGCGGGACGGGGGTGGCGCGCCGGCGGGAGGGTCAATGGCGATGGACGACTGATCCTGACATGCAGTGACCTTCCTTACAAGGGATTCCGTTGCGGGAATAGCGATGGACCACGAAATACGCCAGACTGCGCGCGGGCACTACGCTCAGCCGCAAGGATCCGGACAAGTGGGAGCGACGATGGCCAACCGGCAGCTCGAGAACGGAAACGGGACGCGGCGCGTCACTGTGCGTGAAGGAGCCAGTCACGCGCTGCTCGACGACGTGGCCAAGCAGATCATCGAGCAGCTCCAGGAGGACGGGCGGCGCCCGTACGCGACCATCGGCAAGGCGGTCGGGCTCTCCGAGGCGGCGGTCCGGCAGCGGGTGCAGCGGCTGCTCGACGCCGGCGTCATGCAGATCGTCGCGGTGACCGATCCGCTCCAGCTCGGCTTCCCCCGCCAGGCCATGATCGGCCTGCGCACCGACGGCGACCTGGAGGCCGTGGCGGACCGGCTCGCCGAGTTCGAGGAGATCGACTACGTGGTGATCACCGCCGGCTCGTTCGACCTGCTGGCCGAGGTGGTCTGCCGCAACGACGAGCACCTGCTGGAGATCCTGCAGAAGCTGCGTGCCGTCACCGGGGTGCTGGCGACCGAGGCGTTCGTCTACCTCAAGCTGCGCAAGCAGACCTACAGCTGGGGCACCGCCTGATACGGATTCCGTTGCGTTGGCAAACGCCTCTCGCTGAATCCGTTGCATGAAGCCTCGGAGACTTGCGTTATCAGCAACGCCTGTGCGATAACCGTGGGCAGAGCGGCCGGTGTCACCCCTGACCGGCCCGAGACCCGATGGGGCTGACATGGCCAACGCCACCGACCACCTCTGGATGCACTTCACCCGGATGGCCAGCTACTCCGCCGGCGAGATACCGACCATCGTGCGCGGCGAGGGCGCGTACGTCTGGGACTCGCAGGGCCGCCGCTACCTGGACGGACTCGCCGGGCTCTTCGTCGTCAACGCCGGCCACGGCCGGACCGAACTCGCCGAGGCGGCCGCCAAGCAGGCCGCCGAGCTGGCCTACTTCCCGCTCTGGTCGTACGCCCACCCGACCGCCGTCGAGCTGGCCGAGAAGGTCGCGGCGCTGGCCCCCGGCGACCTGAACCGGGTCTTCTTCACCACCGGCGGCTCGGAGGCCGTCGAGGCGGCGTGGAAGCTGGCCCGGGCCTACTTCAAGCGCACCGGCCAGCCGAACAAGTACAAGGTGGTCAGCCGCTACATCGCCTACCACGGCACCTCGATGGGGGCGCTGTCGATCACCGGCCTGCCCGGCATCAAGAGCGACTTCGAGCCGCTGGTGCCCGGCGGCATCAAGGTGCCGAACACCAACTTCTACCGGGCGCCCGAGCACGGCGACGACGCCGAGGCGTTCGGCCGCTGGGCGGCCGACGAGATCGGCCGGGCGATCGAGCGGGAGGGGCCGGACACCGTCGCCGCGGTCTTCCTGGAGCCGGTGCAGAACTCCGGCGGCTGCTTCCCGCCGCCGCCCGGCTACTTCCAGCGGGTCCGCGAGATCTGCGACGCCTACGACGTGCTGCTGGTCAGCGACGAGGTGATCTGCTCCTGGGGCCGGCTCGGCGAGTACTTCGGCGCCAACCGGTACGGCTACCAGCCCGACATCATCACCACCGCCAAGGGCATCACCTCCGGGTACGCCCCGCTCGGCGCCATGATCGCCAGCGACCGGCTGATGGCGCCGTTCCTCACCGAGACCGGCATGTTCGCCCACGGGGTGACCTTCGGCGGCCACCCGGTCTCCTGCGCGGTGGCCCTGGCCAACCTGGAGGTCTTCGCCCGCGAGGACCTGATCGGCCACGTCCGGGCCAACGAGGCGGCGTTCCGGTCCACCCTGGAGAAGCTGACCGACCTGCCGATCGTCGGTGACGTCCGGGGCGACGGCTACTTCTACGGCATCGAACTGGTCAAGGACAAGGCGACCCGGGAGACCTTCGACGAGGCCGAGTCCGAGCGGCTGCTGCGCGGCTACCTCTCCACCGCGCTCTTCCAGGCCGGGCTCTACTGCCGCGCCGACGACCGCGGCGACCCGGTGGTGCAGCTCGCCCCGCCGCTGATCGCCGACCAGCAGCAGTTCGACGAGATCGAGCAGATCCTGCGCGCCGTGCTGACCGAGGCATGGTCCCGCCTCTGACCGGCGGCTCAGGGCCGGCCGGGACCGACCGGTCCCGGCCCGGCCCCGCCGACGCCGCCGACCCGGACGGGACCGAGCGGTCCCGGCCCGGCCCCGCCGAACCGGCCGGGACCGTCGAGGAGCCGGCCGCCGTCGGCGGCACCGACCGGACCCGGGTACGCCGGCTGCCCGACCTCGCCGTCCACGACCGGGCGGCGCTGCACGCCGTGCTCGACGCCGGCCGGGTCGCGCACCTGGCCGTCGTCGACGGCGACCAGCCGTACGCGCTGCCCGTGGCGTACGCCCGGGACGGGGAGCGGGTGCTGGTGCACGGCTCCACCGGCAGCCGGCTGTTCCGGCACCTCGCCGCCGGCGCGCCGGCCTGCCTCACCGTCACCCTGCTCGACGGCCTGGTGCTGGCTCGCAGCGCCTTCGAGTCCTCGATGAACTACCGCTGCGCCATGGTGCTCGGCACCCTCACCGCGCTCACCGGCGAAGCCAAGCTGGCCGCGCTGCACCGCCTCTCCGAGCACCTGCTGCCCGGTCGCTGGGCGGAGATCCGGCCGCCCTCGGCCAGGGAACTTGCCGCCACGCTGGTGCTCGCCCTCCCGCTGCACGAGTGCTCGGTGAAGGTCAGCGCCGGCCCGCCCGACGACCCCGAGGACGACCTCGACCGGCCGGTCTGGGCCGGGGTGGTGCCGGTCGTCGAGGCGTACGGGATTCCGCGGCCCGACCCTCGGCTGCGCCACGACCTGCCCCCACCGGAGTGGTGATGCGCTACCAGGAGCTGTCGTACTGGCTGTCCACCGTGCACGAGCCGCTGACCCCGCGCCCCGGGCTGGCCGGCGACACCGACGCCGACGTGGTCATCGTCGGCGCCGGCTACACCGGGCTCTGGACCGCGTACTACCTCGCCGTGACCGACCCGACGCTGCGGATCGTGGTGCTGGAAAAGGAGATCGCCGGGTACGGCGCCTCCGGGCGCAACGGTGGCTGGTGCTCCGCGCTCTTCCCCACCTCGCTGCCCGCGCTGGCCCGCCGGCACGGCCGGGACCGGGCGCTGGCCATGCAGCGGGCCATGCGGGAGACCGTCCGCGAGGTCGGCCGGGTGGTCGCCGCCGAGGGCATCGACTGCGACTGGCGGGCCGGCGGGACCGTGGTGCTGGCCCGCAGCGAGGTCCAGCTCGGCCGGGCCCGGGCCGCCGTCGCCGAGGCCCGCGAGTACGGGCTCGCCGACGCCGACCTGGTGCTGCTCGACGCCGCCGAGGCCGCCGCCCGCTGCCACGCCGACGGGGTACGCGGCGGCACGTACACCCCGCACTGCGCCGCCGTGCACCCGGCGAAGCTGGTCCGCGGCCTGGCCCGGGCGGCGGAGCGTCGGGGCGTACGGATCCTCGAGCGGACCCCGGTGACCGCGCTCCGGCCCGGTGCCGCCGTGACCCCGGCGGGGGTGGTCCGTGCCCCGGTGGTGGTCCGGGCGACCGAGGGCTTCACCCCGGCCCTGCCCGGGCAGCGGCGGGCCGTCGCACCGGTCTACTCGCTGATGGTGGCCACCGAGCCGCTGTCCGCGGCGACCTGGGCGGAGATCGGCCTGGCCGAGCGGGAGACGTTCTCCGACTACCGGCACGTCATCATCTACGGCCAGCGCACCGCCGACGGCCGGCTCGCCTTCGGCGGGCGGGGCGCCCCCTACCACTACGGCTCGCGGGTCCGTCCCGGCTACGACCGGGAGCCCCGGGTCTTCGCGGCGCTGCGCCGGGTGCTCGGCGAACTCTTTCCGGTGCTCGGGCCGGAGGTGCCGGTCAGCCACAGCTGGGGCGGGCCGCTCGGGGTGGCCCGGGACTGGGCCGCCTCGGTGGGGCTGGACCGGAGCACCGGTCTCGCCTGGGCCGGCGGGTACGTCGGCGACGGGGTGGGCACCAGCAACCTGGCCGGCCGTACCCTGGCCGACCTGATCCGGGGCGCGGAGAGCGACCTGACCGCGCTGCCCTGGGTCAACCACCGCTCCCCCCGCTGGGAGCCGGAGCCGCTGCGCTGGCTGGCCGTCAACGCCGGCCTGCGGGTGATGTTCTCCGCCGACGCCGCCGAGTCCCGCACCGGCCGCCCGGCCCGCCGCGCCACCGCCCTCTCCCGCCTCCTGGGCCACTGACCCCGGCCCTCCGGAGGAGGGGATCAGTGGGTGGGCGGGATGACCCGGAGGTGGCCGCGGCGGCCCTGTTGGGGGGTCTGGGGGTTGAGGTGGTCGTCCTCGGGGGGACGCGGGGGTGCGGGGCGGGCGGCCTCGCGTACCGCCTCGGCCAGCGCGACCAGGTCGTCGGTGGTGGGCGGCGGCGGCTCGAACTCGCCCTCGTGCCGGACCACGTCCCAGCCGCGCGGGGCGGTCAGGCTCCGCGCGTGCGGCTCGCAGAGGTCGTAGGTGTGCGGTTCGGCGAAGGCCGCGAGCGGACCCACCACGGCGGTCGACTCGTTGTAGACATAGGTCAATGTGGCGACCGCTTGCCGGGGGCAGCCGTTACGGGAGCAGCGCCGTGGTGACCTCACGGCGGCAGGGTATCCCCATTACCGGGTCCGGCGCACCGCTTCGCGTTGCGACACGCCCGTCGTGGTGATCACAATTCGTCCGATCGGCGGCCGGGCGCGGCGCACCGGCGGCGCAACGGCGGGCGGCCGGGACCTGCGGGCTACCCTTTGCGTCATGACGAGCCCGGAGAACCGCCGCCCCGGCTCCGGCCGGCGCACCCACCGTGACCGGCACGGACGCGGGTTGCGCGGGCGGCTGGTGCCGGCCACCGTGCCGCTGGCCCGGACCAAGGCCGAGGTCTTCGACGACCTGGTGCTGGACACCGTCGAGACGCTGGAACGCCGCTTCGCCAAGGAACTGGCCGGGGTCGAGTTCGCCGTCGAGGACGTCCCGCCGGAGCTGAACGTCTACGACTCCGACGTGCTGGAGGACGGCGAGGTGCCGCTCGCCCGGCTGCTGCCCGGCCGGCCGGGCCGGCAGGAGGTGCCGCCGCGGATCGTGCTCTACCGCCGGCCGCTGGAGTTCCGCGCGATGGACCGGGAGGACCTCGCGGATCTCGTCCACGACGTGATCATCGAGCAGGTGGCGAACCTGCTCGGGGTCGACCCCGACGAACTGGCCTGAGCCCGCTCGTCGACGCGGTGCCGTGGACCGGCCGGCCCCCGCCGGCCGGGTCGTCGGCCCGAGCCGGGCGGCCCCCACCGCCCCGACCCGGTACACGTCAGGCGGCGACCCGCCGCTTCAACTTGCGCCGCTCCCGCTCGGAGAGCCCACCCCAGATCCCGAACCGCTCGTCGTGACCGAGGGCGTATTCCAGGCATTCCGTCTTGACCTCACACCGCGAGCAGATGCGCTTCGCCTCGCGGGTCGAGCCGCCCTTCTCGGGAAAGAACGCCTCCGGGTCGGTCTGCGAGCAGAGCGCCCGCTCCTGCCACTCCGGCGCGTTTCCGAGCAGGTCGGCCACCTCGAGCTGGCCGTCCATCAGTTGCCTCCTTGTCGCGCACCGGCGTCATCGCCGCTGCAACCCCCCACGCGAAAGGCGTGCCTGTCCGTCCGCACCCAATTTGTTGTGTTCCGAACGAACAACCCCATTCAAATTACACGCGTGTAATGCGTGCGCCGTCAAGCCAAACTTGATAATGGAGTCGCCCTCCCGACACCTCCGGACGACCACCGAGCCGCCCGAGCCTCGCAACCTGCCCTATCGATTCAAACCCCCGACGAGTAACGCCCTCCCCGGCGAGTTGCCCGAGATTTTCGCCGTGGCGCACCCGGTCCCGGCCCCGTCGGACGCCCCCCGTTGCGGCTCCGGCGGACCGTCGCCGGGCGGCTCCCGGAGTCCCGTCCAAGATCAGCATTGTGGTGGGGGAAAGGTTAACCCGGCCGCCGCAGAACCGCTCGTCGAGCCCGCCAACGCCGACCGCGCCCCGCCCACATCGTGGGCAGGGCGCGGCAGCGGGCAGGGCCGGTACGGTCAGCGCGTACCCGGGGGTGCGCTGGTCGGCAAGACGAACTCGGCGACGGCGCCGCCGGTGACCGAGATCGCTCCGGCCGGGGTCCGATCGTCCCACCAGACGGTATAGACGTCCGCCGGCAGGCCCGGATAGACGGCACTGTGGAACAGCCCGTCGCGGACGTGCCGCGCCCGGACGGCCGAGTGGGTACGCGCCCCGTCCCGGCCGGCCGGACTGATCTCGATCTCCCGGCCGTGCAGGTCCGGTCCCGTGTAGACGACCAGGGCGCCGCAGTCGCCGCCCAGTTCGAGCACGACGCTGCCGCGCTCCGACGGCCCGAGGGTGTGCTGATGCTGGTGCACGCGGACGCTCCTCAGGACTTCCCGGCCGGCGGGTTGCCGAACCCGTCGTACGGGGTGCCGAGGAACGGGAAGTCGGCGAGGAACGGGGCGGTCACGTCGGCGGCGCTGAGTCCCGGGGTGAGCGTGGCCGCCGCCGGATCGGGCTTGAACGTCCTGTCCACCAGCGGCACGGTCAACCCGGCGATCGCCCGCAACGCGATGCTCACCACGTCGTCACCGACCCGCCGGCCGTTCGGGAAGCCGGCCAGGTCGCCGCCGAGCACGCCGAACCGGTCCGGCTTTCGGGTGGGCGGGATCGCCGTGTTCAGCCGCAGCATGTCCGCCTGCACGTCCCCGGTGGTGTTGGCGAAGCCGTCGATCAGGCCCGCCGGAATGCCGGTGAGCAGGATCGCGACCAGGTCGGCCCGGGGCTTCTTCGACCGGTTCAGCGCGTCCAGGTTGGGAAAGACCCCCGGGTAGAGGGTGGGCAGCAGGGCGGCCAGCTCGGGATGCTCGACGAACTGGGCGAACCGCCTGTCCTCCGTGGGCGGCAGCGTGTTCCACCGGTCCTTCCTGGACATCGGCACGAGGACCTCGTTGAACAACGGGTTGCCCAACCGGGAGACCTGGGTGAACGGACCGGCCGCGGTGTCCGCGGCCTCCCGGTCGCCGAGCACCCGGACCTGCTGCCGGGACGCCGTGGTCCACACCCCGACCGTCGAGGCGCGGTCGGCGTAGCCGTACCGGCTGGCCTTGCGGCGTACGGTGGCCAGCGGCACCTGCACCGCGATGCTGTGCACGTTGGTGCGGTCCAGCGCGTTGACCGGCTCACCCTCGGTCCTGAACAGCCGCTTGCCGGCCACGTGCAGCTGCTGGAACGGGCGGAGCGTGCCGAGGTCGAAGACGGCCCCCAGGTCGACGAAGAAGCCGTCCGCCCGCTGCCCGGCGAAGACCCGCTCGCCGGTGGAGAGCCGGTAGGTGGCCTGCCGGACCAGTTCCTGGTACTTCGGGGTGGAGAGCGGCCCCACGTTGCACGGCGGGCAGGGCAGTTTGTGCGCCAGCACGCGCGCCCGCCCGTCCACCACCCGGGTCAGCCGGTAGAACTGCCGCCGGTTCCAGTTCTTGCTGTCCAGCGACTCGATCGGCCCGGTGTTGTAAAGAAAGCTGTTCGGATTCGTGATCTCGGTGCTGAATTCGAACCGATAGGTGACATCCGGATAACCGTCGCCGTCGTTGTCGAGGTGAATCTCGTACCGCACGTCGTCGCCGAACTCGAAGAAGTTCGGACCGCCCGAGGGGAGCTGCACCGGCACGTAGTTGGCGATCAACGTGACCGTGTCGGGGTGGCTCGGGCTGACGAACGCGTACAGGTCGGAGCTGTCGGCGACCGGATCCTTGGCTATCTCCGGGGCTTCACGGTGAGAGGACATGGCGGACCACACCTTCGTCGAGGGGGAAGTCGATGCGGGACCGGCGGCGGGAACCCGCGCCGGGAGGAGGTGACGCCGCCGGGGCGGCACGCGCGGGTCAGCGCCGTCCGGCGGCCCGGACCAGCCGGTTCGCCAGGCCCCGGTCGCGTACCTCGATCCGGGTGCTGCCGACGAAGACGTCCAGCGCGCCGGAGGCCGCGTCGCGGAGGTGGACCACGATCGGCTCGTCCCGGCGGCCCGCCGAGGGCGCGTTCTGGGCGGCCGACAGGCCCGGCACGGTGAGGGCGGCGGCGCCCAGGGTGGCGCTCGCCGCGGCGGTCAACGTCTGCCGGCGGGTCAGGCGCGGCCAGGGCCGCTTCCGCTGATCACTGGTCATGGGCAACCTTTCCGGGCCGGCGCCGCAGCGCCCGCAGTGGACGGGGACCCGGGCACCGCCGGAGGCCCCGGTTCGGGGTCGCCGGCGGCGGTTCTCGCCGCGACCGCCGCCGGCATCCACTGGTACGGCCGGCGGCGGGGAAAGGTTCGACGTCAGGCGCCGGCGTGACCGTACGCGGTCGTCCGCCTGCGGGCCGGCCGGCCGGCGGTCGCCGCGATCGCCCGCAACTGCTCCTCGGTACGCGCCGAGCCGTTGCCCGAGCCGGCCATCCGGGAGATCGTCTCCTCCATCAGCGTGCCGCCCAGGTCGTTGCAGCCGCCCTGGAGCATCGCCACGGTCCCGGCGTCGCCGAGCTTGACCCAGGAGCACTGGATGTTGGCGATCCGGCCGTGCAGCAGCAGCCGGGACATCGCGTGCACGGCCCGGTTCTCCCGCCAGGTCGGCCCCGGACGGGCGATCCCGGCGAGGTAGATCGGCGCGTTGGTGTGCACGAAGGGCAGCGCCACGAACTCGGTGAAGCCGCCCGTCCGGTCCTGCACGCCGGCCAGCACCCGGAAGTGGGCCAGCCACTGCCCGGGATGGTCGACGTGGCCGTACATCATCGTGGAGCTGGACCGGATGCCCAGCTCGTGGGCCGTGCTGACCACCTCGACCCAGGCGGCGGCCGGCAGCTTGCCCTTGGTGAGCACCCAGCGCACGTCGTCGTCGAGGATCTCCGCGGCGGTGCCCGGGATGGTGTCCAGCCCGGCGTCGCGGAGCTGGAGCAGCCACTCCTTCACCGGCACGCCGGCCTTCGCGGCGGCGGTGACGATCTCCATCGGGGAGAACGCGTGCACGTGCAGCCCGGGCACCCGCGCCTTGATCGACCGGACGATGTCGAGGTAGCCGGTGACCGGCAGCTTCGGGTCGATGCCGCCCTGGAGGCAGACCTCGGTGGCGCCGGCCGCCCAGGCCTCCTCGGCGCGGTCGGCGACCTGCTGCACGGAGAGCCGGAACGCGTCCGCGTCGGACTCCCGCTGGGCGAAGGCGCAGAACCGGCACCCGACGTAGCAGACGTTGGTGAAGTTGATGTTGCGGTTGACCACGTAGGTCACGTCGTCGCCGACCGCGTCGCGGCGGACGTCGTCGGCGATCCGGCACAGCTCGTCCAGCGCCGGCCCGTCCGCGCCGAACAGCGCCAGCGCCGCCGCCTCGTGCGCCGGCGCGAGCAGCGCCGCCGGGTCGGCCGCGGCCAGCCGCAGGCCCGCCCGCAGGTCACCGTCCGCGCCGCCCGTGTTCCCGTCCCCGGGTGCCCGCGCGGCCGCGCTTGCCGTGCTCGCGTTCCCGGGTACCCGCGCGAGCGCCTCCGGCGCGATCCGGCCCGCCACCTCGGACCAGTCGCCGTAGACCTGGTCGAAGTCGCCCCGCCGGTCCCCGGTGCGCCCGGTGGTGTCGATGGTGGCGTGCAGGTCGGCCCGGCCGCCGAAGACCTCCTCCGGCTCCTGCCAGGGCCGGCCCACCGGCCGGGCCGCCTCGACGGCGAGCCCGGTGGCCGGGTCGGCGAGGGCGCGCACGTGCGGCAGCAGGCGCGGGTCCAGCCACGGGTCGCCGGCCCGGACGTACTCCGGGTAGACGGTCAGCCGCTCCCGCAGGGTGAACCCGGCGCTCGCGGTACGCCGGGCCAACTCGTCGAGGTGCGGCCAGGGGCGTTCCGGGTTGACGTGGTCCGGGGTGACCGGCGAGACGCCGCCCCAGTCGTCGATGCCGGCCCGCAGCAGCAGGTCGTACTCGCCCTCGATGAGGTTCGGTGGGGCCTGGATCCGGGCCTTCGGGCCGAGCAGCACCCGGGCCACCGCCACCGTGGCCGCCAGGTCGTGCAGTTCCGCGTCGGGCATGCCGCGCATCGCGGTGTCCGGCTTGGCGCGGAAGTTCTGCACGATCACCTCCTGGAGGTGGCCGTACTCCCGGTGCGCGCGGCGGATCGCGAAGAGCGCGTCGACCCGCTCGGCCGGGGTCTCACCGATGCCGATCAGCAGGCCGGTGGTGAACGGCACGCCGACCCGGCCGGCGTCCTCGAGGACCCGTAGCCGCACCGCCGGCTCCTTGTCCGGCGAGCCGTAGTGCGGGCCGCCCGGCTCCGACCAGAGCCGGGTAGCGGTGGTCTCCAGCATCATGCCCATGCTCGGCGCCACCGGCTTGAGCCGCTGCAACTCGGACCAGGACAGCACGCCCGGGTTGAGGTGCGGCAGCAGGCCGGTCTCCTCCAGCACCGCCACCGCGCAGGCGCGCAGGTAGTCGAGGGTGGAGTCGTAACCCCGCTCGTCCAGCCAGCGCCGGGCCGCCGGCCAGCGCTCCTCCGGCCGGTCACCGAGGGTGAACAGGGCCTCCTTGCAGCCCTGCGCGGCGCCCGCCCGGGCGACCGCGAGCACCTCGTCCCTCTCCAGGTACGCGGCGGGCAGCCGGTGCGGCACGGTGGCGAACGTGCAGTAGTGGCAGCGGTCCCGGCAGAGCCGGGTCAGCGGGATGAACACCTTCTTGGAGAAGGTGACCACGCCCGGTCGGCCGGCCTCGCGCAGCCCGGCGTCGCGCACCTCGCCGGCGATCCGGAGCAGGTCGGCCAGGGCGTCCCCGCGCGCGGCCAGCAGCGCGCTCGCCTCGTCGAGGTCCAGCGCCCGCCCGGCGGCGGCCCGGCCCAGCGCCCGCCGGATGCTCGCCTCGGTCGGGCCGGACTCGCTGCGATCAACCATCCGTCCAGCCTAGGCGCTGGCCGGAGCGGGCCGGACCGGCCCCGGTCAGGTCCACCGACGGGCCGGCGGCGGTCCGGGACGGACCGCCGCCGGGGGCCGTCAGCGCGGGTGGTTCGGGTCGTCCCGGTCGAAGCGCTCGGTGCGGTCGCCGTCGTGCGGGGCGGGTTCCGCCGGCTGGCGCGGGATGGCCTGGGTCGGGTCGGCCGACGGCGGCTGGCCGAACGGCGGCGCCGGCTGCGGGGCGCCGTACGGGGGTCCGGACTGCGGGGCGCCGTACGGCGGGCCGGACTGCGGGGTGTGCGGCGGGGCGGTGTTGAACGGCGGCGCGGACTGCGGGTGGCCGTACTGGCCCGGCACCGGGTGGCCGGGCTGCGGCGGCGCGCCGGCGCCCGGGTACCCGCCCGGTCCCGGGTAGCCGCCCGGCTGGCCCGGCTGGCCCGGCTGGCCCGGGAAACCGCCCGGCTGGCCCGGGTAGCCACCCGGCTGGCCCGGCTGCTGCGGCCAGCCCGGCTGCGGCTGGCCGTACATGCCGGGCTGGGGCTTCGGGCGGGGGACGAAGTAGAGCGTGCGCCAGATCCGGAACACCACGAACGCGGCGATCCCGAAGATCGCCAGCCCGGCGAGCCGGCTCAGCATGCCGAGGAAGGCGTCCAGCACCGCCGCGTCGGTGAGCCGGCCGACCAGCCAGACCAGGAAGGTGAGCGCGCCGAAGAGGGCGGCGAAGGCGTACTCGGCGAGCGCCACCTGGGTGATCAGCTTCGCCCTGGCCAGGGTGGGGCGCACGTGGGTGGCCAGCAGGACGGCCAGCAGCGGCAGCACGGCCGACTCGATGCCGACGAACCCGTAGTGGGTGGAGCCGGCCCGGTCGGTGAACGTGCCGTAGCCGTCCAGCGGCAGCAGCAGGCGCAGCAGACTCACGAAGAGCAGCACGGCGTTCGCGCCGAGCAGGACGAGCGCGGCCAGTTCGCGCAGTGGCTTGGTCACCTGGCTGGCCTGCGTCGCGTCGCTGGACGCCGGCTCGGCGGGGCTGGTCACGGACTCCCCCTGGGGACGATGACGGACAGTTGCCGGACGTGAGCCTAGTCGCATCGGGCACCGGCCGATCGATGGCCGCGCGTGCGGAAGGATGGACACCATGCGCATCGTGGTTCTGACCGGCGGGATCGGGGGCGCCCGCTTCCTGCTCGGCGTCCGGGCGTACGCCCGGGAGGTGGGGGCCGAGGTGACCGCCGTGGTCAACGTCGGCGACGACCTGCTGCTGCACGGGTTGAAGGTCTGCCCCGACCTGGACAGCGTGATGTACACGCTGGGCGGCGGCGCCGACCCGGAGCGGGGCTGGGGCCGGGTCGGCGAGACCTGGACGGTCAAGTCCGAGCTGGCCGCGTACGGCGCCGAGCCGACCTGGTTCGGCCTCGGCGACAAGGACATCGCCACCCACCTGGTGCGCACCACCATGCTCAACGCAGGCTATCCGCTCTCCGCGGTGACGCGGGCGCTGGCCACCCGGTGGGAGCCCGGCCTGGCCCTGCTGCCGGCCACCGACGACCGGCTGGAGACCCACGTGGTGGTCGACGGCGAGCAGGGGCAGCGGGCGATCCACTTCCAGGAGTGGTGGGTGCGCTACCGGGCGGACATCCCGACCCACCGCTTCGTCTTCGTCGGGGCCGAGACGGCGAAGCCCGCGCCCGGGGTGCTGGCGGCGCTCGAGGCCGCCGACGTGGTGCTGATCGCGCCGAGCAACCCGGTGGTGAGCATCGCGCCGATCCTGGCGGTGCCGGGGCTGCGGGAGGCGGTGGCCGGCGGGCCGGCGCCCGTGGTCGGGGTCTCCCCGATCATCGGCGGTGCCCCGGTGCGGGGGATGGCCGACCGCTGCCTCGCCGTGCTCGGCGTCGAGTGCAGCGCGGCCGGGGTGGGCGGCCTCTACGCTGGCCGGTCGGCCGGCGGGCTGCTCGACGGCTGGCTGGTCGCGCCCGAGGACGAGGGGACACTGGTGCCGGCGGTGACCGTACGCTCGGCACCGCTGCGGATGACCGACGAGGCGGCCACGGCGACGATGGTCCGGGCCGCGTTGGAGCTGGTGTGAGGTTGGAGATCCTGCCGGTGCTGGGCATCGGCGACGTGACCGAGGGCGACGACCTGGCGGCGCTGATCGCCACCGCGGCGCCGTGGCTGCGCGACGGGGACGTGCTGGTGGTGACCAGCAAGATCGTGTCCAAGGCGGAGGGCCGGCTGGTCGACGTGCCGGCGGACGGGCCCGAGCGGCTCGCCGCCCGGGACGAGGTGCTGGCCGGGGAGACGGCCCGGGTGGTGGCCAGCCGGGGCGCGACCCGGATCGTGCAGACCCACCACGGCTTCGTGATGGCTTCCGCCGGCATCGACGCCTCGAACGTGGACAAGACCCGGCTGGTGCTGCTGCCGGCGGACCCCGACGCGTCCGCGCGGGCGCTGCGAGCCGCGCTGCGCGACCGCTACCGGCTGGACGTCGCGGTGATCATCAGCGACACCATGGGCCGGCCGTGGCGCAACGGCCTCACCGACGTGGCGCTCGGGGTGGCCGGGATGCCGGCGATCCGCGACCACCGGGGTGAGATCGACCCGTACGGCAACGAGCTCCAGCTCACCCAGATGGCGGTGGTGGACGAGCTGGCCGGTGCCGGCGAGCTGATCAAGGGCAAGTGCGACCAGGTGCCGGTGGCGGTGGTCCGCGGCTACCTGGGCGTGGGGCGGGACGACGACAGCGCGGGCGCCCGGGCGTTGGTCCGCGACGCCGAGCTGGACCTCTTCTCGCTCGGCACGGCCGAGGCACGGGCCGCCGGTCTGCGCGAGGCCGCCACGCTGGCCGACGGCCCCGGCCCGACGCCGGCCGACCCGGCCGCCGTGGACCGGGCGATCGCCGCGGTGGCCGGGGTGCTCGCGCCCGGCACGGTGCTCACCCACGTCACCGACGAGGCGGTACGCGCCGGACTGGTCGCCACCGTGCCCGGCTGGCCGGCCCACGCCACCGGGCTGGTGCTGGGCGCCCCGCCCACCCCGGTCGACGCGGCGGACCTGGTGCGCTTCGGCGCCGACCTGCAACGGCTGCGGACCGCGCTGGCCGCCGAAGGGGTCCCCTCGGCGCTGCTGCCGCCACCGCCCGCCACCACCGCCGGCGCCGCGCTGGCCGTCTGACCCGGCCCTGTTGCCGGCGCCGCGCTGGCCGTCTGACCCGGGCCTGCTGCCGGCGCCGCGCTGGTCGTCTGACCGGGGCCTGCTGCCGGCGCCGCGCTGGCCGTCTGACCGGGGCCTCGGCGGGTCAGGCGTCGAGGACGGCCCGGCCCAGCGGGGTCAGGGTGTGCAGCACCGTGTTGCGGTCCCGGTGGCTGACCAGCAGGCCGGCGTTGCGCAGCACCGTGGCGTGCTGGCTGGCCGCCGCCGCCGAGATGGACAGCCGACGGGCCAGCTCGCCGGTGGTGCACCCGTCGTCCGACGCGGCCAGCACGGCGGCCCGGGTCCGGCCGAGCAGGGCGGCGAGGGCCTCCCGGCCGCCGTCCGGCTCGGCGGCGGCACCGGCGCCGACCGCCAGCCCGCCGAGCCGGTCCACCGGATAGACCAGCACCGGCGGCAGCGCCGGGTCGAGCAGCGCCACCGGGGTCCGGGCGCAGAAGAAGGCCGGCACCAGCATCAGCCCCCGACCGTCCAGGTGCAGCTCGCGGCTGTCCGGGTAGTCGACCACCTCGAGCACGCCGTCGGCCCACCGCATGCCGGGCCGCAGGCTGGCCAGCAGCCCTTCCGGCCCGCCGTCGAGCATCGCCCGGGCCCGCCGCGCCCGGTCGGCCTCGACGGCGGCCTGGATCCGGGGCCAGTACGGGGCGATGGCCACGCTCCGGTAGCGCGTCATCGAGCTGGTGAGATGGGTCATGATCTCCGGCTCGCCACGGGCCAGCGCCGCCGCCGAGGTGGGCAGCTCGTTCTCCTCCGCCAGCACGGTCAGGTCACGGCGCAGCAGGTCGATCGGGGTGCCCCGGACCGCTTCCAGCCCTGCCTCGAAGCCTTCCCGGCTGGCGTACGGGGTGAGGAAGTCGGGAAAGTAGCCGCGTGGCGGGTTGAGCGCGAGCAGCAGGCGGAACTGCTCGGCCGCGGTCTCCGCCCGTAGCGCACGGGCCACCGAGCGGCGCCACTCCAGCAGCAGCGGCTGGCGCTCCCGGCCCTGGAGCAGGTGCAGGCTGAGGACCAGCTCCCACATCGGATCCGGGGCAGGGGCGACCCTGGTCCGCAGGATGTCCTCGCTCGAGAAGAAGATCTTCAGCATGGAGCACTCCCGAAGGCGGGCGGAGGGAAAGCCCTTACCTTCACCCCGCACTCTACCGTCGGCAGTAATCTCCATCTTTAAGCGTGGACTGAAAGACCTCGACGGCGGCCCGGCCGGCTGGGCAGACTGCTGGTGCCCGTCGGACCAGGCGGTACCGGCGTTCGGGGGTGGGGCGGGCGACCGGGCGGCAGCACGAGGGTCCGCGGAGACACTCCGCGGAGGTGCCACCCGGTCGTTCCGTGTCCGGCCCACTCCACCGGTCGCCGGGTCACCGGCCCGGGTAGGGAGCGGACGCTCGTAGAGTGTCGGCGTGCACACCGACCTGGGGACGTACGCCGACCTGCACGCCGACGCCACCGCGCTGCTGAGCCGCTGGACGGCGACCAGCCCGGCCGCCGCCACCAACCGGGACCGCACCCTGGAGCTGCTGGCCGCCGGGCCGGTGGCGCTGAGCCGCGCGCACCGGCCCGGGCACGTGACCGCCAGCGCGCTGGTGCTCGACGCCACCGGCGAGCGGGTGCTGCTCTGCCTGCACGGCAGGTTCCACAAGTGGGTGCAGCTCGGCGGGCACTGCGAGCCCGGCGACCCGACGCTGGTGGCTGCCGCGCTGCGCGAGGCGACCGAGGAGTCCGGGATCGCCGGGCTGACGATCGACCCGGAGCCGATCGACGTGGACATCCACCCGGTCGCCTGCCAGGGCGGCTCGCTGCACTACGACGTCCGGTTCGCCGTGTTCGCCCCGGCCGGCGCGGCCGAGCGGGTCAGCGCCGAAAGCGCGGCGCTGGGCTGGTTCCCGCCGGACCGGCTGCCCGAGCCGCTGGCCGACGGGACCGTCCAACTGATCGCGCCGGCCCTGGCCACGCTGGCCCGCCGCACCGCCGGCTGACCGTCAGAGCAGGCCCTCCTCGCCGCGCTCCTTCAACTCGTCGACCAGCTTCTTCACGTCCTGCGCGCGGTCGCGCGGGCAGACCAGCACGGCGTCCGGGGTGTCCACCACGATCAGGTCGTGCACCCCGACCGCGGCCACCAGCCGGCCGGACTGCGGGACCACCACGCTGCCGGTGGTGTCGTGCAGCAGCACACCCGGCTTGGCGTCGCTGCCGAGCACCACGTTGCCGTCGGCGTCGGCGGGCAGCACCTCGCCGAGGGTGTGGAAGTCACCGACGTCGTTCCAGCCGAAGTCGCCGGGGACGGTCGCCACCCGGCCGGCGGTCGCCGCGCCCTCCATCACCGCGTAGTCGACGGAGATCTTGGGCAGGGTCGGCCAGACGGTGCCCAGCACGTCGTCCTGTTCCGGGCTGCCCCATGCCGCCGCGATGGCGGTGATCCCGGCGTGCATGGCCGGCTGCTGCCGGGCCAGTTCGGCCAGGAAGACGTCCACCCGCCAGACGAACATGCTGGCGTTCCAGAGGTGCCGACCGGAGCGGACGTAGCCCTCGGCCACCTCGGCGGCCGGCTTCTCCTTGAACTCGGTCACCGGGCGCTGCGGGCCGTCGCCCACCGGATCCCCGGTCTCCAGGTAGCCGTAGCCGGTCTCGGGCCGGGTCGGGGTGATGCCCACGGTCATCAGCAGCCCCTGCTCGGCCCCGCCGATGGCCTGGCGTACCACCTCGGCCAGCCGGGCCGGGTCGCCGATCAGGTGGTCGGCGGCGAACGAGCCCATCACCGCCGCCGGGTCACGCTCCGCGATCACCGCGGCGGCCAGCGCGATGGCCGCGCAGGAGTCCCGCGGTGAGGGCTCGACCAGGATGTTCTCCTCGGGCAGGCCAGCCAGTTGCCGGGCCACCGCCGCGACGTGCGCGGCCCCGGTGACCACCAGTGTGCGCTCCGGCGTGGTCAACGGCGACAACCGGTCCACCGTCGCCTGCAGCAGCGAGGCGGGCGTACCGGTCAGCGGGTGGAGGAACTTGGGATGGCCGGCACGGGACAACGGCCACAACCTCGTGCCACTGCCACCCGCCGGGATCACGGCGTAGAACATCAGCACATCATGCCCGAAGCGGGCGCGCGGTCAGGGGCGCTCGCGCCCACCGGGGGCCGGGACGGTCAGGACCGGGCCCGGCTCCAGGCGGCGGTGTGCACCTCGGCGCTGGACTCCCAGGTGAACTCCTTGGCCCGGTCGAAACCGGCCTTGGCCAGGGCGAGCCGGCGCTGCTCGTCGTCGAGCAGGGCGCCCAGATCGGTGGCGATCTGGTCCGGGTCCTCGCTGGTGTACGCCACCGCGTCGCCACCCACCTCGGGCAGCGAGAGCCGCGGCGTGGTCAGCACCGGCGCGGCGCACGCCATCGCCTCCAGGATGGGCAGGCCGAAACCCTCGCCGTACGACGGGTAGGCGGCGACCAGGGCACCGCCGAGGAAGCCGGGCAGGTCGGCGTAGCGGAGGTAGCCCGGACGCAGCAGCCGCAGGTGGGACGGGACCTCGGCCACCGCCCGGTCGATGTCGTCGTCGTGCCCCTGGCCACCGGCGAGCACCAGGGCCGGCGGGTCGTCCCGGTCGGCCACGGCGCGGGCCCAGCCGCGGATCAGGTTGGGCACGTTCTTGCGCGGCTCCTTGGCCCCGAGGAAGGCCACGTAGCTGCTGCTGCCCAGCCCGAGGCGGGCCCGGACCCGGGCCTTCTCCTCCTCGCTCGGGGCGTGGAAGGCGGCCTGGTCGACCCCGTGGTAGGCCACGTCGATCCGGGTCGGGTCGGCGTCCAGCAGGCGGATCAGCTCGTCGCGGGTGGCCTTGCTCGGCACGATCACCCGCTCGGCGCGACGCAACGAGGTCTTGATCGCGCTGCGGAAGAACGTCCGGCGGGACTTGTCGTAGTGCTCCGGCTCGGTGAAGAAGGTCGCATCGTGCACGGTGACCGTGACCGGGCAGCCGGCCCGCAGCGGGCAGGTGTAGAAGGGCGAGTGCAGCACCTCGGCGCCCACCTGCTGGGCCAGCAGCGGCAGGCCGGTCTGCTCCCAGGCGAGCCGCGCCGGGCGGTGCGCCACCGCCGCCGGCGCAGGGATCACCTCGGCCGCCGGCAGCATCCGGGTGTACCGCTCCAGATCGGTGCGGAGGCTCACCACCACCAGGTCGACGGCGGAGCCGCAGACCCGGCCGAGGGCGCCGAGCAGGCCGTCGACGTATCTACCGACGCCGCCACGGTCGGCGGGGACACTCGTGGCGTCGATGAGCACGCGGGGCGGGCGACCGGCGGTCACTGGGCGACTCCTCAGCAAGTCCAGTTGTGGGGAACAACACTGTCGGCAAGCCTACGCCGGGCCTGGGTCCCGGCGGTGACCGCGACCCGACGGTACGCCGACTTGTCCTTGTCATCGAGTACGGGCCACCGGCGCGTATCGTTCGCGCCGATGGCCGACAACATTGCCCGGGTGTTCGCCGACGCGATCGCGACCGACCCCACCCGCCCCCTCCTGACCTGGTACGACGACGCCACCGGCGAGCGCACCGAACTGTCCGGCGCGACCCTGGCGAACTGGGCCGCCAAGACGGCGAACCTGCTCGTCGACGAGGTCGGCCTCGCGCCCGGTGACACGGCCGCCGTGCTGCTGCCGCCGCACTGGCAGACCGCCGCCGTGCTGCTCGGCTGCTGGTCGGCGAAGCTGGCCGTGGTGGACGCCCCGGGCGACGTGGACGTCCTCTTCGCCGCCGCCGGGCGGGCCGCCGAGGCGGCGCAGTGGTCGGCCGGCGAGCGGTACGCGCTCCCCCTCGACCCGTTCGCCCTGCCGCTGCGGCAGGTGCCGGCCGGCTTCACCGACTTCGTGTCGTCGGTACGCGGCCACGGCGACCACTTCACCCCGTACCCCCAGGGGGGATCGGGGGACGCGGAGCTGCTGGCCCGCGCGCAGGCCCGGGCCGCGGAGCTCTGCCTGACCCCCGGCGACCGGGTGTTGATCGACACCGACCAGCACCCCGACCCGGTCGACTGGCTGCTGGCCCCCCTCACCGCCAACGCCACCCTGGTGGCCTGCGCCCACCTCGACCCGTCCCGCCTGGACTCCCGCACCGCCGCGGAAAAGATCACCCGCACCGTCACCTAGCGTCGATCATGGAGTTGTGGCGCCCGGAAGGAGGCGTTACGCCCCCCTGGTGAGGTGCCACAACTCCATGATCGGCAGGGCCGGGAGGGTCAGGCCGGGGTGGCGTGGTCGGTGGGGGCGCGGCGTTGGGCGAAGGCGGCGAAGGCCGTCAGGGAATCCGGGTTGGCCAGGGCGCCCTTGGCGGCGGCGCGGTCGACCGGGGTGCCGGTCAGGATCTTCTTGACCGGGACCTCCAGCTTCTTCGCCGAGAGGGTGCGCGGGACCGCGCGGACCTGGTGGATCTCGTCGGGCACGTGCCGGGGCGACAGCGCGGTCCGCAGCTCGCGGCAGATCGTGCGGCGCAGCGCGTCGTCGAGCTCCAGCCCTTCCGCGAGCACCACGAAGAGCAGCAGCTCGCCGGCGCCGCCCTCGTCGTCCTCCAGGTGCACGACCACCGAGTCGACCACCTCGTCCAGCCCTTCCACCACCGAGTAGAACTCGGCGGTGCCGAGCCGCACGCCGCCCCGGTTCAGGGTGGCGTCGGAGCGGCCGGTGATCACGCAGCCGCCGCGCTCGTTGATGGTGATCCAGTCGCCGTGCCGCCAGACCCCCGGATAGACCTCGAAGTACGCCTCGCGGTAGCGGGAGCCGTCGGTGTCGTTCCAGAACCCCACCGGCATGCTCGGCATCGGCTCGGTGATCACCAGCTCGCCGAGCTGGCCGATGACCGGGCTGCCGTCGCCCGAGCGGGCCTCCACCTTCGCGCCGAGCGCCCGGCAGGTGATCTCGCCGGCGTGCACCGGCAGCAGCGGCACCCCACCGACGAAGCCGGTGCAGACGTCGGTGCCGCCGGAGAGCGACTGGAGCTGGAGGTGGTCACCGACGTTCTCGTACACCCAGGTGAAGCCCTCGGCGGGCAGCGGTGCGCCGGTCGAGCCGAGGCCGCGCAGCGCGCCGAGGTCGGCGATCTCGCGCGGCACCAGGCCGGCCTTGCGGCAGGCCAGCAGGAACGGCGCGGACGTGCCGAAATAGGTGGTGCCGGTCGTCGCGGCCAGCCGCCACAGCGCGCCCAGGTCCGGGTGGCCGGGGTTGCCGTCGAAGAGCACGATCGTCGCGCCCACCGCCGGGCCGGAGACCAGGAAGTTCCACATCATCCAGCCGGTGGTGGTGAACCAGAAGAACCGGTCCGCCGGGCCCAGGTCGTGCTGCAGGGCCAGCATCTTCAGGTGCTCCAGCAGGATGCCCCCGTGGCCGTGCACGATCGGCTTCGGCAGGCCGGTGGTGCCGGAGGAGTAGAGCACGTAGAGCGGGTGGTCGAAG
Organism: Micromonospora sp. NPDC049836; assembly: GCF_044465125.1. NCBI lineage: Bacteria > Bacillati > Actinomycetota > Actinomycetes > Micromonosporales > Micromonosporaceae > Micromonospora > Micromonospora sp. NPDC049836. Next base: position 269,247 of record NZ_JBITLH010000001.1, read on the forward strand.
GGCACCGGCGTGAAGGTCAGCGGCTCGTCGGTCGCCGCCGCCAGCTCGGCCCAGCTCAGCGCGCCCGCCGGCGGCGACCCGGCCGGGTCCAGGTAGGCGATGTCGACGGTGTGCTCCAGCGACGGCAGCGCGGCCCGGATCGCGGCCACCTCGCCGCGCCGGTCGACGGGCTTGTCGCCGTACCGGTAGCCGTCGACGGCCATGAGGACCTTCGGCTCGATCTGCTGCCAGCGGTCGGTGACGCTGCGGGTGCCGAACTCGGGCGCGCAGGAGGAGAAGATCGCGCCCAGGCTGGCGGTGGCCAGCAGCAGCACGAACGTCTCCGGGATGTTCGGCGCGTACGCGGCCACCCGGTCGCCGCGGCCGACGCCGAGCCGGCGCAGCCCGGCCGCCACCCGGCGGACCTGCTCGCGCAGCTCGGCGGCGGTCAGTGTCTCGGGCGCCCGGGTCTGCCCGTGCGCGACCACCACCGGGTCGTCGTCGCCCCGGCCGGGCATCCGCAGCACGTTCTCGGCGTAGTTGAGGGTGGCGCCGGGGAACCACCGGGCGCCGGGCATGGCCCGGTCGGCCAGGGTCGCCGTCGGCGGGGTGTGCGCGATCACCTCGAAGTAGTCCCAGATCGAGCGCCAGAAGGCGTCCAGGTCGGTCACCGACCAGCGCCACAACGCGTCGTAGTCGGCGAACTCGAGGCCCCGGTGCGCCGCCAGCCAGCGCAGGTAGTCACCGATCCGGGACCGCTCACGCACGTCGGCCGGCGGCGTCCACAGCACGTCACCCACTGATCCCACCCTCCCTGAGGCCCGTCACCACACTGTGCCTGGGCCTGGCGCAATCTTGCCCTACCCCGCCTGGCCATTGTCCGCACCGGGTGGCGCCGACGGGGCGTGGCCGGGACACACCCCGCGGTGCCTACGGGTGTGGGTCCGCCCGTTGAGCGGGTGCCCCCTGCCCCGAGGAGGCGTTGCGTGAGGGCCGCCGCCTCTCCCCTCAGCCGGCGCGGTGCGCCTGGATCGCACGCCGGCGGGCGAGCCGGTGGGCGCGGCGGATCTCCGCCTCCCGGTAGCGCCGCTCGTCCTCCGCCGTCTCCGGCAGCACCGGCCGCACCGGGCGGGGCGCGCCGCCCACGTCCACCCCCACGAAGACCAGGTACGCGGTGGCCACCCGCACCGGCTCGTCCTCGGCCGAGTCCCAGCGCTCGGCGACCACCTTCACCCCGATCTCCATCGAGGTGTGCCCGGTCCAGTTGACCTGGGCGTGCGCGTGCACCAGGTCGCCCACCCGGACCGGCTCGGAGAAGACGATCTCGTCGATCGACGCGGTGACCGCGGTGCCCCCGCTGTGCCGGGCGGCGGCCGCCCCGGCGACGTCGTCGACGAACTTCATCAGTACCCCACCGTGCACGGTCCCGTACAGATTGACATCGACGGCAGTCATGATCCGGCTGAGCGTTACCCGGGAGTACGAGGTCGGCTTGCCCGCCGGCACGGTGGAGGGGTGATCTGTCATGGCGGAAACGGTACGGTGCGCGGATGCGACATCTCTGGAGCTTCCTCGCCGGGTTGGTGGTGGCGCCCGTCACCTGGGTGCTCGTCACCCTCGGTCAGGACGGATCAGGACGCACCGTCCACCGCTGGGTGGAACTCGGTACGTACAGCACACCCAACCTGATCGAGCCGGCCGTCTACCTCGGCGTCGCCGGCATCCTGCTCGGCCTGCTCGCCACGCTGCGCTTCTCGCCGCTCGGTCCGCTCACGGCCGGGCTGCTGCTGGCCGTCCCGTACCTCGGGATGTTCGTCGCGCCGTTCACCGTGCGTGACGCGGTCCCGCAGAACTGGAAGATGCTCGGGGACCCGCTGCCGCTGCGCCAGCCGTTGGAGAACGGCACGCTGTTCCTCATCGGCGTGCTGCTGCTGATGGCCGTGTTCAGCGTGCAGCGCTGGCGGCGGTGGCCCGACCAGCCCACGGCCGAGGCGGAGCTGACCCCGGCCGCCAAGCCGGCCGAGCCCAGCCCCTCGCTCGGCGACTGGCCGCCGTCCGACGCGACCAAGGACACCGCCCCGCTGACCCTGGGCTATCCCGAGACCCCCACCGAACCCCTGCCCCGCCGCACCGGCGGCGAGTCGCCGTGGTCCGCGCCCCCGCGCCCCGCGAGCCGACCGGAGGGCACCACCGAGTTCCGCTGAACGCCCGCGGGCGGGCCGGCACCCCGGCCCGCCCGCCCGACCTGCCGGGTCAGCCCTTGAGCAGCTGGCGGGCCATGACGATGCGCTGCACCTGGTTGGTGCCCTCGTAGATCTGGGTGATCTTGGCGTCCCGCATCATCCGCTCGACCGGGTAGTCGCGGGTGTAGCCGTAGCCACCGAGCAACTGCACGGCGTCGGTGGTGATCTCCATGGCGGCGTCCGAGGCGAAACACTTCGCGGCCGCACCGAAGTAGGTCAGGTCGGCGTCGCCCCGCTCCGACTTGCCGGCGGCGGCGTAGGTGAGCTGGCGGGCCGCCTCCAGCTTCATGCCCATGTCGGCGAGCATGAACTGGATGCCCTGGAAGTCCGCGACCGGCTTGCCGAACTGCTTGCGCTCCTGGACGTAGCCCTTGGCATAGTCCAGCGCGCCCTGGGCGATCCCGAGCGCCTGGGCGGCGATGGTCACCCGGGTGTGGTCCAGGGTCCGCATCGCGGTGGCGAAACCGGTGCCCTCGGCACCGATCATCCGGTCCGCCGGGATCCGCACGTTGTCGAAGTAGACCTCGCGGGTCGGCGAGCCCTTGATGCCGAGCTTCTTCTCCGGCGCGCCGAAGCTCACCCCGGCGTCCGACTTCTCCACCACGAAGGCCGAGATGCCCCGGGAACGGGCTGTGGGATCGGTCACCGCGAAGACCGTGTAGTACTCCGAGACGCCCGCGTTGGTGATCCACCGCTTCACGCCGTTGAGCACCCAGTGGTCGCCGTCCCGGACCGCCTTGGTGGTCATCGAGGCGGCGTCGCTGCCCGCCTCCGGCTCGGAGAGGCAGTACGAGAACATCGCGTCACCCGCGGCGACCGGGGTGAGGTACTTCCGCTTGAGCTCCTCCGAGCCGGCCAGCAGCAGCGGCATGGTGCCCAGCTTGTTCACCGCCGGGATCAGCGAGGACGAGGCGCAGGCCCGGGCGACCTCCTCGATCACGATGGCGGTGGCCAGCGCGTCCGCGCCGGCGCCGCCGTACTCGACGGGGATGTGCGGGGCGTGGAAGTCGGCTGCCCGCAGCGCGTCGTAGGACGCCTTCGGGAACTCAGCGGTCTCGTCCGCCTCGGCGGCGTGCGGGGCGACCTTCGCCGCACAGACCTCACGGACCGCCTCCCGGACCGCCTCGTGCTCCTCCGGCAACCGGTAAACGTCGAACGACTGCTCTGCGGCCATGTCGGCCCCTCCCCTTCACCGCTAAAATGCGCAGTCTGTGACGCCCCGAGGCCGCCGACTGCCGCAGACTGAAGGATAGCGACCAGGGTTCAGCCGGACCTTACCGGCGGGTAGGCTCGCGCACGACAGGCGCCGAGACGGCACAACTACCCTCACCCGAAGACAGACGACCCCTCGGTGCCCGGGCGTGGCGCCCAGCCGATCGCGACGCAACGAAGCGCCGCCAGTGCGAGCGGAGAGACAGGCGTGACGATTCCGTACCCGAACACCCAGCCGGTACCGGCCATCGCCGCGGTGACCCCGCCCTCGGGTGCGGCCCGGCCCCGGGTCACGTTCCTGGGCACCGGGTACCTCGGTGCGACGTACGCGATCTGCTACGCCGAACTGGGCTACGAGGTGCTCGGCTTCGACGTCGACGCTGACAAGATCGCCAAGCTGAACGCCGGTGAGGTGCCGATCCACGAGCCCGGCCTGGACGAGCTGCTGCGGCGCAACCTGGCCGCCGGCCGGCTGCGGTTCAGCACCGACATCCAGGAGACCGCCGACTTCGGCGACGTGCACTTCATCTGCGTGGGCACCCCCCAGCGGGCCGACGGCATGGGCGCCGACCTCTCCTACGTCGAGGCGTCGGTGACCAACCTCGCCCAGCACCTGACCCGCAAGGCGCTGATCGTGGGCAAGTCGACCGTCCCGGTCGGCACCGCCGAGTGGGTGGAACAGCTCGTCGGCAAGCACACCCCGGTTGACCTGGGCGTCGAGGTGGCCTGGAGCCCCGAGTTCCTCCAGGAGGGCTTCGCCGTCGACGACGTGCTGCGCCCCAACCGGATCGTGGTCGGGGTCAAGAGCGAGTGGGCCAACGGGATGCTCTACGCCGCGCACAAGGGCGTCTTCGACCTCGCCGCCACCGAGGACCGCGAGGTCCCGCTGGTGGTCACCGACTTCGCCACCGCCGAGCTGGTCAAGGTCGCCGCGAACGCCTTCCTGGCCACCAAGATCTCCTTCATCAACGCGATGGCCGAGGTCTGCGAGGCCGCCGGCGGTGACGTCACCCAACTGGCCCGCTCGATCGGCTACGACCCCCGGATCGGCAACCGCTTCCTCCAGGCCGGCCTCGGCTTCGGCGGCGCCTGCCTGCCCAAGGACATCCGCGCGTTCCAGGCCCGCGCCCAGGAGCTGGGCGCCGGCGAGGCGCTGCGCTTCCTGCACGAGGTCGACCTGATCAACCTGCGCCGGCGGAGCCGGGTGCTCCAGCTCGCCGCCGAGCTGCTCGGCCGCCGCTCCGGCCCGGCCGGCCCGGACCTCTCCGGCACCCGGATCGCCGTGCTCGGCGCCACCTTCAAGCCGAACACCGACGACGTCCGGGACGCCCCGGCGCTCGCGGTCGCCTCGCTGCTGCACAAGGCCGGCGCCGAGGTGCACGTGTTCGACCCGCAGGGCCTGGAGAACGCCCGCCGGGCGGTGCCCGAGCTGGCGTACGAGACGAGCATGACCGACGCGGTCCACGAGGCCGACCTGGTCTGCGTGCTCACCGAGTGGGCCGACTTCCGCAACGCCGACCCGGTCGCCCTCGGCGAGCTGGTCAACGGCCGCAAGGTGGTCGACGCCCGCAACTGCCTCGACTCGACACTGTGGACCCAGGCCGGCTGGGAGTACCGGGGCATGGGCCGCCCCTGACCGCGTCGCCCGACGCCGGCCGTGGACCCGCGCCACGGCCGGCGTCTTTTTGTCTCCCGAACGCGCCGACAATTGTCGAAATCCGCGCCCGGTCAAGGCATGCTGCGACTGTGGAGGTCCGCGCAGCGGGCCGGCCGGACGGAGGATGTCGTGCAGACCTTCAGGTGCGCCTCGTGCGGGCGGGAGATCAAGCCGGCCGTGATCTGCCCGCACTGCGGGGCGGACCAGCCACAGTGGGCCGAGCACCTGGCGGACATCGAGCGGTCCATCGCGGAGATGAAGGCGCGCGACGCCGAGATCGCCCGCGAGCAGCGGCAGATCGCGGCCAAGATGCAGGCCGCCCTCTTCCAGCGGGACATCCTCGCGCACGCCGGTGAGGAGCGGATCAAGCAGGCCACCCGGCCCCGCCGGGTGCTGCGCCGCCGGCCCGGCCGGCGCCCGCCGACGGCCACCACCGGCGCGCCGCCCCGGGTGCCCCGCCAGGGCACCCCGCCGCCCGCCCCGGACGACCTCCCGCCGCCCCGGGTCCGGGCACAGTGGCTCGACGTGGACGACCCGGAGCACCCGCCGGAGGCGTCCTCCCGGGAGGTGCAGAACATCCCCCTCGGGCTCGGCGCGCTGCTGCTCGGCGTCGCGGCCGTGGTCTTCGCCGCGGTCGCCACCAGCTCCATGGACGCGCTGGCCCGGCTCGGCGTGCTGCTGGTGGCCACCGTGCTCATGCTGCTCGCGCCCCCCGTGCTGGCCCGCCGCGGCCTCACCTCGACCGCGGAGACCATCGCCGCGGTGGGCCTGCTGCTGCTCCCGCTGGCCGGGTACGCGCTCTGGGCCGTGGACCGGATCGGCGGCGCCACCTCCGGCCCCGCCTTCGCCGGGTCGATCTTCCTGGTCACCACCGTGGTCGCCGTCGGCTACGCGTACGCGACGGGGCTGCGCGCGCCCCGCTTCGCCACCGTCCTCGCCGCGCAGCCGGTGCTGCCGCTGCTGACCTACGAGCGGATCACCGGGCCGGCAGGCTGGGCGCTGGTGCTGACCGTGGTGGCGGTGGCCGACCTCGCCCTGGTCCGCTCGGCGGTGGTGGTCGAACGCCCCGTCCGGCGGGACCTGCCCACCCCGCCGCCGGCCCCGGTCCCGCCCCGGCAACGGGCCACGGACGAGCGGCCCGAGGCGGCCCCGGAGGAGGCGGCCGAGGTGCTCGGCGGGGAGCCGGGCGGCGACCCGGTGACCGCGCCCGCCCGGCCGGTGCCCTGGCTGCGCGAGCTGACCTGGCTGCTGCACGGCACGGCGGTCGCCGTCGCCCTGGCGTACGCGGTCACCGCGCTGCTGCGCGCCGTCACGGTGCCGGCCGCCGCCGGGGCGGGCGTGGTGCTGCTGCTGGCCGCGCTGGTCGGGCTGACCGGCACCCTGGTGCTGCGCCGGCCGCCGCTGCCCGACCTGGGCGCCGGCATCGTCACACTCGCGGTGATCGGCGCGCTGGGCCGGGTCGCCTCGGTCGCCTTCCCCGGCCGGTCCCTGCTGCTCATCGCCGCGGTCATCGCGCTGACCGGGTTCGCGGTCCGGGCCGTGCCGGAGGCCGCCCGGCGGGGCCCGCAGCTCGCCTCGGCGGTCGCGCTGACGGTCAGCGGGCTCGTGGTGGCCGGCGGCGCGCTCCGCGCCGGCCTGGCCCCGGTGCGCGCGGCGCTGCCCGCCTGGTCGGCCGACCTGAGCGGCTGGCACGCCGAGCTGGCCACGGCGGTCGGGCCGACCAGCTGGCAGCTCGCCGCGAGCGCGCTGCTGCTCACCGTCGCCGCGGTGATCGCCCTGCCGCCGGAGATCCGGCGCGAGTTCGCGGTGGTCGGGGCGGCGCTGACCGCCCTCGCCGTGCCGGCCTCCCTCGGCCTGGGCTGGGCCGCCGCCTGCTGGCCGATGCTGCTCACCGCGGTGGCCATCGGGGTGCTCGGGCTCTCCGCCGGATCGCGGCGCGCCGCGGTGGCGCACGCGGTCACCGCCGCCGGGCTCGGCCTGGTCGGCGCGGGCGCCGCGCTCGCCCGGCCGGCGCTCACCGCGGCGGCGCTGACCCTGCTCTTCCTGGCCGGCGCGCTCGTCTCGCTGGCGCCCCGGGTCCGGATCGCCGCCACCGCCGCCGACACGGTGTGCGGCTGGGCCGCCGGCGGCGCCGCGTTCGCGCTGCCCGGAGCGGTGGCCGCGTTCGTCGCCGCCACCGAACCGGCCGCGCCGGCCCGCACCGCGGCCGACCTGCGCGAGCTGACCGTCCCGATCCTCGCGGCGAGCTTCCTCGGCGTCTGCGTCACGCTCGGCTACGCCGCCGTCGTCCAGGTCGCCCAGCGGCATCTCAGCGCCCCGCACGCGGTCGGCACCGTGCTGGGCGCCGTGGCGGTCGCCGCCGCCGGGTTCGGCGCGCCGGGCGCCACCGCCGCCGACGCCTGGGTGGGTGGCCTGCTGCTACTCGCCGCCGCGCTGCTGGCGCTGGCGCCCCGGATCGACGCGGGCCGCCGCTCCGATTTGACGCTGGACGGCTCCGACCTGGCCCTGGCGGCGACCACGGCGGCGCTCATCGCCACCCTGGTCCGGATCACCGCGGTGCTCGCTCCCGGCGGCCAGCTCGTGGTGGCGGCCGCGCTGGTGCTGGTGGTGGCCGTCGCCGCCCGCGCCCTGCCCGAGGAGTGGCGGCGCGGACCGACCCTCGGCGTCACCATCGGCGGCACGCTGATCGGCCTGCTCGCCGGCTGGACCGCGCTGCGCGGCGGCGTCGGTGTGCTCGCCACCCCCGGCCCGATCTGGGCCGGTGACCTCACCGGCTGGCCGGCCGCGCCCACCGGTGGGGCGACCTGGCAGGCCCCGGTGGCGCTGGCCCTGCTGGCGGTGACCGCCGGCATCCTGCTGCCGTCGCCCTGGCGCTACGACGTGTCCGGCGTCGCCGCCGTGCTCGCCACCATCGGCGCGCCGGCCGCCTTCGACCTGCCCTGGTGGTCGCCGGTGCTGGTGGGGGCCATGGTCGCCACGGTGTTCGGGATGGCGGCGGTGGCCGCGGCCGATCCGCGGGCCGCGCTGTCCCGGGCCACCGTGGCCGGGGTGGTCGCCCTGCACGCGGCCGGGGCCGGGCTGGTCCGGCCGTGGACCACCGCGCTGGCCCTGGGCAGCATCGTGTTGATCGGGGTGGTGGTGGCGGCTCTGGCCCGGGCGATCGCCCCGTCGCTGGTCGAGGACGTCCGCTCCGAGGGAATGCCCGGGCACCTGGTGCAGGTGGGGAGCGCGGCGCTGGGGGCCGCCCTGCTCGCGCTGCCCGGTGCGGTCGCCGCCCTGGCCGCCGAGTACGGGCGTTCCCCCCAGGTGGTGCTGACCGCCGCGCTCGCCGCGTCCAGCATCGGCCTGGCCGCCGTCGCGGCCGCCCGCCGGCAGATCCCGCAGTACCTGCCGTACGCGAGCGTCGCCGTGGCGGGCGGCGCCACGGTGAGCGCGATCGCCGCCGTCATCACCCACCTGCCGTCCGGCGTGTACGCGGCCGCGGCGGCGCTGCTCGGTGTCCTCGCCGAACTGGTCCGCGCCGCCACCGTCCCGCCGGCCGGCTCGGCCCAGCCGGTACGCCGCTGGTCGGTGCTGCTGAACGGGGCGCTGCGCCGCGACGGCGACACCGACCTGCGCTGGCGGGTCAGCCCGGCCGCCGGTGCGCTCGCCGCGGCCCTGCTGCCGACCGCGCTCGCCCTGGTCACGCTGCTCCCGCCGCTGGTCGTGGCGCTGGTCGGGCCGATGGAGGTGCTGTCCCGGGTGTGGCAGGGCCCGCCGCCCGAACTGCTCACCCCGCCGGCCGACGCGGTCGATCCGACCCACGTGCTGACCGCGTTCCTGCTGACCGTGACGGCGGCGCTCGCCGCCACCGGCTTCAGCGGCGGGCGGCGCAGCCGGGCGGTGCCGGTGGTGCTCCCCGGCGCGGCGGTGACGCTGCTGATCACGCCGGTGGCGCTGGGCCAGGGCTGGCCGGAGACCGCCCTGGCCGGGCTGGCCGTCTTCACCCTCGCCATGCTGGGCCTGGCGTTGACCCCGCCCCCGCCGCTGGTCGAGCCGGCCCGCTCGATCCGGGTCGCCCGGGTGCTGGTGTTCGCGATCGGGCTGGCCGCAGGGGGCGCCGGGCTGGCCGGCAGCCTCGCCACCCGGGAGCTGACCCTCTTCACGCTGGGCGGGGCGGTCGGCGTCGGGGCGGTGGCCGCGTTCTTCGGCACCACCCAGCGGGCCCGCATCCTCGGCTGGCTTTTCGGCTCGCTGATGGCGGAGCTGTTCGTGCTCACCCTCGGCCTGGTCGCCGGGCTCGCCACGGTCTGGTCGGCGTTCGGGGTGCTGGCCGTGGGCGCGGCGCTCCAGGTCTTCGCCGCCACCCTCCCCCGGCTACGCCGGCCCGAGGCCTACCGGGAGGCGGCCACCGTCGAGTGGAGCGGGTACGCCGCCGCGCTCATCGCGCTCGCCCTCGCGTACGACTCGCCCCGGCACATCGCCGCGCTGCTGGCCGGCTGGGGCGCCGTGCTCGGGGTGGCCGCCACCCGGCCCGGCCGCCGGCCGGTGGAGCGGCGGATCCTGTTCTGGGCGGTGGTGGTCTGCGAGATCAGCGCCTGGTGGATCCTGATGCGGGTGGCCGAGGTGGCGCTGCCGGAGGCGTACACGCTGCCGTTCGCCGCGCTCGCCCTGCTGGTCGGGGTGCTGGAGTTGCGCCACCGGCCGGACCTGTCGAGCTGGGTGGCGTACGGGCCGGCGCTGGTCGCCGCCTTCCTGCCGACGCTGGCGATCGTGGTGGCCACCGACTCCACCATGCTGCGCCAGGTGCTGCTGCTGCTCGGCGCGGTGGCGGTGCTGATCTTCGGGTCGATGACCCGGCAGCAGGCTCCGGTGATCGTCGGCGCCTCGGTCACCGCGATCGCCGCCGTGCACGCGCTGATCAGCCTCGGACCGTGGGTGGTGCTGATCCCCGTCGGCATCGTGCTGCTGGTGCTCGGCGCCAGCAACGAGCGCCGCCGCCGGGCCCAGGAGCGCCTGCAGACCGCGCTGCGCGGCATGCGATGACCCCGCCGACGCCCTTGATCCACTCCGAATGCGGCAGGTCGGGGCCTCCGGAGCGGCGGTAGCCCCGACCTGCCGAAAACCGAGTCGATCAAACGGACCGGCGGGCCAGGCCGAGCTGGGCCGAGGCCGAGCCGAGGCCGAGTCAGGCCCAGGCCGACGCGGGCCGGGGCCGACGCGGGCCGGGGCCGACGCGGGCCGGGGCCGACGCGGGCCGGGGCCGACGCGGGCCGGGGCCGACGCGGGCCGGGGCGGGGTCGAGGTGTCAGGACAGGGAGGCGCGGAGGGCGGCGTCCTTCTCGGCGACCAGCTTCTCCAGGCTCGCCTGGTAGTCGGCCATCCGCTTGAGCAGCGCCGGGTCGGACGCGCCCAGGATGCGCACGGCGAGCAGGCCGGCGTTGCGGGCGTTGCCGATGGAGACCGTGGCCACCGGCACGCCGGCCGGCATCTGGACGATGGAGAGCAGCGAGTCCATCCCGTCCAGGTGCTTCAGCGGCACCGGCACACCGATCACCGGCAGCGGGGTGACCGAGGCGACCATGCCCGGCAGGGCGGCCGCGCCGCCGGCGCCCGCGATGATCACCTTCACGCCCCGGTCGGCGGCGTCGCGGCCGTACTCGATCATCTTGACCGGGGTCCGGTGCGCGGAGATCACCTGGACCTCGTACGGCACGTCGAACTCGTCCAGCGCCTCGGCGGCGGCCTTCATGGTCGGCCAGTCCGAGTCGCTGCCCATGATCAGCCCGACGGTGCTCACTCTGGTTGTCCCTTCGTTCGCGGCTGCGGGGCTCGCCGGCTCACTCCGCGCGCTCACTGATGTCCGTCGCGCAGCCAGCGGGCGGCTCGGGCGGCGCGGGCCCGTACCTCGGCCAGGTCGGTGCCGAGCAGGGTGACGTGCCCGATCTTGCGGCCCGGGCGCACCTGCTTGCCGTACAGGTGGACCTTGGCGCCGGGCTCGGCGGCGAAGAGGTGGTGCAGCCGCTCGTCGAGGGAGATGCCGCCCGGCTCGCCGCCGAGCACGTTCGCCATCACGACGACCGGCGCGGTGAGCGACGTGTCGCCCATCGGGTAGTCGAGCACGGCCCGCAGGTGCTGCTCGAACTGCGAGGTCCGGGCCCCCTCGATGGTCCAGTGGCCGGAGTTGTGCGGCCGCATGGCCAGTTCGTTGACGATCAGCCCGTCGGGCGTCTCGAACAGCTCCACGGCGAGCAGGCCGACGACGCCGAGCGCGGTGGCCAGGTCGATGGCGAGCTGCTGGGCGGCGAGCGCCCGCTCCTCGGCCAGGCCGGGCGCGGGGGCCAGCACCTCGACACAGATGCCGTCCTGCTGCACCGTCTCCACCACCGGGTACGCGGCGACCTGCCCGAACGGCGAGCGGGCCACCTGCACGGCCAGCTCCCGGCGCAGCGCCACCCGCTCCTCGACGATCAGCGGGGTGCCGCCGGCGAGCAGCTTCGCGGCCAGTTCCTCGGCCTGGACCGCGTCGTCGACCAGCCAGACGCCCCGGCCGTCGTAGCCGCCGCGGGCCGCCTTGAGCACCACCGGCCAGCCGACCTCCGCGCCGAAGGCGACCAGGTCGGCGGGCTGCTCGACCGGACGCCACGCCGGGTTCGGCGCGCCCAGCTCACCGAGGCGCTCCCGCATCACCCGCTTGTCCTGGGCGTGCACCAGCGCCTCGGCGGGCGGGAACAGCTTCGCCCCCTCCTCGGTGAGGGTGCGGATGTGCGCGTTGGGCACGTGCTCGTGGTCGAAGGTGACCACGTCGCAGCCCTTGGCGAAGGTGCGCAGCGCGGCCAGGTCGGTGTGGTCGCCGTACTGGACGTCGGCGGCAACCAGGGCGGCGCCGTCGTCCGGGGCGAGCGCGAGCACGCGCAGCGACTGGCCGAGGGCGATGGCGGCCTGGTGGGTCATCCGGGCCAACTGGCCACCGCCCACCATGCCGACGACAGGCAGTCCGGTACGGGAATCCATAGCGCCGCCAGCCTATCCGGGGCGGTGCGAGCACCGCCCCGGAGGGCCGAGGGTGCGGCGGGTGATCAGCCGACGGCGGTCACCGCGATCCGGCGCGGGGCGCGGGCGACCTCCCGCGCGGTGGCCCGGGCGATCAGCGCGGAGCCGATCACGGTCGGGGCGAGCCAGGCGATCAGGTTGCCGTCGGTCATCTGCACGGCGAACCCGGTGACGAAGGCGATCACCGTGCTGCCCATCAGGTTGAGGTGCCAGATCCGCCAGCCGCGCGGGCCGAGGCGGCGCGGCCGGCGGCGGGCGATCAGGACGCCGCCGACCAGCCAGCCGAGGGTGAGTGCGCCGAGCACCGCCAGCCCCCACAACCGGGCCGGATCGAGGGCGAACAGGCCGAGCGCGCTGAGGCCGAGGCCGAGGGCGGCGCCCGCGTAGACCCGGCCGAGCCGGGGGTGCCGGCCCCGCCGCTTCGGAGCGAGCAGCACGGGCAGGGCGAGCAGCAGCCCGAGGCTGCCGCTGACCGCGTGGACGACAACGAGAAACGTACGCATGACAGCCTCCCCCGCCAGCCAACCTCCCACTGTGGGAGGTCGCCATGGCCAGCATGCGACCTGACACAATGGGATGTCAAGCATCATTCGAAGGAGCATCCGATGCCGGACCGGCCGCTGAACGCCACCGCCGCCTCCCTGCTGGGCTTCCTGCACGACGGCCCGATGACCGGCTGGGACCTGGTCGAGTACGCGCAGCAGCGGATCGGCGGATTCTGGTCCCTGACCCAGAGCCAGGTCTACCGGGAACTGGCCGCGATGGCCGCCGCCGGGCTGGTCCGGGCCGGCGAGCGGGGGCGGCGCGACCGGCAGCCCTACGAGATCACCGAGGCCGGCCGCGCGGCCTTCGCCGAGTGGGCCGCCAAACCGCCGGCGGAGGAGGCGATCCGGTTCCCGCTGCTGCTGACGGTGCTCTTCGGCCGGCACCTGCCGCCGGAGCGGCTGGCGGAATACCTGGCCACGCACCGGGCCACCCACGCCGACCGGCTCGCCGGGTACGAGGCGGTGGCCGCCGCGCTGCCCGCGGAGGCCGACGACGTCGACCCCTACTCGGTGGCGACGCTGCGGTTCGGGCTGGCCTACGAGCGGGCGGTCCTCGACTGGTTCGACGCCCTGCCGGGGCCCCTGCGCCCGGCGGACGGGACCGGCGGAGCCCCCGCGGGAGGCGCGGCCACCCCGCCCGCCGCCGATTGACATGATCAGGGCATGAGCACCCGCGACCTGCTGCGCGGGCTTCCCGTGCTCGCACACGAGATGCCCCCGTTCGACCCCGCCGACACGCCCGACGCCCCGGTTCCGCTCTTCGCCTCCTGGCTGGCCAGGGCGATCGACGCCGGCGTGGACGAACCACATGCGATGACCGTCTCGACCGTCGACGCCGACGGCTGGCCGGACGCGCGGGTGCTGATCCTCAAGGATCTGGACGCCGCCGGGTGGCACTTCGCCACCACCTCGACCAGCGCCAAGGGGCGGCAACTCGCCGCCAACCCGCGGCTCGCGCTCAGCTTCCACTGGCGGGAGCAGGGCCGGCAGGTCCGGGTACGCGGCACCGCCCGACCCGCCGATCCCGAGGTGTCCCGGCGGGACTTCCTGGCCCGGCCGGAGGGCTCCCGGATCGCGACCCTGGCCGGCCGGCAGAGCGCCGTGCTGCCCGACCGGGCCGAACTGGACCGGGAGCTGGCCGCGGTGCGCGCCCGACTGGCCGCCGACCCGGGCCTGGTCGCCGAGGGGCACACGGTCTACACGGTCACCCCCGAGACGGTCGAGTTCTGGCAGGCCGACCCGGAGCGCCGGCACGTCCGGCTGCGCTACCGCCGGGCCGCGGCAGGCTGGGAGCGCGAGCTGCTCTGGCCGTGACCGCTCAGCCGAGCTCGGCGACCAGCTCCTCGACCGAGGTCACCGGCCGCTGGCAGACGAAACCCCGGCACACGTACGCGGCCGGCCGCCCGTCGACCAGCGGCCGGTCCGCCAGCAGCGGTACGCCGGGCTGGTCGGGGCGGCCCGCCACCACCACCGCGCCGGGCGGGGCGTGCCGGTGCGCGGCCGCCAGCAGCGGCTCGCCGACCGGGTCGTCGGTCACCACGGCGATCTCGTACGGGCCGGAGAGCAGCGCCTCGCCGACAGCCGCCGCGTACCCGGTGAACCGGGCGTGCCGGCCGACGATCGGCGCGACGGTCGACAGGGCCGCCTCGGCCGCCTCCCGGTAGCGCGGCTCCCCGGTCAGCGCCGCGTACGCGACCAGCGCCGCCACGATCGCCGAGCGGCCGGACGGGGTGGCGTTGTCGGTCGGGTCGGCCGGCCGGGTGACCAGCCGCTCGGCGTCGTCGGCGGTGTCGTAGAAGCCGCCGTCCGGCGCGGCGAACCGGGCCAGCGCCACGTCGAGCAGCTCACCGGCCAGCGCCAGCCAGCGCCCCTCGCCGGTGAGCTGGTGCAGGGCGCAGAACGCCTCGGCCACGCAGCCGTAGTCCTCCAGCACGCCGGCCGGCTCGCCGACCACCTTGTCCCGGGAGACCCGGCGCAGCCGCCCGTCCACGATGTGCACGCTGGCCAGGTGCTCGGCGGTGTCCCGCATGGCGCCGTCGGCGACGATGGTGACGCCCTCCATCAGGTTGGCGTCCTCGTCGTCAGGGGACGCGTAGAGCGCGGCGACCTGCTGGAACTCGGCGATCGCGGTGATCGCCAGCCCGTTCCAGGCGGCCACCACCTTGTCGTCCCGGGCCGGCTGCGGGCGGGTGTCCCGGGCGGCGAGCAGCCGCGCCACCACGTCCTGCCAGCGGCTCCGTACCGCCGGGTCGGCGTCGTCCACGTCCCGGGCCAGCCGCAGCACGCTGGTGCCGTGTTCGATGAGCCTCCCTCCGTCCGGAGTGCCGTCCTGCGGCGCGGAGGCGGAATGAGGCTCGAAGGTGCCCTGCTCGGTCACCCCGAACAGGTCGGCGGCGAAGCGGCCGTCCTCCTCCCCCAGCACCTCGACGAGCTGGGCCGGCGTCCAGACGTAGGTGAGACCCTCGACGCCCGCGGTGTCGGCGTCCAGCGCGGACGCGAAGCCCTCACCGGGCTTGTGCAGCTCGTCGGCGAGGAAGCGGGCGGTGTCCCGGGCCACCCGGCGGGCCAGTCGGTCGCCGGTGAGCCGCCACAGCTGGGTGTAGACCCGCAGCAGCAGGGCGTTGTCGTAGAGCATCTTCTCGAAGTGCGGCACGGTCCAGTGACCGTCCACCGAGTAGCGGGCGAAACCGCCGGCGAGCTGGTCGTGCAGGCCACCGCGGGCCATCGCCTCGGCGGTGTGCCGGGTGATCTCCAGGCTCCGGGCCGAGCCGGTGCGCTGGTGGTGCCGGAGCAGGAAGAGCAGGTTCATGTGCGGCGGAAACTTCGGCGCACCGCCGAACCCGCCGTTGGTCTCGTCGTACTCCTGCGCGAGCTGGCCGGCGGCGGCGTCGAGCAGGTCGGCGGTGAGCGGGGCGGTCAGGCCGCCCACGGCCTGCGCGCCGCCGATCGCCTCGACCACGGCGGCGCCCTGGCGCAGCACCGCGTCCCGCTGGTCCCGCCAGGCGCTGGCGACCGAGCCGAGCAGCCGGACGAAGTTGGGCCGGGGGAAGTACGTGCCGCAGAAGAACGGGGTGCCGTCCGGGGCGGCGAAGACCGTCATCGGCCAGCCGCCCTGCCCGGTCATCGCCTGCGTGGCGGTCATGTAGACCGCGTCCACGTCGGGCCGCTCCTCCCGGTCGACCTTCACGCAGACGAAGTCGTCGTTCATCAGCCGGGCCACGGCCTCGTTCTCGAAGGACTCGTGGGCCATCACGTGGCACCAGTGGCAGGCCGCGTAGCCCATCGAGATGAGCACCGGCACGTCGCGCCGTTTCGCCTCGGCGAACGCCTCCTCACCCCACGGCCACCAGTCGACCGGGTTGTCGGCGTGCTGGAGCAGGTACGGGGACGTGGCGTCGGCGAGTCGGTTCACCCGACGACCATAACCAGACCCGGCGTCCGCCGTCGTCGGGTCAGCCGGGGACGGGCCCGGGACGCCGGCCGCCGCACGGACCTGTCCGGGACAACGGCCGCCCCCGGCCGCGCCCGGGGTCAGGAGGCGCCGTCGGCGCGCAGCGGGAAGACGTTGCCCTGGGCGTTGTCGCGCAGCGATCCCAGCACCGCCCCGATCTTGTCCGCCGGCATCGGCTTGAAGAAGTGGTAGCCCTGCGCCGAGGTGCAGCCCAACTCCGCCAGCGCGGTCCGCTGCTCGGCGGTCTCCACCCCCTCGGCCACCACCCGCAGGCCCAGCTCCTGGGCGAGCCCGACGGTGGTCCGGACGATCGCCGCCGCCTCCGGCGAGTCGGCCATCCGGAGCACGAAGGACCGGTCCACCTTCAGCTCGTCCACCGCGATCCGGGTCAGGAAGGTCAGCGACGAGAACCCGGTGCCGAAGTCGTCGACGGCCAGCTGCACGCCCATCGTCCGGAGGGTGGCCAGCACCTCGTCGATGACCTCCAGCTCGCTCATCACCACCGTCTCGGTGATCTCCAGGACCAGCCGGCGCGGCGGGACCTGGTGCCGGCGCAGCGCGTCGCCGATCTCGCCGGGCAGCCGCGGGTCGAGCAGGCTGCGCGCCGAGAGGTTGACCGAGATCGGCACGTCCAGCCCTTCGCGGGCCCAGTCGGCGGCCACCGCGAGCGCCTTGTCCAGCACGTACCGGGTGAAGGTGCCGAGCTGCTCGCTGTTCTCCACCGGCCGGATGAAGTCGGCCGGGCCGAGCCAACCCCGGCGCGGGTGCTGCCAGCGGATCAGCGCCTCCACCCCGGTCGGCGCGCCGGTGGTCAGGTCCACCGCCGGCTGCAACGCCAGCACCAGCTGGTCGTCGGCCTCCAGCGCCTCCCGCAGCTCGGCGAGGAGCGCCAGGTGGTCGGTGCTCGCCGCGTCCCGGGAGCTGTCGTACGCGGCGACGCTGCCGCCGCCCTCCTTCGCCTGGTACATGGCGATGTCGGCCCGGCGCAGCAGCTCGGTCATGTCGGCGGTACCCGCGTCGGCGACCACCACCCCGACGGCCACCTCGACGGACATCCGCACCCCGGCCACCTCGGTCGGCGCGGCCAGCCGCTCGGCGATCTCCCGGGCCTGGCGCAGCGCGTACGCGATCGGGGCGGTCCGGTCGTCGAGCACCGGGACCGCGGTCAGCAGCAGGGCGAACTCGTCGCCGCCGAGCCGGCCGAGCAGGTCGCCGGGGCGGGCCAGGGCGGCCAGCCGGCTCGCGGTCAGCCGGAGCAACTGGTCGCCCGCGGCGTGCCCCAGGGTGTCGTTGACCTCCTTGAACTGGTTCACGTCGAGCAGCAGCAGCGCCACCGGGTGGTCGTGCGCGAGCTGCCGCAGCGCCTGGTCGCCCTTGGTGAGCAGGGCGGCCCGGTTGAGCAGCCCGGTGAGCTGGTCGTGCACCGCCTCGTACGACGAGCGGGCGGTGACCAGCCGCAGCTCCCGGTGGGTGGCGGCGTCGTGCAGGGCGGCGGCCAGGGCGTCGCCGAACGCGGCCACCCCGTCCCGCTCCCGGGCACTCGGCGGGGCGGACCGGGGGAAGTGCACCCGCAGCCGGCCCACCTCGGCGCTGCCCACGGTGAGCGACCGCACCAGCTCGTGCTCCCCGGTGCCGGCCGTGGCCGGGGGCGTGATCTCGCGGTCGCGCACCTGACCGCCCGCGTCGGCCCGGTAGCGCCGCCACCGGCCGTCGCCCCGGGCCACGTCCACTTCGACCAGTTCGGCGCCGAACAGTGCCAGCGCGCCGGACACCGCGGCCGTCGCCACGCCCCGCTCGTCGAGCTGGTTGAGCGCGGCGGTGGCCTCGGCGAACGCCCGCCAGGTGCGCCGCTCCTGGTCGGCCCGGAGCCGGTGCCGGTAGGTCTGCTGGAGCAGCCAGAGCGGCGGCGGCAGGAGCAGCAGCCAGCGGGCGTCCAGCTCCAGCAGGGTGACCACCACCAGGCCGACGGCCACGTTCCCGACGAACATCAGCAGCTTGCCGCGGAGCGCCGCGACCAGCGGCGGGCCGATCGGGATGCCGTGCCGCAGCGCCAGCGTGGCCCCGCCCAGCCAGATCGTGGTGAGCAGGTACGTCACCGAGCCGGCGACCAGCGCGAGGGCCAGTTCGGGGGTCGGCGCGGCCAGCAGCGGCCGGCCGAGCGCGGTGGCCACCACCGCGGCGAGCGCCGCGGCGGCGGTCAACGAGCCGATGATCCGGACCAGTTCCAGCACCGGGCGGCGGTCGGCGAGCAGCGACATGGCCGTCCAGGCGGCCCCGACGCCGAGCAGGGTCGCGGCCGGCAGCCAACCGGCCGGCGCGACGTAGAGGCAGACCACCAGCGCCGCCTCGCCCCAGGTGATGCTGACCATCCCGGTCGCGGTGCGGAACCGCAGGCGGGCGAGCTGGGCCACGGCGACCGCGGCGACCGCGATGCCGAAGCGGGCGGCCGGCGGCAGCGGATCGTCCGGCGGCAGGGACGCGGGACCGGTGAGCCCCAGTACGGTGGCCGCCAGGGCGGTCACCGCGACGGCCACGGTCAGCAGGAGAACACCGACCGGCGTGCCGCGCAGGCCGAGCCGGTCGGGGCGGTCAGCGCCCCTGCCGGAGGTCACGGGCCCACCCCGTCCGGCGGTGGTCCGAGGGCACGGCGGGCGGCCACGGCTGCCACGAACATCGGCGCCCCCCTTCCGCGCACGGCTCAGGGACTTTTGGTCCCCCCGGCGGAAGGCTAAGCCAAAGCCGGTGGTCGCAACAGGGGGCGACGACCGACTTCGACGTGAATCATGCGCCGACTACCCGTTTCGGCGCTGCTCGGAGCCGTTGGGAGCCCCCGGGCGGGATTCCTGCGCGGTGGGGCCGTCTGTCGGATCGGCGACTGCCGCGTCGGTCCGGGTGTGGTCGGCCGGACCGCTCTGCTGGGGGAACCGGTCCGGCAGCCGGCGCAGCCGGGCGTTCATGTTGCGGATCAGCAGGATGGTGGCGGCGGCGAGCAGCAGGATGAGGAAGAGACCCATCGGGCCGGCCAGCCCACCCGTACGGGTGTCACCGAAGTTGTTCTCCGCGAGCACCTGGGCGGTGGTCAGCATGGTGTTCCTCCGATATGTGGCTGAGCACCAGGGTAGCTCCCCGCCGGATCAGCAGGCATGGGCCGTCTCCCGGACCCCGGCGAAGAGGTCCGACTCGGGCAGCGGGCTGTCCACCAGCGAGCGGGCGAGCTGGTAGTCCTCCGTCGGCCAGGCGCGCTGCTGCAGGTCCATCGGCACCTGGAACCAGAAGCCGTCCGGGTCGATCTGGGTGGCGTGGGCGCGCAGCGCGTCGTCGCGGACCGGGAAGTATTCCGCGCACTCCACCCGGGTGGTGATCCGGCCGCCCTTGTCCTCCCGGTCCTCCCAGCGCTTCATCCAGTCGCCGTACGGCGACTCCAGGCCGGCGGCGAGCATCCCCTCGTGCAGCGCCATGATCTTCGCCCGGGAGAACCCGATGTCGTAGTAGAGCTTCAACGGCTGCCACGGCTCGCCCAGCTCGGGGTAGCGCTCCGGGTCACCCGCGGCCTCGAACGCGGCCACCGTCACCTTGTGGGTCATGATGTGGTCGGGGTGCGGGTAGCCGCCCTCCTCGTCGTACGTGGTGACGACGTGCGGGCGGAACTGGCGCATCAGCCGCACCAGCGGGGCGGCCGCGACCTCGACGTCCTGCAGCGCGAAGCAGCCCCCGGGCAGCGGCGGCAGCGGGTCGCCCTCGGGCAGCCCGGAGTCGACGAAGCCGAGCCAGGCCTGCTCGATGCCGAGGATCGCGCGGGCCGCGTCCATCTCGGCGCGGCGGATCTCGCCGATGTTGGCCCAGACGTCCGGCCGGTCCATCTTCGGGTTGAGCACGCTGCCCCGCTCGCCACCGGTGCAGGTGACGACCAGGACATCCACCCCCTCGGCGACGTATTTCGCCGTGGTCGCGGCGCCCTTGCTCGACTCGTCGTCGGGATGGGCGTGCACCGCCATGAGACGCAACTGCTGGGCCACCTTCGGCTCCTCGTCTGTGCCGGCCGGCCGGACCCGCCCGGGCCGGACCGGCTGACCTGCCGGAATCTCCCCCCGCGCCCGCGAAAGCCCCCGTGCTGGCCGGCCGGTGCCGAGCCCGACCTGCCATCCTTGACTCAGCGCCGGGCTGGGAAGATGGACTCTGCCATTCTTGCCGATGCCGCCGACAACAACGCCAGGAGATACCCGCCGGTGAGCGAGACGCACGCCACAATCGCACCGGGTGAGCCGGTCTTCCCGCCCGGCCGCTACGGCCGTCGCCGGGAGCCCGGCCGCCGCCGTCCGCTGTTGCCGGCCCTGGTGGCGGTCGTGCTGCTGGCCGTCCTCGGGCTGGCCGCCGCGAAGCTCTACCGCCAGTACGGCGACCCCGACTACCGCGCCGAGGTGATCACCTACACCGGGATCACCGACTCCCGGGTGGTGGTCGACTTCCGGGTCACCGTGCCGCCCGGCGGTTCGGCGACCTGCCTGCTGCGGGCCCGCACCCACGACGGCGCCGAGGTGGGACACGTCGAAGCGACCGTGACCGCCGCCGCCGGCCAGCGGCACGTCACCGCGCAGCGGGAGGTGCCCACCACCGCCCGGCCCTTCATCGGCGAGGTGCTGCGCTGCCGCCCGGCCGGCTGACCGGCCCGGACCCGGGTTTTCACCCCCGTCAGCCGGGGTGATCGGCGACACCCCGTGGTGTGCGGCACTGGTAACTTGGAAGTTCACCTGTCAGCCAGTCCGTACCAACCGAGGAGACCGCCTGTGTCCACCAATGGCAACGAGGCGCCCGCCACCTGGCTGTCCCAGGACGCATACGACCGTCTGAAGGCCGAGCTCGACGAGCACATCGCCAACCGGCCGGTCATCGCCGCCGAGATCAACGCCCGGCGCGAAGAGGGCGACCTGCGGGAGAACGGTGGCTACCACGCCGCCCGGGAAGAGCAGGGCAAGGCCGAGGGGCGCATCCGCTACCTCCAGGAGCTGCTGCGCACCGCCAAGGTGGGCGAGGCGCCGACCGCCGACGCGGTGTCGCCCGGCATGGTGGTGACGATCTACTTCGACGACGACGCCAACGACACGGAGACCTTCCTGCTCGGCTCCCGGGAGATCGCCTCCACCACCGACCTGACCGTCTACAGCCCCGAGTCGGCGCTCGGCAAGGCGATCCTCGGCGGCAAGGCGGGCCAGACCTGCACCTACACGGCGCCCAGCGGCGCCGACATCAAGGTGACGGTGGTGAAGTTCGAGCCGTTCTCCGGCTAGCAGACATCCGGACCCGCGCCGGGTGGCTCGGGTCCGACCCGACCGAGGCTGACAGGCTCCTCGGACCCGAGCCACACCGCGTACGCCCCGGCCGACCGGCCGGGGCGTTCGTGTTCCCGCGGGCCGGCGCGGCTCACGACTCGGCCGCGAAGACCACCTGGTAGCCGCTGGCCCGCAGGGCACTGATCAACGTGTCCGAGTGCTCCACCCCGCGGGTCTCCACCGACAGGGCCACCTCCACCTCGCCCAGGCGCAGGTGCGGGTTCGCCCGCTGGTGCTCGACGTCCACCACGTTGGCCCGGTGCTCGGCGATCTCGCTGAGCAGCGACGCGAGCTGGCCCGGCCGGTCCGTGCAGCGCACCGTGACCCGCAGGTAGCGGCCGGCGGCAGCCAGGCCGTGCTCGATCACCCGGAGCATGAGCAGCGGGTCGATGTTGCCGCCGGAGAGCACCGCCACCACCGGCGCCCGCACCCCCTCGACCACCCCGGCCAGCAGCGCCGCCACGCCGACCGCCCCGGCCGGCTCGACCACCTGCTTGCCCCGCTCCAGCAGCATCAGCAGCGCCCGGGAGATGTCTTCCTCGGAGACCGTGACGATCTCGTCGACCAGCTTGCGGACGTGGGTGAAGGTCAGCTCGCCGGGGCGGCCCACCGCGATGCCGTCGGCGATGGTCGAGAACGAGGGCAGGCGTACCGGCTCGCCGGCCTTGAGCGAGGGCGGGAAGGCGGCGGCGCTCGCCGCCTGCACCCCGATCACGCGTACGTCGGGGCGCAGCGCCTTGGCCGCCACCGCCATCCCGGAGATCAGGCCACCGCCGCCCACCCCGGTCACGATCGTCTTCACGTCCGGGCACTGTTCGAGGATCTCCAGCGCCACCGTGCCCTGGCCGGCGATGACGTCCGCATGGTCGAACGGGTGGATGAACACCGCTCCGGTCCGCTCCGCGTAGGTCTGCGCCGCGACGAGCGCCTCGTCCACCGTGCTGCCGACCAGCTCGACCGAGGCGCCGTACCCCTTGGTGGCGGCCACCTTCGGCAGCGGGGCGTTCACCGGCATGAAGACCGTGGCGTGCGTGCCCACCAGCCCGGCGGCGAGCGCCACCCCCTGCGCGTGGTTGCCCGCGCTCGCCGCGACCACGCCACGGTCCCGCTCCGCCGGGGAGAGCCGGGAGATCCGCACGTACGCGCCGCGCACCTTGTACGACCCGGCCCGTTGCAGGTTCTCGCACTTCAACCACACCGGGCCGCCCAGTGCGGCGCTCAACGGCCGGGAAGGCTCCAGCGGGGTGGTCCGGGTGACCCCGGCGAGCAGCTCCCGCGCGGCCTGTACGTCGGCGAGACCGACCAGTTCCGTCATGCCCCGATCGTGCCACCCGCCCCCGGCCGGACCCGCGCCGACGTCGCCGGCGAACCCCCGGCCGGGCGATCAGGCGGCGGTCGGCGACCCCGTGCCGACCCGGGGGTAACCGGGGGCGTGCCGGGCCCAGGGGGCCTGCATCTCGAACTGGCCGGCGACGCCGAGCAGCAGCAGCTCGGAGCCGGGCGGACCGACGAGCTGCACGGCGACCGGCAGGCCGTCCGGGCGGCGGCCGACCGGCACCACGAGGGCCGGCAGGCCGGCGATGTTCCACGGGGCGGCGTACGGGGCGTACCGGATGTTGGCCTTCATGTTCGCCAGCCAGGACCGGCCGGACCAGCCGGCGGCCTCCGGCGGCGGGCCGGCCAGCGCCGGGGTGAGCAGCAGGTCGACCGAGTGGTCGGTGAAGAAGCCGATCGAGCGCTCCCGCCAGGCGGCCCGGTCGGCCTCGCGGACGTACCCCCGGCGCTGCGCCCACTCGCCGAGCGCGACGTGCCGGCGGCTGCGGGCTTGCAGGCCCTGGCGGGGCACCCCGGCGGCCCGCACGTCGGCGGCGGCCGCCGCGAACCAGGTGGCGATGCCCTGCAGGCCCAGCCGGGTCGGGTAGACCGGGTCGGCCGGTACGGTGTCGTGCCCGGCGGCGGCCAGCAGCCGGCCGGCGGCGGCCACCGCGTCCCGGTTGGGCGCGTCCGGCGCGACCCCGCGCACCGGGGAGCGCAGCGAGACCCCGACCCGCAGCCGGGGCGGCGGGACCAGCTTCTCCGGGCGGCGGCCGGCCAGCACCGAGAAGCCGACCACCGCGTCGGCGACGGTGCTGGTGAGCATGCCGTGCTCGGTGAGCCCGAACCAGTCCTCGGCGCCGAGCTGGCAGGGCACCACACCCCGGCCGGGCTTGAGCCCGACCAGGCCGCAGCAGGCCGCGGGGATGCGGATCGAGCCCAGGCCGTCGTTGCCGTGCGCCATCGGCACCAGGCCGGCGGCGACCGCGGCGGCCGCGCCACCCGAGGAGCCGCCCGGGGTACGCGAGCGGTCCCACGGGTTGCGGGTCACCCCGGTCTCGTCGTCGGTGAGCGCCCAGAGGCCGAGCTCCGGCATCCGGGTCACCCCGAGGATCACCGCGCCCGCGCCGCGCAGCCGGCGGACCACCTCGTGGTCGGCCTCCGCCACGGCGGTACGCACGGCCGCCGACCCGTTCCAGGTGGGCAGGCCGGCGACCGGAGTGTTCTCCTTGACCGCGACCGGCACCCCGGCCAGCGGGAGGTTGGCCAGGTCCTCCTGCTCGTCGACCTTCTCCGCCTCGGTGATCGCCTCGCCGCCGCGTACCGTGCGGAACGCGGCCAGCTCGGCGTCGGCCCGGGCGAGGTGGTCCAGGTGGTCGGCGACGACCTGGGTGGCGGAGACGTCGCCGCGGCGTACCCCCCGGGCGATCTGTTTGGCGGTCGCCCCCACCCAGGTCGTCGGCATGATGTCCGGCACGGCCACCCTCCCCAAGCCAGCGGTCAGCCCAGCGCCTGCTCCAGATCGGCGAGCAGGTCGTCGACCGTCTCGATGCCGACAGACAGTCGCACGAGATCGCCGGGAACTTCAAGCGGCGAGCCGGCAGCGCTCGCGTGTGTCATCCGGCCCGGGTGCTCGATCAGGGACTCGACCCCGCCGAGGGACTCGGCGAGCACGAACAGCTTCGCCCGGTTGCAGATCTCCACGGCGTGCTCCTCGCCGCCCGCGGCGCGGAACGAGATCATGCCGCCGAACCGGCGCATCTGCTTGGCGGCCACCTCGTGGCCGGGGTGCGCCGGCAGGCCCGGGTAGATGACCTGACCGACCTTGGCGTGACCGTCCAGGTAGGCCGCGATCCGCTCGGCGTTGTCGCAGTGCCGGTCCATCCGTACCCCGAGGGTCTTGATGCCCCGCAGGGTGAGCCAGGCGTCGAAGGGGCCGTTCACCGCGCCCATCGCGTTCTGGTGGTAGCGCAGCTCCTCGCCGAGCGTCCGGTCGGCGGCGACCAGGGCGCCACCGACCACGTCGGAGTGTCCGCCGATGTACTTGGTGGTGGAGTGCACCACCACGTCCGCGCCGAAGGCGATCGGCTGCTGCAGGTACGGCGAGGCGAACGTGTTGTCGACCACCAGCAGCGCGTCCGCGGAGTGCGCGACGGCGGCCAGGGCGGCGATGTCGGCGATGCCGAGCAGCGGGTTGGTCGGCGTCTCCACCCAGACGATCCTCGTGGCGCCGGGTCGGATGGCCGCCCGGACCGCGTCCGGGTCGGAGACCTTCGCCGGGGTGTACTCCAGCCCCCAACGCTCGGCCACCTTCGCGAAGAGCCGGTACGTGCCGCCGTACGCGTCGTCGGGGATCACCACGTGGTCCCCCGGCTTGCAGACGGTACGCAGCAGGGCGTCCTCGGCGGCCAGGCCGCTGGCGAAGGCGAGCCCCACCGGCCCGCCCTCCAGCGCGGCCAGGCACTCCTGGAGCGCGTCCCGGGTCGGGTTGCCGGAGCGGCTGTACTCGTAGCCCTGCCGGGGCGCACCGACGGCGTCCTGGGCGTACGTGCTGGTCTGGTAGATCGGCGGGATCACCGCGCCCGTGCGGGCCTCCGGGTCCTGGCCGGCGTGGATGGCGAGCGTCTCGAAGCCGTGGTTCATGACCGAGACGTTAGTCCGCCCGCCTGTCCCAGCGCGTGGAACCCGGACGCGCACTAGGCTGCGGCGGTGGCTGGGTGCGTGTTCTGCGGGATCGTGGCGGGCGAGGTGCCGGCGTTCCGGGTCGTCGACGAGGCGGACGGGGTGGCTTTCCTGGACACCCGGCCGGTGTTCAAGGGGCACGTGCTGGTGGTGCCGCGCACCCACCTGGTGACGCTGGCCGACCTGCCGGCCGACGCGCTGCCCGGATACTTCCGGCTGGTGCAGCGGATCAGCGTGGCGGTGGAGACCGGGCTGGGGTCCGGCGGGACGTTCGTGGCGATGAACAACAAGGTGTCCCAGTCCGTGCCGCACCTGCACACCCACGTGGTGCCCCGGACGAAGGGCGACGGCCTGCGCGGCTTCTTCTGGCCCCGCACCCGCTACGCCGGTGACGACGAGGCCGAGGAGTACGCGGCCCGGGTGGCCGCGGCGCTCGACGGACGCCCGGGCTGAGCGGGTAAGGAAGCTGAGCGGGTAAGGAACCGGACGCCGGCGCTGTTGCACCCGGTGGGAAAGCCGAGAGAGGAGTCCCAACCGTGTTCCTTCGCCGCATGAAGGCCGAAATGATCTCTCCCGACCAGGCCCTGCCCGGTCGCCTGATCGCGATGCCGGTCGCCGACCGGCACGAGGTGCTGCCCGCCTCGCTGACGGGCCCCTTCCCGGCGGGCGCGCAGGTCGCCGTCTTCGGGATGGGCTGCTTCTGGGGCGCCGAGCGGCTCTTCTGGACCCTGCCGGGCGTGATCACCACGTCGGCCGGCTACGCCGGCGGCTACACGCCGAACCCGACGTACGAGGAGGTCTGCTCGGGGTTGACCGGGCACGCCGAGGTGGTCCAGGTGGTCTACGACCCCACGAAGATCGCCTACGAGGACCTGCTCAAGGTGTTCTGGGAGAACCACGACCCGACCCAGGGCCTGCGCCAGGGCAACGACGTCGGCTCGCAGTACCGCTCGGCGATCTACGCCAGCACCGACGAGCAGCTCGCCGTCGCGCAGGCGTCGCGGGACGCGTTCGCGCCGATCGTGACGCGGGCCGGCAAGGGCGAGATCACCACGGAGATCGCTCCGCTGGGTGACTACTACCTGGCCGAGGACTACCACCAGCAGTATCTGGCCCCGACCAAGAACCCGAACGGCTACTGCAACCACGGCCCGAACGGGCTGAGCTGCCCGGTCGGCGTGGCCCGTACCGCCGGCTGAGCGACGGGCGTCCGGGCCTGCGGTGTTTGTCACACCGCGGGCCCGGCGCATTTCCGACACCGGTCGCCCCGGGGACCCAAACCGCCGGCTCGGGACAGAGCCACCGCCGCAGCGCGGCATGATAGCGAGCCGTCACACAACTGTCATCGTCTCAACAGGTAAACCGCAACAACCTCTGGCAGCATGGGGCCGCATGTGCGGACTTGCCGGAGAATTCCGCCGTGACGGCTCGCGCGCCGATGTCGGCGTGGTGCAGCGCATGGCGGCGACGATGGACGACCGAGGGCCCGACGACGGCGGGGTCTGGTCGCAGGGCCCGGTGGCCCTCGGCCACCGCCGGCTGAAGATCATCGACCTGTCGGCGGCCAGCGGCCAGCCACTGGTCGACCCGGCCGCCGGCCTCACCGGCGTCTTCAACGGCTGCATCTACAACTACCGGGAACTGCGCGAGGAACTGCGGGCCAGGGGCCACCGCTTCTGCTCCTCCGGCGACAGCGAGGTGGTGCTCAAGGCGTACGCCGAGTGGGGGCTCGACTTCGTCGACCACCTGGTCGGCATGTTCGCGGTGGCGATCAGCGAGCGGGACACCGGCCGCCTGGTGCTGGCCCGGGACCGCCTCGGCATCAAGCCGCTCTACCTGGCCGAGACGCCCGGCACGGTCCGCTTCGCCTCGACCCTGCCGGCCCTGCTGGCCGGCGGCGGGATCGACACCAGCATCGACCCGGTGGCGCTCGCCCACTACCTGAGCTTCCACAGCATCGTGCCGCCGCCCCGCACCATCCTGCGCGGCGTCGCCAAGCTGCCACCCGCCACGGTCCGGGTGTACGAGCCGGACGGCACCAGCCACGAGCGGGTGTACTGGGATCCGGCGTTCAGCCGGGCCGCCGAGCGGGCCGACTGGTCCGCGCGGGACTGGCAGGACGCGCTGCTGGACTCGCTGACCACCGCCGTACGCCGCCGGATGGTGGCCGACGTGCCGGTCGGCGTGCTGCTCTCCGGCGGGCTCGACTCCAGCCTGGTGGTCGCGCTGCTCGCCGGGGAGGGCCAGTCCGGGCTGGCCACCTTCTCGATCGGCTTCGACGCGGTCGGCGGCCGGGCGGGCGACGAGTTCGTCTACTCCGACCTGGTGGCGAAGACGTTCAGCACCGACCACCACCAGATCCGGGTGCCCACCGGCGACCTGCTGCCGCCGCTGGAGGCCGCCGTCACGGCCATGAGCGAGCCCATGGTCAGCCACGACTGCGTCGCGTTCTGGCTGCTCAGCCAGGAGGTCGCGCGGCACGTCAGGGTGGTCCAGTCGGGCCAGGGCGCGGACGAGATCCTGGGCGGCTACCACTGGTATCCGCCGCTCGCCGGCGTCGACCGGGAGCGGGCGCTCGAGACGTACGCGAAGGCCTTCTTCGACCGTGACGCGGCCGGACTGGCCCGGGTGCTCAACCCGGCGTGGCTGGCCGACGGCGACCCGGCCCGCGAGTACGTCGCCGCGCACCTGGCCCGGCCCGGCGCGCAGACCGCGGTCGACGCCGGCCTGCGGATCGACACCCAGGTCATGCTCACCGACGACCCGGTGAAGCGGGTCGACAACATGACGATGGCGCACGGGCTGGAGGCCCGGGTGCCGTTCCTCGACCACGAGTTCGTCGAACTGGCCGCAAGCTGCCCGCCGGAGCTGAAGCTGGCCCAGGGCGGCAAGGGCGTACTCAAGGAGATCGGCCGGCGGCTCCTGCCGCACGAGGTGATCGACCGGCCGAAGGGCTACTTCCCGGTGCCGGGCCTCACCCACCTGGAGGACAAGCTCCTCGACCGGGTACGCGACGCGCTGACCGCGCCCGAGGCCCGCCGGCGCGACCTGTTCCGCGCCGACTACGTCGACGCGCTGCTCGCCGACCCGAACGCCGAACTGACCCCGTTGAACGGAAACAAGCTGTGGCAACTGGGACTCCTGGAAATGTGGCTCCAGAGCCACGGGATCGACTGATCGTGACCGACATCCTCGCCACCGGGACGGCACGTACCGACCGGGATCGGGTGCCGGGCCGCCGACGGGAACGCACCGGCCCGGGCGGTGACCCGGTCGCATCGGGTACGCCGGAGCCGCGTCGACCCGCGGGCTCCCCGGGCGTGGTGCTGGACTGCGGCTGGGGCCGGCTGGTCTTCGGGCAGACGTTCCACGACCAGGTGCAGGTGGCCGACGTGCTGCGCTCCGAGGCGGTCGGCGCCCGCGACATCTGCATCTACCTGCGCGACCCGCACGTGCTGGTGTCCCGGCTGCCGGACGAGCTGTTCATCGACCCGTCGCTGACCTACCGGCTGCCGCTGGGCGGGCAGCGGCCCGCCGCCACCGAGGGTGGCGAGGTTCCCGGGTTGACCGTCCGGCCGCTGCGCGACGCCGACGACGCGGACGCGGTGAACCGGATCTACGCGCGCAACGGCATGGTCACCGCCCCGGTCGACGTGCTCGTCGACAACGCCCGTACCGACCGGTTTCTGCACCTGGTGGCCGAGGACGCCACCGGTGAGGTGGTCGGCACCATCACCGGCGTCGACCACGTGGCGGTCTTCGCCGACCCGGAGAACGGCGCCAGCCTGTGGTGCCTGACCGTGGACTTCAACACCGCGCCGCCGGGCACCGGCCAGGCCCTGCTCACCGCGCTGGCCGACCGGCTCGACGCCCGGGGCCGGGCGTACGTGGACCTGTCCGTGCTGGCGGAGAACTCCGGCGCGATCCGGCTCTACGAGCGGCTGGGCTTCCACCGCACCGCAACGCTCTGCGTGAAGCGGAAGAACCCGATCAACGAGCGGCTCTTCCTGCCCGCCGCCCCCGAGGGGTACGACCAGCTCAACCCGTACGCGAAGATCATCGCCGACGAGGCGATGCGGCGCGGCGTCCGGGTGGAGGTCACCGACCCCCGCTGGGGCGAGTTGCGGCTCAGCAACGGCGGGCGGACCGTGCACACCCGCGAGTCGCTGTCGGAGCTGACCTCGGCGGTGGCGATGAGCCGGTGCGACGACAAGCGGGTCACCCGGCGGATCCTCGCCGAGGCGGGGCTGCGCGTACCACGTGGCCGGACCGCCACCGGCGACGCCGACGACCTGGCGTTCCTGACCGAGGTCGGCCCGGTGGTGGTCAAGCCGGCCCGGGGCGAGCAGGGCAACGGCATCACCGTCGGGGTCCGTACCCCGCAGGCGCTGACCGCCGCCATCGAGCTGGCCCGCCGCTTCTGCCCGGACGTGCTGATCGAGGAGTTGCGCACGGGCGAGGACCTGCGGGTGGTGGTGATCGACCACGAGGTGGTCGCCGCCGCGGTCCGCCGCCCGGCGCAGATCACCGGGGACGGCGTGCACGACATCACCGAGCTGATCGAGCGGCAGAGCCGGCGGCGCGCCGCCGCGACCGGGGGCGAGTCGACGATCCCGGTCGACGAGCTGACCCGTGAGGTGGTCGCCGACGCGGGCCACCGGATGGACGACGTGCTGCCCGAGGGCACGGTGCTGGCCGTACGCCGGACCGCCAACCTGCACACCGGCGGGACCATCCACGACGTCACCGCCGAGCTGCACCCGGTGATCGCCGAGGCGTGCGTGGCGGCCAGCCGGGCGCTGGACATCCCGGTCACCGGGCTGGACCTGCTGGTCCCCGCCCCGGACCGGCCCGAGCACGTGTTCATCGAGGCCAACGAGCGGCCCGGCCTGGCCAACCACGAGCCGCAGCCGACCGCCGAGCGCTTCGTCGACCTGCTCTTCCCCGGCACTCGGGCGCCGCGACGGCTCTGGTCCCCGGCCGGTACGGGAGGCGCCGGGTGAGCCCGGAACCGTTGGCGATCGACCTCGACTACCTGCGCCAGGTGCTGGTGGAGCTGCTGGAGATCCCCAGCCCGTCGGGGCGTACCGACCACGTCCAGCAGTACGTGGGGGAACGCCTCTCGGCGCTCGGGATCGGCTCGACACTGACCCGGCGTGGGGCGCTCAGCGCCTGCCTGCCGGGCCCGCGGGAGACCGGCGCCGACCGGGCGGTCGTGGTGCACACCGACACCATCGGGGGCATGGTCAAGCGGCTCAAGGAGAACGGCCGGCTGGAGCTGAAGCCGATCGGCACGCACAGCGCCCGGTTCGCCGAGGGCGCCCACGTGCGGATCTTCACCGACGACCTGGACCGGGTGGTCACCGGCCAGGTCCTGCCGCTCAAGGCCAGCGGCCATCGCTACAACGAGGACGTCGACCTGCAGGGCGTCGGCTGGGAGCTGGTCGAGGTACGGGTCGACGAACCGGTGGACGACATCGCCGGCCTCCGCGCGCTCGGCGTCGACGCCGGCGACTTCGTCGCGCTGCTGGCCACCCCGACGATCACCCCGAGCGGGTACGTGAAATCGCGGCACCTGGACGACAAGGCCGGGGTCGCCGCCGTGCTGACCGCGTTCAAGGCCATGATCGACGCGGGTGTCAGGCCGGCGGTCACCGCCCACCTGCTGGTCACCGTCACCGAGGAACTCGGGCACGGGGCCAGCCACGGCCTCGACCCGGACGTGGCCGAGATCGTCTCGGTCGACGCGGCGGTGGTCGCCCCGGGTCAGCAGTCCCGGGAGAACGCCGCCACCCTGGCCATGGGCGACGGCGTCGGCCCGTTCGACTACCACCTGACCCGCAACCTGGCGTCGATCGCCCGCGCGCACGGCGTCGACCTGGTCCGGGACGTCTTCGACTACTACCGCTCGGACGTGGCCGCCGCCGTGGAGGCGGGCGCACACGCCCGGGTGGCGCTGGTCGGCTTCGGGGTGGATGCCACCCACGGGCACGAGCGCACCCACCTCGACGGGCTGCGGCACCTCACCCAGCTGCTCTGCCTCTACCTCCAGAGCCCGCTGGTCTTCCCCGAGTGGGACGCCGAGCCGGCGGGCGACCTGGCCGACTTCCCGTCCCTGGCCGTCCAGCCGGCCTCCGACGACGGCCCGCGCGAGGGCCCGATCGGCCTCGACTGAGCGGGCCGAGGCAGCCGCCCGCATGGTGCGCCAAGACGGCAGCCGGCCGCCATGGCGCGCCGAGACGGCCCGCCGGCCGACCGGCGGGAGAGCGGTGCCGGCGGCGTCTGTGATCCAAATCCGTTGCCGGGCAGCCCGGGAAGTGGATAGCGTGGCGGTACACGGGAAAGGAGGTGGTCCAGACTTGTATAGCAATCGGACTCGTGAGGTGGCTGTCCGCTAGCCGCTGTCCTCGACAGTGAAATCTCGTCCGCCGCGAGGCGGGCATCTGCAGGATCGTCGAGACCGTGTGGCAGCGGTGCGGCGAAACCACGACAGCCACCCGACCCCCGGGGTGCCGGCCCAGTCCAGCCGGCCCGCGCGCGAGCGCGGAAGCCCCGGGGGTCGACCCTTTCCTGGGAGATTCCGTGTCGATGCGCGAGCTGGTGGTGCTCGGTACCGCCAGCCAGGCTCCCACCCGGCAGCGCAACCACAACGGCTACCTGCTGCGCTGGGACGACGAGGTGCTGCTCTTCGACCCCGGCGAGGGCAGCCAGCGGCAGATGCTGCACACCGGGATCTCCGCCACCGACCTGACCCGGATCTGCGTCACCCACTTCCACGGCGACCACTGCCTGGGGCTGCCCGGCGTGATCCAGCGGCTCTCGTTGGACCGGGTGCCGCACCCGGTGGCGGTGCACTTCCCGGCCGGGGGCGCCGACTACTTCGCCCGGCTGCGTCACGCGGCGAGCTTCTACGAGACCGCCGAGCTGGCCGTCGAGCCGATCGACGCCGACGGGCAGCGGATCTCCCTGGCCATCGGCACGCTGGAGGCCCGCCGGCTGCGCCACCCGATCGAGACGTACGGGTACCGGCTGATCGAGCCGGACGGCTGCCGGGTGCTGCCGGAGAAGCTGTCCGCGTACGGGATCGCCGGGCCGGCCGTCGGCGCGCTGCTCCGCGACGGCCACCTGGACCTGGCCGGGCGCCGCGTCACCCGGGACGAGGTGAGCGTGCCCCGACCGGGCCAGCGGTTCGCCTTCGTGATGGACACCGGACTCTGCGACGGGGTGTGGGCGCTGGCGGAACACGCCGACCTGCTGGTCATCGAGTCGACCTTCCTGGAGTCGGAGGCCGCCCTCGCCGCCGAGGTCGGCCACCTCACCGCGGCCCAGGCCGCCCGGGTGGCGGCCGAGTCGGGGGTACGCACCCTGGTGCTGACCCACTTCTCGCAGCGATACGCCGATCCGCGCCGGTTCGCCGACGAGGCCCGGGCGCACTTCAGCGGCGAGCTGGTGATCGCGGCGGACCTGATGACGGTGCCGGTGCCGCCCCGCCGGGTAGCCTCGTCCGGGTGACCGTCTCGTTACGCCCCGCCACCGACGCCGACCTGATGCCGGTCGGCGCCCTGCACCAGGCATCCCGGGTGGCGGCGTACTCGCCGTTCCTGCCCGCGGACGCGCTGGCCGCGCCCACGCCCGAGGAGATGGGCCGGTACTGGGCGGAGCGGTGGACCTGGGAGCGGACCGACCACCGGATGACCGTGGCCGAGCGGGACGGCACGCTGGTCGGCTTCAGCTACCTCGGCCCGGACGACGCGGACGACCCGGCCACCGGCCTGCTGAACGCGATCCACCTGGCGCCCGAGGAGCGGGGCCGGGGCACCGGCCGGGCCTTGATGATCGACGCGCTCGACGCGATGCGGGGCCGCGGCTGGTCCCGGGCCGTCCTCTGGGTGCTGCGTGACAACACGGCCGCCCGGCGGTTCTACGAGCGCGGTGGCTGGACCGCCACCGGGGAGGAACGCAGCGACCGGATCGGTCCCGCCGTCGTCGCTCAACTTCGCTACGCCCGCCCTCTCTGAGCAGGGCCCGGACCGACGCCGGGCGTCAGGAGGGGCCCCTCCCCTACGCCAGGGGCGTGGGAAAGGGGCCCCTCCTGATCACTCAGCGGGCGCCGAGGTGGGCGAGCAGGTCCTGCCGGGTCAGCACGCCCTTCGGCTTGCCGTCGACCAGCACCAGGGCGGCGTCGGCCTTCTCCAGCAGGGTGACCGCCTCGCTGACCGGCTGGCCGCCGCCGATCATCGGCAGCGGATCCGCCATGTGCCGCTCGATCGTGTCGTGCAGGTGCGCCTGGCCGGTGAAGAGCGCGTCGAGCAGGTCCTTCTCGGCGATCGAGCCGGCCACCTCGCCGGTCACCACCGGCGGCTCGGCCTTGAGCACCGGAAGCTGGGAGACGCCGTACTCGCGCATGTAGTCGATCGCGTCGCGGACCGTCTCGGTCGGGTGCACGTGCACCAGTTCGGGCAGGCCACCGGGCTTGCCGCCGAGCGCGTCGGCCACCGTGGGCTCGGCGCCGGAGTTGTCCAGGAAGCCGTACCGGGCCATCCAGGAGTCGTTGAAGATCTTCGACAGGTAACCCTTGCCGCTGTCCGGCAGCAGCACCACGATCACGTCGTCCGGACCGGCCTTGCGGGCCACCTCCAGGGCGGCCACCACGGCCATCCCGCAGGAGCCGCCGACCAGCAGCCCCTCCTCGCGGGCCAGCCGCCGGGTCATCTCGAACGACTCCTTGTCCGACACCTCGACGATCTCGTCGGCCACGGTGCGGTCGTAGGTCTCCGGCCAGAAGTCCTCGCCCACGCCCTCGACGAGGTACGGCCGGCCGGTGCCACCGGAGTAGACCGAGCCCTCCGGGTCGGCACCGACGATCTTGACCCGGCCCGCCGAGGCCTCCTTGAGGTAGCGGCCGATGCCGGAGATGGTGCCGCCGGTGCCGACGCCCGCGACGAAGTGGGTGAGCGCGCCCTCGGTCTGCTTCCACAGCTCCGGGCCGGTGGTCTCGTAGTGCGAGCGCGGGTTGGCCGGGTTGCTGTACTGGTTGGGCTTCCAGGCGCCCGGGATCTCGCGGGCCAGCCGGTCGGAGACGTTGTAGTAGGAGCGGGGGTCCTCCGGGGCGACCGCGGTCGGGCAGACCACCACCTCGGCGCCGTACGCGCGCAGCACGTCCTGCTTGTCCTGGCTGACCTTGTCCGGGCAGACGAACACGCACTTGTAGCCCTTGAGCTGGGCCACCAGGGCCAGGCCCACGCCGGTGTTGCCGCTGGTCGGCTCGACGATCGTGCCGCCCGGCTTGAGGATCCCGGCCCGCTCGGCGTCCTCGACCATGCGCAGCGCGATCCGGTCCTTCACCGAGCCGCCCGGGTTCAGGTACTCCACCTTCGCCAGCACGGTCGCCTGGATGCCCTCGGTGACGTTGCGCAGGCGGACCAGCGGGGTGTTGCCGATCAGCTCGACCACGTTGTCGTAGTACTGCACGTCGTTGTGCCCTTCGTCGCGCCGCCGTCGTGGGGCGGCCGGTAAGTCGTCAGTTCGTCGCCCAGGGTACGTGCCGTCAGGGCACCAGATGCCCGGGGATGACCGACCTGCGACGCGCCTCCCACTCCAGGAACCGCTCGGTCTCGGCGAGCACGCTGCCGGCCAGCCAGGTGACCATCACCGCGTCGTCGGCCAGCCCGAAGATCGCCAGCGGGATCTCCGGCAGCAGGTCGATCGGGGACACGATGTACGCGGTGGCCGCGGTCATCAGGGCCAACCGCAGGCCGCCGTCGTACTCCCCCTTCGCGGTGGCCCGGATCATCCGCGGCAGCGCCGCCAGCCGGGCGCCCACCGACGGCCCGCCCCGGGCCCCGGACGCCAGCGCCCGGGCCAGTGCGGCGAACGCCGCGCTCCGCTTCAACGTCTTGCCCATGTCGTCGCCCCTCTCCGCTCGACCAAGGGTGCGGCCCCGGCGCAAGTCCGGCGTCCGCTGCCGAACAGGTACCCGGAACGGTGGTCGCCCAGCCTCCTGATCACCGGACGGCGGGTGTCGGGGTGGCGCGATAATGTCGGTGCATGGGGGACGTCGGTTCCGTCGCGCGGGTCGACTGGCCGCGCGCCCGCCGGATCGCCCGGCTGGCGGCGATCGGCACGGGCGCCACCGTGGCGGCCACCGTGGCGACGGGTGGGGTGCTGCTCGGCCAGGCCCGGCAGGCCCGGCGCACCATCCCGATGGCCGAGGCGCCCCCGCCGCGCTGCGACGGGGTCTACGGCGCGAAGCTTCCCGGTCCGCCGGTCACCATGGTCATCCTCGGCGACTCCTCGGCCGCCGGCTACGGCGTGCACCGCCGCCGGGAGACCCCCGGCGCGCTGCTGGCGACCGGGCTGTCCCGGCGGCTGCACCGGCCGGTCCGGCTCTGCCGTTTCGCCGTGGTGGGTGCGCTGTCGGCCGGGCTCAAGCCGCAGGTCGAGTCGGCCCTGGAGGTCGAGCCGGACATCGCCGTCGTGCTGGTCGGGGGCAACGACGTCACCAACCGCACCCCGCCCTCGGTGGCGGTGCGCTATCTGGTCGACGCGGTCCGCGCCCTGCGCGCCGCGGGCTGCGAGGTCGTCGTCGGCACCTGCCCCGACCTCGGCGCGATCCGCCCGATCCAGCCGCCGCTGCGCTGGCTGGCCCGCCGGTGGAGCCGCCAGCTCGCCGCCGCGCAGACGGTGGCGGTGGTCGAGGCGGGCGGCTGGACGGTCTCCCTCGGCGACCTGCTCGGTCCCCGTTTCGCGGCCGAGCCGGCCCGGATGTTCGCCTGGGACCGGTTCCACCCCTCGGCGGAGGGGTACGCGGTCGCCGCGGCGGCGCTGCTGCCCACCGTGCTCTCCGCGCTCGGCGCCGGCCAGGAGCGGCGCTCCTCGCTCGCGGGCCGGGAGGGCGTACGGTCGCTCCCGGAGGCGGCCCAGGAGGCGGCCCGGCACGCCGGCACGGAGGTCAGCGCCACCCAGGTCCGGGGTCGCGACCGGGGTCCCGGCGGGCGCTGGGCGCAGCTTCGGCGGCGGGCCTTCTTCGGTGTCGGCGCGGCGGCGCAGTCCGGCGCCGCCGAGTCTCCGACCCTGGAGGGACTGGCATGAGCGGGCCCAGCAGGGGCATCATCAGCAGGCACAACGTGGGTCACGCTCACGTCTGCCCCGCCAGTGAGACACGGCGGCGAGCAACCGGCGCCACCCGGGCCGGCCGCACCGCCGCCACCAGGGAGGTGTCGTCATGACCGAGCGCAACGAGCTCGCGGCTCGGCTGGGTCGGGCCGCCGCCCTGTCCCTGTTCGCCGGGACGGTCGGGGGCGCGGCCGTCCTCGCCGGCCAGGCCATCGCCGCCCGCAACCGGCAGTACGCCCAGCCCGAGTTGGGCCTCGCCCTACGCGCCACGGTGGGCCGGGCCGGCGCCCCGCCGCTGCGGCTGGTGCTGCTCGGCGACTCCTCGGCGCTCGGCGTCGGGGTGGAGCACTTCGAGGAGACGATCGGCGGGCAACTCGCGCACCTGCTCGCCGAGGGGCCGGCCGGCCGCCTGGTGCACCTGTCCAGCGTGGGCGTCTCGGGTTCCCGCTCGACGGATCTGGCCACCCAGGTGGCCCGGGCGCTGCTCGGCGAGCGCCCCGACGTGGCGGTCATCCTGGTCGGGGCGAACGACGCCACCGCGCTGGCCCGGCCCGGCGACGCGGCGGCGTACCTGGGCTCCGCGGTGCGCCGGCTGCGCGAGGCGCACGTCGAGGTCGTCGTCGGCACCTGCCCGGACCTGGGCGCGGTACGCGCGGTCGACGCGCCGCTGCGCCAGGTGCTCGCCTGGTCCGGCCGGCGGATCGCCCGGGCGCAGACGTCGGCCGTGCTGAACGCCGGGGGTGGCGTGGTCGACCTGGCCACCGAGACCGGCCCGGTGTTCCGGGCCGACGCCGGCACGCTCTGCCACGACGGCTACCACCCCTCCGCCGACGGCTACCGGGTGTGGGCGCACGCCCTGCTCCCGGCGGTGGAGGCGGCGGCCACCGTCGCCACCCGGCACCACTGACCGCGCCCGGCGGGGTGACATTTCCCGCCCGGCCGGCAGCTTCCGCCTCAAGTTACCCGCGGGTTAACGTTGGTTCATGCCGATTGAGTCGCCCCGCGACGCCGTCATCGTCGCCACCGCCCGGTCCCCCATCGGCCGGGCGTTCAAGGGTTCCCTGCGGGACGTCCGCCCGGACGACCTCGCCGCCACCATCGTCCAGGCCGCGCTCGACAAGGTGCCCGCGCTCGATCCCACCACGATCGACGACCTCTACCTGGGCTGCGGCCTGCCCGGCGGTGAGCAGGGCTTCAACATGGCCCGGGTGGTCGCCACGCTGCTCGGCCTGGACGGGCTGCCCGGCGCCACGCTGACCCGCTACTGCGCCTCGTCGCTGCAGACCACCCGGATGGCGATGCACGCGATCCGGGCCGGCGAGGGCGACGTGTTCATCTCCGCCGGCGTCGAGACCGTCTCCCGGTACGCGCGCGGCAACTCGGACACCCTGCCGCCGGAGGCACAGGCGCTGGTCGGCGGCGGCTGGGAGAACCCGCGCTTCGCCGAGGCACGCCGCCGCTCCGAGGCCCGCGCCCAGGCCGGCGCCGAGGTGTGGACCGACCCGCGCGAGGCCGGCCAGCTCCCCGACATCTACCTGACCATGGGGCAGACCGCGGAGAACCTGGCCCAGGTGTACGACGTCACCCGCGCGGACATGGACGCGTTCGGGGTACGCAGCCAGAACCTCGCCGAGAAGGCGATCGCCGACGGCTTCTGGGCCCGCGAGATCACCCCGGTCACCACGCCGGACGGCACCGTGGTCAGCACCGACGACGGCCCGCGCCCGGGGGTGACCCTGGAGGGGGTGGCCGGCCTGAAGCCGGTGTTCCGCCCGGACGGCCGGATCACCGCCGGCAACTGCTGCCCGCTCAACGACGGCGCCGCCGCCGTGGTGATCATGAGTGCCGGGCGGGCGTCCGAGCTGGGGCTCACCCCGCTGGCCCGGATCGTCTCCACCGGCGTCACCGCGCTCTCCCCCGAGATCATGGGCCTCGGCCCGGTCGAGGCGTCGAAGCAGGCGCTCAAGCGGGCCGGCATGACCATCGACGACGTCGACCTGGTCGAGATCAACGAGGCGTTCGCCGCCCAGGTGATCCCGTCCTACCGGCAGCTGGGCATCCCCGAGGAGAAGCTGAACGTGATGGGCGGCGCGATCGCCGTCGGCCACCCGTTCGGCATGACCGGCGCCCGGATCACCGGCACCCTGCTCAACGCCCTGGAGTGGCACGACAAGACCATCGGCCTGGAGACCATGTGCGTCGGCGGCGGCCAGGGTATGGCCATGGTGCTCGAACGACTGAACTGAGCAACCGGTTCGGCCGGAAGCCGGCCGGGTACGGGAGGCGCCATGGCGACCGTGGTGGAACGCGAGCGCAAGTACTCCGGTGACGAGGGCTTCCGGCTGCCCGACCTGGCCGGGTGCGGTGGCGTCGAGACGGTGTCCGACGCCACCGCCCTCGACCTGGACGCGGTCTACTGGGACACCGCCGACCTGCGGCTGGCCCGCAGCGGCTTCGCGCTGCGGCGGCGGACCGGGGGGCACGACGCGGGCTGGCACCTCAAGGTGGGCGCGGCGGGCGGCGCTCGGACCGAGCACCAGTTCCCGGCCGGGCCGGACGACCAGGAGCCGCCGGCCGAACTGGCCGCGCTCTACCGGGCCGCCGCCCGGGGCGCGGCCGTCGCCCCGGCCGCCCGGGTCCGCACCCGGCGCCGGGAACGCCGCCTGCTCGACCCGGACGGGCGGACCCTGGCCGAGGTCGCCGAGGACACCGTCGAGTCCGAGGACCTGGTCAGCGGGGTCCGGCAGGCGTGGCACGAGATCGAGGTCGAGCTGGTCGACGGCGACGAGCCGCTGCTCGACGCCGTGGCGGACCGGCTCCGCACGGCCGGCGCGCGCCCGGTGCCGGTGTCCAAGTCGCACCGCGCGCTGGGCGACCGGCTGGCGCAGGCCCGGCCGGCGGCGCCGGACCCCGCGGCGGCGCCCGTCCTCGACTACCTGGCCGCCCAGCGTGACGCGCTGATCGGC
Organism: Micromonospora sp. NPDC049836; assembly: GCF_044465125.1. NCBI lineage: Bacteria > Bacillati > Actinomycetota > Actinomycetes > Micromonosporales > Micromonosporaceae > Micromonospora > Micromonospora sp. NPDC049836. The sequence continues at coordinate 308,770 of NZ_JBITLH010000001.1, forward strand.
AACCATCCGGGAGCGCTCGCCGGCGACGAGGACGCGGTGCACGACATGCGGGTGGCCGTCCGCCGGCTCCGCTCCACGCTGCGGACCTTCCGGGGGCTGTGGGATCGGGCGGAGAGCGAGCAGGTGCGGGCGGAGCTGAGCTGGCTGGGCGGCCGGCTCGGGCCGGTCCGGGACGTCCAGGTGATGTCTGCCCGGCTGGCCGACGCGGTGCACGCGGAACCGGCGGAGCTGGTGCTCGGCCCGGTCGCCGCCCGGCTCGCCGAGCGGTTCGCCGCCGAGCTGGCCACCGCCCTCGACGGCGCGCGCGCCGCGCTCGACTCCGACCGCTACACCGACCTGCTGCGCCGGCTGGACGCCCTGGTCGAGGAGCCGCCTGCCCGCGAGGTACGGCCCGGCTGGGTGGCCCGCCGGGTACGCCGGGCGGTCACCCGCTTCGACGAGCGCCTGGACGCCGCGCTGGCCGGCGGGGACGACGACGCGCTGCACGAGGCCCGCAAGGCCGGCAAGCGCGCCCGGTACGCCGTCGAGGTGCGCGAAGCGACCGTCGGAGCACCGGCCACGAAGCTGGTGAGCCGACTCAAGGACCTCCAGGATGTGCTCGGCGCGCACCAGGACTCCGTGGTGACCCGGGAGGTGCTGCGCGAGCAGGCGTTGCGGGCGCACGCGGACGGCGAGAACACGTTCACCTACGGGCTGCTGCACGCCCGGCAGGCCGCGGCCGCCGACCGGGAGCTGCTTGCGCTGCCCCGGGCCCGGGACCGGGCTCGCCGGCGCAAGGCCCGCCGCTGGCTCAAGCGCTGAATCGGGTCGTTCAGCGCCTTGCCCTGGGCGAGATACGTGCTCTACCATCCCGGCTTCACCAGGAGCGGCGACCGCAGCGCCCTCCCGTGGCTCGTCCGCGGACTTCTGGCGGCGGCATCGGTGGCAGCCCGGCGGATCGTCGACGCGGTCGCCCCCATCCACCGGTTCGTGGACGAACCGCCGGCTACGCCACTGACCGCCATCGACCGGGGCAGGCAACTCCCGCCCGATTTCCCGACCCTCGACCCGCGCGACGCCGAGCGGTTGATGGACCTGACGGAGAAGCTGCTGAGTTGATGCGTATCGCCCACAGCCTGGGTGAGATTTTGAGACAGCGGGCCCCCAGCGGGGCCGGCGTCGTCCAGGATCTTCCGCTAGAGGGCGGCGCGGGTCGCCGCCACCGCCGCCGCGGCCCGGGCCAGCACCGGCTCGGGGGCGCCGGCCGCCACCAGGTCGGCGGCGACCACCCGGAGCTGATCCGGCAGGACCAGGTCGCTGTCGAGCCGGGGTACGTCCCGGCGCGGCTCGCCCGCCGCGTCGGCCGCCAGGGTGGCCAGCTCCTGCACCAGCTTGTGCACCAGGTCGGCCCGGGCCACGTTGCCCCCGGCGGCCTGCGCCGACCAACGCGGCTGCTGCCAGTGCCCGACCTGACGGACCAGCAGCTCCACCACCCGGTCCAGTTCCGCTGCGCTCATCGCGGCCGAGTCTACGACGGCGGGCGGCCGCGCCCCGGCGACCGGCGCGGACCGGGGTGCCACCCGGCGGCGTGGCAGGTGAGTGGTCGCCCGGCCGAGCGGGAGCGGTCGTACGGTCAGCGCCGCAGGTAGCTGAGCAGGCGGAGGATCTGCCAGTACAGGAAGATCAGCCCGACCAGCAGCCCGAACGCGCAGTACCAGGCGTACCGGCGGGGCAGCCCGGCCCGGGTGGAGCGCTCGACCAGGTCGAAGTCGAGGATGAAGCTGAGCGCCCCGGCGATGATCGCCACCCCGGAGAAGAGGTACGGCAGCCAGCCGACCCGGGCGGTGAGGCTGTACACCTCCAGTCCCTGCCGCCCGGTGAGCAGGTAGGTCACCAGGTTGACCAGGCCGACGGCGAGGATCCCGATCAGCGCGCCGAGGACGAGCCGGGCCAGCCGGGGGGTGGCCCGGATGACCCGGGCCCGGTAGAGCAGCGCCATGCCGAGGAAGACCCCGAAGGTGCCGATCACCGCCTGGGCCACGATCCCCGGGTAGACCAGTTCGAAGGCCCGGCTCGCCACGCCCAGCAGCAGCCCCTGGAGCACCGCGTACCCGACGATCAGCGGCGGGTTGGTGACCTGCTTCAGCGAGATGAACAGCACCAGCGCGAGGCTGGCCAGGGCGGTGCCGGCCAGCGCCGCCGAGATCCAGGCCGCCGGCGGGACGAGCACCCAGGCGACCGCCGCGGTGACGCCGGTGATCAACAGCAGGCCGACGGTGCGGCTCACCACGTCGGCGACGCTCATCGTCTCGGCGGCCCCGACCCCGAGGACCTGGCGTTCGGCCCGGCCGACGTCGTCCAGCCGGTCCAGGACCGGGTTGGCACTGCGCACCGTGACCTCCTTGCCGCCGTACCCCGGCTCCCACTCTGCCCCGGGCGGCCCGGCGGCGGCGGGAAAACGACGACGCCCGCCGGCCGCGGTGGCGGCGGGCGGGCGTCGTGCGGCGGGCGGGACGGTCAGTCGTCGCCCTGGAGGTAGCTGAGCAGGCGCAGCACCTCCAGGTAGAGCCAGATCAGGCCGACCACGATGCCGAACGCGGCGGTCCAGGAGTAGCGCTGCGGGAGCCCCATCCGGACGCCGTCCTCGATGTTGGCGAAGTCGAGCACGAAGCTCAGCGAGGCCACCACGATGCAGACCAGGCTGAAGCCGATGGCCAGCGGGCTGCCGTCGCGCAGGTGCGTGTTGACGCCGAAGAGGGCGAGCACCAGGTTGATCAGCATGACCGCGAAGAGGCCACCCATCATGGCAATCATGATCCTGGCGAACTTCGGGGTGGCCCGGATGACGCGTGACTTGTAGAGCATCGCCATCAGGAAGAAGACACCGAAGGTCGCCACCACGGCCTGGAGCACGATGCCGTCGTAGAGGGTGTTGAACGTCTTGCTCACCGCGCCGAGGAAGACACCCTCGACGACCGAGTAGGCGATGACCAGCGCCGGGTTGGCCATCCGGGAGAACGAGATGATCAGGCCGAGCACCAGACCGACGACGGCGCCGCCGATCCACGCCAGGCCGAGCAGCTCGTCCGGCAGGACGGCCCAGGTCGCGGCCGCCACGACGCCCAGGATCCCGAGCAGGGTGACCGTCTTGACGACCACGTCGTCCAGGGTCATCGGGGTCACGGTGGGCGGGGCCGCCGGGTAGCCGTAGCCGGTCGGGTACGGCTGCTGCGGGTATCCGGGCTGAGCGTACGGCCCGGGCTGGGCGTACCCGGCCGCCCGCTCGCGGCCGGCCGCCTGGCCGAGCCGGGAGAGCACCGGGTTCGAGGTCTTCACTTTCTCAGGCCTCCCTCAGGGGGTCGATGCACGTGAACGTGCAACCTCCAGGGTAAACGGGACCCGCTCACCGCGGCGGGCGGCAAGCTGTGGGAAAGCTGAGAGTCTGTGCCCGGGGCGGGGGTCGAACCCGCACGCCTTGCGGCAGCCGCTTTTAAGGCGGCCGTGTCTGCCGTTCCACCACCCGGGCGGGTGACACCGGTACGCCGACACACCTCGGCGCAGGTCTCACCGTAGCCGTTGCCGGGCGACCCGGCGTACCCCGAGGGTTCGCGCCGATATGGTCGAGGCCGTGACCAGCGCCGCCGCCACGGTCCCCGGGCCGGACCCCGACCAGGCCGTCCTCGGCCGACCGGCGGTCCGCCCCAACCCTCGGGCCCGCCTGCTGGCCAGCATCGCCCGCCACCGGGCGGGCCTCCTCGCCGGGCTGCTCTTCGCCCTGCTGGCCGGCTGGCTCACCCACGGGTTGTGGCCCGCCCCCGGCCAGCGGGTGCTCGCGCTGAACCCGGCGGACCAGACCCTCTACGAGTGGTTCCTGGCCGTCGACGCGCGCGCCCTGCTCGGCGACTTCCACCTGCTCACCGACCGGCTCAACGCTCCGGACGGGGTCAACCTGCTGGCCAACACCACGGTGATCGCGCTGGGGGTGCTGTTCGCCCCGGTCACCCTGGCCTTCGGGGCGCCGGTCAGCTTCGCCCTGCTGACCGCCGGCAACCTGGCCGGCACGGCGCTCGCCTGGTACCTGCTGTTCAGCCGGACGTTGCGGGTCCGCCGGCTCGCCGCCGGGCTCGGCGCGGGACTCTGCGGCTTCGGCCCCGGCATGGTCTCGCAGAGCAACGCCCACCTGCACATGACCGCCCAGTGGCTGATCCCGGTCATCGTCTGGCTGGTGGTCCGGCTGCGCCGGGCCGCCGACCCCGCCGGCCGCCCCGGCGGGCCGGACCGCCGCCGGCTGGCCACCTCGGCGGTCGGGCTGGCCGCGGCGGTCACCGCCCAGGTCTTCATCGGCGAGGAGGTGCTCTTCCTCACCGCGGTCACCCTGCTGATCATGACCGTCGCGTACGGCCTGGCCGACCGGGCGCTGCTGCGCCGGGCCCTGCCCACCTTCGCCGGCGGGCTGCTGACCGCGGCCGGGCTGGCGCTGCTGGTGCTGGCGTACCCGCTCTGGCACCAGTTCGCCGGGCCGCAGGGCGTGGCGGAGGGGATGTTCAGCCCGTACTACTTCTCCGCCGACCTGAGCGGCTGGTCGACGCTCTCCCCGCTCTCGGTGCTGGGCAGCGACGCCGCCGCCCGGCTGAGCACCGGCCCGGCCGAGTTCACCACCTTCCTCGGCTGGCCGCTGCTGCTGGTCACCGCCGGCTGCGCGGCCTGGCTGGGCCGCCGCCCACTGGTGACCGCCTGCGTCGCCGGGGCGCTGGCGATGGCGCTGCTGTCACTCGGCCCCGAGGTGGTCGTCTCCGGCGAACGGACCGGGCTCCCCGGGCCGTACGCCCTGCTGGCCGGGCTGCCGGTGGTGGACGGCGCGCTGCCGATGCGGTTCGCCCTGGCGGTGCCGCCGCTGGCCGGCACGGTGCTCGCCCTGGCCCTGCACCGGGCGCTCGGGGAACCCGGGCGAGCCCGGCGGCTCGTCCCGCTGGGTGTGGGCGCCGCGCTGCTCACCGTCTTCCCCGCCCCGCTGCCCACCGCCGACCGGCCGGCGCTGCCCGAGTTCGTCTCGGCCGGCCACTGGCGGCAGTGCGTACGCCCCGGCGGGGTGCTGGTCCCGGTGCCCACGGCCACCCCGAACGACCCGTGGCCGATGCGCTGGGCCGCCGCCGCCGACGCGGCCTTCGGCATGCCGGAGGGCTTCTTCATCGGCCCGTACGGCCGGGGCGGCTCGGCGGCCATGGGCACCTACCAGCGGCCCACCTCGGCGCTGCTGGCCGACGTGGCCCGGCGCGGCGTGCCACCGGTGATCGGCGACGAGCAGCGCCGGCAGGCCGACCGGGACATCCGGTTCTGGCGCGCCTCCTGTGTGGCGGTCACCGACGACGCGCCGCACGCGGCGACCCTGCGCGGCACCCTCGAGCAGCTCTTCGGCCCCGGCACCCGGGTCGCCGACGCCTGGACCTGGCGGTTCTGACCGCGGGTCGGAGGTACCCGAAAGGGCCCCTCCCGGCGACGGGAAGGGCCCTTCCGGCGAAACTCAGCGCGCCGCGCCGACCGGAGCGGACGCCTCGGCGAACTCCTCGCGCGGGTCGTGCAGCTGGCCCAGGGCGACCACCTCACGCTTGAGGACGAACGCCAGCGTCCAGTCGACGACCACCCGGACCTTGCGGTTGAACGACGGGATCCGCGACATGTGGTACGTGCGGTGCATGAACCACGCCGGCCAGCCGGTCATCTTCACGCCGTACACCTGGGCCACGCCCTTGTGCAGCCCGAGGCTGGCCACGCTGCCCACGTGCTTGTGCTTGTAGTTGACCGGCTCGCGCCCGCGGATCACGTTCACGATGTTGTCGGCCATCCGGGCGGCCTGCCGGACCGCGTGCTGCGCGCTCGGCGAGCAGAAGTTGCCCGGCTCCTTGGTCAGGTCCGGCACGGCGGCGCAGTCGCCGGCGCTCCACGCGCCCTCGACCACCCGGTCACCGTCCACCACCTGCAGGGTGGGCAGGCAGGTGACCCGGCGCCGCTCGTCGCGCGGGAAGTCCGTGGCGTCCAGCATCGGCGACGGCTTCACGCCCGCCGTCCAGACGATGGTGTCCGAGGGGAAGCTCGACCCGTCCGAGAGCTTCGCCACCCCGTCGACGCAGGACTCCAGCCGGGTGTCCAGCCGGATGTCCATGTTCCGCTTGAGCAGCTGCTGCACCGTGTAGGCGCCCATGTCCCGGTCGACCTCGGGCAGCACCCGCTGGGTGGCCTCGACCAGCACCCAGCGCATGTCCTCCGGCTTCAGCTCCGGGTAGTAGCGCAGCGCGTCCCGGGCCATGTCCTCCATCTCGGCGAGCGCCTCGATGCCCGCGTACCCGCCGCCGACGAAGACGAACGTCAGCGCCCGGCTGCGGACCTCGGGATCGGTCGTGGCGGCCGCCACGTCCAGCCGGTCCAGCACGTGGTTGCGCAGGAAGATGGCCTCACCGATGGTCTTGAACCCGATGCCGTGCTCGTGCAGCCCCGGGATCGGCAGGGTGCGGGAGACCGAGCCCGGAGCGACCACCACGTGGTCGTACGGGATCTCCCGGGCCGGGCCGCTGATCGGCTGCACCACGGCGGTCCTGCGGTGGTGGTCGATCCGGGTGACCGTGCCCGCCACGACCTTGCACTTGCGCAACTCCCGCCGCAGCGGCACCACCGCGTGCCGCGGGGAGATGTTGCCCGCCGAAGCCTCCGGGAGGAATGGCTGGTAGGTCATGTGCGGCTGCGGGTCGACGACGATGACCTCAGCCTCACGGGAGCTCAGCTTCTTGGACAGGCGCAGAGCGGCGTACAGGCCGACATGCCCGGCACCCACGACAAGGATCCGCTTCGGATTCACGTCATCTATCTTTCCCCGGGCGGCTCGGGTAATCCCGTTCGAGACCCTCTTCTGTGACGGAGCACAACCCCTGTGACCTGCGCAACTTTGCCCCGCAGTCCCGCTATCTGCGACGCAGCAACCAGCCGAGCAGGGCGCTGAGCGCCACCGCCACCAGCAGCCCGGCCACGGTCGCGGCCTGGAAGCCCCGGTCGCCGCCGACCCCGCCGAGCCAGGCCAGCACGATGCCGACCACCGCGCTCGCCAGCACCACCCCGCCGGCCCGGCCCAGCCAGCGCAGCACCAGGTCGGGATCGACCACCCCGTCGTACGGCAGCAGGGCGGCCAGCGCGCAGAGGGTGTGCGCCAGGTAGAGCAGGGCGGCCACGGCGACCAGCCGCCACAGCGCGGGCGGGCGGTCGTACCCGACCGTGGCGAGCAGCCAACCACCGACCACGACCAGCGCCGCGAAGGTCGGCCACGTCCGGCGCGGCCCGGCCGCCGGCAGCACCGCCACCACCGTCAGGGCCAGCAGCGACCGCGGGGTGATCGCCTCCGCCGGGTACGCCACCAGCGCGCCCAGCAGCACGGTGAGGAAGATCCCGCCCCGGATGAGCAGCGGGACGAGGCTGATCCGGCCGACCAGGAACCGCACCGCCCGGGCCCGCTCGTGCAGCGCCGCCAGCATGTCGTTCACCGGCCACCCACCCGGGGCGCGGTGGCCAGCCGGGCCACGTCCCGCAACACCTGGTCGAGGCTGCCCGCGCCGGCCCAGCGGACCACCGGCACCCCGTGCTCGCGGAGCTGGCCGATCATCGTGTCCCGGTCCAGCCGCCACAGCCGGTACGCCACCTCGGCCCAGCCGCGCTCCTTCGGCGGCGGCAGGTCGGCCGGCAGGGTGTCCACCGCCACCACGAACCGGCCGCCCCGGGCCATCCGGGCCAGCATCTGCGCCGAACGCTCGTCCAGCAACGGGGTGAGCACCACCACCAGCGCGTCCGAGGAGAGCAGCTGCGGGCCGAACACCAGGTCGTACGGCTCGTGCGGGGAGGACTCCGCCTTGACGTCGAGCAGCCACTCCAGCACGGTCAGGTACTGCCGGCGCCCGGTGGCCGGGCGGAGCCGGCGGGCCCCCGGGCCGTACTCCAGCAACGCCACCCGGTCGCCCCGGTGCAGGTAGTGCTCGGCGATCGCCGCCGCCGCCCGGACCGTGGTGTCCAGCACGGACGCCGGACCGCGTACGCCGCCGGAGCGGCCCGCCTCGGCCAGCACGTCGAGCAGCACCACCACCTCGGCGTCCCGGTCGGACAGGGTGGCCGCCACGTGCAGCTGCCGGGCCCGCAGCGAGACCCGCCAGTCGATCCGGCGCAGCCGGTCCCCCGGCGCGAAGACCCGTACGCCGGCCAGCTCGCCGCCCTCGCCGGGCCGGCGGGAGTGGTGCGCGCCGACCAGACCCGCCGCCCGCGGCATCGCCTCGACCGCCTCGAACGGCTCGGTCCTCGGATAGACCCGGGTCCGGACCGGATCGGTGATCACCGCGCGGGAGACGAGCAGCCCGTCGGCGACCGCCACCCGGGTGCCGGCCGGCCCGATCGGGTGCCGGCCCCAGCGCAACGCCGTCCCGGTCAGGGTCAGGTCGACCGCGGCGCCGGACGGCACCGAGGTGACGAACGGGCGGTCGGCGCCGCCGGCGCGGCCCACGTCGATGCCGGTCCCGCCGAAGCCGACCCGTTCCACCCGCAGCCAGCGGGACATCCGGGTGCGGACCACGGCCAGGTCGTAGGAGACGGTGTCGGGGTTGCCGACGGCCACCGTCGCGGTCATCGGGGAGCCCTCGACCAGGTGCGCGTCCCCGGCCCCGATCTCCAACTCGGGCAGGGCGGTGGGCCGGCGGCGCAGCCCGTACGCGGTGCCCAGCGCGAACGGCGTGGCCAGCACGACCAGGTCGATCCGGCCGAGCAGCACGGCCGCGACGAGCAGCAGCCCGGTGAGCAGCACGGCCCGGCCGAGCGCCCCGGTGGGCGCCCAGCCGGTGGCGGGCTCGTGACGGTCGGTCATCAGCGCCCGGCGGGTCCGGCCGCGTAGCTGGGCAGGGCGCCGCTGGCCGGGGCGGGAGTGGACTCGAGCACCTCGCCGACCACGAAGGACGGGTCGACCCGGCGCAGCCACATCTCCGGGCGCAGGGTGATCCGGTGTGCCAGGGCAGGCGCCGCCACCGCCTTGACGTCCTCCGGCACCACGTAGTCGCGGTTGTTCAGCACTGCCCGGACCCGGGACAGCAGCAGCAGCGCCAGCGAGCCGCGCGGCGACGCGCCGACCAGCACCGACGGGTGCTCGCGGGTGGCCGCGGTGAGCGCCACGATGTACCGGCCGATGGAGTCCTCGACCACCACGTCCTCCAGCGCGGCCTGCATGGCCCGCAGAGTGGCGGCGTCCACCACCGGGGTGATCTCGGCCTCCTCGCGGCGGCGGGCGATCCGCCGTTGCAGGACCTCCCACTCCTCGTCGTGGTCGGGATAGCCGAAGGAGACCCGGAGCAGGAACCGGTCCAGCTGCGCCTCCGGCAGCGGGTAGGTGCCCTCGTACTCGATCGGGTTGGCGGTGGCGAGCACGTGGAACGGCTCGTCCAGCCGGTAGGTGACGCCCTCGACGGAGACCTGCTTCTCCTGCATCGCCTCCAGCAGCGCCGACTGGGTCTTCGGCGGCGTCCGGTTGATCTCGTCGGCCAGCAGCAGGTTGGTGAAGACCGGGCCGGCCCGGAACGCGAAGTCGCCGCTGCGCTGGTCGTAGAGGAAGGAGCCGGTCACGTCGGCCGGGAGCAGGTCCGGGGTGAACTGGAGGCGGCGGAAGTCCAGGCCGAGGGCCTGCGCGAACGACCGTGCGGTGAGCGTCTTGCCCAGGCCGGGCAGGTCCTCCAGGAGCACGTGGCCGCCGGCCAGGATGCCGGCGAGGACCAGCTCGAGGGCCTCCCGCTTGCCGACCACGACCGTGCCGACCGCGTCCAGCACCGCCCGGGCCAGCCGGCCCACCTCGGCGGGGGGCATGCTGCGGTCCACGTCGTTCATCACAACTTCTCCAGTTCGGCGACGATCGCCGCGAGATCGCGCGGCGACGGGGGGCGGCGGGAGGGGACGCTGAGGAACGTCCACAGCGGCTCTCCCAGCAGGGTGCGGGCCCGGGCCGGGTCGGACTCGCGGGTGATGCCGTGCTTCTGGCGCAGCCGCTCGTCGGCCAGTTCACCGAGGCGGGGCAGGATCCGCTCGGTGAACCGCTCCCGGTTGCCGCCGCACCAGTCCAGCGGGCGCTCCCAGCCGTTGATCGCGGTGCGCAGCGCGTCCCGGGAGGCCCAGTTCCAGGTGCCCGGCTCCTCCCCGGCGGGGGCGCGCGCGCCGGTCCGGGGCGGTGGCGGGGGCGTCAGGGCGGCGGTGACCCGGCGGACCGCGAGCACGGCGAGCACGCCGGCCACGATGATCCAGAGCGAGACCTGGAGGCCGACGGCGCGCAGCCCGACCACCACGACGACGGTGATCGCCGCGGTGACCGTGAGCGTCCGCAGCAGCACCCGGAGCCGGCCACGGCCGGCCGGTTCGGCCCGCTCCCCGGCGGACGAGAGCAGGTCGTCGATGCTGGTGCTCACGATGCCGGGGCCTCCCCCGCGCCGGCCAGGCTGGTCAGCTCGCCGCGCAGCCGGCGCAGCGCGGACCGGGCCTGGTCGCGCATCCGCGCGTCGACCGTGTGGGTGGCGTACCGGGCCTCGCGGTAGACGTGCGCGAACCCGTCCAGCACGTCGGCGCTGGCGATCGCCGGCACCCCGGCGGCCGGATCACCGCGCAGCAGCCGGGTGACCAGGTCGGTGGGGGTGTCCCCGGCGAGCCGGGGCACCCCGGCCTCCTCGGCGGCCTCCTCCAACCGCACCCAACAGGCGATCACCGCGGTCCGCGGGTCGGTGTCCCGGTCGTCGAGTTCGACCAGGCCGGCGTCGAGCGCGGCCACCACCTCGCGGGCGGTGCCGGCGGCGGTGCGCCGGGCCCGCTGGGTCGGCACCGCTCGGGTGGTCCGGCGCAGCGCCCCGCCGATCAGCGTCCAGAGCACGTAGCCCACGGCGCCCAGCACGGCCGCCGCGAGCAGCACGATCGCGGTGGTGGCGACCCAGCCCGGGATGCCGCCGGAGGTGGGCGGACCGAAGTCCCGGGGCTCGGCCGGCAAGGAGGGCGCGGCCTCGGCGGACGGGTACTCCGGCACGTACGGGATGTTGTCGGCGGCCGGTGGGATGCGGCTGGCCCCGATGGCGGAGTGGCCGGCGGCGAGCGCGGCGGCGGCCAGCAGCAGGGTCACCGCCGCGATCGGCCACCATCTGCGCAGCACGCCGAGGTCCATCCCACCGCCCCACGCATTCCTCAGTCCACCCCGGCCAGGTGCTTCGCCCGGGCGAACACGTCGTCCAACATCGCTGGTGTCAGCCGCCCCGTGAAGGTGTTCTGCTGGCTGACGTGGTAGCAGCCGAGCAGTTCCGGCGCGGACGTGCCGGACCAGTGTGCCCCATGGCCGAACGCGGGGCGCGGCGTGGGCGGTCGGCGGCCGTACACGTCGCGCAGCACCGGCCACCACGCGGCCCAGGCGAACGCGCCGAGCGCGACCACGACGCGCAGCGTGGGCCGGATCAGCGCGACCTCCCGGTGCACCCAGGGCGCGCAGGTGTCCCGCTCGACCGGGGTGGGCTTGTTGTCCGGGGGCGCGCAGCGCACGGCGGCGAAGATGCGGGTGTCACGCAGGGCGAGGCCGTCGTCGGCGGCGACGCTGGTCGGCTGGTTGGCCAGCCCGGCGCGGTGCAGCGCGGCGAAGAGCACGTCGCCGGAGCGGTCACCGGTGAAGATCCGGCCGGTACGGTTGCCGCCGTGCGCGGCCGGGGCCAGGCCGAGGATGCCGATGCGCGCGTCGGCCGGGCCGAACCCGGGCACCGGCCGCCCCCAGTACTCCTGGTCCCGGAAGGCGGCCCGCCTGGTCCGGGCGACCTCCTCCCGCCAGGCGACCAGGCGCGGGCAGGCGAAGCAGTCACTCACCGCGCCGTCGAGGTCGGCCAGGTCGGTCGCCCGCGCGGCGCGGGCGACCACCTCGGCGGGGGTACGCGACTCAGCCAAGCCGGGCCCGGAACAGTTCCAGGGTGCGGGCCCAGGCGGTGGCCGCGGCCCGCTGGTCGAAGTGCTCCGGCCGGTCCTCGTTGAAGAACGCGTGCGCGGTGCCCGGGTAGTCGTACGTCTGGCAGGAGCCGCCGGCCGCCTCGATGGCCCGCTTCGCGCTCTGCACCCCGTCGGCGGCGGAGAGGCCGTCCGCCTCGGAACAGTGGATGAGCGCGGCCTTGCCGGCGTAGTCCGGCCAGTCGGCGCGCATGCCCTCCCAGGGCAGCCGGGGGTAGAAGGCGGCGGTCGCGACGATCCGCTCGGAGAACGTGCCGGACCACAGCGCCAGGCTCGCCCCGGCGCAGAACCCGGCGCAACCGACCTTGCCGGCGACCTCGGGGCGGCCGGCGAGGAACTCGGCGGCGGCGGCGATGTCGCTGGCCGCCTCGTCCATCTGGGTGCTGTTCAACATCTGCCGCGGCTCGTCCGGTTTGCTGGCCGGGCCGCCGTGCCGGAAGTCCGGCGCGAGGGCCACGAAGCCGGCCTCCGCGGACCGGTCCACCACCGCCCGCACGTGGGGCACCAGGCCCCACCAGTCCTGGATGACGATGACCGCCGGGCTGGCCGCACCGACGGAGGGTATCGCGAGATACCCCTCGCTCGTCCCTCCGTTACCGGCGAAGCTCACCATCTCGCCCATGGGTCCGTCCTCCTAGCGGTCAGTCATCGTTGGCTGGTCGCACAGTGGTGTTACGTGCGGGTAGCGTGCCACGCGCCGCACGGCCCGGGGAAGACGCGAGAACAGTGGCATTCACCTCCTGTTCGCCCCCGGCACGGGACGCCCCGGCGGGTGCGGTGGCCGCCGCCCTGGCCGGGCTGGTCCTGGATGGACGGTGGACGGCCGCAGGGGCGCCCGCCGGTCGGCGGGCGCCCCTGCGGGTGCGGGTTCAGCGGGTGGTGGTCGGCTCCGCCGACGGCGCGGGCCCGGCGGTGCCGGTCGGCGACGCGGACGTGCTCCCGCTCGGTGCCGGCGCGCTTCCGCTCGGTGCCGGCGCGCTCCCGGTCGGGGTCGCCGTGCCGGGCGCGGGCGGTGCGGGCGCCGCGGGGGACGGCACGGGCGGCGCGAAGGGCGCCTGCTCCGGGCAGTACGGGTAGACGTAGCGGGGCGGCGGCACCACGCCGGTGCCGTCGGGGCAGGTGGGCCAGCCGAGCCGGATCGGCACGCCGTTCTGGTCGAAGAGCCGGGCGTTGGTCACCAGCCGGCCCTGCTCGTCGTAGACGAAGACGTCCTGGATCATGTCGTACCGGCGGTCGGTCGAGACCTCCTGGTAGCCGCCGAACGGGTCGGAGCGGGCGTGCTGGTCCACGGTGACCAGGGTGGCGAAGGAGAACAGCAGCAGGGCGGCCGTGCCGATCTGCAACACCTGGCGTCGCCAGCCGCGCAGGCCGGCGGAGTGGCGGCCCAGCCAGACCGAGGCGAGGACCGTGCCGGCGAGCAGGAACAGGCCGCCGAACACGCTGCCGTCGAGCCGGGGCAGCAGCCCGGACGACCCGCCGAATAGCTCGGAGATCACCAGCGCCGCCAGCCAGCCGCGCAGCAGCCACCACGCCGGCCGCAGCGGGCGGAGGAAGTCGCTCACCGAGGGCTGCCCGAGCAGCGGCCCGAGCTGGGTGTCGAGCGCCCGGAGCTGGGTGCCGGCGCGGGCCCGGGCGGCGTCGAACCGCCGGCTCAGGAACGCCGACCGGGCGCCGGGCTCCGCACCCGCGGCGGCGCGCAGTTCGGCCGCGTACGCCTCCGGCGCGCCGAGCCGGTCGACCAGGGTGCCGTCGGTCTCGGCGGCCACCTCGGCCAGGTGCTCCGGCAGGTCTTCGGTCAACTCGTCGCGGACGGCGGGTGGCAGGTCGGCCAGGGCCGCCCGTACCCGCTCGACGTAGTCCGCGATCTCCTGCCCAGTGACGGTCATGCCGCCATCCCCCGATCCTCGAGCAGAGCGTCCATGGTGCCGGCGAAGGACCGCCAGGTCTTCCCGGAGCGGACCAGCTGGTCGCGACCGGCGGCGTTGAGTGCGTAGTACTTGCGGTGCGGCCCGGCTTCGCTCGGCACCACGTACGTGGTCAGCAGGCCGGCGGCGAAGAGCCGGCGCAGGGTGCCGTAGACCGAGGCGTCGCCGACCTCTTCCAGGCCGGCCTCGCGCAGCCGGCGGAGGATGTCGTAGCCGTAGCCGTCCTCGTCCTTGAGCACGGCGAGCACGGCGAGGTCGAGCACACCCTTGAGGAGTTGCGTCGTATCCACGCCCCGCACACTAGTGCGGATTGCAGAGTACCGTCAAGAAAACAGTAGTTCGGCGGGTCCCGCGGCTCGCCGGCGCGCTCCACGCCGGCCCGGCCGGGTGATCGGTCGGCTTAAGTTTCGCTTATCAGACCTGCTCATCTTCGGATGAAATCGGTACGTTGCCCGGATGCGACACCTCGGAACAGTGCTGGCCGCCGTCATCGTCGGTCCGCTGGCCTGGATTCTCTTCGCCCTCGGCCAGGACCGGTCGGAGCGGGCGTTCGCCGCCGCACAGCACGGCGGCACGCTGGACAACGGCGATTTCGTCCGACCCGCGCTGGTGCTGGCCGCCGCCGGGCTCGTGCTGGGGCTCATCGGCACGCTCCGGTTCTCCCCGCTGGGCGCGGCGCTGACCGGCCTGCTCTACTCGGCCAGCTACCTGGGCCTGCTCGTCAGCCCGGCCGGCGTGCTGAGACTGTTCGACCACGAACTGACCATGAGCGGTCACCGGATCGACCTGGCGGCCCCGCTCCGGTCCGGCACCACGCTGCTGGTCGGGTCGCTGCTCCTGGTCGGTGTCGTGAGCATCCGCCGCTGGCAGCGGTGGCCGCAGCCCGCCGACGACCGGCCCGCGGCGCTGCAGGCGGACGAGATCCTCCCGCCGCTGACCCGACGGGACCGCGCACCGGGTGCGGACGGTCTCGGGCTCGGCACGCCAGCCACCACCCCCGAGCCGGAACTGGTGCGGGCCGGCGGTCCCGCCCGGGTCGACGGTGCGGACTGGGCCGGTCGGTCCGACTGGGCCGGGCTGCTGTCGGGCGGCTCCGGCGACGGGTCCGGGCGGGCGGCGGACTGGCCGCGCCAGCGTACGAGGTAGAACCGCCGACGGCCCACGGTGCCGACAGGGCGCGCGGGCCGTCGGCGACAATCGGCACCATGCTCTTCCGCATCCTGGGTCCGACCCAGGTGCTGCTGGCCGACGGACGCGAGATACCCGTGGGCGGTCCGCGGCTTCGCGCCCTGCTGGCACTGCTCCTGCTCGACGCGGGCCGGGTGGTGCCCACGGATCGGCTGATCGACGGCCTGTACGGCGAGCATCCGCCCGGTGGCGCGGCCAACGCACTCCAGTCCCAGGTGTCCCGGCTGCGTCAGGCCCTGCCCGCGGCGCACACCGTCGAGCTCCACCCGGCCGGGTATCGGCTCGCCGTGGATCCCGCTGACGTCGACGCGTACCGGTTCGAGCGGCTCGCCGAGGCGGGGCACCGCGCGCTCGCCGGCCGCGACTGGTCCCGCGCGGCGGCGGCGCTGCGCGAGGCGCTGGACCTGTGGCGCGGACCGGCCCTGGCCGACGTCACCCAGGTGGCCGGTGCGCCCGGTCAGGCCGCCCGGTTGGACGAGCTGCGGCTGGCCGCCATCGACGATCGGATCGAGGCGGAGCTGGCGCTGGGCGAGCACGCCGCGCTCGTCGCGGAGCTGCGCGAGCTGGTCGCCGCGCATCCGTTGCGGGAACGGTCGCGGATCCAGCTCATGCGCGCGCTGTCCGCCGCCGGCCGGCCGGCCGAGGCACTCGCCGAGTTCGAGGACGCCCGGCGGACGCTGGCCGAGGAACTCGGCACCGACCCGTCGGCCGCGCTGGCCGCGACCCACCTGGCCGTGCTGCGCGGCGACGAACGCCCCGCCGGACGCGAGAAACCCGAACACGGACTGCCGGGCCAGCTCACCACGTTCGTCGGGCGGGAGGAGGAGCTGGCGCGCGTCGGCGAGCTGCTCGGCGAGCGACGGCTGATCACCCTCATCGGCCCCGGCGGAGCGGGCAAGACCCGGTTGGCGATCGAGGCCGCGGGCAGTCTCGACAGCGAGGTCCACTTCGTCGAGCTGGCCGGGCTGGCCCACGGTGCGGACGTACCGCAGGCGGTGCTGAGCGCACTCGGCCTGCGCGATGCGGGCCTGCGCGCCCCGTCCGAGCCGGGCCGGGACTCGACCGACCGGCTGGTCGCGGCGCTGGCCGAACGGCGGCTGCTGCTCGTGCTCGACAACTGCGAGCACGTCGTCGCCGACGCGGCCCGGTTGGTCGCCCGCCTGTTGAGCGCCTGCCCGGCGCTGCGCGTCCTGACCACGAGTCGCGAGCCGCTCGGGCTGACCGGCGAGGCGCTGTGCCCAGTCTCCGGGCTCGCCCTGCCGGCGGCCGGCGTGGCGGTGACGGACGCCGACGGGTACGCCGCGGTCGTGCTGTTCGCGCAGCGGGCCGCCGACGCTGCGCCCGACTTCGCGGTCACGTCGGACAACCTCGAGCTGGTGCTGCGGATCTGCCGCACCCTCGACGGCCTGCCGCTGGCGATCGAGCTGGCCGCCGCGCGGCTGCGCGGGCTGCCGATCGCCGAGCTGGCGGCCCGTCTCGACGATCGCTTCCGGCTCCTGTCGATGGGCAGCCGGAGCGGGGCGCCGCGGCACCGTACCCTGCGGGCGGTGGTCGAGTGGAGCTGGGAGCTGCTCGACGACGCCGAACGGCGGCTGGCCCGGCGATTCACCGTCCTCGCCGGTGGTGCCACCCTGGAGGCGGCCGAGCGGATCTGTGGCCTGCCCACCGCCGAGTTCGTCGACGCGCTGACCGGCCTGGTCGACAAGTCCTTCGTGGAGTTGAATGCCGGCCGGTACCGGATGCTCGAGACGGTGCGCGCCTTCTGCGCCGAGCGGCTCACCGAGGCCGGCGAGGCCGACCGGCTCCGTCGCGCGCACGCCGCGTACTTCCTGGCGCTGGCCTGGACCGCCGACGGTCACCTGCGCCGGGCCGAGCAGTTGGCGTGGCTGCGCCGGCTCGACGCCGAGCGGGACAACCTGCACGCGGCGCTCCGTCGCGTCACCAGGGCCGCGGACGCGCCCGTCGCGGCCGGACTGGTCGCGGCGTTGTCCTTCTACTGGTGGCTGCGCGGCATGCGCGGCGAAGCGGCCCGGCTGGCCGCCGATGTGCTCGACGTGCTCGGCCCGGAGGCGCCACCCGGCCTGCGCGAGGAGTTCGTCCTGTGCGTCTACAACGCCTCGCTCGGTGGTTTCGGCCACCTGCCGCCCCCCGGATCACAGCGGTCCCTGCTCCTCAGCCTCGACCGGCCACCCCGGCAACCCTTCCTGCTGTACCTGTCGGGCATCTCGACCGGACCACCGTCCCGGGACGGCGAGGACGTCGACCAACTGATGCGGGACCTGCAACAGCTGATCGGCTCGGACGTGTGGCTCAACGCGCTCGGCGCGATGGGACTCGGCTCGGCGCGGATGTGGAGCGGTGAGCACGACCGGGCACGGACCGCGCTGACCACCGCGCTCGACGGCTTCCAGAGCATCGGCGACCGCTGGGGGTCGATGATCACCTTCGGCGTGCTCGGCGAACTCGCCGCCTGGCAGGGCGACCCCCGAGGGGCGAGCGCCTTCCTGGACCGGGCCATGGCGTTGGCCGAGGAACTCGGTTCGACCGTCGACCAGGCCGACATGCTGCGCACCCGGGGCGAGACGAGGCTGCGCGCCGGTGACCTCGCCGCGGCGCAGGACGACTTCGCCCGGGCCCTGCTCCTCGCCCAACGCGGCGGCGCACCGGAGTTCGTGTCCGGTGCCCGCCTCGGCCTCGCCCAGGTGGCGCGGTCGCGCGGCGACCTCGCGGAGGCCCGGCGGCTGTGCGAGGCGGCGCTGACGGGCGGGCTCACCGGCTGGTACGTCGGGGAGGCGACGCGGGCGGAGATCATCCTCGCCCTCGAGCAGATCACCGCGGCGGAGCGGACCGCGACCCGGGTCGCACCGGGCGGTGCGCGGCCGTCAGCCGACGGTGCGTGAGCGGTCAGCGCCGGCCCGCACCGTGGGGGCATGACAACTTTCGAGGTCGTCGCCGAAGGGCTGGGCAAGCGGTACGGCCCGACCCGCGCGCTGGACAAACTTGACCTGACCGTGCCCGGTGGCACGGTCCACGGCCTACTGGGACCGAACGGCGCCGGGAAGACCACCGCCGTACGGGTCCTCGCCACGCTGCTGCGCCTCGACGCCGGCCGGGCCAGCGTGGCCGGATTCGACGTGACCCGACAGCCGGACGAGGTGCGCGCCCGGATCGGGCTCACCGGGCAGTACGCGGCGGTCGACGAGACCCTCAGCGGCCGGCAGAACCTGGAGTTGTTCGGACGGCTGAGCAGACTCGGCGCCCGGGCCGCCCGCCGGCGCGCCGGCGAACTGCTGGAGCGGTTCGGGCTCGACGAGGCGGCCAGCCGGTCCGCCGGTTCGTACTCGGGTGGGATGCGCCGCCGACTGGACCTCGCCGCCAGCCTGATCCGCACGCCGCGCGTGCTCTTCCTCGACGAGCCGACCACCGGCCTGGACCCGCGCAGCCGCAACCAGGTGTGGGACGTCGTCCGCGCCCTGACCGCGGACGGGGCCACCGTCCTGCTCACCACGCAGTACCTGGAGGAGGCCGATCGGCTCGCCGACCGGATCTCGGTGATCGACACCGGTCGGGTGGTGGCCGAGGGCACCCCGGACGAACTGAAGTCGATGACCGGCGGTGACCGGATCGAGGTGGTCGTACGCGACGCGGCCGACCTGGCCCGGGCCGGCGGGATCGTCGCGCGGATCTGTGGCGCGGAGGCCGAGCGCGATCCGGAGATCCGGCGGCTCAACGCGCCGGTGGCCGACCGGGTCGCCGGGCTGGTCGACGTCGTGCGGGCGCTGGACGAGGCGGGGATCGCGGTCGAGGACGTCGGCCTGCGCCGCGCGACGCTGGACGAGGCGTTCCTGCACCTGACCGGACACCGTGCCGACGAGGCCAGCCAGCCCGTCGGCGCTGGACGGAAGGCGGACCCGGCATGACGACCGCGACCCGACTGCGCCAGACGGCGACCGTACCGGCCCCGCCGGCGCCCGCGCGTACCCCGCTGGCGCGGTTGCGCTGGGCGGTTACCGACGGCTGGACGATGACCAGGCGGAACATGACCCACGTGATCCGCGCGCCGGAGGAACTGATCCTCTACTTCTCGCTACCGATCATGTTCGTGCTGGTCTTCGGGTACGTGTTCGGCAGCGGCATGCGGGTGCCGGGAGGCGGCAACTACCGCGAGTTCCTGATGCCCGGGATCTTCGTGATGACGATGCTGTACGGCCTGGGCGCCACCGCGACCGGCCTGGCGTTGGACCTCAACCGCGGTGTCGTCGACCGGTTCCGGTCGATGCCGATGGCGCGTTCCGCCCTGATGACCGGCCGCAGCGCCGCGGACCTGCTGCGTGCCCTGCTGGAGATGGCCACCCTGCTGGTGTGTGGCCTGCTGGTCGGCTGGCAGTGGCGGGACGGCGTCGGCAGGGCGGTGCTCGCCGTCGGGCTGCTGCTGATGCTGCGAGTCGCGATCACCTGGATCGGGATCTACCTGGCGCTGCTGGTCCGCAACCCGGACACGGTCGGCGTGATCATCTTCCCGGCGGCGTTTCCGCTCACCGCGATCTCCAATGTCTTCGTGTCGCCCGAACTGATGCCGCGGTGGATCGGGGTGATCTCGGAGTGGAACCCGCTGTCCGCCACCGTCGCCGCGATCCGCCAACTGTTCGGCAATCCGGGCCTGGGTGGCGACTCGTGGCCCGCGGAGCACGCACTGCTGTTGGCGGTGGTGTGGCCGGTGCTCCTGATCGCGACGTTCGCCCCGCTGGCGGTCCGCCGCTACCAGCGCCTGAGTCGCTGACGGCCGGGTCTCCGGTGGCCTCGACGCCACCGGAGACCGGCCTGAGCCCGGTCCGTGCCGCCCCGGGCCGGGGCCGCCGGCTAGCTCGTCGCCGGCAGGAGACTCCAGGCGATGCCGTCGAGGATGTCGTGTTCGGAGGCGACCACCGAGGGCATCCCGGCGCGTTCCATGATCACTCGGAGCACCAGCGCGCCCGCCCCGATCACGTCCGCCCGGCCCGGGTGCATCACCGGGATCGCCAGCCGCTGCTCGCGGGTCTTCGACAGCAGGTCGGCGGTGACCGCGGCGACCTGGTCGGCGGAGACCCGGGCGTGGTGGATCCGCGCCGGGTCGTACTCCCGCAGGCCCTGAGCGATGGCGACCACCGTGGTGACCGAGCCGGCGAGCCCGACCAGGGTGGCCGCCTCCCGACCCGGCACCGCCGCCAGCGCCCGGTCCACCGCGGCCGCGATGTCGGCCTGCGCGTCGGCGACCTGGTCCGGCCCGGGCGGGTCGCCGTGCAGGTGCCGCTCGGTCATCCGGACGCAGCCGATGTCCACCGAGATCGCCGCCTGGACGCCGCCCTCGCGGGTGCCGACCACGAACTCGGTCGAGCCGCCACCGATGTCGACCACCAGGTACGGCGGCTCGGCGTCGGCGGGCAGCCCGCGTACCGCGCCGGTGAAGGAGAGCCGGGCCTCCTCGTCGCCGCTGACCACCTCGGGCGCCACCCCGAGGGTCTGCTCCACCATCGCCCGGAAGTCGGCGGCGTTCGACGCGTCGCGGCTGGCCGAGGTGGCGCACATCCGCACCCGCTCGGCGCCGAGCTTCTCGATCTCCGCCGCGTAGTCGGCGAGGGCGATCCGGGTGCGCTCGATCGCCTCGGGCGCCAGCCGGCCGGTCCGGTCGACGCCCTGACCCAGCCGGACGATCTCCATCCGGCGGCTCAGGTCCAGCAACGGCGCCTGCGGCCCGGCGGACGGGTCGGGCAGGTCGGCGACCAGCAGTCGGATCGAGTTGGTCCCGCAGTCGATGGCGGCCACGCGCGTCGTCACGGCTGCCACCCTACGGCAGCCGACCCCGGGCCTCCGGCGCTACGGCGCGCCGTCGAGCAGGTGCGCGCCGAGCGGGGTGAGCCGGTGCCGGACCGCCCCGCCGCTGCGTTCGGTGTCGACCAGGCCGGCGGCCCGCAGCGCGGAGGCGTGCTCGGAGGCCGACGAGAGGCTGATCCCGACGCCGCGGGCGAGCGCCGTGGTGGTGTGCCGGCCCGGCTCGGCCAGCCGGCGCAGCACCGCCGCCCGGGTCGCGCCCAGCACCCCGGCGAGCGGGTCGGCCGCCGGCGCGGTGGCCCGGGCGGGCATCGCCGCCGGGTAGACGAGCAGCACCGGCCGGTCCGGTTCGACCAGTACCCGGGGCAGCGGACCGGCCACCGGGGACGGGAGCAGCAGCAGCCCGTGGCCGGTGCCGGTCACCTCGCCGCGCCACCAGGTCCGGACCTCCAGCACCGGCGGCCGCCACCGGATCGCCGGATGCAGGCCGGCGAGCAGGCCGGCCAGCCCGCGCCGGGCCAGCCCGAGCGCGGCCTCGGCCACCTGCCGCTGGTGCAGGGCGGTCAGCGCCGGCCAGTGCGGGGTGAGCACCGCACCGAACCAGGTGTGCATGGCCCGGCCGAACAGGTCCAGCACCTCCGGGTCGGCCGCCGCGAACCCGCGCCGCAGCGGCGTCGCGGCCACCCCGCCGTACGCGGCGGCGACCTCGGCCCGCACCCGGCGGACGGGGGTGGCCCGGATCGCGGCGAGACCCGCCCCCACCGAGTCCAGCCCGTCGAACGGGGTGAGGAAGTCGGGCAACCGGCCGCGGGCCGGCAGCAGGTGGCGCAGTGACGCGACGGCCGAGCGGACGCCGGGCACCGACGCCGCCGTACCGGCCGCCGCCGCCAGGTCCGGCGCCATGGCGGCGCTGCGCGGATCGTGCAGCGCCTGGCAGGCCAGCATGGCCGTGCCCACCGGGTGCAGCCGGTCGACGAACCGGATCCGGCACAGGTCGGCCGGTCCGAGGTGCAGCCGCAGCATGGAATGCAGCGTGCCCGGCTTCGGCGAGGACCGAAAGGGTTGACCGGTCGGTGTCCCGGAACCGACGGTGGAACCCGGTGGCCACGGGGAGGGCGGGACGTGCGGCGGACGATCGCGGTGCTGGCGGGGCTGGTTCTGGCGTACGCCGGGGCGGGGTGCGGCGGGGAACGGGAGCCCGGCCACGCCACGCCATCGGCCCCGGCCGCCCCGGCCGAGCGTCCCGCCGCCGGGGACCACCGGCTGACCCTGTCCCACGGCGGGGTGTCCCGCAGCTACCTCCTGCACGCCCCGCCCGGCTACGACCCGGCGCGCCCCACCCCGCTGGTGATCGCGCTGCACTTCTTCCCGGGCAGCGGGGCCGCCATGCGGGAACTGGCCGGCCTCGACGCCCGGGCGGACCGGGAGAACTTCCTGGTCGCCTACCCGGACGGGCGGGACGGCGGCTTCAACGCGCTGATCTGCTGCGGGTCCGCCGACGACGTCGGCTTCCTCGCCGCGCTCACCGACCACCTGGTCGACGCCTGGCGGGCCGACCCGGACCGGGTCTATCTGACCGGCATCTCCAACGGCGGCGACCTGAGCTTCCGGGCCGCCGTGGAGGGCAACGGCCGGTTCGCGGCGATCGGCGTGGTCAGCGGCGGCTACAGCGGCCCGCTCACCGAACCGGACAGCTACGTGCCGAAGCAGCCGGTCTCGGTGATCACCTTCGTCGGCGGGCAGGACCGGTACGCGGACACCTTCCACGAGGGCCTGCGGACCTGGCAGCGCCGGCTCGGCTGCCGGCCGGTACCGGGCCGGGCCGCCCCGGGCCGGGCCGGGATCACCCGGGCCGACGCGCGGTGCGCCGACGGCAGCGACGTCACCGTGTGGAGCCTGCCGCAGATGAGTCACTCCTGGCCGGGCGCCACCGCGGGCCAACTTGCCGCGCCAAACGCCGGGCTGACCGCCACGGATCTGATCTGGGAGTTCTTCGCGGCCCATCCCCGGCGAAGCTGAGCCGGGGTCAGAGCCGCAGCAGCATCCGGGTGTTGCCGAGGGTGTTCGGCTTGACCCGTTCCAGCTCGAGAAACTCGGCGACGCCCTCGTCGTAGGAGCGGAGCAACTGCTCGAAGACCGGCGCCGGGACCGGGGCGCCGTCGATCTCGCGGAAGCCGAACGAACGGAAGAAGCCGGTCTCGAAGGTCAGCACGAAGATCTTCGCCACGCCCACCTCGCGGGCCGCGTCGATCAGCTCACCGACGATCCGGTGCCCAATCTTGCGGCCCCGGCAGACCGGGTCCACCGCCACCGTCCTGATCTCGGCCAGGTCCTCCCACATCACGTGCAGGGCGCCGCAGCCGACGACCGTGCCGTCCGCGGTGACCGCCACCCGGAACTCCTGCACGTCCTCGTAGAGGGTGACGGTGGCCTTGCTGAGCAGCCGCCGGTCGTTGGTGTAGGTGTCGACCAGCCGCCGGATGCCGCGCACGTCGGAGGTACGGGCCCGGCGGACGGCGATCTCGTCGGCGGCGCTCATCTCACCCGGCCGCCGGCACGTCCACACACGGGCCGGCCGCCCACCACTTCTCCACCAGCGCCAGCGTCTCGTCGCCGAACGGGTTGACCCCCGGCCCGGCCGCGAGCGCGTGCCCCAGGTGCACGTGCAGGCACTTCACCCGCCCGGGCATGCCGCCGGCCGAGATGCCGGCGATCTCCGGCACCTCGCCGATCGCCTCCCGGCGGGTCAGATAGTCCTCGTGCGCGGCCCGGTAGCGGGCGGCCAGCTCCGGGTCCGCGGCGAGCCGCTCGGCCATCTCCTTCATCAGGCCCGCCGACTCCAGCCGGCTGCACGCCGCGGTGGCCCGCGGGCAGGTCAGGTAGAACAGCGTCGGGAAGGGGGTGCCGTCGG
Organism: Micromonospora sp. NPDC049836; assembly: GCF_044465125.1. Taxonomy (NCBI): domain Bacteria; kingdom Bacillati; phylum Actinomycetota; class Actinomycetes; order Micromonosporales; family Micromonosporaceae; genus Micromonospora; species Micromonospora sp. NPDC049836. The sequence continues at coordinate 332,605 of NZ_JBITLH010000001.1, forward strand.
CCAGCCGGGGCGTCGTCTCCACCACGTCGGGCAGGCCGCACGGGCAACGGTGGGCCACCGCGCGGGTGCCGCGGGGCGGGCGGCCGAGCTGCGCGGCCACCGCGGCCAGGTCGGCCTCGGTGGCCGGTTGCCGTTCCGGCGGGGGTACGGAGCCCGCCGCCGGGTCCTGCGGTGGTACGACGCTCACGGTGCCTGTCTCTCGTCGGGTAGCCGGGTCACTTGTCGGGGCGCTCGGCGTTGGCCGCCCGCACGCTCGACCACAGGGTGTCGTACCACGGGTCGGGCGCCTTCGGCGGCCCCGGCCTGGCACCCTTGCCGGCGTCCTTCGCGGCCCCCTCCGGGTCGGAGAGGACGATCAGCAGGGTCTCACCGGGCCGGCCCATGAAGAAGCGTTCCCGGGCCTGGGTCTCGATGTACGCCGGGTCCTGCCACTTGGCCGCCTCGGCGGTGAGCTCCTCGATCCGCTGGCGCTGGTCGGCCTGGGACGCCTCCATCCGCTCGATGTCCGCCTGCTGGTCCAGGTAGACCCGGACCGGATAGGTGTACGCCAGGGCGAGCGCGATCAGCACCGCGAAGAGCACGGTGGCGCGCCCGGTGAAGCGCCGGGGTTGGGGTGCGGTGAGCCGCTTGACCGTGCCACCGGCCCCGGTCCGCCGGGCGGCCCCCGGCCGGCTCGCGGAGCGTACGCCGTCGGTGCCCCGGGTGCCGCCGGGTGACCGGCCGGCGGCGCGCGGCTCGGCGCGGACGCCGCCGTCGCGGACCGTCGACCGGACCCGGGCACCGCCCGGCCGGCCGGCCTGACCCGGCCGGCGGGCGGGACGCTGACCACCCGGTGTGCGGCGCTGCTGCATCGTCACACCCCTCCCCGGAGCTTTCGGCTCAGGCCGAACGGTAGCGCGGGAACGCGCCGGCGCCGGCGTAGCGCGCCGCGTCGGCCAGCTCCTCCTCGATCCGCAGGAGCTGGTTGTACTTCGCGACCCGGTCGGAGCGGGCCGGGGCGCCCGTCTTGATCTGGCCGCAGCCGGTGGCGACGGCCAGGTCGGCGATGGTGGTGTCCTCGGTCTCGCCCGAGCGGTGGCTCATCATGCAGCGGAAGCCGGCCCGGTGGGCCAGCTCGACCGCGTCGAGCGTCTCGGTGAGCGAGCCGATCTGGTTGACCTTCACCAGCACCGCGTTGGCCGCCTTCTCGGTGATACCCCGGGCGATGCGCTGCGGGTTGGTCACGAACAGGTCGTCGCCGACGATCTGGATGCGGTCGCCGAGCGCCGCGGTGAGGGTGGCCCAGCCGCTCCAGTCGTCCTCCGACAGCGGGTCCTCGATGGACACGATCGGGTAGTCGCCGGCGAGCTTGGTGTAGTAGTTGCTCATCTCCTCGGCGCTCTTCGCCGCACCCTCGAAGGTGTAGCTGCCGTTGTCGAAGAACTCGGTGGCGGCCACGTCGAGGGCGAAGACGATGTCGGTGCCGAGCCGGTAGCCGGCCTTCTCCACCGCCTCGGCGATCAGGTCCAGCGCGGCGGCGTTGGTGGGCAGGTTCGGGGCGAAGCCGCCCTCGTCGCCCAGGCCGGTGGAGAGGTCCTTCTTCTTCAGCACCGACTTCAGCGCGTGGTAGACCTCGGCGCCGGAGCGCAGCGCGTCCCGGAAGGTGGGCGCGCCGATCGGCGCGATCATGAACTCCTGGATGTCGACGTTCGAGTCGGCGTGCGCGCCACCGTTGAGGATGTTCATCATCGGGACCGGCAGCAGGTGCGCGTTCGGGCCACCCAGGTAGCGGAAGAGGCTCAGCTCGGCGCTGCCCGCGGCGGCCTTCGCCACGGCCAGGGAGACGCCGAGGATGGCGTTGGCGCCCAGCTCGGCCTTGTTGTCGGTGCCGTCGATGTCGAGCATCTTCTGGTCGATCAGCCGCTGCTCGCTGGCCTCGTACCCGATGAGCTGGTCGACGATCTTGTCCTCGATGTTGGCGACCGCCTTCTCGACACCCTTGCCCTGGTAGCGGTCGGCGTCACCGTCGCGCAGCTCGATCGCCTCGAAGGCGCCGGTGGAGGCGCCGGACGGCACCGCGGCGCGGGCGATCGTGCCGTCGTCGAGCCCGACCTCGACCTCGACCGTCGGGTTGCCCCGCGAGTCCAGGATCTCCCGGGCGACGATTCCTTCGATGGTTGCCACTGAGTCGCTCCTCGTTGTGTGTTCCGGTCCGGTATGGGCCGCGACGGTGCGGCTGAGGCAGGTGTTGAACGCAGCGTATCGGTCGGTGCCGGAGCGCACGTCGCTCGGGGCGCACCGGCCCGGCTCGCGGACACGGACATTCCCGGATTCTCGGGCCTCAACCGGCAACGGGTTTGCGAGAGGTTGCCCGGATCGACAAGGCTGGGGCCCATGCCCGCCGCCACGACGACTCTCCGCGTGCTCGCCGCCTCGGTCCTCGCGTCGCTCTCCGTCACCGGCTGTCAGGCCGTCGACGATGCCGGAGTCGCGCTCGGAAGGGCCGATCTGGTCAACGACCTGGCCGCCCGGATGGACCGGTCGCTGGAGCAGACCTGGGCCGCGGACTACCAGTTGGCCGGTGGTCGGAGCGCCTCGATCGCGCAGACCGCGAAGCCCCTGCAGTCGTCGTACACCTGGCCGGACGGCAAGATCACGGTGACCCAGCAGGCGGTGACCCGGTGCGCCAGCACCGGCGGGCGCACCTCCTGCACGCTGTCGCCGCCGGTGCTCACCGCCGGCAAGCCGTCCGTGATCGTCTACGCGGAGGCGCGCAAGCACGGGCTGGTCACCCCGCCGGCGGTCATCCGGCTGCTCACCGACGCCGCGTTCGACCCCACGGCGGAGATCGAGCAGAGCGACACCACCCTGGCCGGGCGGCACGCCACCTGCGTCGACGTCACCCGGGCCGGGGAACGCTTCACCGCCTGCGTCACCAACGAGGGCGTGCTGGCCAGCTTCGCCGGCACCCTCGACAACAAGCCCGCCGAGCTGACGCTGAGCGGCTACACCGACACGGTCCGGGCCGCCGCGTTCGACGTGCCGCCCGGGGCCGGCGTGGTGGACCGCCGTACCGCCACCCCGTGACGGCCGGACCCGCCGGGACGCCCGATCCCACCGGCGCCGGCCGGGCCGGCTTCGTGCCGGGCGCCGACCGGAGCCGCCCACCCGCGCCCGGCGACCTGGCCCTCGCGGTGGCCGGCCGCAAGCTGCTGACCGGCCCGGCGGGCGGCCTGCCCCGGATCGGGGACCTGCCGGCCGACCTCGACTGGCAGCCGATCGGCACGCTGGACGGCGTCCCCGCCTGGGGCGCCGAGGTGGTCGACCCCGAGACGGTGACCGGCCGCTGGCGCGGCTGGCGCGGCCTCGCCACCGACCTGCCCGCCGCACAGGCCGACCTGGCCGGCCGGGCCCTCGCCGTGCTCACCTGGCGGCGTACCCACCGGTGGTGCGGGGCCTGCCGGACCGAACTGGCCGACGTGCCGGGCGAGACGGCCCGCCGCTGCCCCGACTGCGGGCTGACCGTCTTCGTGCCGCTCTCCGTCGCGGTGCTGGTGGCGATCACCCGGCCCGGCCCGGCCGGCGGTCCCGACGAACTGCTGCTGGTCCGCCACGCGTACGGGCCGACCGGGCTGTGGGCCCTGGTCGCCGGATTCGTCGAGGCCGGCGAGTCGCTGGAGGCCGCCGCCCACCGGGAGGTGGGCGAGGAGGTCGGGCTCACCATCGAACGCCCCCGGTACGTGGACAGCCAGCCCTGGGCGATGTCCGGGCCGGGGACCCTGCTGGCCGGCTTCACCGCCACCGTCACCGGGCCGGACGCCGAGCCGGTGGTCGACCCGCGGGAGCTGACCGAGGCGCGCTGGTTCCCGGTCGACGCGCTGCCGGCGGAGCTGCCCCCGGCGTACTCCCTCTCGCGCTGGCTGATCGACGCGGTCGCCGCCCCGGCCCGCTGAACCCGGTCCCGCCCGCGGCCCCGCCCGGCCCTCCTGCCCGCGACGACGGGTCCGACGGCCCTGACCCGGCCGGCCCGGCGCGGCGGATGCTGGTCCGGGCGGTCAGGCCCGGGTGTGCAATGGGTGAGGGGGCCCGGACGGTGGGTCGGACGACGGGACCGGTGGCGGTGCGCGAGGCCGAGGCGGGGCGGGACGCGGGCTGGTTGCCGCTGGCCGAGGCGGCGGCCCGCCCGGTCGACGAGGTGTCCGCCGCGCTCGGGACCGGCCCGGCCGGGCTGGCCCCGGAGGAGGTGCTCCGCCGCCGCTCCCGCCTCGGCCCGAACGCGGTCCGCACCCACCGGGTCTCCGCCCTGGCCGTTCTGGTCCGGCAGTTCCGCTCCGCCCTGCTGGCCCTGCTGCTGGTCGCCGCCACCGTCTCCTACTTCGTGGGCGAACGCACCGACGCGCTGGTCATCGGGGTCATCGTGGCGATCAGCGTGGGCTTCGGTTTCGGCAACGAGTACCGGGCCGAACGGGCCGGGGCGGCGCTGCACGACCGGGTACGGCACACCGCGCCGGTGGTCCGGGGCGGCCGGACCGAGGTGGTCGACGTGGTCGACCTGGTCCCCGGCGACGTGGTGCGGATCGACCTCGGCACGATCGTGCCGGCCGACCTGCGGCTCACCGAGACGCACCGGCTGGAGTGCGACGAGTCGGTGCTCACCGGCGAGTCGGTCGCCGTGGCCAAGGACCCGGCGCCGGTGCCCGCCGGGACCGCCCTGGGCGACCTCGCCTCGGGCGCGCTGATGGGCACCGTGGTCCGGGCCGGCTCCGGGGTGGGGGTGGTGGTCGCGACGGCCGGGCACACCGCGTTCGGCCGGATCGCGGCCGGCCTCGGCGAGCGGCCGGCCGAGACGGAGTTCCAGCGCGGGCTGCGCCGGTTCTCGCTGATGCTGGCCCGGGTGGCGGGCGTGCTGACCGCGGTGATCTTCGTGATCAACCTGGTGCTGCACCGGCCGCTGATCGACGCCGTGCTGTTCAGCCTGGCGATCGCCGTGGGCATCACCCCGCAACTGCTCCCCGCGATCGTCACCGCCAGCCTGGCGGCCGGCACCCGCGCCCTGGCCCGGCGGCGGGTGCTGGTGAAGCGGCTGGTCTGCGTGGAGGACCTGGGCAACGTCGAGGTGCTCTTCACCGACAAGACCGGCACCCTCACCGACGGGCGGCTCAGCCTGGCCGAGACCCTCGGCCCGGACGGGCGGCCCGACGCGCACGTGCTGCTGGCCGGCCTGCTCGCCAACGAGGCCAGCGCCGGCGGTGACGGCAACCCGATGGACCGGGCGCTCTGGGCGGCGCCGGACGCCGGGGCCCAGCCGGTCGCCGCGTACCGGCGGGTGGGGCTGCTGCCCTTCGACCATCAGCGCCGCCGGGTGAGCGTGCTGGTGGACGGGCCGGACGGGCGGACGCTGGTGACCAAGGGCGCGCCCGAGGAGGTGATGGCGCTCTGCCGGGACGTACCGGAGGCGGCGCGGCGCGCCCTCGACGAGCGGCTGGCCGGCGGCGACCGGGTGACCGCGGTGGCCAGCCGGCCCGCGGCCGGACTGACCGGCATCGAGCCGGACGACGAGCGGGAGCTGACCTTCGGCGGGCTGCTGGTCTTCCTGGATCCGCCGAAGCCGGACGCCCGGGCCGCGCTGGACCGGCTCGCCGGGCTGGGCATCGGCGTCAAGGTGATCACCGGGGACCACCCGGCGGTCGCCGTCCGGGTCTGCGAGCAGCTCGGCCTGCCGGTGACCGGGGTGCTGACCGGGTCCGAGCTGGCCGGCATCGACGACGCGGCGCTGCCGGCGGCGATCGAGGCCACCACGGTCTTCGCCCGGGTCTCGCCGGAGGACAAGGCCCGGCTGGTACGCGCCCAGCGGACCGCCGGCCGGGACGTGGCGTTCCTCGGCGACGGGGTGAACGACGCGCTGGCGCTGCACGCCGCCGACATCGGCATCTCGGTGGCCGGCGGCACCGACGTGGCCCGGGACGCGGCCGACGTGCTGCTGCTGGAGAAGGACCTCGACGTGCTCGCCGACGGGGTCACCGAGGGCCGGCGGATCTTCGCCAACACCATCAAGTACGTGCTGATGGGCACGTCCAGCAACTTCGGCAACATGTTCAGCGCGGCCGGGGCGTCGGCGTTCCTGTCGTTCCTGCCGATGCTGCCGGCCCAGATCCTGCTCAACAACCTGATCTACGACCTGAGCCAGGTGGCGATCCCCACCGACCGGGTGGACGCCGACCAGCTCGCCCGCCCGGCGCACTGGGACCTGCGGGAGATCCGCCGGTTCATGCTGACCTTCGGGCCGCTCTCCTCGCTCTTCGACTTCCTCACCTTCGCGCTGCTGCTCAGCGTGCTGCACGCCGGGCCGGTCGAGTTCCGCACCGGCTGGTTCGTGGAGTCGCTGGCGACGCAGACGCTGGTGGTGTTCGTCATCCGTACCCACACCAGCCCGTTCTGGCGCAGCCGGCCCAGCCGGGCCCTGCTGCTCGCCGCCTTCGGCGCGGTCGCGGCGGCGTGGCTGATCCCGTACCTGCCGGTCGCCGGGCCGCTCGGCTTCCGGCCGCTGCCGATCGTCTTCCTGCCGGTGCTGGTGGGGCTCGTGGCGGCGTACCTGGCGCTGGTGGAGGCGACGAAGCGGACCCTGTTCGCCTCGTCGGACCTGCTGCGCCCGAGCCGCCGCGAACCGGCGGCGGTGCACCGCCGGCGCACCCACCGCCGGGCGGCCCGGTTCAGCACCCGTTAGGCGAGGCCCAGCAGGGTACGCAGGTGGCGCGGCGGCGGGCAGTCGTGCGCCAGCATCGCGTCGTGCCAGTCGCGTACCGGCACCCCGTCCGGGCGGGCCCGGGCGATGTCGGCGACCTCGCTGTAGCCGACGAAGTAGGTGGAGAGCTGGGTGGAGGTGAGCAGCGCCCGGCGCCACTTGCCGGCCGCCTCGCCCTCCTCCTGGAAGCCGCGCCCGGTCATCAGCGCCATGGCGTCGGCCTCGGGCAGGTCCTCGGCGTGCACGAGCTGGTCGAGCAGCGCGTTGATGGTCATCCGGAGCTGCATCTTGAGCTGCTGGAGCCGGACCGGCAGGCCACCGAAGCCGAGCCCGGCCATCAGCTCCTCGGCGTAGACCGCCCAGCCCTCGACGAACACCCCCGACTCGGTGAGCGCGCGGACCCGGGTGGGCCCGGCGTAGCGGCGGGCGTGGGCCAGCTGGAGGAAATGCCCGGGCATCGCCTCGTGCACGGTCAGGTTCCGGATCATGTGGTCGTTGTACTCCCGGTAGAAGGAGTCGACCCGGTGCGCCGGCCAGTCCGCCGGGGTGGGCGCGATGCAGTAGAAGGTCGGCACGTCCGCCGTCTCCAGCGGGCCGGGCGAGTCGCAGTAGGCCACCGCCACGCCCCGGGCGAACTCCGGCATCTCCTGGATCACACACGGGTCGTCGACCAGGGTGACCAGGTCGTGCGCGCGGACGAAGTCGGTCGCCTCGTCCAGGGTGACCGAGGCGAGGTCGACGATGGTGGCGTCGTCGGGGTGCTCGGCGGCGAGCAGGTCCAGCGCCCGGCGTACCGTCTCGTCGTCGGCCGGGCCGCCGACCAGCTCGACGGCCGCCGCGCGGAGCTCGGCGCCGACCCGGTCGAGGTTGGCCCAGGCCCGGCGCTGGATCTCGGCGGCGCTCAGCTCGGTGTCCAGGGTGTGCCAGAGCCGCGCCTCCCAGCGGCGCCGGCCCAGCCGCGGGTCGCGCCCCGGGCCGGTGTCGGCGACCAGCCCCATCCGCAGCCAGGCCACGAACTCCTCGAGCGCGGCGATCGCCGCGGTGGCGGCCGGCTCCACCCGGTCGTGCAGGGCCGGCGCCTGGGCCAGCAGCGCCGGCACCTCGTCGCGGATCAGCGCCGCCGTGCCGGTGAACTGCCCGATCGCCGTCTCGGCGTGGATCCGGGGCATGTCGCGCAGCGTCGCGCGGGCGGTGGCCAGCGCGTCGGGTACCGCGGCGAGCCGCCCGGCCAGGTGGGTGAGCCGCTCCTCGGCCGGCGCGTACGGGCGGGCCAGCAGGGCGTGCAGCAGCGGACCGGGGTTGTGCCGCAGCGGGTCCCACTCGTGGCTGCGGATCTCGGTGGCCTCGAAGAGCCCGCCGTCGACCAGGTTGCTGAGCAGGGCGTGGTCGACCTGTTCCGCGACGTCGAGGGAGTCCGGGTCGATCTCGGAGAGCGCGTCGGCCGCGTCCTTGAGCATCGCCTGGTCGGCGGCGAGGGCGTCGGCGGAGAGGTCGGGCAGCCGGTCGTCGTACCGATGGTCCCCGGCGGACGTGGCCAGCCCGGGCCGGCTCTCCAGCAACGCCTCCACGATCCGCTCGGCGAGCGGCCCAAACGCTTCCATGCCGAAACCCTACCGATCTCCCCGGCTTCCCGGTCTCCACCGCCGCTCCGGTTGATCACGGAGCTGCGTCAGCCGAGCCCGGTTTCCGGCCGCGACCTCCTTGATCAGCTCGGCTGGTCGGGGGTGGGGTGGGCGGGGCGTTCGGCGGCGCGGACGGCCTGCGCGTAGGCCAGGCTGGCCCGGCGGAGGGCGGCCTCGGGGTCGATTCCCGCCTGCCGCGCGGCGGCGACCGTGGCGAGCAGGCCGGCGCCGAGCCGGGCCTCCGGGTCGACCTGGGACTCGGCGAGCGGCGGGGGCACGGCCAGGCCGATCCGGGCCGCCCGGTCCAGGATCTTCGCGGCCAGGGCGAGGGCCGGCTGGCTCAGCGCGATGCCGTCCAGCACCGACTCCCGGGTCTTCTCCGCCCGCTTGATCCGCTCCCAGTTCGCCTCGATCTCCTCGATCGAGCCGGCCTCGACGCCGGCGAAGACGTGCGGGTTGCGCCGGACCATCTTGTCGACCAGGCCGCCGGCCACGTCGTCGACCGTCCAGCTCTTCCCCTCGGGCAGGTCCTCGGCGAGCCGGGCGTGCAGCAGCACCTGGAGCAGCACGTCACCCAGCTCCTCGCGGAGCGCGTCGGTGTCGTCGGCGCTGATCGCGTCGTACGCCTCGTAGCACTCCTCCAGCAGGAAGCCGGCCAGGCTGCGGTGCGTCTGCGCGCGCTTCCACGGGTCGCCGCCCGGCGAGGCGAGCCGGTCCATCACCTCGACCGCGTCGAGCAGCCGGGCGCCCGGCGGGTCCCAGGAGCCGTACATCAGCTCCAGCTCGGCCAGCCCCGGCTCGCGGGCCAGCCGCAGCCCCAGCTCCCGGGCCAGCGCCTCGTCCCCGGTCGGTCCGGCCAGCCAGACCGCGCTGCCGTGGGCCGCCGCCGCGTCGAGCAGCGCCTGCGTCGCGCCCCCGGTGACCACGGCCACCTCGGCACCGGCCGTGCGGACCACCCGGGTCAGCTCGCTCTCCGCGCCGGCCAGCACCGGAGCTTCGCGTACGACGTCCCAGGCGGCCGCGGTCAGCAGGCCGGCCGGCAGCCGGGGCGAGGTGACCAGCAGGACGATCCGTGCCGTCATGCTCAGGTGGTGGCCGGGCCGGTGGAGGCGTCCGTCTCGGCCGGGTCGGTGGCCTCCGGCTCCGGGGTCGAGATGTCGGTCACCTCGTCGGCGCCGTCGACGTACGGCAGGTCGTAGAGGCTGATGGTGCGCAGCTGGAGCAGGGCCGGCACGGCGAGCGACGCGTAGCGCGGGTTCACCCGGACGTCCTGGCGCTCCACCTCGTCCTTCAGCGCCTCGCTCAGCCCCACCACGGCCGACAGCTGCGGCGCGATGGTCGGGTCGGCGAAGGCCTTGCGCTGGTCGTCCGCGGACCAGCCGGCCGGGGCCACGTTCGCCTTCACCAGCGCCGCGTAGACGGCGGTCCGGTCGGCGTCGGACAGCTCCGCCTTCGGCAGCCCCTTGCCGAGCGCGGCGAAGACGTCGTACCACTCGGCGGCGAGCCGCGCGTACTCGGTGTCCGGCACGTTGAGCGCCTGCCCGATGTCCGCCGGGCTGATCTCGTCGGCGGTCTGCAGCTGCTTCGCCGCGACGATCCGCTTGCCCAGGTCGAGGCCGACCAGCAGGTTGACCACGTCCTGGCCGTCCAGGTCCAGCTGCCGCCGCTCGGCCGGCACCTGCTGGCCCTGCTCCTCGGCGGACTTCACCACGCCGGCGTACGCCCGCGCGGCCTCGTCCCGGATGGTGTTGACCCGGTCGATCGAGTAGCTGGTGTCGCCGACGTACGCGGCGACGTCCGGGGCGGACCGGCCGCAGCCGGCGACGGGAAGCACAGCGAGGGCCGCGACGCTGGCGGCGGCGAAGAGACGGCGAGCACGCATGACGGCCACTCTCTCACGCCCGGCGCCCGGCTGTGACGCCGCCCACCTGGGTGCCCACCACACCGCGCCCCGGCCCCCGCCGGCCCGCCGGGTCACCGTCCGCTCGCCACTGCGGGGCTGGCAGAACCGGCCAGCTCCTCGGGCTCGCCAGGTCACCGTCCGCTCGCCACTGCGGGGCTGGCAGAACCGGCCAGCTCCTCGGGCTCGCCGAGCACGTCGGAGAGGAGTTGGGCGCACCACTCCAGCAGCGCCTGGTCGCGCAGCGGTTCGCCGCCGATCCGGCGGGTGCTCGGCCGGGGCACGCTGACCTGGTCGAGCGCGGCCTTGTAGACCGAGTCCGGGTGGTAGCGCTTGAGCCGCAACTGCTTGGAGTCGGGCAGCGGCAGCGGGCCGAACCGGAGGTGCTTGCCCTGCATCGACACGTCGGTCAGGCCGTAACGGCGGGCCAGCAACCGGAACCGGGCCACCGCCACCAGGTTCTGCACCGGGGCGGGCGGCTCGCCGTACCGGTCGGTCATCTCGGCGACCACCTCGCGCAGCCGCTCGTCGTCCCGGGCCTCGGCGAGCTTGCGGTACATCTCCAGGCGCAGCCGCTCCACCGCGACGTAGTCGTGCGGCAGATGCGCGTCGACCGGCAGGTCGATCTTGACGTCGACCTCCTCCTCCGGCCGCTCGCCCTTGAACGCGGAGACCGCCTCGCCGACCATCCGGACGTACAGGTCGAAACCGACGCCCTCGATGTGCCCGGACTGCTCGCCGCCGAGCAGGTTGCCGGCGCCCCGGATCTCCAGGTCCTTCATCGCCACGTACATGCCGGCGCCCAGCTCGGTGTGCTGGGCGATGGTGGCCAGCCGCTCGTGCGCGTTCTCGGTGAGCGGCTTGTCCGGCGGATACAGGAAGTACGCGTACGCCCGCTCCCGGCCGCGGCCGACCCGGCCCCGGATCTGGTGCAGCTGGGCCAGGCCGAGCAGGTCGGCCCGCTCCACGATCAGCGTGTTGGCGTTCGGGATGTCGATGCCGGACTCCACGATCGTGGTGCAGACCAGGACGTCGAACTCCTTCTCCCAGAAGCCGACCATCACCTTCTCCAGGGCGTCCTCGCCCATCTGGCCGTGCGCCACCGCCACCCGGGCCTCGGGCACCAGCTCCCGGATCCGCCGGGCCGCCCTGTCGATCGACTCGACCCGGTTGTGCAGGTAGAACACCTGCCCGTCGCGGAGCAGCTCGCGGTGGATGGAGGCGGCCACCTGCCGGTCGTCGTACGCCCCCACGAAGGTGAGCACCGGGTGCCGTTCCTCGGGCGGGGTGGCGATGGTGGACATCTCCCGGATGCCGGTGATCGCCATCTCCAGCGTGCGCGGGATCGGGGTGGCCGACATCGCCAGCACGTCGACCGAGGCGCGCAGCGTCTTCAGGTGCTCCTTGTGCTCGACGCCGAAGCGCTGCTCCTCGTCGATGATGACCAGCCCGAGCGACTTGAACCGGGTGGACGCCTGGAGCAGCCGGTGGGTGCCGATCACGATGTCGACGGTGCCGTCGGCGACCATCTCCAGCGTCCGCTCGGTCTCCTTCGGCGTCTGGAACCGGCTCAGCTGCCGGATCGACACCGGGAACTGGCTCATCCGCTCGGCGAACGTGTTGTAGTGCTGCTGCACCAGCAGGGTGGTGGGCACCAGCACGGCCACCTGCTTGCCGTCCTGCACCGCCTTGAACGCCGCCCGGACCGCGATCTCGGTCTTGCCGTAGCCGACGTCGCCGCAGATCAGCCGGTCCATCGGGACGGTCTGCTCCATGTCCCGCTTGACCTCCTCGATGGCGGCCAGCTGGTCGGGCGTCTCCTGCCACGGGAACGCGTCCTCCAGCTCCCGCTGCCACGGGGTGTCGGGGCCGAAGTTGTGCCCCTTGGACGCCTTGCGCGCGGCGTAGAGCTGGATGAGCTGCGCGGCGATCTCGCGGACCGCCTTGCGCGCCCGGGCCTTGGACTTCTGCCAGTCCGAGCCGCCCATCTTGTGCAGCGTGGGCTGCTCACCGCCGACGTACCGGGAGAGCTGGTCGAGCTGGTCGGTGGGGACGAAGAGCCGGTCGCCGGGCTGGCCGCGCTTGCTCGGCGCGTACTCGATGACCAGGTACTCCCGGCTGGCGCCGTTGACGGTGCGCTGGACCAGCTCGACGTACCGGCCGATGCCGTGCTGCTCGTGCACCACGAAGTCGCCGGCCCGCAGCTCCAGCGGGTCGATGGTGTTGCGCCGCCGGCTGGGCATCTTGCGCATGTCGCGGGTGGAGGTGCCCCGGCCGCCGGTGACGTCGTCGCCGGTGAGCAGCACGAACCGGGACGCCTCGTCGACGAAGCCGGCGGTCAGGCAGCCGCAGGAGACCAGCAGCTCGCCGGGGGCCGGCGCGGCCGGCACCTCCTCGGTGAGCCGGGCGCCCAGGCCGGCGTCGCGGAGCACCTCGACGGCCCGCTGGGCGGGGCCGTGCCCCTCGAAGACCAGCGCGATCGACCAGCCCTCGCCGGCCCAGCGCTTCAGGTCGTCGACCACCCGGGCGGTCTCGCCGTGGTAGAGCGGGGCGGGCTGGGCGGCCAGGGTGACCGCGATGGCGTCGTCCGGGGTGACGTCGACCTCGGTCGGCTCGTCCTCCCACGGCTGCCGGGCGGGCGTGGCCCCCGCTTCCACCAGGCCGAACGGCGCGAGGGTCCACCACGGCTGGCCCAGGGCGCGGGCGCGGGTGCGTACGTCGGCCAGGGTCTTGAAGGCGGCGGCGCCGAGGTCGACCGGGGCCTGGCCACCGACGGCGGCCGCGGCCCAGCTGGCCTGGAGGAACTCCTCCGAGGTACGGACCAGGTCGTGCGCCCGGGTGCGGATCCGCTCCGGGTCGCAGAGCAGCACGTGGGTGCCGGTCGGCATGCAGTCGACGAGCAGTTCCAGCGCGTCGGCGCCGATCAGCGCCGGGGCCAGCGACTCCATCCCCTCGACCGGGATGCCCTCGGCCAGCTTGTCCAGGATCTCGGTCAGCTCAGGATGCTCGACGGCGAGCGCGGCGGCCCGCTTCCGCACCTCCGGGGTCAGCAGCAGCTCCCGGCACGGCGGCGCCCACAGCTGCGCCACGCCCTCGATGGTGCGCTGGTCGGCCACGGCGAAGGTGCGGATCTCCTCCACCTCGTCGCCCCAGAACTCGACCCGGGACGGGTGCTCGTCGGTGGGCGGGAAGACGTCGAGGATGCCGCCGCGCACCGCGAACTCGCCGCGCTTGGTGACCAGGTCCACCCGGGCGTACGCCATGTCGGTGAGCCGGCGGGCGATCTCCTCCAGGTCCGCCTCGTCGCCGGCGGCGAGCTGCACCGGTTCCAGGTCGCCGAGTCCCTTGAGCTGCGGCTGGAGCAGCGACCGGACGGGTGCCACGACCACCCGCAGCGGGCCGGTACGCCCGTGCGCGTCGGCCGCGTCCGGGTGGGCCAGCCGGCGCAGCACGGCCAGCCGCCGCCCGACGGTGTCCGAGCGGGGCGAGAGCCGCTCGTGCGGCAGCGTCTCCCAGGACGGGAAGACGGCCACCTGCTCCCGCGGCAGCAGGCTGCCCAGCGCAGCGGCCAGGTCGTCGGCCTCCCGGGTGGTGGCGGTCACCGCGAGCACCGGCCGTCCGGCGCCCCCGGCCGGCTCGTCGGCGGCGACGGCCGCGACGGCGAACGGGCGCAGCGCGGCCGGGGCGGTCAGGTCCAGGCCGTCGACCTGGGCGGCACCGGAGCGCGCCAGGTCGCGCGCGCGGGCCAGCCCGGGATCGGCCAGGGCGGCGGCGAACAGTCCGGTGAGCATGCGTGATCACTTCCCCGCGGAGAGCACACGACGATCACCCCTCGCCCGGGCTGGACGGGGGGTCTGTCGGATCGACACTATCTCTCCAGGAACCCGCTCGGCACGGCACGCCGGGACGGGCCACCGGGGGGAGAGTCGCCTTGCCCGAGGGAGTCGGCAGTGATCCGCGCCGGAGCACCACGTCCGCCCGCTGGCGGGTGCTCGGCCATCCGGACGGGATCCTGATCTACCAGGCCCGCTGCATCGTCGAGGACCATGGTTGGTCGGAGAGCGTGGCGGACGACCGCTACAAGGTCATCATCGGCGTGTCGGGGGCGTACCACCGCCGGTTCAACGGGCGTACGGCGGTCGCCGACAGCACCTCCGTCCTGTTCGCCCGGCCCGGCGACGAGATGGCGGTCGCCCACCCGTACGGCTGCGGCGACTCGTACACCTGCCTCGAGGTGGATCACGAGGTGCTGGCCGAACGGCCGGACGCGGCCCGCTGGTTCGCCCGCGAGGGCTGGGAGGGCCACTCCGACCCGGCCCTGGACCTGGCGCACCGGCAACTGGTCGCCGCGTCCCGGCGCCGGCTGGACGGCTTCGAGCTGGCCGAGCGGTTCCACCTCTTCCTGGGCCGGCTGCTCCAGCACAGCCGGCTGGCCGACGAGGGGGCCGACGCCGACCTCGACCACGCGATCCGGCGGCGCCCGGCGACGCTCGCCGCGCACCGGCGCCTCGCCGACCGGGCCCGGGAGGTGCTGGCCACCTCCGACTTCTCGCTCGGCCTCGACGAGGTCGCCCGGGCGGTCGGCTGCTCGCCGCACCACCTGAGCCGGGTCTTCCAGCGGGTCACCGGGAGCAGCCTGACCGCATACCGGAACCGGCTGCGGGTCCAGGCGGTGCTGGACACCCTGGTCGAGCCGGACGGGCGCCCGCTCGGCGCGCTGGCCAGCGACTACGGCTTCGCCGACCAGGCGCACCTGACCCGGGTGCTCCGGGACCAGGTGGGCCAACCGCCGGCCCGGCTGCGGCGGCTGCTGCACGGCACCGCGCCGCGGACCGGAGCCGCCTGACCGGAACCGCGCACATTTTTACAAGAACCGGCCGGCCGACTGGCCGAGGATTGTCCGCACCAGCCCGACCCGGTCGCCGGTGGCGCTCCGGAAAGCGGGGGCATGCGGACCCATTCGGGGGGGCCCGACGCCCCGGCTCGGGCCCGCGCAGGAGGTCCGCCACTCGGCCGGCCGCCGGAGGTGCCGCACTCCCCCCAGTGCGGCACCTTCCCTGCCAGCGGTACCCGGCGGCCGCGATGTTGACCGTGGGCCGCCCGGCGTGATGCGGTGAGCGGCATGGTTGAGCAGTACCGGGCGCAGTTCGACGCCGAGGTCACCTTCGCCAACGGCGGCGGGCTCCGCACCGAGGGCTTCCGGCTCGACATTCCCGGCCGTGAGATAACCGATTCGGAACTGGCCGCGCTCTTCGTCCGGCACCTCGGGCTGCTCATGGTCGCCGAGGTGCGGATCAGCGGCAAGACGATCATCGCGGAGCCGCACAAGGGCGGCCGGGGCACCGGGACGCCGGCGGCCGGGGGCGGCCGGCGGCTGATCGAGCTCAGCCACGTGATCAGCGACGGGATGGTCACCCTGCCCGGCTGGCAGCCGCCCCGGATCACCGACTGGCTGACCCGCGAGGCGTCCCGGGGGCGGTACGCGCCGGGCGTGGAGTTCCACGTCGCGCGGATCGACCTGATCGCCAACACCGGCACCTACCTGGACACCCCGGCGCACCGCTGGGCGGACGGGCCGGACCTCACCGGCGTACCGCTGGACCGCCTCGCCGACCTGCCCGGCCTGGTGGTCCGGGTGCCCGCCGGCACCCGCGCGGTCGACCGGCTGCTGCTCGCCCCGTACGACGTGGCCGGCCGGGCGGTGCTGCTGCACACCGGCTGGGACGCCCACTTCGGCACCGACCGGTACGCCGCCCCGGACGCGCCCTACCTGACCGGCGACGGCGCGGACTGGCTGGTCGAGGCGGGCGCGGCACTGGTCGGCATCGACTCGATCAACATTGACGACATGACCCCGGCGGCCGCCGGGCAGCGTCCCGCGCACAGTGGCCTGCTGGCCGCCGGCATCCCGATCGTGGAGCACCTGACCGGGCTGGCCGCCCTGCCGCCGGAGGGGTTCCGGTTCACCGCCGCGCCGCCCCGGGTGGCCGGCATGGGCACCTTCCCGGTGCGCGCCTTCGCCACCGTCGACGGCTGACCGCGGGTTCGGCCGGCCAGCGTCCGGCACCCGCCGCCGGCCACGACGGCGGATCGCCCCGGGCGGGACAGCGGCGGCGTCCCGGTCCGAGCCTGTCCGGCCGGGCCAGCGCTTCCGCCGGGAAAACCGCCCAAGCTGGGCATTTGCCCGCAATAGGCTGAGCCCGTGGACGAGGCGGAGCGGGACCTTCCGGTACGCCGGTGGCTGCCGCGCACCGCGGCGCTGCTGGTCGGCACGCTCGCCCTGGCCACCGCGTTCATCGCCGCGTACGTGGGCGCGCTGCACCAGCCCAACCCGCGGGACGTCCCGGTCGGGGTGGTGCTCGGCGACCAGCGCGCCCAGGCCGTGCTGGCCGCCGTGCGGCAGCGCACCGACAAGCTCAAACCGATCGAGTACGACGACCCGGCGGCCGCCGCCGACGGCCTGACCGCCCGCGCCGTCTACGGGGTGCTGACCACCGGCCCGGACAACGGGCTGCGACTCACCACCGCCAGCGCCTCCTCGCCGGCCGCCGCCGAACTGGTGACCCAGGTGCTCACCGAGGCCGCCCGGCAGGCCGGCGTGCCGATCCAGGTCGCCGACGAGGTGCCGGTGGCGGCGACCGACCCGCGCGGCCTCGTCCCGTTCTACCTGGCGGTCGGCCTCGTGCTCGGCGGCTATCTCGCCTCCACCGCGCTCGGCCTGCAGACCCGCACCGCGCCGGCCGGCCTGCCCCGGGCCGGCCTGCGGATCGCCGCGCTCGCGGTCTACTCGGTGGTGCTCGGAATCGTCGCGGCCGTCGTGGTCGGTCCGGTGCTCGACGTCTGGGACCACGACATCGTGGCGCTCTCCGGGGTGGGCGCGCTGGCCGTCTTCGCCGCCGCCATGGTGGCCGCCGCCGTGCAGGCCTGGCTCGGCGTGATCGGCACCGGCATCGTCATCCTGCTGCTCGTGGTGCTCGGCAATCCCGGCTCCGGCGGCGTCTACGCCCCCGAGTTCCTGCCCGACTGGATGCGCGACATGCACCGCTGGAACGTGCCCGGACTGGCCACCGACCTGATCCGCTCGGCGGTCTACTTCGATCGCCGCTCGGCCGGCTGGGCGGTGGCCGGGCTGATCCTGTGGGCGCTGCTCGGCGCGGCCGGGCTGATCACCGCGACGATCTTCCACGCGCACCGCCGGGCCGCCCGCGCCGCCGGGAGCCGGCCCGCCGTCGGCGGCGGGCCACGGACCGTTGACTGACCGGCACCGGCCGTCCCGGAGTGCAGATCATCACGCGATCCCCATGCTCCGGTCGGCCCCGGCACGGATACCATCCAGGGAGTCGGACAGCGCTGTCCTTCGTACTCACGTAAGGAGCGCACCCGTGACCGACCAGCACGACCACGACGGCCCGGACGCCGCACTGCGGGCCGACATCCGCCGCCTCGGCACGCTCCTCGGGCAGACCCTCGCCCGGCAGGAGGGCCGCCCGCTGCTCGACCTGGTCGAGGAGATCCGCGCCCAGGTCCGCTCCGACCCGCCGGCCGCCGCGCAGCGCCTCGGCGGTCTCGACGTCACCACCGGCACCAAGCTGGCCCGGGCCTTCTCCACCTACTTCCACCTGGCCAACATCACCGAGCAGGTGCACCGGGCCCGCGACCTGCGCCGGCGCCGGGCCATGCACGGCGGCTGGCTGGACCAGGCGGCCAAGATGATCGCCGAACGCGGCGTGCCGGCCGAGGAGATCGCGGCCGCCGCCCGCCGGCTCGCGGTACGCCCGGTCTTCACCGCCCACCCCACCGAGGCGGCCCGCCGGTCCATCCTGTCCAAGCTGCGCGCGATCGCCGACGAGTTGGACACCGAGACCGCGAACGCCATCCTCTACGGCGCCAGCGACGAGGGGCCGGCCAACCGGCGCCTGGCCGAGTTGCTCGACCTGATGTGGCAGACCGACGAGCTGCGGTTGGACCGGCCGGACCCGACCGACGAGGCCCGCAACGCCATCTACTACCTGCGCGACCTGCACGCCGAGGCCGCGCCGCAGGTCCTCGACGACCTCGCCGACACGCTGCGCACCCTGGGCGTGGAGACCTCGCCGACGGCCCGCCCGCTGACCTTCGGCACCTGGATCGGCGGCGACCGGGACGGCAACCCGTTCGTCACCCCGGCGGTCACCCGGGAAGTGCTGCGGATCCAGCACGAGCACGGCATCGAGGCCACCGAGCGGGCGATGGACGAGCTGATCAACGAGGTCAGCGTCTCCCGCCGGCTGCGCGCGGTCTCGCTGGACCTCTCGGCCAGCCTCGCCGCCGACCTGGACGCGCTGCCCGAGGTGGCGCCCCGGTTCCGCCGGGTCAACGCCGAGGAGCCGTACCGGCTCAAGGCTCGGTGCGTGAAGGCGAAGCTGGCCAACACCCGGGAGCGGCTGCGCAGCGGCACCGCGCACGTGCCGGGGCGGGACTACCGCGGTTCGGCCGAGCTGATCGCCGACCTGGAGCTGCTGCGCGCCTCGCTGGCCCGCAACTCCGGCCAGCTCACCGCGGTCGGCCGGCTCGCCTCGACCATTCGTACGGTCTCCGCGTTCGGCCTGCACCTGGCCACCATGGACGTCCGGGAGCACGCCGAGAAGCACCACGAGGTGCTGGCCCAGCTCTACGCGGCGGTCGGCGAGGTCTCCGACTACCCGTCGCTGACCCGGCTGGAGCGCACCAAGCTCCTCGCCGACGAGCTGACCGGCCGCCGGCCGCTCTCCACCCAGGACACCCCGCTCACCGAGTCGGCGCGCAAGACGTTCGACGTGTTCGCCGCGGTCCGCGAGGCGCAGGACCGGTTCGGCACCGAGGTGATCGAGTCGTACATCATCTCGATGACCCTGGGCGTCGACGACGTGCTGGCGGCCGTGGTGCTGGCCCGCGAGGCCGGCCTGGTCGACGTGCACAGCGGCCGGGCCCGGATCGGCATCGTGCCGCTGCTGGAGACCCCGGCCGAGCTGAACGCCGGCGGCGAGCTGCTGGACGAGCTGCTGTCGCTGCCGGCCTACCGGGCGCTGGTGGCGGCCCGGGGCGACGTGCAGGAGGTGATGCTGGGCTACTCCGACTCCAACAAGGAGGCCGGCATCACCACCAGCCAGTGGTCCATCCACCGGGCCCAGCGGGCGCTGCGGGACGTGGCCGCCCGGCACGGCGTGCACCTGCGGCTCTTCCACGGTCGGGGCGGCACGGTCGGCCGGGGCGGCGGCCCCACCCACGACGCCATCCTGGCCCAGCCGTACGGCACCCTGGACGGCGCGATCAAGGTCACCGAGCAGGGCGAGGTCATCTCCGACAAGTACACGCTCCCGGCGCTGGCCCGGGAGAACCTGGAGCTGACCATGGCCGCGGTGCTCCAGGCCACGCTGCTGCACACCGCGCCGCGGCAGCCGGCCGAGATGCTGGAGCGCTGGGACGCCACCATGGACGTGGTATCCGAGTCGGCCTTCCGGTCGTACCGGTCCCTGGTCGAGGATCCCGACCTAGCGGCGTACTTCTGGGCGTCGACCCCGACCGAGCTGCTCGGCGCGCTGAACATCGGCTCCCGGCCGGCGAAGCGGCCGAACACCGGCGCCGGCCTGTCCGGCCTGCGCGCCATCCCGTGGGTGTTCGGCTGGACGCAGACCCGGCAGATCGTGCCCGGCTGGTTCGGCGTGGGGTCCGGCCTGGCCGCGGCCCGCGCGGCCGGGCTCGAGGACGTGCTCGCCGAGATGAACCGGAACTGGCACTTCTTCCGCACGTTCCTGTCGAACGTCGAGATGATGCTGACCAAGACGGACCTGTCCATCGCCCGCCGGTACGTCGAGACGCTGGTGCCGAAGAAGCTGCACCCGATCTTCGCCAAGATCGAGCAGGAGTACGAGCTGACCAAGCAGGAGGTGCTGGCGGTCACCGCCTCGCCGGCCCTGCTGGAGAACTCGCCGGTGCTCCAGCGCACCCTGGCGGTACGCGACACCTACCTGGAGCCGCTGCACCACCTCCAGGTGGCGCTGCTGCGCCAGTACCGGGACTCCGGTGCCGCCGGCCGGGCGGTCGCCACCGCACCGGGCGGCCGGCGCGCTCCCAACGACGGCACCGCGCTGGAGCGGGCCCTGCTCACCACGGTCAACGGCATCGCCGCCGGCATGCGCAACACCGGCTGACCCCTCCCCCTTGTTGATCAAGGAGTTTGCGTCCGGGATCCGCGCCGTCCCCGACGCGAACTCCTTGGCCCACGGGGGGGGCCGGGGCGGAGTGGTCGCTGTCGGGCGGGATGTCCGGGTTGTTCGGGGGGTTGTGGGCCCGATGTCCGGCTCGGGTCGGTGGTGGGCGCCACTGTGCGGGCGGAATCGGGTCGGGGGTGGGGGCGTTGTACAGGGCAGACCGCGAAGCAGCCCGCCCCACGGGGTGCGGCGGCGGCGGTCGGAATGATCGGCCACCGGCCGTCGTTACCTTCCCCGGACGCCCGAGCAGGTCACTGATCGCCGGGCCCCGCGAAAACCTTCCCCCTTTTGCCGCGGCACCTCGTGCACCCCCTGCCGTCGTGCCGCGTCACCCCCGATCAGAGAGGCACTCATCATGCGTACCACTCTGCTGCGTAACACCGTCCTGACCGCTGCCGGCTTCGCCGCCACCGCCGGTGGGATCGCCGGCCCCGCCATCGCCGCCCACGCCGCCCCCGCGCAGAAGACCGCGCAGGTCAGCACCGACCGCAAGGGCCACGGCGAGCGGGAACTCGACGTCCGCTACGAGGCCCAGCCCAACTTCTACTACTGCGGCCCCGCCGCCACCCGCAACGCCCTGAGCGTGCTCGGTAAGAACATCGACGTGGACGCCATGGCCAAGGAGATGGGCACCACCGAGGCCGGCACCAACAGCATCAACGACATCACCCCCGTCCTGAACAAGGAAACCGGCAAGACCTACCACTCGGTGGAGATCCGCGACCCCAAGGCCGACGACAAGCAGACCGAGCGGCTGCGCGCTGACATCGTGCGCACCGTCGACGACGGCCGGGCCGTGGTCGCCAACATCGCCGGCACCGCCACCGACACCGACGGCAACACCCACTCCTTCGAAGGCGGCCACTACATCAGCGTCATCGGCTACCGCGACGGCGGGAAGACCGTCACGATCGCCGACTCGGCCGACCCGAACATGGCCTCCTACCGGATGAGCGTGGACAACCTCGCCGACTGGATCGCCACCCGCGGCTACAGCGCCTCCTGACGATCCGAGCAGCACCCGAAAGGGCCCGACCCCACCCGGGGTCGGGCCCTTTCGTCGTCGTCCCCGCCGGCGGTCGCAGACCGCTCACGAGCGACAGCCAGCCGCCGCGACACCCACCGGGCGGCCCGGTCGGGCGGCCTCCCGCCGCTCACGCCGCCCGGGTCACCAGTCCCCGCCGCCGAAGTCGCCCCCACCGAAGTCGCCGCCACCGAAGTCACCGCCGTAGCCGCCGAAGTCCCCGCCGCCGTAGTCGCCCGCCGCGCCGTAGTCGCCCTGGTCGCCGGCGAACTGGTCGCCACCGACGTCGTTGCCGCCCTGGTCGCCGATGTCCTGGCCGTCGCCGTAGCCGTCCTGGAAGCCCTCCTGGTAGCCGGCCTCGTAGCCGTAGCCCGGGTCGGCGAAGGCCGGCGAGAAGAGCGCGTCGGCGATCAGCAGGCCACCGAGCACCCCGGCGCCGGTGCCCAGCGCCGTCTTCCACCAGGGCGTCGAGTACCAGCCGGCCGGCACCGGCCGGCCCTGCCAGTTGCCGCCGGGGTAGTAGTAAGGCGTCTGGTTGCCCGGCTGGGGGCCGGCCCGGTAGGTCTGCCCCTGCACGTTGACCTCGCGCTCCTTGGTGAGCATGCCGGCGCCCCGGGCGGCCGCGAGCGGCGGCAGCTCCGGTCCCGGGTCGATGCCCATCGCCGTCCGCGCGGCCCGGATGTACGCGAGCCCTTCCAGCGCGGTCTCCCGGGCCAGCGCGAACTGGTGCGGCGTGCGGGCCTGCTCGAGCTGGGAGCCGGCGGCGTTGTACCGCTCACCGGCGTCGGCCAGCGCCTGGCGTACGGCCGGGGCGTCGCCGTGCAGATTCATCAGCTGGCCGCCCAGCCGCTCGTACCAGCGCTGGGCCTCCGCTCGGGCGTCGGCCAGCTCGATGGCCCGCCGGGACCTGCTTCCCCATCGCCAGAACACGAGCGCACCTCCGAGCATCAGCACCAGGACCAGGACCAGCCAAAGGGCAAGTTCCATGACTCGACCGTACCCAGCAGGCGCACGTCGTATCCGTTTGGCAAGCTTCTCGCCATGAGCTTCTCGACGGTGGCCGTGGTGGTGCTCTGCCTCGGCGCGGGCGGCGCCGTCGGCTGGCTGGCCGCCCGCGCCCGGTCGGCGACCGAGATCGCCCGGCTCGAGGCGACCCTCGCCGCCAACCGCGAGGGCGAGGGCCGGCTGGAGCAGTCCATGCGGGCGCTCAGCTACGAGGCGACCGCCCAGTCCCAGGAGGCGGTGGCGCGGGCGGTGGCGCCCCTGCACGACACCCTCCGCCGCTACGAGCAGCGGGTCACCGAGCTGGAGCGGGACCGCATCGACGCGTACGCCGAGCTGCGCGAGCAGGTACGCGCGATGAGCAGCGTCTCCGGGGAGTTGCGCACCGAGACCAAGCAGCTCGTCGCGGCGCTGCGGGCCCCGCAGGTGCGCGGCCGGTGGGGCGAGCACCAGCTCCGGCGGATCGTGGAGGCCGCCGGCATGCTGGAGCACTGCGACTTCAACGAGCAGGTCACCGCCGCCACGGACCACCAGGGGGTCCGCCCCGACCTGGTGGTCCGGCTGCACGGCGGTCGCACCGTGGTGGTGGACGCCAAGGCGCCGTTCGACGCGTACCTGACCGCCATGGAGGCGCGCGACGAGCGGGGGCGGGACGCCCAGCTCGACGCGCACGCCCGGCACCTGCGCGCGCACGTGGACGGGCTGGCCGCCAAGTCCTACTGGGCGGCCTTCGACCAGACCCCGGAGTTCGTGGTGCTCTTCGTGCCGGCCGACCCGTTCCTCGACGTGGCCCTCCAGCGCGACCCGACGCTGCTGGAGCACGCCTTCGCCCGCAACGTGGTGCTGGCCACGCCGGCCACCCTGGTGGCGATGCTGCGCACGGTGGCGTACTCGTGGCGGCAGGAGGCCCTGGCCCGCAACGCGGCCACCGTGCACTCGCTGGCCCGCGAGCTGTACGGGCGGCTGTCCACCCTGGGCGAGCACGTCGGCAAGCTCGGCGCCTCGCTCGGTGGGGCGGTGACCGCGTACAACCGGGCGGTCGGTTCGCTGGAGGCACGGGTGCTGGTGAGCGCCCGCAAGCTCGCCGAGCTGGGCGTCTCCGACCAGGACCTGGCCGCCCCGGCGCAGGTCGAGCTGACGCCCCGGCAGCCACAGGCGCCGGAGCTGCTCGACGCGCCGTCCACATCGTCCGAACGGCCAGCCGGCCCCGACGATCCACGTGCTGACTGTGACGACGATGGTCGATCTGCGTTACGGACCGGTCACAAATCCATCCTGGACTAGTGACATCGGGCGGGGCGCCCCAGAGGATCACGGGGACACGCGCCCTGTGCTCCACAGGGCCCTGTTCTCTGGAGGAAGAGAACGTGAGCCAACCCCGCAACCGGAGCCGGCGTACCTCCGCCGCGCTCTTCGCCTCGGTCCTGGCCGCCGGCGCCATGACCGTCGGAGGTGGCGCCGCGACCGCGAGCGCGGCCCCCGCCGCCACCCCCGACGCCTCCCAGCCGACCGCGGTCGAGGCGCTGGGCGCGCACGACGCCAAGCTCCTCGACGAGGCGGAGGCGAAGCACGCGCCGACCGTCACCCTGATCATCGCCGCCCGGCAGGGCTCGGCCGGCACGGTCGCCGCCGGCCTCGAGGACCTCGGCGCCACCGTCAGCCAACGCTACGACCAGGTCGGCTACCTGCTGGCCAAGGTCCCCACCGGGAAGGTGCTGAAGGCCGCCACGCTGCCCGGCGTCTCCGCCGTCGACCTCGACGAGACCATCAAGCGCCCCGACCCGGCCCCCGAGGCCGCCAAGGGCGGCGCGAAGGCCGCCCGGCAGGGCGCGACGCCGGCCGGCCCGGGCGCGGGCACCGGCGCGGTCAACCCGTACATGCCGACCGCCGAGACCGGCGCGGAGGCCTTCAAGGCCGCGCACCCGACCTGGGACGGACGCGGCGTGACCATCGGCATCATGGACTCCGGGATCGACCTGGACCAGCCGGCCCTGCAGCAGACCACCACCGGCGAGCGCAAGATCGTCGACTGGGTCACCGCGACCGACCCGCTCGAAGACGCCACCTGGCGGCCGATGACCACCCAGGTCAGCGGCCCGTCGTTCGTCATCGGCACCGGGGCGGGCGCGACCACCTGGACCGCACCGGCGGGCACCTTCACGTTCAACACGTTCCGCGAGTCCATCACCGCGGCCAGCGACCCGGCCGGTGACGTGAACCGCGACGGCGACACCACCGACGCCTGGGGCGTGCTCTACGACCCGGTCAGCCACGACATCCGGGTGGACGTCAACCAGAACCGGGACTTCACCGACGACGAGGTGATGCGGCCGTACCGGGAGAAGTTCCAGGTCGGCCACTTCGGCACGGACAACCCGGCCACCGCGGTCCGGGACCAGATGCCGTTCGTCGTGGAGTACCGCGAGGACGTCGACACCGCGCCGGCCGGCGGCCCCGGCCTCGTCGACTACGTGAACATCGGCATCATCGAGGCCACCCACGGCACCCACGTGGCCGGCATCACCGCCGCCAATGACATGCTGGGCAACAGCGCCTTCGACGGCGCCGCCCCGGGTGCCAAGCTGGTCTCCGCCCGCGCCTGCTCGTGGGGCGGCGGCTGCACCGCCGCGGCGCTCACCACCGGCATGGTCGACCTGGTGGTCAACCGCAAGGTCGACGTGGTCAACATGTCGATCGGTGGCCTGCCGGCGCTGAACGACGGCGCCAACGCCCGTGCCGAGCTCTACAACACCCTGATCACCACGTACGGGGTGCAGCTGTTCCTCTCGGCCGGCAACTCCGGCCCCGGCCTGAACACCGTCGGCGACCCGTCGGTGGCCAGCAACGTGGTCAGCGTCGCCGCGAACGCCAGCAAGGACACCTGGCTGGCCAACTACGGCTCGGTGGTACGCAAGGAGAACGCGCTGTTCAACTTCTCCTCGCGCGGCCCGCGGGAGGACGGCGGCTTCAAGCCGAACATCACCGCCCCGGGCTCGGCGATCTCCACCGCGCCGACCTGGCAGCCCGGCAACCCGGTCCCCGAGGCCGGCTACCCGCTGCCCCCGGGCTACCAGATGCTCAACGGCACCTCGATGGCCTCGCCGCAGGCCACCGGCGGCGCGGCGCTGCTGCTCTCCGCCGCCCGCGCCACCGGCCAGGCGGTCACCCCGGCCGCGCTGCGCCGGGCCCTCTACAGCTCCGCCAAGGCGATCAAGGGCGTGCCGACGTACGGCCAGGGCTACGGCATGCTCAACGTGCCGGGCGCCTGGGGCCTGCTCGCCAGGGGCGTACAGACCCGCGGCTACACGTCGGCGGCGCCGGTCTGCACCGAGCTGTCGGGCAACCTGGCGACGTACGACCCGGACAGCGGCGAGTTCGAGAAGAACCCGAACGTGGGCACCGGCGTCTACAACCGCTGCGCCGTCGGCCGGGGCGGCCAGCAGGTCAAGGAGAAGCGCTCCTACGAGGTCAAGCTGACCCGGACCAGCGGGCCGGACCGGACCATCAGGCACGAGATCGCGTTCCGGGGCAACGACGGCACCTTCTCGGCGCCGAAGTCCGTGGCGCTGCCGCTGAACCGGACGGTCACCGTCCAGGTGAAGGCCAAGCCGCTGAGCACCGGCGCGCACGGCGCGATCATGACGGTGGACGACCCGGCCACCTCGGTGATCGACTTCGAGGTCTCCACCGTCGTGGTGGTGCCGACCCAGGTCACCGCGCCCGACTACGCCTTCACCACCGAGGGTTCGGTCGAGCGCAACAGCTTCACCTCGTACTTCGTGACGGTCCCGGAGGGCGCGGGCGCGCTCCAGGTCAACCTCTCCGGCATCGCCACCGGCTCGCAGACCCGGTTCATCGCCATCAACCCGTACGGCGTGCCGGTCGACAGCACCACGAGCACCGCCTGCTACACCAACTTCTCCGACGCCGCGGCCTGCAAGCCGCAGGAGCGGGACTACCAGAACCCGATCGCCGGGGTCTGGGAGATCGAGGTGGAGGCCCGGCGTACCTCCCCGAGCCTGGACAACCCGTACCAGCTCCAGACGCGGGTGCAGGGTGTCGCGGTCGAGCCGGCCGTCGTCGAGCTGCCGGCGGTGACCGCCGGCACCCCGACCGAGGTGAGCTGGGACCTGACCAACACCTTCGGCCCGGTCCGGGTCAGCGGCGTCGGCGGCCCGCTCGCCAGCGTGCGCAGCGGGCGGCCGACCATCACCGTGGGCACCAGCCAGGAGTACACGGTGGACGTCCCGGCCGGTACGACCTCGTTCAGCGCCCGGATCGGCAACACCTCCGACCTCGGCGCCGACCTGGACCTGTACGTCTTCCGCGGCGCGACCCAGGTGGGCCGTTCCGCCGACGGCGACTCGGAGGAGGCGGTGACCCTGACCAACCCGGTCGCCGGCACCTACCGGGTGGTCGTGCAGGGCTACGCGGTCGCCGCCGGCGGCACCGAGTACGACTACCGGGACTCGTTCTCGTCGCCGGCGCTGGGTGCCCTCGCCGCCCCCAGCACCCCGGTGTTCCTGGCCAACGGCGCCACCGCCACGCTGACCGGCACGGTGACCGCCCTGGCCGCCCCGGCGGCCGGCCGGGAACTCTACGGTGACCTGGCCGTCACCACCGTCGAGGGCGCGGTCGTCGGCCGCGGCTCGGTGGCCGTCGGCGCGGTGAACTGACCGCCCGCCGACCCGTCAGGAGCCCCGTCCCCACCCGTGGGGGCGGGGCTCCGCCCATCGGGGCGGGACCGCGCCGGTCGGGGCGGGACTGCGCCGGTCGGGGCCGGACTGCGCCCGTCAGAGCGGGGCTCCGCCCGGGGCCGCGCTCAGGCCCGGCGGGCGGACTCGACGACGAACGGGGTGCCCTGCTGGCAGGTGGTCATCAGGCCGGGCTGCGGGTGACCGGTGACGACGACCCGGGTGCCCGGCTTGAGCACGTCGCGCGGGCCGCCGACGAGCAGGTTGCCGCCGATCAGCAGGCAGTTCGGCTCCACCCCGGCCTCCACCACGCCGGTCAGGGTGTCCCGGGCGGGGGGCGGCACCGAGGGGCCACCCTTGCCGGTCGGCGTCGGGCCGCCCCTGCCGGTCGGGGTCGGGTCGCTCGGGACGGCGCTCGGGTCCGGGCTGGGCTGGCTGGTCACCGGGGTGGCTCCCGTCGTCGTGGGGGTGGCGGGCTCGGTGCCCGGGCCCGCGCAGGCGCTCAGCGCCACGCCGGCGACCAGGGCGACCAGCACCGTCCGAGGAGTCTTCATGCCGAGTTCGACGTACCGGCCGACGGTTCCGTTCCGGCCGTCAGCCGCGCGCGGCGGCCTTCATGTCCCGCTTGAGCTCCTGCGGCAGCGAGAAGGTCAGCCGCTCGTTGGCGGTGGTGATCTCGTCGACGTCGGTGAAGCCCCGCTCGGCCAGGTGCGCGAGGACCTGCTGGACCAGTTCGTCCGGCACGCTGGCGCCCGAGGTCACCCCGACGGTGCGGGCGTCGGCCAGCCAGGCGTCGTCGATCTCGTGGGCGAAGTCGACCAGGTGCCCGGCGCGGGCGCCGGCGTCGAGGGCCACCTCGACCAGGCGGACCGAGTTGGAGGAGTTACGCGAGCCGACCACGATCACCACGTCGCAGTCCGGCGCGATCTCCTTGACCACGTGCTGCCGGTTGGAGGTGGCGTAGCAGATGTCGTCGCTGGGCGGCGACTGGAGCAGCGGCAGCCGCTGCTTGAGCCGGGCCACCGTCTCCAGCGTCTCGTCGACCGAGAGGGTGGTCTGGGAGAGCCAGACGACCTTGGCCGGGTCGCGCACGGTGATCGCGTCGACGCCGTCCGGCCCGTCCACGAGCTGGATGTGCGCGGGCGCCTCACCGGCGGTGCCGATGACCTCCTCGTGCCCCTCGTGGCCGATCAGCAGGATGTCGTAGTCCTCGGCGGCGAACCGGCGAGCCTCCTGGTGGACCTTGGTGACCAGCGGGCAGGTCGCGTCGATCGCCTTGAGCGAGCGCTCCCGGGCCTGCTCGTAGACCTCGGGGGCGACGCCGTGCGCGGAGAAGATCACGGTGGCGCCCTCCGGCACCTCCTCGTTCTCCTCCACGAAGATCGCGCCCTGGGCCTCGAGGGTCTGCACCACGTGTTTGTTGTGCACGATCTGCTTGCGCACGTAGATGGGGGCGCCGTAGAGCTTCAACGCCTCCTCGACGGTCTGCACCGCCCGGTCCACCCCGGCGCAGTAGCCGCGGGGCTTGGCCAGGAGCACGCGCTTGCCGGTCCGGGGAGTGGTCGCAGCCTCAGTCACCCGACCATCGTACGTGGCGGCTCTTCGGCCGGCAGCGGCCGCGAGGCGTCGACCGTCCCCGCCCCACCCCGTTGATCACCAGGCGCGGCGCGGTCCCGGAACTCACCGCCGTCCCGTTTCGGACGACACGGGCGGGGCGGAGGTGGTGTCGGGGTGGGCGGTGCGGCGGGAACTAGGGTGGGCGGATGGGCGCGGTGGGGCAGGGCGGCAGCGAGGTCGGACGGAGCACGTCCGAGGAGCCGTGGCCGGTCCGGGTGGTCAGCCAGAAGATCGGCGCGTGGATCGCCCGGCTGGGGTGGGTCTGGGTGGACGGGCAGGTGGCGCAGATCAGCCGCCGGCCGGGCGCCAGCACCGTCTTCCTCACCCTGCGCGACCCGTCCGCCGACCTGAGCCTGACCGTCACCACCAACCGGGACGTGCTCGACGCCGGCGCGCCCGAGCTGCGTGAGGGCGCCCGGGTGGTGCTGCACGCCAAGCCCGAGTTCTACGCCGCCCGGGGCACGCTGAGCCTGCGCGCCGACGAGATCCGCCAGGTCGGGCTGGGTGAGCTGCTGGCCCGGCTGGAGAAGCTCAAGAAGCTGCTCGCCGCGGAAGGACTCTTCGACCGGTCCCGCAAGCGCCGCCCGCCGTTCCTGCCGCAGCGGATCGGGCTGATCACCGGGCGGGCCTCGGCCGCCGAGCGGGACGTGCTCACCAACGCGCGCCGGCGCTGGCCCGCCGTGGAGTTCCGCACGGTCAACGTGGCGGTGCAGGGCCCGAGCGCGGTGCCCGACATCGTGGCGGCGCTCAAGGTGCTCGACGCCGACCCCACCGTCGACGTGATCGTCATCGCCCGGGGCGGCGGCGGCATCGAGGACCTGCTGCCCTTCTCCGACGAGGCGCTCTGCCGGGCGGTCTTCGCCTGCCGTACCCCCGTGGTCAGCGCGATCGGCCACGAGACGGACACGCCGCTGCTGGACTACGTGGCCGACGTCCGCGCGTCCACGCCGACCGACGCGGCCAAGCGCGTCGTCCCCGACCTCACCGAGGAGGTACGCCTCATCGGTCAGGCCCGGTCCCGGCTGGAGCGGGCGGTCCGCCACCTGGTGGACCGGGAGTCGCACCGGCTCGACCTGCTCCGTTCCCGACCCGTGCTGGCCCGGCCCCAGGTGATGGTCGAGCAGCGGGCCGCCGAGGTGGTCGCGCTGCGCGACCGCGCCGGCCGCTGCCTGGACCACCGGCTCGCCGCCGCCGGCGACGACCTGCGGCACACCCTGGCCCGGCTGCGCGCTCTCTCCCCCGCCGCGACCCTCGACCGGGGGTACGCGATCGTCCAGCGCGCCGACGGGCACGTGGTCCGCGCGGCGTCCGAGGTGGCCAAGGGCGACCCGCTGCGGGTCCGCCTCGCCGAGGGCGAGCTGGGCGCGACGGTGGACGGCGGGAGCTGACCGGCCCCCGGACGCCGCCTCGACCCGGCGGGTTGACGCCGCCTCGACCCGGCGGGTTGACGCCGCCTCGACTCGGCGGGTTCCGGCGACGCGCCGCCCGCACCCGGCGACCCGTGCCCACGGTCCGCGCCGGGAGTGTGATGGGATGGGCCCGATGAGCGACCAGAGAGACGCCGGGCCGGACGAGCGGCTCAGCTACGAGCAGGCGCGGGCCGAGCTGGCCCAGGTGGTCGAGCGGCTGGAGGCCGGCGGGACCTCGCTGGAGGAGTCGCTGGCGCTCTGGGAGCGGGGCGAGCGGCTCGCCGGCGTCTGCCAGCGCTGGCTGGACGGTGCCCGCGCCCGTATCGACGCCGCCCGGCAACCCGCCGAGGACTGACCGAAAACGCCGGCGCGGCGACCGGAACCGCCGCCACAGCGACCGGAACCGCCGGCGCGGCGACCGAGCCGCCGAGGACTGACCGGAAACGCCGGTGGGGCGGCCGTGGCCGCCCCACCGAAGCGTTCGGTCAGCTGAACAGGTTGTAGAACTCGGCCGGTGCCTCGACGACCTGGTCGGCCGGGGGCTTCTGGGCGGCGGTCGCGCTGCCGTAGTCCGAGTACGTGATCTTGATGTCCTGGGCGGCGCTCTGCCCGGCGGCGGGGAGCTGGAGCACCAGCTCGCTGAGCCGGCCCTGCCCGTCCACCTTGGCGGTGAACGGCACGGTCTTCGCCTGGGTGCCGAGCGCGGTGATCACCGCGGGGTCGAGCGAGCCGGCCTCGGCCGCCTTGGACACGTCGACGGTGCCCGCGTACGCGCCCTCGCCGGTCCGCCGGACCTCGGTGATGCCCTGGGTCAGCACGGCGCTGCCGGCCGGGTCGACCTTGTCGAAGTCGAAGCCGAGCGCCCGGTTGCCCTTGATCCGGGTCTGGTCGAGGTGCTGGTACTTGCCGAGATTGAGCTTCTGCACGCCGGGGACGCTGCTGGCGGCCTTCCCGCCGAGTTCCAGCTTCACCCAGCTGTCCGGCTTGAGATGGATCAGGTCCAGCTTCATCATCAGGTCGGACGACGGCTCGCCGATCGTCATCCGCATCTCCGCGCTCTGGCTCGGCTCGTGCACCTGCCCCTCCGCCGTGGAGCCGGCGCCGGACATGGTGAACCGGAAGTTCCCGTCGCGGATGGCGTTCGTGGAGTCGAGCAGCGCCTGCTTGGCGTCGCCGGTGCCCGCGCTGCCGCTCGGCGCGATGCTGCCGGAGGCGCTCGGGGTGCCGGAGGCCCCCGCGCCGGCGGTCCCGCCGTCGTTGCAGGCGGCCACGCCGGGGATGAGCAGCGCCGCGGCGAAGGCGGCGGCGCTGAACCGTCGAATCTTCATGGTGAACCTCTCCAGGTGGGTCGTCCGGCCCACGAGGTGCCGGAGGCGTTCCGCCGCAGCCCTGACGCCGGCTCCGGCGCACGGTCCCGGTGCGGCCTCGGAGGCGGCGACGGGTCCGTGCCTCCTCTGTTCCCTGAAGTGGTGTTCGGCAATCCCTGTCCGGTTGGGTCCGCCGTCCGCCGTCCACCCGGGCGCCGTCCGCCGTCCGCCCGGGCGACGCCGGCCGGTCCCCCGGGCGACGCCGGCCAGGTCAGCGCAGCGCGCTGGCCAGCTGACGCAGCTCGCCCTCCCGGGCGTCACCGATCACGAGCACCGTGCGGTTCGGTTCGAGCAGGACCAGGGCCTGTTCGTTGTCCCGCGCGGTGTACCGCTGCCAGCTCGCGCCGGGCAGCTCGGCCGGCCCCTGCGGCTGGCCGCCCTTCAGCTCGGTGCGCAGCAACTGCTCGGCCGGCACGTTGCTCTCCACCAGTTGGGCGCCCCGCCCCTCCGGGGTCAGGTAGCCGATCCGCAGCGTGGCGCCGGCGGGTTCGGTCCGGTAGCGGGCGCTGACCGTACGCCAGCCGGAGGCCAGCCCTTCGGGCTCGCTGACCGGGAACGCGCCGGCCGCCCGGGCCTGCTCGATCGCGGGCGCGGCATCGACGGTGGTCGGCTCGTCCCCACCCAGGAAGCCCCGGTAGAAGGCGAGCAGCAGCACGATGGGGACCAGCAGCACCAGCAGCGACAGGGCCATGTCCCGGGGCGACCGCTCGGAGCGCGACTTCTCCTTGCGGGCCGGCGGGGCGGGCTGGTCGCCGGAGACGGCGGGCTGCGGGCCGGCTTCGCCCGCGGCCGGCCGGTCGACCGGTTCGACGAGGGCCGGCTCGCCGGCCTCGGCCAGCGGTGCGGGACCGGTCGACGACTCGACCAGCGCCGGCTCCCCGGCCTGGGCAGCGGGCCCGGCGGGCCCGACCGGCGGCTGGCCGTCGGGCGGGGTGGCGTCGGTCGGTACGCGGTCGGCAGGCTGTGCGGGTTCCACCCGACCATTCTCGCAGCCCGCCGTGAGGCGTGATCCTGGCCTCCTCCGCCCCGCTCCGACGCGGAACCTGAGATCGTGTGAGGATCAGCGACAAAACCGGCGGCGGCGACGGCCGCATCCCGCCGGTCCACCCCGCAACGTCGCGAGGAGGAAGCCGTCATGACAATCACCAGGACGCGAACCCCCCAGGATCTGGACCGTAACCTGGCCCTCGACCTGGTCCGGGTCACCGAGGCCGCGGCGATGGCCGCCGGCCGCTGGGTCGGTCGGGGCGACAAGGAGGGCGGCGACGGAGCCGCCGTCGACGCCATGCGCAAGCTGATCAACTCGATCCCGATGCGCGGGGTCGTGGTGATCGGCGAGGGCGAGAAGGACAACGCCCCGATGCTCTTCAACGGCGAGGAGGTCGGCGACGGGACCGGTCCCGAGGTGGACGTGGCGGTCGACCCGATCGACGGCACCACGCTGATGAGCAAGGGCATGCCGAACGCCCTCGCGGTGCTCGCGGTGGCCGAGCGCGGCGCGATGTTCGACCCGAGCGCCGTCTTCTACATGGAGAAGCTCGCCGTCGGCCCGATGTACGCCGACGTGGTCGACATCAACGCCGGGGTGGCCGAGAACATCCGCCGGATCGCCAGGGTCAAGGGCACCGACGCCACCGAGGTGACGGTCTGCGTGCTGGACCGGTCGCGCCACGACGACCTGGTCAAGCAGATCCGGCGGACCGGGGCGGGCATCCGGTTCATCTCCGACGGCGACATCGCCGGCGCGATCGCGGCGGCCCGGGGCGAGTCCGACGTCGACGTGCTGATGGGCATCGGCGGCACGCCGGAGGGCATCACCGCGGCCTGCGCGCTCAAGTGCATGGGCGGGATGATGCAGGCCAAGCTCTGGCCCAAGGACGCCGAGGAGCGGGAGAAGGCGATCGCCGCCGGGCACGACCTGGACCGGGTGCTCTTCACCGACGACCTGGTCACCGGCGACAACTGCTTCTTCGTGGCCACCGGCGTCACCTCGGGCGACCTGCTGCGCGGGGTGCGCTACCGCTCCGGCGGGGCGTACACCCAGTCGATCGTGATGCGCTCCAAGAGCGGCACGATCCGGGTGATCGACTCGTACCACCGGCTGGAGAAGCTGGCCCTCTACTCGGCGGTCGACTTCGACGGCCGTCCCCTGGCCGAGCAGGAGTGACGCTGACCGGGACGGCGGCTCCGCCCACGCTGCCGCCGGCCCGGCGGATCGCCGGCGTCGGGCTGGCCACCGGCGCCGGCGTCGGCGTGGCCGTCCAGTCCCGGATCAACGGCGAGTTGGGGGTACGGCTGGCCGACGGGATCGCCGCGGCGGTGGTCTCGTTCGGCGTGGGCCTGCTGATCCTGTTGGTGCTGGTCCCCGCCACCCCGGCCGGCCGGCGCGGGCTGGCCGCCCTGCGGGTGGCGCTGCGCGCCGGCTCGCTGCGGCCCTGGCAGTGCCTGGGCGGCCTGTGCGGCGCCTTCCTGGTCGCCACCCAGGGGCTCACCATCGGCACGCTCGGCGTCGCCGTGTTCACCGTGGCCGTGGTGGCTGGGCAGTCGGGCAGCAGCCTGCTGGTGGACCGGGCCGGCCTCGGACCGACCGGGCCGCAGCCGATCACCCCGCACCGGCTGGTCGGCGCGGTGCTCACCGTGCTGGCGGTGCTGCTGGCGGTGGGCGACCGGCTGGGCGACCCCGGCGCGCTGGCGCTGGCCCTGCTGCCGATGGCCGCCGGCGTCGGCATCGCCTGGCAGCAGGCGGTGAACGGCCAGGTGCGGGCGGCGGCCGGCAGCGCCACGATCGCCACGCTGGTGAACTTCGCCGTCGGCACGGCGGCGTTGCTCGCCACCTTCGCGGTGGAGGTGGCGGTGCGGGGCCGCCCGGCCGGCGGCTTCCCGGCCGAGCCGTGGCTCTATCTGGGCGGGCCCATCGGCATCGTGTTCATCGCGCTGGCCGCGGCCATCGTCCGCTTCACCGGGGTGCTGCTGCTCGGCCTGGCCACCATCGCCGGGCAGATCGTCGGGGCCGTCCTGCTCGACCTGCTGCTCCCGACCTCGGCCGCGCGCCCCGGTCTGGACACCCTGCTCGGCGCCGCCCTGACCATGGTGGCGGTCCTCATCGCCGCGCTCGGGCCGGCCCCGCGCCGGTGACCGGGCGCAGTCCGGCGACGGTCTCGGCGAGGGCCTGGTCCAGCGGTGTCGGCGTGAGGCCGAGGGCCCGCTCGGCGGCGGTGGCGTCCAGCACGTACGGCCGGCGGAACTGGTAGGCGGTCTCGCGCAGCTCACGGGCGGTCGGGTCGGCCAGCCCGGCGAGCCAGAGCAGCGGGTACGGCATCCGGATCAGGCGCGGCGCCCGGGCACCGACCAGGGCCGCGGCGCGGGTGGCCAGGTCCCGCATCGGCACGGCCGGTGAGCTGGGCACGTGCCAGGCCCGGCCCCAGGCCCGCTCCTCGGCCGCGGCGGCGACCAGGGTGCGGGCGACGTCCGGGATGTACGTCCAGGTGTGCGGGGCGTCCCAGTCCACCGGCAGGAACACCGGTCGCCCGGCGAGCACCCGGGGCAGCACCATCATCGCCAGCGAGGAGCCGCCGGTGCCCAGGTAGTCGGAGCCGCGTACCTCGGTGATCCGGGCCTGGCCGGCCCGGTGCGCGGCGAGCGCGTCCGCCCACATCCGGTTGCGGACCCGCCCCTTGACGCCGGTGGCGGCGAGCGGGGTGGCCTCGGTCATCGGGCCGTCGACCGGTCCGTACCCGTAGAGGTTGCCGACGGTGGCGAGCACCGCGCCGGTCCGCTGCGCGGCGGTGAGCAGCGCGGCGGCCAGCGGCGGCCAGTCGGTGGGCCACCGGTGGTACGCCGGGTTGGCGCAGTTGTAGAGCGCCGCGGCGCCCTCGGTCAGCGCGGTGAGCCGGTCGGTGTCGGCGGCGTCGGCGGCGGTCCGCTCGATCGCCGGGTGGTCGGGTCCGGTGCCGCGCCGGGTCACCACCCGTACCCGCTCGCCGCGGTCGGCGAGGAGGCGGGCGGTGGCGGTGCCGACGGGTCCGGCGCCGACGATCACGTGCAGGGCCATGGAGGGGCCACCCTTCGAAGCGGGGATGCGTTCTGAGAGCACCGCTCTCGCAACAGAGCATGCTCCACCGCGCCCCCTTCCGTCAAGAGCGGTGCTCTCTCTTTTGATTGCCGCTCTCAGACGTGGCAGAGTGGGGGCATGGTCGCTCCCTCGCTCCGCGCCCGGGTCCGCGCCGGAATGATCGACGAGATCAAGGCGGTGGCCCGCCGCCACCTGGCCACCGACGGCGCGAACCTCTCGCTGCGCGCGGTCGCCCGCGACATGGGCATGGTCTCCTCGGCCATCTACCGCTACTTCCCCAGCCGCGACGACCTGCTCACCGCGCTGATCCTCGACGCGTACCAGGCGCTCGGCGGCGCGGTGGAGGCGGCCGACGCCGCGGCCGACCGGGCCGACCTGCGCGGGCGCTGGCACGCGGCGTGCCGGGCCGCCCGGACCTGGGCGCTCGCCCACCCCGCCGAGTACGCCCTGCTCTACGGCAGTCCGGTCCCCGGGTACGCCGCCCCCGACGACACCGTGGCGCCGGCGTCGCGCCCCCCGCTGACCCTGGTCGGCATCCTCCGCGACGGGGTCGCCAGCGGCCGGCTCCGCCCGACCGAGGAGGAACTGCCCGAGCCGCTTCGCGACGACCTGGCCGAGGTCGCCGCGGGCACCTCCATGGCGCTGCCCGCCGCGCTGCTGGCCCGGGGCATGGCCGGCTGGACCCAGCTCTTCGGCCTGATCAGCTTCGAACTCTTCGGCCGGTTCAACCGGATGCTGCCGCACCGCGACGAGTACTTCGACCACCAGACCGCCCTGATGGCCGACCTCATCGGCCTGCCCTGAACGCCGGCGGGCCGACCGCGGGAACCCGGTCGTCGCGCTCCCGGACGGCTCAGGTGCCGTCGGAGGAGTGACCGGGGAACAGGTGCGCGGACGGGTCGATCGCCACGGCCGCGTTGTTCACCGCGGTGGCGGCCTCGCCGAAACCGGTGGCGATCAGCCGGACCTTGCCCGGGTACTCGGTGATGTCGCCGGCCGCGAAGACCCGGGGCAGGTTGGTGGCCATCGCACTGTCCACCACGATGTGCCGGCGGTCCAGGTTCAACCCCCACTCGGCCAGCGGCCCCAGGTCGGCGGTGAAGCCGAGCGCGGCCACGACGGTGTCCACCGGGAGCGTCTCCACCGGCCCGCCGCGTACGGTCAGCTCGGCACCGGTGACCCGGTCCTCCCCGTACAGCTGGGTCACCTCGGCGTTGACCACCACCCGCACGGGCAGCGCGCGGACCCGCGCCACGGTGGAGGCGTGGGCCCGGAACTTCTCCCGCCGGTGCACCAGGGTGACCGACCGGGCGAGCGGCGCCAGGGTGACCGCCCAGTCGAACGCGGAGTCGCCGCCGCCGACGATCAGCACGTCCCGGCCGGCCAGCTCGGCCGGCTGCGGCACGAAATAGACGATCCCGGCGCCCAGGAAGCTGTCCGCCACCGGCAGTGGTCGCGGCGCGAAGCTGCCCAGCCCGCCGGTCACCACCACCGCCCCGCAGTGCAACTGGTCCCCGCCGGCCAGCCCGAGCACCGGCCGCCCGTCGAGGTACGCCAGCTTCTCGGCGCGGACCCCGAGCAGGTATTCGGGCTGGAAGGGCGCGGCCTGGGCGACCAGGTTGGCCACCAGCTCCCGGCCCTTGACCGCCGGGAAGCCGGCGACGTCGAGGATGAGCTTCTCCGGGTACATGGCGGTGACCTGCCCGCCCGGCTCGGGCAGCGCGTCGACGACGGCCACGGAGAGCCCGCGGAAGCCGGCGTAGTACGCGGCGAAGAGCCCGGCCGGACCGGCCCCGATCACGGCGACATCGACCTCGCGCATGGCGTACCGTCACTTTCGGTCACGGATCAACGCGTATTGATCCCGACGGTAGGCGGCCGGGGGTCACCGGGCAAGCACGTCCCGGATCCGCGTCGGTGCCCGATCAGGGGAGGGTGACGGTGGACGGCTCGACCGGCGCCGGGTCGGGCAGCTCGTCCCGGCGGCGGCGGAACAGGATCGCCGCGACGATCCCGCCGAGGAACCCGAACAGGTGCCCCTGCCAGGAGATGCGCTCGTCGGTCGGGAGGATGCCGAGCAGCTGCCAGCCGTAGAGCAGGCCGACCAGCAGCACCACCGCGAAGTTCCACCAGCTCCGCTCGACCACCCCACGGGTGAGCAGGATGCCGAGATAGCCGAAGATCACCCCGCTCGCGCCGACCACCACCGAGTTCGGCGAGCCGGTGAACCACACCCCCAGACCGCTGACCAGGATGATCACCATGGTGGACCAGAGGAACCGGCGGGTGCCCGCGGCCAGCACGAAGGTGCCGAGCAGGATCAGCGGGATGCTGTTGCTGTAGAGGTGGTTCCAGCCGGCGTGCAGGAACGGCGAGAAGATCACTCCGTCGAGCCCCTGGATCCGGCGCGGGATGATCCCGGCGGTGACGTCGAGGTCGGCGCGGAGGCCGACGTCGAGGGCCTCGATGAGGAAGAGGACCGGCACGACCGCGCACATCGCCACGAAGGCCCGACCCAGCGAGGCGTAGAACGCCTCGGTGCCGAACCGTCGGGGATCGCCGCCCGTGGGGCCACCGCGCCAGGTCACGTACCAACAGCTATCAGCAATCGGGCCCGACCGCCACCCGAGCGCCGCAGCCGACCGGGATGAGACGACGGCGGGCGGCGCGGATATCCGCGCCGCCCGCCGTCGATGGGCGTCCGATCAGTACCAACCGCTGTTCTGCGAGTGCTGCCAGGCACCGCACGGGTTGTTGTACCGGCCCTCGATGTAGCCGAGGCCCCACTTGATCTGGGTGGCCGGGTTGGTCTTCCAGTCGTCGGCGACCGAGCCCATCTTGCTGCCCGGGAGCGCCTGGGGGATGCCGTACGCGCCGGACCCCGCGTTGTACGCCTTGTGGTTCCAGCCGCTCTCCTTGGTCCAGAGCTTGTCCAGACAGGGGAACTGGTCGATGTCGAAGCCCTCGTCGAGCATGATCGCGCAACCGATCTTGCGGTTGCCGCTGTACTCCTCGCAGGAGGACGGGATCGGTCCGTCGTACGGCTTGGTGACCGCCTTGGCCGCGGCCTCGCGCTCCTTCTTGCGGGACGCGGCGGCCGCCTCGG
This sequence comes from Micromonospora sp. NPDC049836, assembly GCF_044465125.1. Classification (NCBI taxonomy): domain Bacteria; kingdom Bacillati; phylum Actinomycetota; class Actinomycetes; order Micromonosporales; family Micromonosporaceae; genus Micromonospora; species Micromonospora sp. NPDC049836. The sequence goes on from NZ_JBITLH010000001.1 coordinate 371,368, forward strand.
CCTCCTTGGCCCGCTCGGCGGCCTCCTTGGCCGCCGCGGCGGCCCGCAGCTTCGCCTGGTACTCGGCGGCCCGCTGCTTGGCCGACACCAACCGGTGGTCGGCCTGCCGGTCCCGCTGGTACGCGTACTCCGCCTGATCGACCTCGAGGCCGACCTGCGCGGTCAGGCCCTGCTGCTGGGTCTGACGGTCTTCGCCCAGGTAGAAGCCACCGGCGACGCCCACGGAAAGCAGCGCGACAGCGGCCGTACGGGCGCCGAACCGGCTCCACAGCCGACTCACGAAGTGTCCCTTCGTCGGGGGCAAGGACACGGCGCGGACGCCTGGCCGCCTCAATGGCCGCGCGTCGGCACGCCGCGAGCGCCCCGGCCCCGAACTCGCGGCCGCCGCCCCGCGGTTCGTGGCCCTTCGCCGCGCCGGGGCGAACGATGCTCGACGATCCTGTCGGGGCGTCCGACGACTCCAGATCGGTGCGCGAACCTGGCCGCGCGGAACTGGAGTTGTCGGAGACGCTCGATGGACACCATTGCGCACAGTGAGGCTGATGGGAAACGCTGGGCCTTATTTGTGATCTGCACCACAAGGCGAATGCCCACAAAAGCGGGCAAAAGCCCGGATCAGAGCGGTCCATCCTCCAACAGGTCAGTGACCATTGCGGCGATCGGTGAACGCTCCGAACGGCTGAGGGTGACGTGCGCGAAGAGCGGATGACCCTTCAGCGCCTCGATCACGGCGGTCACCCCGTCGTGCCGCCCCACCCGCAGGTTGTCCCGCTGCGCCACGTCGTGGGTGAGCACCACCCGGGACCCCTGACCGATCCGGGACAGCACGGTGAGCAGCACTCCCCGCTCCAACGACTGCGCCTCGTCCACGATGACGAACGCGTCGTGCAGGCTGCGGCCCCGGATGTGGGTCAGCGGCAGCACCTCCAGCAGGCCACGGGCGATGACCTCCTCCAGCACGTTCTCGTGCACCACGGAGCCGAGGGTGTCGAAGACCGCCTGCGCCCAGGGGGACATCTTCTCCGACTCGGAGCCGGGCAGGTAGCCGAGCTCCTGACCGCCGACCGCGTAGAGCGGGCGGAAGACGATGACCTTCTTGTGGCGGCGGCGCTCCATCACCGCCTCCAGGCCGGCGCAGAGCGCCAGGGCCGACTTCCCGGTGCCGGCCCGGCCGCCCAGCGACACGATGCCGATCGCCTCGTCCAGCAGCAGGTCCAGCGCGACCCGCTGCTCCGCCGAGCGGCCGTGCACGCCGAACGCCTCCCGGTCGCCCCGGACCAGCCGGACGGTCTTGTCCGGCAGTACCCGACCCAGCGCCGAGCCCCGGCCGGACTGCAGCACCAGCCCGGTGTGGCAGGGCAGGCCGGCGGCGGCATCCAGGTCCAGCGTCTCGCCCGCGTAGAGCCGGGCGATCTCCTCCTCGGTCAGCTCCAGCTCGGCCATGCCGGTCCAGGTCGGGTCGCTGGCCTGGCCGTGCCGGTACTCGTCGGCGCGCAGGCCCACCGAGGCCGCCTTCACCCGCAGCGGCATGTCCTTGCTGACCAGGGTGACCTCCCGCCCCTCGGCGGCCAGGTTGAGCGCCACCGAGAGGATGCGGGCATCGTTCGACTCGTTGCGGAACCCCGGTGGCAGCACCCCGTCGTCGGTGTGGTTCAACTCGACCCGGAGGGTGCCGCCCTGGTCGTTGGCGGGCACCGGCCGATCGAGCCGGCCGTGCCGCACCCGCAGCTCGTCGAGCATCCGCAGGGACTGGCGGGCGAACCAGCCCAGCTCGGGATGGTGCCGCTTGCCTTCCAACTCCGAGATGACCACCAGCGGCAGCACCACCTCGTGTTCGGCGAAGCGGTAGAACGCCGCGGGATCGGAGAGCAGCACCGAGGTGTCCAGGACAAAGGCCGGGCCGGCTGGTCGGGGCTCCTCGGTGCCGGCCGACGCGGGCGCCGCGGTGCGGCGGCTGCGGGTGGTCCGGCGGGTCACGGCGGTCGCGGCCGGGGTCTGGTCGGCACCGGCGGGGGTACGGCGAGTGGTCACAGGCCTGCTCCGCGGATGGGCACCCGGCCACCCGAGTTCCGCCTCGTCCGGTGCCCGGTGGACACGGGGTCGGATGCGGGCCCCGTGCGCGAGGTCGCAGGTCCGGGCTGTCCGGCTGGCCCGGGAAAGCCCCGCGCCATGTCTAGACGCTAATGCCCGCGCGGCCCGTCGGCTAGTGGTGGCCCGGGGCTGCGGCGCATCGACCGGGTGAACCCAGCCCGCTCAGCGCCGCCCGGCCCGGTGCGGCGCATGGTCGTTCGGAAGGTCGACCGCGGCGCGAGGCCGGCCGGGATGCATGCCCCCTGCGCGCATCCCGGCCGGCCGGACCACCGTCACCAGTCGGCGGTGGCCCAGACGGTGCGCGTCCGCCGCGAACGACGCACCGCGCCCGGGCGGCCTCAGCCGTGCCGGCGTACCAGGGTCCCGGTCTGCCGCCCGCCCCCCAAAGACGCGCTGAACGAGGAGCCCGTGTACGTGGTGCCCTGCCGGGTGGCGAGTCCGCCGAGCTGCACGGTCGCGGTGGCCCGCGGGGCCGCGCCGGGTGCGGGCTTCGCGGTCACCGCGGCCGGTACGGCGGTGCCGGCGAACGGGACCGCGGCGCGGCTGGGCGGGGCGGACACCGGGACCGGGGCGGACACCGGGGTGGACCGGGCCAGCGCCGAGGCGATCGCGGCCTGCGCGTCGCGGCGCCGCCGGTTCCAGGCGCCCCGGTCACCGTCGAAATACCCCTGCCGGTAGCCGAAGCGGTAGCCGATCCGGTAGCTGAGCTGCCCGTGCAGCCGGCCCGCCGCGTAGCAGGTCGAGCCGAGCAGGAGGACGAGGAGGACGGCCAGGAAAGGGCTCACCGGGTCACCCCCGCCCGCGTCCCGGCCCGGCGGCTCATCGCTCCTCCGGTTCGGCCACCGGGTCGACGACCAGCAGCCGCTCCAGGTCCTCGGTGCTGACCTCCTCGACCAGCTCGACGCTGATCCGGCAGCCGTCCAGGATCACCTCGGCCACCGAGGTCCGGCGGATGTCGCCGCCGGCGTCGTAGACCCGGACGCTCAGTTCGGGGCAGCCCAGGTGGGTACGCCAGGCGTCCCACTCGTCCCGGTCGCCGACGCTGAGCGACAGATAGCGGCAGCCCCGGGCCAGGTAGAGGCGCCACGGTGCGCTCAACCCGGCGGCCACCCCGGCCGCGATCAGGCCAAAGGCCTGGGAGCGGGTCGCGAGCTCGGTCACGAGACCCCCTCGGCACTCGCGGAGTGACGCATGTGAGCACTCGTCGTCTCATGCACGTGACACACCGTAAGTTGTCTCATGAGCGTGACAGTATCAGCTTTTCGTCCGTTTACCGCCGTACTGGCGTCCATCTATTCTGCCCGGGTGGCACCCCTCAAGAGCACTCCCCAATCGTTTACCGGCGCTCCGGATCCTCCGTCTCGTCGGCGTGACAACAGCGTGCCGGGCCGCGCCGTCGGACCGGCCGCGCCGTACCGTCACGGAGTGACCGAGACGGCCAACGCCCGGAAGATCGCCTTCGCCACCTTCGTTCGCCGCGCGCTGGACGACGCGCGCGCCATGCGGGCCTGGAGCGGCACCGAGGTCTCCCGGCGCACCGGGGTCTCCCGGCAGACCATCAACCGCTGGGTACGCGGCGACTGGGCCAGCGACCCCGAGGTGGAACGGGTGGTCGCCTTCTGCGAAGGGCTCGGCCTCAACCCGGCGGCCGCCTTCACCGCGCTGGGCTGGGACCGGGCGACCGCGCCGAAGGCCAGCCCCACCCCGCCGCCGATGGACCCGGACGTCGAGGCACTGCTGCGCCGGCTGGTCGACCCCCGGGTCTCGGACGCGGAGAAGTTCCACATCCGGGAAACCATCCGCTACCTCGCGTACCGCCCGACCCTGCCGACGGATTCCGGAAAACGAGGCAGGCAGGCCGGATAGTCGACACGCCAGGCAGTTCCGCAAATGGCGAAAGAACCCCCGGACAGATCCGATCTATCCCCTCCGGGCCCGGATCGGACGCGCTAGCGTCCCTGTTTGTACTGCTCGGGGCTCGTCGTCGGCGGGGGGACGGGACAAGGCCGAACTCAGCCCTGCGGGACAGAAGGAGGGGTCTGTCCATGACCCTGAAATGGTTGGCAGTCGTGGTCGCGGTGGTGTCGGTGACATCGTGCGTGACCGGCAACGTGGTGGTCGGCGTACTGAACGGCGGGCAGCTTCCCCTGGTCGTCAACCTCTTCGCGCTCATCACTGCCGGCACCTCGGTGGTCCTCGCCGTCGTCGCCGAACTGCACGACCGGCTCAACGACCGGGTCAGCGCGCTCACCGAGTTCCTGGTGGCGCGGCTCAACGAGATCGAGGCACACACCGGCGACCGGAACACCGGCTTCGTGGAGGGCTACCTGCTCAGCCACGGCCAGGACGCGGCCGTGGTGCCGTTCGGGCGCCGGGGACGGGGAGCCGCCGAACGCTGACCACCACCTGGCCGGCCAACCATCGCGGCCACGAATACCCCGCCCGGCGCGGGGTACGCTGACGCGCGTGCCGCCGTTGAATCTGGGCAACCAGCAGCCAAGGACCCCGTTGGACGCCGAGCACGCGTGGCGCGCCACCGCGGCACGCGCGCGGGACGTGGTCCTCTTCTTCGACTTCGACGGCACCCTCGCGCCGGTCGGCGACGATCCCACCACGGTCCGGCCCGCTCCCCGGGTGCTCAGCGCGCTGGCGGCGCTCGCCCCGCGGGTACGCCGGATCGCCATCGTCTCCGCGCGCCCGGTGGAGTTCCTCCGCGACCAGTTCGGCGGCCTCGCCGGCATCGACCTGTACGGGCTCTACGGCCTGGAGCACAGCCACTCCGGCGGCGAGACGGTCACCGAGCCCGCCGCGCTGCCCTGGGTGCCCACCATGGCCGAGCTGGCCGACCAGGCCCGCGCCGAACTGCCGCCCGGCGCCCTGGTCGAGTTCAAGCGGCTCTCCGTCGCGCTGCACTGGCGGACCGCCCCGCAACTCGGTGACCTGGTGCAGGAGTGGGGCCGGGCCAACGCCGAGCGGCTCGGCCTGCGCTGCCAGGCCGGGCGGATGGTGCTGGAGCTGAAGCCCCCGGTCGACCGGGACAAGGGCCTGGTCATCGGCGAGGTGATCCGGGACGCCGGCGGTGCCTGGTACTTCGGTGACGACGTCTCCGACATCAAGGCGTTCGCCGCGCTGCGCGCCCGTGCCGCCGCCGACCCGGAGTTCATCGGCGTCTGCGTGGCCGTCGCCAACCCGGAGACCGGCCACGAGGTCGCCGACGCCGCCGACCTCACCCTCGACTCCCCCGCCGCCCTCGGCACCTTCCTCACCGCCGCCCTCCCCCACCTCCCCTAACCCACCCACCCCACCCGCCCCCGCCCCGCCCCCAGCTCCGCCGATCATGGAGTTGTGGTGGTGAACGAAGGCGGCATCACGGGTAATTCGGGCGCCACAAGTCCATGATCGACGGGGCGGTGGGGCGGAGGGCGAGGGCGGGGGTCGAGGGCGGGGGTTAGGTGCCGAAGCGGCGTTGGCGGGTGGCGTAGGAGCGGAGGGCGCGGAGGAAGTCGACGCGGCGGAAGTCGGGCCAGTTGAGTTCGCAGAAGTAGAACTCGGAGTGGGCGCTCTGCCAGAGCATGAAGCCCGAGAGGCGCTGCTCCCCGCTGGTCCGGATGATCAGATCCGGGTCGGGCAGGCCCTTGGTGTAGAGGTGCTCGGAGATGTGGTCTACGTCGATCGAGGTGGCCAGCTCCTCGATCGTGCCGCCGGCCGCCGCGTGTTCCAGCAGCAGCGAGCGGACCGCGTCGGCGATCTCGCGCCGGCCGCCGTACCCGACGGCGATGTTGACCTGGGCGCCGCCGCTGCGGCCCCGGGTGCGCTCCTCGGCGGCCTTGAGCGCGGCGGCGTGGTGCGCCGGCAGCACGTCGAGCGCGCCCACCATCCGCAGCCGCCAGGGGTTGCCCTCCTTGGCCAGCTCGCTGCTCAGGTCCTCGATGATCTGGAGCAGCGGGTCCAGCTCGGCGGCCGGCCGGGACAGGTTGTCGGTGGAGAGCAGCCAGAGCGTCACGTGCCCGACCCCGGCCGCGTCGCACCAGCGCAGCAGCTCCTTGATCCGCTCGGCGCCCATCCGGTGCCCGTCGTTCGGATCGACGAAGCCCATCTCCCGGGCCCACCTGCGGTTGCCGTCGCACATCACGCCGACGTGCCGGGGCACCGGCTTGCCCGCGAGCTTCGCCGTGAGCCGGCGCTCGTAGACGGAGTAGAGGAGTTTCCGCACAGTCATCACCTTGCAGGGTAGCGACCCGGATTGAAGATCAGTGGCGCGGTGGCCGATCCCGCGCCGCGACGCCCGCGCCGATCCGGGCCAGGGTGCGGGCGTCGAGCCGGCCGTCACCCAGCCCCAGCTCCACCACCGTCCGGTAGACCCGCTCGTCGCGGCGGGCCGCCCGGACCGCGGCGTCGACCACCCACCGCCGGCGGGCCAGCCAGGCCGCGACCGAACTGTGCCGCAGGTGCGTGCCGAGCCGGTCGCGCAGCGCCTCGGCGTACCGGCGGGCCGCGTGGGCGGGGGTGCCGGCCGCGGCCGCCCCGGCCAGTGCCCCGGAGCGCAGCGCGTAGAAGATCCCCTCGCCGGTGAACGGGTTGATCAGCGAGAGCGCGTCGCCGGCCAGCACCACCCGGCCCCGGCCCGGCGCCGGCCGGTGGGTGGAGAGCGGCAGGTGGTGCGCGCGCAGATCGGTCACCGTGGCCGGGTCGACGCCCGGGAGCAGGTCGGCCAGCCGGTCCAGCAGGTGGGCCCGGGTCAGCGGCTCGCCCCGCAGCACCTCCCCGTACCCGACGTTCGCCCGGCCGTCCCCGATCGGAAAGGACCAGGCGTACGCCGGCCAGCGCGCCGACGAGGTGACGATGAGCTGCTCGGGCGGGCCGGGCAGGGCGGGGGCGTAGCCGCGGATGGCGAGCGCGAGGTGGCGGTCCGGGTTCGCCGGGTGGCCCAGCGCCCGGCGCAGGACCGAGCCGGCGCCGTCGGCGCCGACCACCGCCCGACCGGTCAGTTCCCCGTCGAGCACCACCCGGTCGGCGTGCTGCTCCACCCGGCGTACGGTGTGCCGGCGCAGCTCCGCGCCGGCCGCCACCGCCGCCGCCACCAGGCGGGCGTCGAACACCCGCCGGGGCACCGTGTACGCGGGCCGGGGCAGCGTCCGGGCCACCGCCCCGCCGCCGGGTCCGGCCAGCCGCAGCGCGGGCAGCGGGGCGTAGCCGTCGACCGCCCCGGTCACGCCCAGTTCGGCGAGAACGTCCAGCGCGTGCGCGGCGATCCCGTCGCCGCAGGCCTTGTCCCGGGGGAAGTCGTACCGGTCCAGCAGCAGGACCCGCTCCGCCCCCGCCCGCCGCGCGCCCAGCGCCGCCGCCGCACCGGCCGGCCCCGCCCCAACGACGATGACGTCCCACACCCCTCCATCCTCCCCGCCCGGGCCCGCACCCCACCCCCCGCCGCGCCCACCGACCCTGACTCCCACCCCCGCCCTGGAAGCCGATCAGGGAGTTCGCGCCGGGCGGCGGGCCGCCACGGACGAGAAGTCCTCGCTCAGCAGGGCGGTGCGGGCGGCGCAGGGCGGGCCGCGACCGACGCGGCATTTTTGATCAACGGGCGGTGCGGGCGGCGGTGCGGGGACGGGCCGCCACGGACGCGACGTTCTCGATCAGCGGGGCGGTGCGGGCGGCGGCGGGGTGGGCTGGCGGGGATGGCTGGCGCGGCGCAGGGAGTAGAGGGTCAACAGGGCGGCGGCGAGGAGGGGCGCACCGTCCCGCACCAGACCGTCCACGCCGAGCAGCCACCAGCAGAGCGGCAGGTCCACCGCCAGGACGCCGAGGGTGACGACGATCAGGAACCGTCGGGCCCAGGGCCGTTCCCGCAGCAGGAAGGCGGTGCCGAACAGGACCAGGTAGCTGACCAGGATGCCGGCGGCGAACCAGCACAGCACGGCCGGTACGGCGCTGAGCCGGCCGTCCAGGATGGAGCCCGCCGCGATCAGCGCCGGGACCAGCATCAGCGGGCTGTAGGTGAACGCGGCGACCCGGGCGGTGAGCAGCCAACCGGTGACCGGTGGGCGCTTCGGGGTGACCTCCCGCCAGGAGATCACGCCACCGGAGATCACCAGGCCCTTGCGGTGCCGGACCAGGTGCCCGCGTACCGCGTCGGAGCGGTAGAGCAGCACCACCACGGCGACGCAGAGCGCGGTGAGCACCCCGAACCCGAGCAGGCCGGGCAGCGGTGGCACCCCGGACCGGGGCACGACCAGCCGTCCCACCGCGAAGACCGTGGTCACCGCGAGGATCAGTCCGAACGGTCGCGCCGCGACCCGACCGCGCTTGACGTGCCCGATCAGCACCAGGAAGGCGAGGGAGCGGAGCATCGCCCAGCCGGTGCGTACGGCGAGATCGAACTCCTGCTCCGGGGCGTACCAGTAATTGAGCAGCTCGACCACGACGGTGGCCGCCGCGGTGACGGCGAGCAGCGTGGTCAGCGCCCGGACGGCGGACGGCCGCCGGACCTCGACAGGTTCGGCGGCCGTCCTCATGGCATCCGATGTTGCCCGCTGCGGGCAACCGGCACACCTCTACTTCTGCGGCTCCGCGTCGAGCCGGGCGCGCAGCGCGTCCAGCTCGGCCCAGAGGACGCCGGGCAGCTTGTCGCCGAACTTCTCGAACCACTCGGTGACCAGCGGCAGTTCCTTGCGCCACTCCTCGGGGTCGACCTTCAGCGCGATCCGGACGTCCTCGGGGGTCATGTCCAGCCCTTCGACGTCCAGCGCGTCCTGGGCCGGGACCATGCCGATCGGGGTCTCGACCGCCTCGGCCCGCCCCTCGATCCGCTCGATGACCCACTTGAGCACCCGGGAGTTCTCGCCGAAGCCCGGCCAGAGGAAGTTGCCCTCCGCGTCCTTCCGGAACCAGTTGACGTAGTAGATCTTGGGCAGCTTGGCCTCGTCACCGTCGGCGCCCTTGCCCATCTCGATCCAGTGCCGGAAGTAGTCGCCGGCGTGGTAGCCGATGAACGGCAGCATGGCCATCGGGTCGCGGCGCACCACGCCGACCGCGCCGGACGCGGCGGCGGTGGTCTCCGAGGAGAGCGTGGCGCCCATGTAGACGCCGTGCACCCAGTCCCGCGCCTCGGTGACCAGCGGGATGGTGTCCCGCCGACGGCCGCCGAAGAGGATCGCGTCGATCGGCACGCCGTTCGGGTCGTAGTAGTCCTCGGCGAGGATGGGGCACTGCGTGATCGGCGTGCAGAATCGGCTGTTCGCGTGCGAGGAGAGGCTGTCGCTCTCCGGCGTCCAGTCGTTGCCCTTCCAGTCGATCAGGTGCGCCGGCGGCTCACCCATGCCCTCCCACCAGATGTCGCCGTCGTCGGTCAGCGCCACGTTGGTGAAGATGGAGTTGCCGCGGTCCAGCGTCCGCATCGCGTTGGCGTTGGTCTTCCAGTCGGTGCCCGGGGCGACGCCGAAGAGGCCGTACTCCGGGTTGACCGCGTAGAGGCGGCCGTCGGAGCCGAAGCGCATCCAGGCGATGTCGTCGCCGATGGTCTCGACCTTCCAGCCCGGGATGGTCGGCTCCAGCATGGCCAGGTTGGTCTTGCCGCAGGCCGACGGGAAGGCGCCGGCGACGTGGTAGACCTTGCCCTCCGGCGAGGTGATCTTGAGGATCAGCATGTGCTCGGCGAGCCAGCCCTCGTCGCGCCCCATCACGCTGGCGATCCGCAGCGAGTAGCACTTCTTGCCGAGCAGCGAGTTGCCGCCGTAGCCGGAGCCGAACGACCAGATCTCCCGGGTCTCCGGGAAGTGCGAGATGTACTTGGTGTCGTTGCACGGCCAGGCCACGTCCTGCTGGCCCGGGGCGAGCGGGGCGCCGATCGAGTGCAGCGCGTGCACGAAGTCGGCCTTGTCGCCCATGGCGGCCAGGACCTTCTCGCCCATCCGGGTCATGATCCGCATCGAGGCCACCACGTACGGGCTGTCGGTGATCTCGACGCCGAACATCGGGCTCTCCGCCTCGACGGGACCCATGCAGAACGGGATGACATACATCGTGCGCCCGCGCATGGAGCCGCGGTACAGCTCCGTCATCGTCCGCTTCATCTCGGCCGGCGCCATCCAGTTGTTGGTGGGGCCGGCGTCCGCCTCGTCGACCGAGCAGATGAAGGTGCGCTCCTCGACCCGGGCGACGTCCGTCGGGTCCGTCCGCGCGTAGAACGAGTTGGGCTTCTTCTCGGGGTTCAGTCGGATCAGGGTGCCGTTCTCGACGAGTTCGTCGGTGAGGCGACGCCACTCCTCGTCGGACCCGTCCACCCAGACCACCCGGTCGGGGGTGGTCAGTTCCGCGACCTCACGTACCCAGGCGAGCAGTTTGGGGTGGGACGTCGGGGCCTGATCGATACCCCGAACAGTAGCCGGAGCAACCATGTCACATCTCCTTGTGGTCGACGCTGACCGATCTATGGGATGCACGAGTACTGGCGAACGAGAGCGCCGCCGTCGTGGAAACCTGGGATTGGGCTCAGCGTAAACCGGGCTGCCTCGCGAGTCAGTGGGACTGGTTGTGAAGAACTGCACAAGGTACGGCCACGCTGCGGCATCGCGATCTCTTACCCGCTTTCGCGCGCAGTTTCACGCAAATCTTGCGGAGAACCTTCGGCGGGCGCCGTCAGCGCCGAGGGTCGCGAGGTGCGCGATGCGGGTAACCGCACGCCGGTGTCACGAACGACGATTCCGTGATCCGCTCCACAATTGCGCCGGATCCGGTTACGCTCCGCTGACGAAGATCACCATGAGCAGCCGACCGCCCCGGCGGGTGCCGGCCGTCGCCGGACGGCCGGCCGCCGGTCGCGTCCCCGCTTGTCGGTGTTACCGCTCCCACGAGCGTCAAACCGGTACTCTCTGCGAGTGGCCGCCACGATGACCCGGAACCGAACGGTGCAGCCGCGGACCCGTCGGGGTCCGCTCGGCGCGCTGCTCGACCGCTTCGGCCACCTGATCCACGAGATGAGCAAGTTCGCCACCGTGGGCGGGTTCGCCTTCCTCATCGACTTCGCGCTCTTCAACTACCTGGCCAGCGTCCGGCACGTGCCACCGGTCGCGGCGAAGACCATCGCCACGGTCGTCGCGGCGACGGTCGCGTTCCTCGGCAACCGGTTCTGGACCTGGCGGCACCGCCAGCGCTCCCACCCGGCCCGGGAGTACGCCCTCTTCTTCTTCTTCAACGGGGTGGGCCTCGGCATCGCGGTGGGCTGCCTCGCCGTCAGCCGCTACGGGCTGGGCGCCCTCTGGCCGGGGGTGTTCCAGACCCCCCTGGCCGACAACATCGCCAGCTTCGTCGTCGGCACCGGCCTCGGGACGCTGTTCCGATTCTGGTCGTACCGGCGGTTCGTTTTCGTCGAGGCGGGAACACCTGCCGTTCCGGCACCGAGCCACGACCGGAAGTCCGGGGCGTGACCAACCGCCCACTCCGTCCCGCCGGGCCGAGCCGGCCCTGCCCGCTGCCCTAAGGTGTTCCGCATGCCTCTTGTCCGTCTGCTGCCCGAGCGCTGGCAGAAGTTCGTCCACGAGGCGCTCAAATTCGGCATCGTCGGCGGCATCAACACCGTCATCAATTACGCGGTGTTCAATGCGCTGGCACTCACGGTTTTCCGCGACGGCCAACTCAAGGCGACCGTCATCGCGACGATCATCGCGACGATCACGTCATATCTGATGAACCGGCACTGGACGTACCGGGATCGACCGAAATCGGCGCTTAAGCGGGAGTACGTCCTATTCTTCGTGTTCAACGCCACCGGCCTGGTGATCGAACTGGGCGTGCTCGCGGCGGCGAAGTACGGCCTCGGCGTGACCAGCCTGCTGATGCTGAACGTCGCGAAGACCGGCGGCGTCCTGCTGGCCACCCTGTTCCGCTTCTGGTCCTACCGGACCTTCGTCTTCCAGCCGGTGCCGCAGCACGCCGAGGAGACCTGGCACAGCATCCCGCGCGACGAGTGGGACAACGTGGCCGAGCTGGACCCGGTGGCGGAGCTGGCCGAGTCGGTCAGCGAGTTGGAGGAGACCGAGCCCCGTCCCGGCAGCCGACCGGAACGGATCGGCGGGCGCGACTACGCGCCCCCGCAGGGCCGCCCGGCCTCGGCGGACGCGCTGGGGCGCGCCTTCAAGGCCGACCTCACCATCGAACTCCAACCCATCCCACCCCACCTTCCTCGCCACTGACGCGCCACCGCGGCACCGCCGGGGCCGGGCCCGGCGGGCCGGGCCCGGCGGAACCCGGGGCGGAGCGGTCAGGCGGAGGGGTCGCGGAGCGGTTTGCCCTCGCGCATGTCGGCGAGGATCTCCCGCATCTCGCCGTCGCCGAGGCTGTGCTTGTCGTGGTGGGCCTCGACGAGTTCGTAGAGCTTCGTCTGCACCCGGTCCACGCCCGGCACGTCGTTGAGCACCGACTGGCCCCGCTCACCGGCCGACTCGATGGTCAGCGTGCCGCAGCCCAGCAGCCGCTCCAGGAACTTCTGGTGCATGGCGTGGTCGTTGATCCGGGTCAGCGGCAGGTCCCGCCGGTTGCGGGAGAAGACGCCCTCCTGCAACAGCACCCGCTCGTTGGTGAAGAGGTAGTGGGTGGTGCGCCAGACCAGGAACGGCCACAGGCCGAGCCAGAGCACCAGCACCAGGCCGAGCGCGGCGATCACGTAGAGCGCGATCGTGCCGCCGTCACCTTCGGGCAGCAGGGCCCAGCCGGCGACCACCGCCGCGACGGCGAGCACCAGCACCAGGATCGGCCGGATCAGGGCCTTCCAGTGCGGATGCAGGTGCAACACGACGTGCTCGTCCTCGGTGAGCACGTCTTCAGGGAACGCCACGGGAACCTCCTCGCAGAACAGGACGCGCTGACCGTAACCGGTCGGCGCATCCCGGCGGATCAGCCGCGCGGCGGGTGTTGGCGGCGACCCGCCCGGCACAGCGCGGGGCCTGTCCGTTCAGCGCAGGTGCAGCACGTCGCCGGCGGCGAGGCGCAGCTCCCCGGCCGGACCGTCCACCAGCAGCTGCCCGTCGGCGTCCACCCCGGTGGCGGTGCCGTGCACCTCGCCGCCGTCCGGCAGGAGCACCCGGACCTGCCGGCCGACCGTGGCGCACGCCGCCACGTACGCGTCCCGCAGGCCGCTGGCCACCGCGTCACCGCCGGCGTCGCGCCAGCGGTCGTACCAGTCGGCGAGGGCGCGCAGCAGGGCCCGCAGCAGCGGATCCCGGTCGGTGGCCGCGGCCCCGGCGAGCTGGAGCGAGGTGGCCGGCAGCCCGGTCGGGTTCGCCGGCAGCTCGTCGGCGCGGAGCGTGACGTTCAGGCCGATGCCCACCACGACGGCGGGGGGCTGCGCCGGGGAGCCGCCCGGCACCGCCTCGGCGAGCACCCCGGCGCACTTGGCGCCGTCGATCAGCAGGTCGTTCGGCCACTTCAGCCGGGCGTCCAGCTCGGCCAGCCGGGCCACCGCCTCGACCAGCGCGACCCCGGCGAGCAGCGGGAGCCAGCCGTACCCCGGGGGCGGCACGGGTGACCAGCCGCGCTCGGCGACGGCCTCGCCGGGCCGGAGCAGGACGCTGGTCGCGAGGCCGGCCCGGGGCGGCGACTGCCACACCCGGCCGCGCCGGCCGCGCCCGGCGGTCTGCCGCTCGGCGACCACCACGAGCCCCTCCGCCTCACCGGCCTGCGCCGCCGCGACCACGTCGGCGTTGGTCGAGCCGGTCTCGGCGACCAGCTCCAGGCGGCGCCAGGGCCCGTGCGGGGCGACCAGCGCGCGCCGCAGCCGGGCCGCCGACAGCGGCGGGCGGTCCAGATCGGTGTACGGCGAGCCGGGCATCCCGCCAGCCTACGGCCCGCCGGCGGCCGGGTCGGCCGGAAGCGGGTGAGGCGCACTGCACAGCCGCGCCTTGGTGAACCATCGTTATATTCCCTGGGTGACTACCGAGACCGGGATCAACATCCACACGACGGCCGGGAAGCTGGCGGACCTGGAACGTCGGGTCGACGAGGCGGTGCACGCCGGGTCGGCCCGCGCGGTCGAGAAGCAGCACACGCGGGGCAAGAAGACCGCCCGGGAGCGGATCGAGATGCTGCTCGACGAGGGCTCCTTCGTCGAGCTGGACGAGTTCGCCCGGCACCGGTCCACCAACTTCGGGCTGGAGCGGACCCGCCCGTACGGCGACGGCGTGGTTACCGGCTACGGCACCGTGGACGGCCGGCAGGTCTGCGTCTTCGCGCAGGACTTCACGGTCTTCGGCGGCTCGCTGGGCGAGGTCTTCGGCGAGAAGATCGTCAAGGTGATGGACCTGGCCATGAAGATCGGCTGCCCGGTGGTCGGCATCAACGACTCGGGCGGCGCGCGGATCCAGGAGGGCGTCGCCTCGCTCGGCCTCTACGGCGAGATCTTCTTCCGCAACGTGCGGGCCAGCGGCGTCATCCCGCAGATCTCCCTGATCATGGGACCGTGCGCGGGCGGCGCGGTCTACTCGCCGGCCGTCACCGACTTCACCGTGATGGTCGACCAGACCTCGCACATGTTCATCACCGGCCCCGACGTGATCAAGACGGTCACCGGCGAGGACGTCGGCATGGAGGAGCTGGGCGGCGCCCGGACCCACAACTCGCGCAGCGGCAACGCGCACTACCTCGGCACCGACGAGGAGGACGCGATCGAGTACGTCAAGGCGCTGCTGTCGTACCTGCCGTCGAACAACCTGGACGAGCCGCCGGTCTTCTCCGTTGACGCGGAGCTCGACATCACGGACGAGGACCGGACCCTGGACACGCTGATCCCGGACTCGGCGAACCAGCCGTACGACATCCACCGGGTCATCGAGCACGTCCTCGACGACGCCGAGTTCCTGGAGGTCCAGCCGCTCTACGCGCAGAACCTGGTGGTCGGCTTCGGCCGGGTGGAGGGTCGCCCGGTGGGTGTGGTCGCCAACCAGCCGATGCACTTCGCGGGCACGCTGGACATCGCCGCGTCGGAGAAGGCGGCCCGCTTCGTGCGGACCTGTGACGCGTTCAACATCCCGGTGCTGACCTTCGTGGACGTGCCCGGCTTCCTGCCCGGCACCGGGCAGGAGTGGGACGGCATCATCCGCCGTGGCGCGAAGCTCATCTACGCGTACGCCGAGGCCACCGTCCCGAAGGTCACCGTGATCACCCGCAAGGCCTACGGCGGCGCGTACGACGTGATGGGCTCCAAGCACCTCGGTGCGGACCTGAACTTCGCCTGGCCGACCGCGCAGATCGCGGTGATGGGTGCGCAGGGCGCGGTGAACATCCTGTACCGCTCGGAGCTGACCAACGCCGAGGACCCGGCCGCCGTCCGGGCCGAGAAGATCGCCGAGTACGAGGACACCCTGGCCAACCCGTACATCGCCGCCGAGCGCGGCTACGTCGACGCGGTGATCCCGCCGCACGAGACCCGGGTGCAGATCGTCCGGGCGCTGCGGGTGCTGCGCACCAAGCGCGAGACGCTGCCGCCGAAGAAGCACGGCAACATCCCGCTGTAGCGGATGCCGCCGAGGCCCGCGCCGCCCGTTCGGCGCGGGCCTCCGCGCGTCAGCAGGGTGGGCTGGTGAAGTCGCACATCCGGTCCGCAGCGGTGCGGCCGAGGGCACGGAGCTCATCGCCGTCCACCAGCGGTACGGACCGGTTGCGCACGCCCCCCTGCGGGGCGAGCACGGTGACCAGATCCCCGACCTGTACGACCGCGCGGAGATCCTCGCCGGCCGTCGGCTGGACGAGCTGTGGGCCCGGCGCGGGCGCCTCCGTGTGCCGGAGCAGCACCGAGCGGTCGCCGGCGAAGTCCCGCGCCGTTACCTGCCAGCTGTGCTGGATGGACACCGTCCCGCGGTGCCCGTCCCGCTCCGCGGGGGTGGTCTGCCGCCAGCTGGCGCAGGCCCGCACATACCGGTCGAGGTCGGCGAAGACCTGAGCGGATCCGGCCCGCCCCAACCGGTACACGTCCTGGGCGAGGACCGGCATCCCGCCGGTGCTGTCCCGTCCCGCCGTCGAGGCCTGCAGCAGATTGCGTGAGCGCGAGTAGCGCGACTCCACTGACTCCGGCGGCACCCCGTTCTCCGCGGCGCACCTTTCGAGCAGCGGGTCGACCCGCACCGGCTCACCGAGGCCGATGTCACCGAGCTGGATGTTGGCGCGCACCGGCAGGTCGTTCCCGGACAGCAGCACGAACGAGGGCACCTCGCCGCCCACCGGATCCGGCTGGCTCAGCGGGCCGGCGACCGTGGGCGCCGCGCCGGTACGGGCGGCCACCGCGACGACCGAGGCCGACGCGAGGGCCAGGACCGCCATCGCGGCCGCCACGGCCGTACGCCGGCTGCGGCGCCGGGCGCGGGCCCGGATGTCCGCGGGCTCCGGCCAGCGGACCTCCCGCAGATCCCGACTCACCAGGTCGACGAAGTCGTCACGCATCGGCGGCCTCCTCCAGATCCACGACTTTGAGCAGCCCGGCGAGGGCGGCGCGGCCCCGGGACAGCCGGGCCTTCACCGTGCCGACCGGCGCGTCGGTTTCCCGCGCCACCTCGGCCACCGGCATGCCGAGCAGGTAGTACAGCGCGATGGCGACGCGTTGCTCCTCGGGCAGCCGGCGCAGCGCGGCCACCACCTCGAGCGTGTCGGTGCTGGGCGCCGGGACGCTCTCGTCCGCCCCGTGCCGCAGGTACGCCCGGGCCCGGCTGCGCAGGCTGCGCCACCGGCTCACCGCGATCCGGCTGGCCACCACCCGCACCCACGCCTCGGGATCGTCGTACCGGCTCACCGTCGACCAGCGCTGCCAGGCCCGGATGTACGCCTCCTGCACGGCGTCCTGGGCCTCGGCCAGGTTGCCGGTGAGCACGTAGACGACGCCGAGCAGCCGCTGCCGGGTATCCCGGTAGAACTCGTCGAACCCCTCGACGTCCGGCACCCTGTTACCTCCCCCGTGACACGTCGCCGGAGAGACGCCTGGCGGAGCCGGTGCGGTTGCCCGCTCAGCCGATCATTTTTTCCAGCTCGGCGCGGGGGAACTCGCCGGCCGCGATCCGCTCGCGCACGGCCCGGCGGACGGCGGCCTGCACGGCGGCGTTGGCCGGCGTCGGCACCCCGTGCAGCCGGCCGAGCAGCACGATCTCGCCGTTGAGATGGTCGGCCTCGGCGGATCCGGCGCCCCGGGCCAGGCTCTGCCAGGTCGAGCCGCCGGCCCGCTGCTCGCCGTCGACCGGCCGGTGCTGGACCCGGTCGCCCCGCTCGGCCGCCTCCTCGTCCGGGGTGGTGTGCGGGATGCCCGCGGCGGCGAGCACGGCCTCACCCTCGGCGCGTACCCGGGCGGCCAGCGGTGCGGGGATGTCCCGGCCGAGCAGCGCCTGGAGCCCGTTGCCGAGGTTGCCGAGCAGCTTGCCGTACTTCCAGCGCAGCACGTCGTCGCGGACCGGGGCGACGAAGCCGGCGGCGGTCAGGTCGGCGGCGACGGCCCGGCTGGTGTCGTCGGAGCCGGACGGGTAGCGGCCCAGGTGCAGCATGCCGGGATGCGGGTACCCGTTGGCGACCACCACCCCGGGTTCCAGGTGGGTGGCGGGCAGCCAGACGCAGACCGGGTGCACCCGGGCGAAGAGGCGCAGCGCGGCGCGTTCGTTGGCGACGCCGTTCTGGGCCAGGACGATCGGCAGCCGCTCACCCGCCGTGCCACCGCCCTCGACCGGGGTGTCCACCCAGGTCGCCAGCGCGGCCCCGGTGTCCTGCGACTTGACGGTCAGCACCAGCACGGTGTCGGCGGGCAACGGCCGGTCGCCGGGCCCGGCCACCACCGGCAGCCGGCCGGTCCGCGGGCCGTCGGGGGTACGCAGGGTGAGTCCGCGCGCCCGGATCGCGTCCAGGTGCGCGCCGCGGGCCACCAGCGTGACGTCCCGGCCGGCGTCGGCCAGCCGTACGCCGATGGTGCCGCCGACCGCGCCCGCCCCGATGATCAGATACCGCATCCGTCCGATTCTGCCCCGCCCCGGCGCGGGGGCCGGCTCGGGGCATGCCGTCCGCCGCTCAGCCGGTCAACCCGGCGTCGGCGAGGATCGGGCCGGTGAGCAGCAGCGCGCCGACGGCCAGCGCGGCGATGCTGACCAGGAGGAACACGCCCACCCAGAAGAGCGGCGGGAACGGGGTGAGCCGGGCGAGCTGGTCGGCGTCGGACTCCGGCATCCGCCCGCGGCCGCGCAACCGTTGCAGCTCGATCACCGGGCGTACGCCGCCGAACAGCAGGAACCAGACCGACGTCCAGGCGAAGGCGGCCTGCACCTGCGGCGACGCGTACCACGACACGGCGAGCACCACGCCGCCGGTGACCAGCAGGGAGAGCACCCCGAAGACGTTGCGGATCAGTACCAGCATGGCCAGCAGCAGGGCCACCGCGAGCCAGAGCAGCAGGGTGATCCGGTTGCCGGCGAGCAGCCAGGCCCCGGCCAGGCCGAGCAGCGCCGGCGCCACGTAGCCGGCGAGCAGGGTGAGGATCATGCCGGGTCCGGTGGGGCGCCCGGCGGAGAGGGTCAGGCCGGAGGTGTCCGAGTGCAGCCGGATGCCGCGCAGCTTCCGCCCGGTGAGGAGCGCGACCAGCGCGTGACCGCCCTCGTGGGCGATGGTCACCGCGTTGCGGGCGATCCGCCAGGGCAGCCGGGTGGCGACCACCGCGACCGCGACCACGGCGGTGAGCAGGACCAGCAGCGGCGGCGGGTCGGGCTGCGCGGCCAGCAACGTGTCCCAGATCGTGCGCAGGCCGTCGAGGAGGGGCATGGGCCGGGAGCATACCCGCTGATCCCGTGTCACTCCGGAGCCGATACGCCATCGCCCGGATCCCGTGGTATCTCGGCACGACGACAACCTTCTATGAAAATTTCTTTAAGGGCTCTTGCGATCTAGGGCAGTTACCTCCAAAGATAGGCGTCAATCATTTGACGTCCCTGGAGGCATCAATGGCCCGTCCCCGACTCTCCGTACGCCGCCTGCTCGCCACCGGCCTCACCGTCGCCGCCACCGCGGCCGCGGCCCTCGTCGCCACGGCCGGACCGGCCGCCGCCGCGACCACCCCCGGCATCGACGTCTCGCACTACCAGGGCTCGATCAACTGGACCAGCGTGAAGAACGCCGGCATCCAGTTCGCCTACATCAAGGCCACCGAGGGCACCAGCTACAAGGACTCGGCGTTCAACACCAACTACGTGAACGCCTACAACGCCGGCGTGATCCGGGGGGCGTACCACTTCGCCCGGCCGAACATCTCCGGCGGCGCGGCCCAGGCCGACTACCTGGCCAGCAACGGTGGCGCCTGGTCGGCGGACAGCCGTACCCTGCCGGCCGCCCTCGACCTGGAGGCGAACCCGTACAGCGGTGGCTACTGCTACGGCAAGACCACGTCGGGCATGCGGACCTGGATCAGCGACTTCCTCAGCCGCTACAAGGCCCGCACCTCCCGGTACGCGGTCATCTACACCACGACCAGCTGGTGGAACCAGTGCACCGGCAGCTGGACCGCGCCGTGGGCCAACCACCCGCTCTGGGTCGCCCGCTGGTCCAGCTCGGTGGGCACCCTGCCGGCCGGCGCCCCGTTCTGGAGCTTCTGGCAGTACACCTCCAGCGGCTCGGTCTCCGGGATCAGCGGCAACGTGGACCGCAACTACTGGAACGGTGACCGGACCCGCCTGGTCGCTCTGGCGAACAACACCTGATCCACCCCGCACAGCGGTCGGCGGCAGCGGGACCTCGGTCCGGCTGCCGCCGTCGTCGTGTGAGCTGTCCGGGCCAGGCCCGGCGTCGGTTGAGCTGTCCGGGTCAGGCCCGGCGTCGCGGGGCGACCGGCACGGACACCGCGCCCCGCCCGGTCAGGGTGGTCCGGCGGGCCAGTCGCCAGCTCGCCACCCCCGCGACGACGAGGGCCACGACACCGAACGCCGCGACCGGCGCGGAGAGGCCGGCGCTCACCAGCAGCAGGACGATGTCCCCGAGCGCGACCAGCATCCACAGCGCCAACCGGGGGCCGGTGTCCTTGTGTCGGTAACGCATGTCGTACCTCCTTCCGTCGTCACGGGTCCAGTACCCCGTACCACGGAAGGCCATGCGAATCAGTTTCGCGGCGGTGGGATTCCCAGCTCAGTTCGCGCGGTCCGGCTTGAAGTGCGCGAGGATGACCTGCCAGTTCGCCAGGTTCTCGTCCCAGGTGCCCACCGGGACCTCCCAGCGCAGCGCGAAGCCGCGGTTGCTGGCGGTCGCCACCCCTCGGTTGCGGACGTGGATGCGGGCGCCGTCCCGGCTCTCCAGCCAGTCCCAGTCGGCACAGGTGCGGTACCAGTCGCAGGCCTTGATGCCGATGTACTGGTAGTCGCGGACCAGCCGCTTGCGGTCCGGCTCCAGCTCGTGCCAGTCGGCGACCGCGTCCTTCTTCGGGGTGTTGGTCCACTGGATGAACAGTTCCCGCTTGCCCCCGCTGACGTCGTAGACGATCACCGAGTTGCCGGAGCCGCCGCGGGCCTTCATGCCCGGCGGGATCGGCACCTTGAAGCCGATCGGCCCGGTGTAGAGGGTCCACCCGGCCGGCAGCGCCGCCGCACCGGTGCTCGGGCTGGCCGACGGCGTCGGGCTGGGCGGCGCGCTGCTCGGCGCGGCCGACGTCGGTGCGGCGCTGGTCGCGGCCGGCGGCGCCGGGGCGCCGGAGGTGGCCGCGCCCGACTGGCCCTCGTCGCCGTTGCCGTCACCGCGGTTGAGCAGCGGCACCGCCACCGCGAGACCGGCCAGCAGGAGCACGACCAGCGCGCCGATCATCAGGTTGCGCCGGTTGCGCTCGGGCCGCGTACCCGGGACGACCGCGGCCCGGCCGGTCGACGGCGCGGGACTGACCGGCTCGGCCAGCACCGAGGTCGGGTTCCGCGGCGGGCGCGGCGGCTCCGCGGCCGCGGCGACCGCCGGTTCGCCGTCCACCCGGGTCTCGTCCAGGGCCGGGACCGGACCGTCCACCGGGGACCCGTCGGCGGGCTTCGCGGGCAGGTCGAGCTTGGCGGTCGGCCCGGCCGGCGGCGGCGGCGTCACCTTCGCCGTCGGGGCCGCCTCGACCGAGCCGGCGGGCGTGGCACCGGCGGCAGCCGCCGCGCCCGGAACGAAACTGGGCGGGCTGGCGGGCCGTCCGTCGGCCGGGCGCGGCGCCGGCACCAGCGGCGGGCGCGGCTCGCGCGGACCGTTCGGCCCCGGCCGGCGTACGCCGTCCAGCAGCGAGATGCTCTTCGCGCGCCGGCCGCCGGCCTTGCGGAGCAGGCGCTCCGCCACGTCGGCGGTGATCCGCTCGGTCGGGTCCTTGCGGAGCAGGCCCTGCAGCACCGGCTTGAGCGGGCCGGCGTTCTTCGGCGGCGGCAGCGGCTCGGTGGCCAGCGCGGCCAGCGTGGCGATCGCCGACGGCCGGGCGTACGGCGACTTGCCCTCCACGGCCGCATAGAGGGTCGCGCCCAGCGACCAGAGGTCGGCCTCCGGACCCGCCGTGCCGTCCCGCGCCCGCTCCGGCGCGATGTACGCCGGCGAGCCCAGCACCATGCCGGTGCGGGTCACGTTCGGGTCGCCGGGGATGGTGGCCAGGCCGAAGTCGGTGAGCACCACCCGGCCGTCCTCGCCGAGCAGCACGTTGCCCGGCTTCACGTCGCGGTGCATGACCCCGGCCTTGTGGGCGGCCTTCAACGCGCCCAGCACCCCGAGGCCGATCTCGACCGCCTTCGCCGCCGACACCGGCCCGTCCTCGGCGATGGTGTCCTGCAACGACTTCGACGCCACGTACTCCATCACGATCCACGGATCACCGTCGGTGCGCAGCACATCGAAGATGCGGACCACGTTGACGTTGTTGAGCCGGGCGATGGCCCGGGCCTCCCGCAGCGAGCGTTCCCGCATCTCGCGCCGCTCCTCGGGGGTGAGGCTGGGGGGCGGTACGAGTTCCTTGATCGCCACGTCCCGGTGCAGGACCTCGTCCCGCGCCTTCCACACCCGACCCATGCCGCCCTGGCCGAGCGGCGAGAGAAGCCGGTACCGGTCGGCGACGAGTTGGGGAAGCGCGTTCGACATCGCAGAGACGGTACCCGCCAGCTCCGACCGTCACACCGCCGGCACGCCACTGTGCGGCGAAGGTCAAGTTCTCGACGCGTACCCTGAGGTCATGTCTGCCGAAGAGCCGCTGTTCCGGATCGTCCGCGGGGTGCCCACCGCCGAGGAGCTGGCCGCCCTCGTCGGCGCGATCATGGTGCGGACCCGGCCGACCGCGGCCCCGCCGGCGCCCGTGTCGCACTGGGCCCGCAGCGCCCGGCCGGCCGCCGCGACGCCCGTCGCCGGCCCCGGCGCGTGGCGCGCCTCCGGCCTCCCCCGCTGACCCTTCCCGGGGGTACGCCCCCCTGCCGGGATCCGCCGCGAGCCACTAACCTCACTCAGGGAAACGGCGCGGTGACAGGCAGGGAGGGTCGATGATCCCCGAGGAGAACGAACCGGCGGGCTGGCTACACGGCTACAACGGCATCGAGGCCGACATCCGGCAGCTACGGGAGTTCGCCGACCGGCTCCAGGACGAGGTGACCCGCAATTACGCACCGCACCTGTCGTACATCGCCGACGACATGCGGGCGCGGATCCCCAACCCGGCCGACGCCTTCGTCGAGCTGGTCCAGTTCCTCCAGGCCCACCACGAGACGCAGACCGCCGCGGTGGAGATGGTGTGGGGCATGGTGCCCGCCACCGGCCGCCTCGCCGACGCCGCCGGCCTGATCGCCGCGAAGTACCAGCACTCCGACGCCTTCTCGGCGGCCCGGGTGGCCGACGTCGAACGCGCCCTCGCCGCACCGTCCACAACGGTCCCCCGCCCCGTGCCACCGCTGCGCGACCCGACCGCGCCCGAGGAGGGCCCGGTGGCGCTGCCATGATCGAGCGCGGCAGCGGCCGGACCTCCGGCCTCACCGACTGGCAGCGGATGGACGTGCTCAGCATGTGGGCGTGCGTCCAGGACCAGGACACCACCGGGCAGTGGAAGCAGGTCGCCGGCTGGCGCAAAATCTGCGACCTCGCCCTGGCCCACCTCAGCCGCCTGCGGGAATACCGGCACGGCCTCGCCGAGGCCTGGCCGCCGGCGACCAACGCGGCCGCCCGGGCGTACCTCGCCGAACTGGACCAGCTCATCGACAAGGTCCAGCGCACCCACGACGCCGCCGCCGCGAACTACGACGCGCTCGCCGCCGCCACCCGCGCCCTCGCCGGCGCCCGGGCCGAACTCAAGCCGCTGTACGACGAGTACGCCGCCAAGCTGAAGCAGAAGCAGGCGTACGAGGAGATCCTCGCCGACCCGAAGGCGGTGGCCGGCAGCCGCCTGCCGAGCACGCCCCCGGTGACGGACGCCGACCTGGAGCGGTTGAACGGGCGGGCGCGCGGGTTGATGGCCGGGCTGAGCGGAGAACTCCAACAAGCCCAAGTAATGCTCCGCCAACCACCACCGAAGCCAGTGCCGAGGATCGACGAGGCTGTTCAAAAGCCAGGCGTTGACAACCTCCCACCGCTGATTCCGCCGATCGTTCCTATTCCGATGGTGTCTGACAATCGCACGTCGAGGCCCCGGCCAAGCGCGGCGCCAACCTCAGCATCGGTGTCCCCAGGACCTGGAGTCGGGCCGATCCTGGGCGGAGCAGGCACGGGCCTGGCTGCACCAGCACCAGCGAGCAACGTTCCCAACGCGCAATTCCCGACGCAGCCAGGCATTGGCACAACTGGACCATCGTCTGCGATACCTGGCGTGCCGCGACCACTTCCTACTCCAGAGGCCCTTACCGGTGAGGCGGCCCGAAACAGGCCCGGCCTCGGCAAGCCCAGTTCTCCTGTATCGCCCCCTCGCTCGACGCCATATGGCGGCCTTATAGGCAACAGTCCTCAGGTGGGCTCGGGCCAGCCAAACGGCGGAAACCTGCCTCGTCGAGCTAATCCGCTAGGGGGTGTAATAGGCGGCGGGGCGGGCACAGCCCCAACGGGTGCTGCGGGTTCACGACCGGGCAGCGGCCGGCACACGCAACATAGCAACTTTGGGGGAATCCATCCTCTTGGCGGCGGTCCCGCCCCTAGCGGCACCGCATCGTTCGGACCAGCAAGTCGACCGAACACCAAGCCCCGCACTTGGGATCCGCACGACCCTTGGAGGATCGACGACGGGGTGGACCCGGTTGTCCGAGCCCCAGAGGAAAATGGGCCGATTGACCCAGGGCCAGCGATCGGGTTTGACAAGTAAGCATGAATCGGCAGAGCCTGCGTCTCGCAGCAATCACCCTCACCGCAACGATCCTTTTCCCAGCAAACCTGTCCAGAGCAGACTCTAGTCGAGATGCCCAGTGGCACAGGAAATACCTCCGGATCGAATCAGCACATGAGATAGCGCAAGGAAACGGCGTGACCGTTGCCGTGCCGGATAGTGGTGTAGATCCTCATCCCGATCTACGAAACAACCTGATGCCTGGGGTTGACATCATCCCTGGTGGAGACGGCGATGGCCGACGGGATCAGGACGGGCACGGGACAGGAATGGCAGGCTTAATTGCCGCTCACGGCCGTGGAGGCCACGAGGGAGTACAAGGCATCGCACCCCAAGCCAAGATTCTCCCGATTTATGTATCGCCGGCCCATCAGGACGGTGACCCAGAGGCGCTAGCCAAGGGCGTCGACTATGCAGTGGCTCGTCATGTTGAAGTGATTAGTATATCTGCTACTGGTGGCGCCGACGCACGACTCCAACGAGCAGTAAGAGCAGCAATCAGCGCAAACATCGTTGTTGTGGCCGGAGCAGGAAATACAAGCAACTCATCGCTCGTCGGATACCCCGCGAGCGAGCCGGATGTGATAGCAGTTGGAGGCATCGACAGGAACGGAAATCATGCTGCGATCTCTGTAACCGGGCCGCAGATCGACGTGGTAGCTCCAGCGGTCGACGTTTACAGCACGAGCATCAACGGTGGTTATCGGGTGGGCACAGGCACCTCTGATGCCACTGCCATCGTTGCGGGTGCGGCTGCTCTGATCCGTTCCAAGTACCCCGACCTCCCCGCCGAGGAGGTCGCCCACCGCCTCACTGCGACCGCGATCGACAAGGGCCCGCCGGGCCGCGACGACGAGTACGGCTACGGCGTCATCGACCTGGTCGCCGCGCTCACGGCGGACGTTCCTCCGCTGGGCTTCGAGTCGTCGGCCGTGACTCCGCCGGCATCCGGGAAGGCCCTGCCCGAGGACGGTGACGCCGGCGACGATGGCGCGGCGGTACGCGGACTGGCGACATTGGGGGTGCTGGTCGCGGCCGGTGGTGGTTATCTCGTGTGGCGGCGGCGTCGTCGTGCCGATGATCCTCCGCCGCGGATCAGCCGGTAGCGTCAAAGCGTGTCGACTTCCCTGCCGCTGCGCCTCGTGCTCGCCTCGCAGAGTCCCGCCCGCCGCAAGCTGCTCCACGCCGCCGGGATTGAACCCGACGTGCTGGTGAGCGGGGTCGACGAGTCGCAGGTGGTCAGCGACCGGGCCGAGGATCTGTGCCTGGAGCTGGCCCGATTGAAGGCGCAGGCGGTGCTGGGTCGGCTGCGCCCGTCACCGGACGAGCGGACGTTGGTGCTCGGCTGTGACTCGGTGCTGGCGTTCGACGGGGAGATTCTCGGCAAGCCGGCCGACGCGGCGGAAGCCACCCGGCGATGGCAGCAGATGCGCGGCCGCAGCGGGGTGCTGCACACCGGGCACTGCCTGATCGACGTGGTGCACGAGGCGCGGGCGGAGGCGGTCGCCTCCACGAGGGTGCACTTCGCGGACATCAGCGACGAGGAGATCGCCGCGTACGTGGCGACCGGCGAGCCGCTGGCGGTCGCGGGGGCGTTCACCATCGACGGGCTGGGCGGGCCGTTCCTGACCGGCATCGAGGGCGACCCCGGTACGGTGGTCGGCCTCTCCCTCCCGCTGCTGCGCACCCTGCTGGCCGAGCTGGGCCTCAACGTCACCGACCTGTGGACGAAGGTCGCGCCGGGGGGCCAGGAGATCGAGCATCTCGGCTAGGTTCCGGTCATGACCACAAAGCCGCTGCCGCTGACCCCGGAACTGCACGCCTACCTCGTGGCCCACGGTTCGGCCCCGGACGAGATCGTGCGTGACCTGGCCGAGGAGACCCAGGCCGCCCTGCCCGCTCAGGCCACCATGCAGGTCGCGCCGGAGCAGGCCGCATTCCTGACCTTCCTGACCCGGCTGCTCGGGGTGCGGCAGGCGGTGGAGGTGGGCACCTTCACCGGGCTCTCGTCGCTGGCGATCGCCCGGGGGCTCGCCGAGGGCGGCCGGCTGACCTGCTTCGACATCTCTGAGGAGTACACCGGCGTGGCCCGGCGCTACTGGGCCCGGGCCGGGGTGCAGGACCGGATCGAGCTGCGCATCGGTCCCGCCGCGGAGACGCTGCGCGAGTTGCCGCGCGAGCGCTACCTGGACTTCGCGTTCATCGACGCGGACAAGGTGGGCTACCCGATCTACTGGGACGAGTTGGTGCCGCGGATGCGGCCGGGCGCGGTCATCGCGGTGGACAACACGCTGCGCGCGGGCCGGGTGCTGGCGCCGCAGAACGCCGACGACCGGGCCATCGCCGCGTTCAACGACGAGATCCTCGCCGACGTCCGCGTCGACGTGGTGATGCTCCCCATCGCCGACGGAGTGACCCTCGCCCGCGTGCACTGAACCCGACCGGGAGCGGCGCGCCGCCGACGGGAGCGGCGCCGCCGGCGGTGAGGCCGCTACCCGCTGGCGACGGGATGCGGCAATCCGGGGCATCGCGCGGGCGGGAAGCCACGCCTGGCCGCAAGCCGGGACATCACAAGCTCCAGGGCCCCAGTTCCAGTCAGGTCTTCTTGTCCTGGGTGAGGCGGGGCACCGGCCTTACGCAGTGCGGATGGCCGGTGCCCCGCCCCTGGTGAGAGGCAGCCCTTGTGCGGCTAGCGGACGCTGCGGGCGAACTGGCGGGCGGCCCAGACCACCCCGGCGACGGCGAGCACCGCGACGATGCCGAGGCCCTGCCAGACCTTGTCGTTGCCCAGGTCACCGGCGAACAGCGCCCGGGTGCCGTCGACCGCCCAGGCGAACGGGTTCCAGGTGGCGATGCCCTGGAGCCAGCCGGGCGCGTACATGAGGGGCAGCAGGATGCCGGAGAGCAACAGCACCGGCTGGGCCACGGTGTTCATCAGCGGGGCGAGCGCGTCCTCGCTCTTGACCTTGAGCGCGACGCCGTAGGAGACGGCCGAGGTCATCAGCGCGATGAGGGCGAGCATCAGGTACGCGAGCAGCACGTAGCCGAGGCTGACGCGCAGGTCGAACAGGAGCGCCAGCAGGGTGATGATGACCGCCTGGACGATCAGCGAGACCACGTCGCGCAGGGAACGGCCGAGCAGCAGGGCGAGCCGGCTGACCGGGGTGACCCGGGACCGCTCGATCACGCCGGCGCGCAGTTCGGCGATCAGGCCGAAGCCCTGGAACAGGCCGCCGAAGATGGCCAGCAGCACCAGCAGGCCGGGCACGAAGACCTTGTACGCGGCGGCCTGGCTGGGCGCGTTCAGCGCCGGCTTGAGCAGCGGGGCGAAGAGCAGCAGGTACATCACCGGCTGGAAGACGCCGACGAAGACCCAGACGGGGTTGCGCAGCAGCAGCAGGATCTGGCGCTGGAAGATGAGCCAGGTGTCGCGGGCGAGTTTCATGAGTGCTCCCGTTGGTCAGGACTCGCGCAGCGAGCGGCCGGTCTTGGTGAGGAAGACGTCGTCGAGGCTGGGGCGGTGCAGCTCGACGGAGCGCAGGTCCAGCCCGGCGCCGTCGAGGCGGCGCAGCACCTGCGGGATGGCGGTGGCGCCCTCGTCGACGTAGAGGCGCAGGCCGCCCTCGTCGACGGTCTCCAGCTTGCTGACGTACGCCTCGGTGTCGAGCAGTTCGGCGGCGCGGGGGGTGCTGGCGGCGTCGAGCCCGACGAGCACCACCTCGCCGGAGATCTCGCGCTTCAGCTCGGCTGGGGTGCCCTCCGCGACCACCTCGCCGTGATCCATGATCGCGATCCGGTCGCAGAGCGCGTCCGCCTCGTCGAGGTAGTGCGTGGTGATGAAGACGGTCATCCCCTCGGTGCGCAGCCGGCGGGTCTCGTCCCACATGTGCGCGCGGCTCTGCGGGTCGAGGCCGGTGGTCGGCTCGTCCAGGAAGACGATCTTCGGCTCGTGGATGATGCCGAGGGCGATCTCCACCCGCCGGCGCTGGCCGCCGGAGTAGGTCTTGCACTTGCGGTCGGCGTACTCGCTGAGCTGGAAGGCGTCCAGGGCGCGGGTGGCGCGGCGGTGCGCCTCGGCCTTGCCGATGCCGTAGAGCCGGGCGTGCAGCACCAGCTCCTCCCGGGCGGTGGACTCGTCCCAGGTGCTGCCGCCCTGGGCCACGTAGCCGATCCGGCGGCGCACCTCGGCCGGGTCCTTGCGCAGGTCGGCACCGGCGATGGTGGCCTCCCCGCCGTCCGGCTCGATGAGGGTGGCGAGCATCCGCAGGGTGGTGGTCTTGCCGGCGCCGTTGGGGCCGAGGAAGCCGAAGATCTCGCCCTCGGCGACCTCCAGGTTGACCCCCCGGACCGCGTCCACGGTCTTCGTCTCGCGACCCGCCCGGGAGCGGAACGACTTCCGCAGTCCCCTGGTCTCGATCATCTCTGCTCCTGGTCCTCCGGGCCGGACGGGCCCGGCCGCTGGTCGTCCGCCAGGAGGACACACCACTCCCCGGCGGTTCCCGGTGACACTAACGCGATATAACTTTTTTAGTCAACGTTGATTATTCCGGCTGGTCCGCGCCGCCCGTCCGGCCGGACCATCCCTCTGCCTGGCCCATTCCAGCGGGCAGGTACGACACTCCGGACTCGATCCGCTCGGCGATCCGCTCGCACCAGGCCATGTCCGCCTCGGCCCGGGCCAGCCAGAGCTCGAACATCCACCCGACGTGCACCGGTTTGCGGTTGCGCACCCAGTCCGAGTCCAACGAGGCGCGCATCGACTCGATACCGGCCCGGATCAGGTTGGCCCGGTTGCGCAGCGCCGCCGCCGCCTCGTCGCGCGGCATCGCGGGCAGGAACGAGAAGGCCGCCACGAACGGGTCCGCCGGCTCGTTCAACTGCCACCACTGGGCCCGCAGCAGGGTCTCGAACTCCTCGTCACCCTTGGGCGTCACCTCGTACGTGGTGCGGGCGGGGCGGGCGCCCACCTGCTCGACCGAGACCGTGCGGAGCAGCCCCTCGTCGGTGAGCTTGCGCAGCGCGTGATAGATCGATCCCGGCTGCACGTTGGCCCACTTGTCCGCGCTCCAGCTCAGCAGCTCACGGCGTACGTCGTAGCCGTGCACCGGCTGCATCCACCGGACCAGACCCAGAATCATCATTCGCGTTGCCGACACCCGACAAGCGTAATAAACAAATTTGACTAGGCCGTGGCGTGACAGTGCCGCATCCCACACTGAGCGACCGTTAGGGCTTCAAGAGGGGCCGATACACTCCCGGCTATCGACCTCCGGGGAGGAGCCACCAAGGTGCGCAAGGTACTCATCGCCAACCGCGGCGAGATCGCCGTCCGCGTCATCCGCGCCTGTCGCGACGCCGGGCTGCAGAGCGTCGCGGTGTACGCGGACTCCGACCGGGACGCGCTGCACGCCACCCTGGCGGACGAGGCGTACGCCCTGGGCGGCGACACCGCGGCCGACAGCTACCTGCGGATCGACAAGCTGATCGAGGTCGCCGGCAAGGCCGGCGCCGACGCCGTGCACCCCGGCTACGGGTTCCTCTCCGAGAACGCCGACTTCGCCCAGGCCGTCATCGACGCCGGGTTGACCTGGATCGGCCCGACCCCGCAGGCGATCCGCGACCTCGGCGACAAGGTGACCGCCCGGCACATCGCCCAGCGCGCCGGCGCGCCCCTGGTCCCCGGCACCCCGGACCCGGTCGGCAACGCCGACGAGGTGATGGCCTTCGCGGTCGACCACGGCCTGCCGGTCGCCATCAAGGCGGCCTTCGGCGGCGGCGGGCGCGGCCTCAAGGTGGCCCGCACCATGGAGGAGATCCCGCACCTGTTCGAGTCGGCCACCCGCGAGGCGGTCGCCGCGTTCGGCCGGGGCGAGTGCTTCGTCGAGCGCTACCTGGACCAGCCCCGCCACGTGGAGGCGCAGGTCCTCGCCGACCAGCACGGCAACGTGATCGTCGTCGGCACCCGGGACTGCTCGCTGCAGCGCCGGCACCAGAAGCTGGTCGAGGAGGCCCCGGCGCCGTTCCTCACCGAGGCCCAGCGCCGGCAGATCCACGACAGCGCCAAGGCGATCTGCCGGGAGGCCGGCTACCACGGCGCCGGCACGGTCGAATACCTGGTCGGCGCCGACGGCACCATCTCGTTCCTCGAGGTCAACACCCGGCTCCAGGTCGAGCACCCGGTCACCGAGGAGACCGCCGGCATCGACCTGGTGCGCGAGCAGTTCCGGATCGCCGACGGCGAGAAGCTGCGCTTCACCGAGGACCCCACCCCGCGCGGGCACGCCATCGAGTTCCGGATCAACGGCGAGGACCCGGGCCGCAACTTCCTGCCCGCGCCCGGCAGCATCACGGCGCTGCGGCTGCCCAGCGGTCCGGGTGTCCGGGTGGACACCGGCGTCTCCGCCGGGGACGTGGTCGGCGGCAACTTCGACTCGCTGCTGGCCAAGGTGATCATCATCGGCGAGACCCGGACCGAGGCCCTGGAGCGGGCCCGCCGGGCGCTGGACGAGATGGTCGTCGAGGGCATGGCCACGGCGCTGCCGTTCCACCGCCTGGTGGTCCGGGACGAGGCGTTCACCGCGGAGCCGTTCCGGGTGCACACCCGCTGGATCGAGACCGAGTTCGACAACACCGTGCCGGCCTTCACCGCCCCCGCCGGCGCCGTCGAGGGCCCGGCCGAGCGGGAGACCGTCGTGGTCGAGGTCGGCGGCAAGCGGCTGGAGGTGGTCCTCCCCGCCGGCCTCGGCGCGGGTACGACCACCGCCGCGCCCGCCGCGAAGAAGCCGGGCCGCCGGGGCGGGGGCGCCAAGGCCGGCGCCGCGGTCAGCGGGGACGCGCTCACCTCCCCCATGCAGGGCACCATCGTCAAGATCGCCGTGGCGGACGGGGACACCGTCGCCGAGGGTGACCTGGTCGTCGTGCTGGAGGCGATGAAGATGGAGCAGCCGCTGCACGCGCACAAGGCGGGCACGGTCAGCGGCCTCTCCGCCGAGGTCGGTGCCGTGATCACCGCCGGCGCACCCATCTGCACCATCGCCTGACCTCCTGCCCCACGACCGGCCCGGGCGGGCCGGTTGCCGGGCGGCGAGGGTGGTTTGGGCCACCAGCGGGGGCGGGAGCGGGCACCAGCAGGAATGATGGCCGGGTGCGGTTCCTTCACGGCGCGGTCCCCGCGCACGACCTGACCTACAACGACGTCTTCATGGCGCCCAACCGCTCCGAGGTGGGCTCCCGGCTCGACGTCGACCTGGCCACGGCCGACGGCACCGGCACCACGATCCCGCTGGTGGTGGCGAACATGACCGCGGTGGCCGGGCGGCGGATGGCCGAGACGGTGGCCCGGCGCGGCGCCATCGCGGTGATCCCCCAGGACATCCCGATCGAGGTGGTGGCCAACGTCGTCGCCTGGGTGAAGCAGCGCCACCTGGTGCACGACACGGCGATCACCCTCGGCCCCACGGACACCGTCGGCGACGCGATCCACCTGCTGCCGAAGCGCTCGCACGGTGCGGTGATCGTGGTGGACGCCGAGCGCCGGCCGGTCGGTGTGGTCACCGAGGCGGACACCGTGGGCGTGGACCGCTTCGCCCAGCTCCGGCACGTCATGTCGACCGAGCTGCACACCGTGCCGGCGGACGCGGACCCGCGTACCGGCTTCGACCGGCTCTCCGCGGGCCGCCGCCGGCTCGCCCCGGTGGTGGACGGGCAGGGGCGACTGGTCGGCGTGCTGACCCGGCAGGGCGCGCTGCGCGCCACGCTCTACACGCCGGCGGTGGACGACCGGGGGCGGCTGCGGATCGCCGCGGCGGTGGGCATCAACGGCGACGTGACCGGCAAGGCCGCCGCCCTGCTGGAGGCCGGGGTGGACACCCTGGTGGTGGACACCGCCCACGGCCACCAGGAGCGGATGATCTCCGCGCTGCGGGCGGTCCGCAAGCTCGACCCGGCGGTCCCGGTGGCGGCCGGCAACGTGGTCACCGCCGACGGCGTACGTGACCTGGTGGCGGCGGGCGCCGACATCATCAAGGTCGGGGTCGGGCCGGGCGCGATGTGCACCACCCGGATGATGACCGGCGTGGGACGGCCCCAGTTCTCCGCCGTTCTCGACTGCGCCGCGGCGGCGCGCGCGCTCGGCCGGCACGTCTGGGCCGACGGCGGCGTACGGCATCCCCGGGACGTGGCGCTGGCGCTCGCCGCGGGCGCCTCGAACGTGATGATCGGCTCCTGGTTCGCGGGCACCTACGAGTCCCCCGGCGACCTGTACACCGACGCGGACGGCCGGCGCTACAAGGAGAGCTTCGGCATGGCGTCGGCCCGCGCGGTCAGCGCCCGCACGGCCGAGGACAGCGCGTTCGACCGGGCCCGGAAGGCGATCTTCGAGGAGGGCATCTCCACGGCGCGGATGTACCTCGACCCGTCCCGTCCGGGCGTGGAGGACCTGATCGACGAGATCATCTCCGGGGTGCGCAGCGCGTTCACCTACGCCGGTGCGCGCAGCCTGGAGGAGTTCCACGAGCGCGCCCTGGTCGGCGTGCAGAGCGCCGCCGGCTACACCGAGGGGATGCCGCTGCCGACGAGCTGGTGACGCCTGGGCCCGGCTCAGGCGAAGAGCCGCCCGATCACGGTCCGGGCGGCGGCCTCCGGGTCGTCGCCGATCCGGGGCGGCAGCGCGCCGGCGAGCCAGAGGGTGGCGAAGCCGTGCACGATCGACCAGGCGGCCAGCGCGTCCGCGTCCCGCTGCCCTCCGGTGTGCCGGGTCACCCCGCCGCGCAGCAGTTCGCCGGTACGGGCGCGGGCGGCCACCAGTTCGGGGTCGTCGGCCCGGTACAGCTCGGGCCGGAACATGACGTCGAAGTGCGCCCGGTGCCGTACGGCGAACCCGACGTAGGCCACGCCGGTGTCGAGCAGGTCCCCGTCGGCGGCGCGGAGCGCGTCGGCCAGCAGGTCGAAGCCCTGTGCGGCGAGCGCGGTGAGCAGGCCGGCCTTGTCACCGAAGTGGTGCGCGGGCGCGGCGTGCGACACGCCGGCCCGGCGGGCCAGGTCCCGCAGGCTCAGCGCGGCCGGCCCGGACTCGGCGATCGCCGCCGCGGCGGTGGTCAGCAGGACCCGGCGTAGATCGCCGTGGTGATACGAGGCCATGCTCCAGCCTAACTTGTCATTGACAAGATGGTGTCGTGGGCGGCAATCTTGTCGTTGACAAGATCGGCCCGTCGAAGGGACACGTCGTGGCACCCCTCATCGCACTTCTCACCGGCACCGCACTGGCCCGGGTCGCCGGCCTGCTCGGCGTGGACGCGCTGGACGGGTGGCACCCCGCCCTGCGGGTCGGGCTGGCGCTGATGTTCCTGTTGACCGGCGTGGCGCACTTCGCGTCCCGCCGGGCCGACCTGATCGCCATGGTCCCGCCCGCACTGCCCCGGCCCGACCTGCTGGTCACGCTCACCGGCGTGCTGGAGCTGGGCGGCGCGCTCGCCCTGCTGCCACCGGCCACCGCGCGCTGGGCGGCGGCCGGGCTGGCGCTGCTGATGCTGGCCATGTTCCCGGCGAACGTGTCGGCCGCCCGCCGCCGGCTCACCCTCGCCGGCCGGCCGGTGACCCCGCTGGGCGCGCGCACCGCGCTCCAGATCGTCTTCGTGGCCGCCGCGGTGGCGGTCGCCGTGGGCGACGCATGACCCGGGCGGCCGGGGTCACACCCGGGCGGGTTCCGTCCCCGCCGCCGATGCGTCCCCGGCCTCCTCGGCGCGTACCCTCGGCAGCCGCAGGCAGGCCATGAGACCGACCAGCAGGAACCCGGCCGCCGCGAAGGCGGCGTAGCGGGTGGCGTCGGAGAAGGCCTGCTTCGCGTCCTCGGCGATCGGCGCGGTACGCGGGTCCGCCGCCAGCCCGTTGATCGCCGCGCCGGCGCTCTCCTTGACCGCGCTCACCACCTGGTCCCGCTGCGCGGGGCTGAGGTCCGGACGGTCGGCCAGGCGGTCGCCCAACAACCCGCCGAGACCGGCGAAGAGCACGGTGCCGAGCACCGCGATGCCGAGCGCCGAGCCGACCTGCCGGGCGGTGCTCTGCAACCCCGACCCCTGGCCGCTGCGCCGGACCGGCACCTCGGACAGGGACACGCCGGTGAGCTGCGCGGTGGCCAGGCCGACGCCGGCGCCGTAGACGAAGAGGAACGCCAGCGGCGCCCACCAGCGGGTGTCCGGGGCGACCACGAACCCCAGCCCGGCGACGCCGACCAGTTCGGCGGCGACGCCGAGCTGGACCGCCCGGGGCGCGCCCCAGCGCCGGGCCAACGGGGTGACCATGCCGCTGGCCAGGAAGCTGCCGAGGGCGAGCGGCAACAGCGCCAGGCCGGTCCGGAAGGCGCTGTAGCCGAGCACGTTCTGGAACCACAGCGGCAACGCGAAGAGCAGGCCGAACTCGCCCAGGCTCACGATCGCGGCGGCCAGGATGCCGTTGCGGAACGAGCGGATGCCGAACAGCGACAGGTCGAGCAGCGCGGGGCGGCCGGCCCGGTTGCGGCGTACCTGGTGGGCCAGGAAGACCCCGAGCGCGACGAGCCCCACCAGCGCGGCCACCGGCACCGGCGAGATGCCGGCGGTCCAGTCCAGCCCGAACAGGTGGAACGGCCGCTCCCGCTCCCACCAGCCGTAGGTGCGGCCCTCGATCAGCGCGAAGACCACGCCGGTCATGCCGATGACGGAGAGCAGCGCGCCGATCAGGTCCAGGCCACGCTCGGCGCGCTCGTCGCGGGATTCGGCGACCAGCACCAGCGTCGCCACGATCACGGCCAGGCTGACCGGGACGTTGATGCCGAACGCCCAGCGCCAGGAGTACGTGGTGGTGAGCCAGCCGCCGAGCAGCGGTCCGAGCGCGGCCGCACCACCGATCGTGGAACCCCAGACGGCGAAGGCGATGCCCTTCTCCCGGCCGGTGAAGTTGGCGTTGAGCAGGGAGAGCGAGGTGGGCAGCATCATCGCGCCGCCGATGCCCTGGAGCACCCGGGAGGCGATCAGCGTCTCGCCGGAGCCGGCGAGCGCCGCGAGCACGCTGGCCACCACGAACACGGTGACCCCGACGAGGAACATCCGCCGCCGCCCAGACCGGTCCGCGAATCGGCCGGCGACCAGCAGCAACGCGGCGAAGACCAGGGTGTACGCCTCCTGCACCCACTGCGCGTCGGTGGAGGTGATGTCGAGGTCCCGGATGATCTGCGGCACCGCGACGTTCACGATGGTGGCGTCCACGATGATCATCGCTACGCCGAGGCTGATGGCCAGCAGCCCGAACCAGCGTCCGCGCCCGTTGCCGCGCATGGCTCCCCCTCTTGTTAGCTAGATTTTCTAGCTACCCGAGATGCTAGCTTTATCCCGTGGAAGGGCTGCCGTCAACCGGAGGGGCCGCGCGGGCCGCGCCGCCGAGCAGCGAGGCCGCCCGGGCGCTCCGCGAGATGCTGCGGATCGCCGGGGACACCCGGGCCGCGCTGGCCCGCCGACTGGGCATCGGCGCCACCGACGCGGCCGCCATCGACCACCTGGTCTCCAGCCCCGAGCCGCTGGGCCCGGTCGAGTTGGGCAACCGGCTCGGCATCCGGTCCGCCTCGGCCACCGCCCTGGTCGACCGGCTGGTGCAGGCGGGGCACGTCGCCCGGACCCCGCACCCGCACGACCGCCGGCGGCTCAGCCTCCAGGTGACCGAGGGCGCGGTCGGCGAGGTGCTGGAGGCGCTGCGGCCCATGCTGGTCGGCGTCGATCGGGCGGTTGCCCGGCTCACCCCCGAGCAGGCCGAGGCCACCGCCGCGTTCCTGCGGGAGGTGGCCCAGGTGATGCGGGACTACGTCGCCGACACGCCGGACGAGCCGCCGGGGAGCCGCGCCGACCGCGGCTGACGGGTTTCCGAAATTAGTTTGGGCCCTGACGGTCTGGGAGCTAACCTAGCGCCCGTGAACATGGGACCCCTCGTCCGCTTCCCCGACGCGCTGCACCACGCGCCGCTCGGCCGGCTGCTCTCCATCGCCGGCCACGTGGTCGAGCAGCACTGGGGGCGCTACCTCGCCGAACACCACGGCCTCACCTCGGCCGGCATGCGGGTGCTGCTCGTCCTGCTCCGCGCCGGCGACAGCAGTCACCGGGAAATGGCGGAGCGTTGCTTCGTCCGGCCGGCTACCCTCACCGGCATCGTCGACACGCTCGAACGCGACGGCTTCGTCACCCGCCAGCGGGACCCGAACGACCGGCGCAGCGTCCAACTCACGCTGACCGACAAGGGGCGCGAGCGTGCCCTCGCCATCATCGATCTGATCCACAGCGACCGCCCGCTCACCTCGGTCGACGCCGACCCGGCGAAGAAGACGGTGATCCGCGAGTTCCTGATCGAAGTCATCACGTCCATGTCCGACGGGGAGGTTCGCCGGTTGAACCGGGACAGCGAGTCCACCACCGAGACGCCATCGGGGAGCAGTCCGTGCTGATCCGCCTACTCCGCACCCACCTCCGGCCGTACCGGGGGCCGCTGGCCGCAGTGGTGGCCTTCCAGTTCGTCGGCACGCTGGCCTCGCTCTACCTGCCGAGCCTCAACGCCGACATCATCGACCGGGGCGTCGCCCTCGGCGACACCGACCAGATCCTGCGTACCGGCGGCTGGATGCTGCTGGTCAGCCTGCTCCAGATCGCCTGTTCGATCGCCGCCGTCTACCTGGGCGCGCGGACCGCGATGAGCTTCGGCCGGGACGTGCGGGGCGCGATCTTCCACCACGTCAACCGGTTCTCCGCCCGCGAGGTGGCCCACTTCGGCGCCCCCTCGCTGATCACCCGCAACACCAACGACGTCCAGCAGGTGCAGATGCTCGTGCTGCTCAGCTGCACGATGCTGGTCGCCGCGCCGATCATGAGCGTCGGCGGGGTGGTGATGGCGCTGCGCGAGGACGTCGGGCTCTCCTGGCTGATGCTGGTGAGCGTGCCGGTCCTGGCGGTCGCGCTGGGCCTGCTCACCCGCCGGATGGTGCCGGCCTTCCGGCTCATGCAGACCCGGATCGACACGGTCAACCGGGTGCTGCGCGAGCAGATCACCGGCATCCGGGTGGTCCGCGCCTTCGTCCGCGAGCCGTACGAGACGAAGCGCTTCGGGGTCGCGAACGCCGACCTGACCGCGACCGCCCTGCGGATCGGCCGGCTCCAGGTGCTGATCTTCCCCACCGTGATGCTGGTGCTCAACGTCTCCAGCGTGGCGGTGCTCTGGTTCGGCGCCGGCCGGGTCGACTCCGGTCAGATCGAGATCGGCGCCCTCACCGCCTTCCTCCAGTACCTGATGCAGATCCTGATGGCGGTCATGATGGCCACCTTCATGCTGATGATGGTGCCCCGCGCGGCGGTCTGCGCCGAGCGCATCGTCGAGGTGCTGGACACCGACTCCTCGGTGGTGCCGCCGGCCCGGCCGGTGACCGAGGTGACCGGCCACGGCGAGCTGGAGTTGCGCGGGGTCGGCTTCCAGTACCCGGGCGCCAGCGCCCCGGTGCTGCACGACATCTCGTTCCGGGCCGGGCCCGGCCGCACCACCGCGATCATCGGGTCCACCGGCGCGGGCAAGACCACCCTGCTCACCCTGATCCCCCGGCTGGTCGACCCGACCGTCGGCGCGGTCCTGGTCGACGGCGTGGACGTCCGGGAGCTGGCCGCCGAGGAGCTGTGGCGGCGGATCGGGCTGGTGCCCCAGCGGCCGTACCTGTTCACCGGCACGGTGGCCAGCAACCTGCGCTACGGCAACCCGGACGCCACCGACGCCGACCTCTGGGCGGCGCTCGAGATCGCCCAGGCCCGCGACTTCGTGGCGGAGATGCCGGGCGGGCTGGAGGCGCCGATCGCGCAGGGCGGCACCAACGTCTCCGGCGGGCAGCGGCAGCGGCTGGCCATCGCGCGCGCGCTGGTCCGCAAGCCGGAGATCTACCTCTTCGACGACTCGTTCTCCGCGCTCGACCTCGGCACCGACGCCCGGCTGCGGGCCGCGCTCAAGCCGGTCACCGCGGACGCGGCGGTGGTGATCGTGGCCCAGCGGGTCTCCACGATCGTCGACGCCGACCAGATCATCGTGCTCGAGGACGGCGGCATCGTCGGGATGGGCCGGCACGACGAGCTGGTACAGACCTGTCCCACGTACGCCGAGATCGTGGCGTCCCAGCAGACCGCGGAGGTGGCCGCATGACGGCCGTGCAGGAGAAGGAGTCGCCGAAGCGGCTGCCACCCGGCGGCCGGCGCGGCGGCCCGCCGCACATGAGCATGGGCATGCCCGCCGAGAAGGCGATGAACTTCGGGCCGTCCGCCCGCCGGCTGCTGGCCCGGCTGCGGCCGCACCGGGCGCGGATCAGCGCGGTAGTCGCGCTGGCCGTGGCCAGCGTCACGCTCAGCGTGATCGGGCCCAAGGTGCTCGGGCACGCCACCGACATCATCTTCAGCGGGCTGATCGGCCGGCGGCTGCCCGCCGGCACGACCGTCGAGCAGGCGGCGGCCGCCGCCCGGGCGGCCGGCAACGAGAACTTCGCCGACATGCTGGCCCGGATGGACGTGGTGCCCGGCGTCGGCATCGACTTCGACCGGCTGGGCTCGGTGCTGGCCCTGGCGGTGCTCCTCTACCTGGGCGCGAGCGTGCTCATGTGGGCGCAGGGCTGGCTGCTCAACGACGTCGTGCAGGGGGCCGTGCTGCGGCTGCGGGCCGACGTGGAGGACAAGCTCAACCGGCTGCCGCTGCCCTACTTCGACCGGCAGCCCCGCGGTGAGCTGCTCAGCCGGGTCACCAACGACATCGACAACATCTCGCAGACCCTCCAGCAGACGCTGAGCCAACTGCTCAACGCGCTGCTCACGGTCGTCGGCGTACTCATCATGATGGTCTGGATCTCGCCGCTGCTGGCCCTGGTGGCCCTCGTGGCGGTGCCGCTGTCGGTGGTGGTCACCAGCCAGATCGCGAAGCGCTCGCAGCGCAAGTTCATCGCCCAGTGGAAGCACACCGGCGAGCTGAACGGCCAGATCGAGGAGGCGTACACCGGGCACGAGCTGGTGAAGGTCTTCGGCCGGCAGAAGGAGGTGGAGGCCGCCTTCCGGGCCAAGAACGACGAGCTGTTCCAGGCCAGCTTCGGCGCGCAGTTCGTCTCCGGGATCATCATGCCGGCGATGTTCTTCATCGGGAACCTCAGCTACGTGGCGATCGCCGTGGTCGGCGGTCTCCGGGTCGCCTCGGGTTCGGCGAGCCTCGGTGACGTGCAGGCCTTCATCCAGTACTCCCGCCAGTTCACCCAGCCGCTGACCCAGGTGGCCTCGATGGCCAACCTGCTCCAGTCCGGGGTGGCGTCGGCCGAGCGGGTCTTCGCGGTGCTCGACGCCGACGAGCAGAGCCCGGAGCCGGCCGAGCCGGCCCGGATCGCCGAACCGCACGGCCGCGTCGAGTTCGAGCACGTCTCCTTCCGGTACGCCCCGGACACCCCGCTCATCGACGACCTGTCCCTGGTCGCCGAGCCGGGCCACACGGTGGCCATCGTCGGCCCGACCGGGGCCGGCAAGACCACCCTGGTCAACCTGGTCATGCGCTTCTACGAGCTGGACGCCGGCCGGATCACGCTGGACGGGGTGGACATCACCACGCTGCGCCGCGACGAGCTGCGCGGCCGGATCGGCATGGTGCTCCAGGACACCTGGCTCTTCGGCGGCACCATCCGGGACAACATCGCGTACGGCCGGCCGGACGCCACCGAGGAGGAGATCCTCGCCGCGGCCCGGGCCACCTTCGTGGACCGCTTCGTGCGCAGCCTTCCCGACGGGTACGACACCGTGATCGACGAGGAGGGCAGCAACGTCAGCGCCGGTGAGAAGCAGCTCATCACCATCGCCCGGGCCTTCCTGGCCGAGCCGTCGCTGCTGATCCTCGACGAGGCGACCAGCTCGGTGGACACCCGCACGGAGGTGCTGCTCCAGCGGGCCATGGCGGCGCTGCGCTCGGACCGGACCAGCTTCGTCATCGCCCACCGGCTCTCCACCATCCGGGACGCCGACCTGATCCTCATGATGGAGCAGGGCCGGATCGTCGAGCAGGGCACCCACGACCAACTCCTCG
Organism: Micromonospora sp. NPDC049836; assembly: GCF_044465125.1. Taxonomy (NCBI): domain Bacteria; kingdom Bacillati; phylum Actinomycetota; class Actinomycetes; order Micromonosporales; family Micromonosporaceae; genus Micromonospora; species Micromonospora sp. NPDC049836. The sequence goes on from NZ_JBITLH010000001.1 coordinate 411,836, forward strand.
CCGCCGACGGCGCGTACGCCCGGCTGTACCGGTCGCAGTTCACCGGCGCGGCGGTCGACGAGGAGGCCACCGGGCCGGTGCCGGCGGCCCGGCCGGGCGGGTCCCGACCGGCGGCGGCGCCGGCCGGGAGCTGACGTGCCCGCCACCGGCCCGGCACCGGCTCCCCGCCCCGACGGTGGGGAGCCGGTGCCGGGGTGCCGGCCGCCGGGCGGCGCCCCGGGGCGCGCGGCCCCGGTCGACGGGCCCCGGCGGGTCGGGGGCGGCCCCGCCGGCCCGGGGAGCCGCCGCTCAGCCGGGCGGGAGGAGGTCCGCCGAGCGGGCCGCCACCACCGCGCCGATCAGGTCCAGCGCGGCCGCGGCCGGCATCGGGTCGAGCCGGCGCCCGTCGCGCAGGCGCAGGGCGACCGACCCGTCGGCCGCCTCCCGGTCCCCGACCACCCCGAGGTACGGCACCCGGCGGCGGGCCGCGTCGCGGATCCGGGCGCCCAGCGAACCGGCCCGGTCGACCTCCACCCGCAGCCCGGCCGCCTCGCCCCGGCGGGCCACCGCGTCGGCGGCGTCCACCTGCCCGTCGTCGACCGGGAGCAGCAGCAGCTGCACCGGGGCGTACCAGGCGGGGAAGGCGCCGGCGTGCGCCTCGATCAGGTACGCGAAGAGCCGTTCCATGCTCCCCACCAGGCTGCGGTGCACCATCACCGGCCGCAGCCGGCTGCCGTCGGGCCCGGTGTACGACAGGTCGAACCGCTCCGGCTTGTCGAAGTCGAGCTGGACGGTGGAGATGGTGGACTCCCGGCCGGCCGGATCGACGATCTGAATGTCGATCTTCGGGCCGTAGAAGGCCGCCTCACCGGGCGCCTCGGTGACCGCCGCCCCGTCGAGCGCGGCGCGGAGCAACTCCTCGGCCCGCGCCCACTGGGCGTCGTCACCGGCGTACTTCTCCCCCGGCCCGCGCAGCGACAGCCGGTACCCGGCCGGCCGGACGCCGAGCGCGGCGTGCGCCTCCCGGATCAGCCGGAGGATCTCGCGCACCTCGTCGCCGACCTGGTCCAGCGCGCAGAAGTTGTGCGCGTCGTTGAGCGAGATGGCCCGCACCCGGGACAGCCCGCCGAGCACCCCGGAGCGTTCCGCCCGGTACATCCCGCCGATCTCGGCGATCCGCAGCGGCAGCTCCCGATAGGAGCGGCCCCGGGCCCGGAAGACCAGCGCGTGGTGCGGGCAGAGCGCCGGGCGGAGCACGAACTCGTCGTCGGCGCTCAGCCGCATCGGCGGGAACATGTCGTCGGCGAAGTAACCGAGGTGCCCGGAAAGCTCGAACAGCTCCCGTTTGCCCAGCGGCGGCGAGTAGACGTGCCGGTAGCCGGCCCGGCGCTCCAGGTCCCGCACGTACTCCTCGACGGCGTGCCGGGCGGCGGCGCCCGCCGGCAGCCAGATCGGCAGCCCGGCGCCCGCCAGCGGGTCCGAGACGAACAGCTCCAGCTCCCGGCCGAGCCTGCGGTGGTCGATCATGTCGCTCTCCTTGATCGGGTACGACCCGGAGGCGACCTGGTCCGGAACGCCGCGAGGCCCCGGGGCGGTTCGCCCCGGGGCCTCGTCGACGGTTACGTCAGTGCGGCGCGCCGGGGATTCCCGGCGTCGTGGTCACCACCGCGCTGCGCATGCGACGACGGTACGCGCGCCGGCACGGCTCGCGCAGCTGGAATTCGGGAGGTAGGGGCGGGTCGCCGGCACGGGACCTGCCGGCGACCCGCGGCGACCCGGCCGTCAGGAACGGGGGGCCCGACGCCCGCGGGGTCGCGCGCCGACAACGGTACGCCGGGAACGGCCGTCCCGCCGCCCCTCGGCGTCCCGCCCGGCGGTCACGTCCGGCCGCCCCGGGTCGTCCTGACCAGGTGGCCGAGGGGTGTCGGCGGTCACCGCGGGGCGGGCCTGTCCGCGGTGACGCCGGACATGCCGTCAGGCTCAGTGCAGTCGAACGGGGGGATCCGGCGAGGTGGCGGTCATGGCCCAACTCATCTCTGAGATGGCGTCGCCCACCTGGGCGTACGCCGTGCTGCTGGCGTTGCTGATCGCCGACGCGTTCGTGCCGGTCGTGCCCACCCAGCTCGTGATGATCACCAGCGGTGCGCTTACCGTGTACGGCGGCCTGAGCCTGCCGCTCACCATCCTGGTCGGCGCGCTCGGCGTCTTCGCCGGTGACGTCGCCTGCTACCTGCTGGGTCGGGGCGCGCCGGACCGCCGGCCGCGCCGGCCGGGGGCGCGGGTCGGCCGGGCCCGCCGTGCCGCCGCCCGGGTCACCCGGGGCCTGCGCGAACCGGGACCGCTGGTCATCCTCCTCTGCCGCTTCGTACCGGGCGGCCGGATGGCGGCCTGCTTCTCGGCCGGGCGCAGCCGCTACCCGTACCGGCTCTTCCTGCCCTACGAGGCGGCCGCCGCGCTGTCCTGGGCCAGCTACGGCACGCTGGTCGGCCATCTCGGCGGGGCGGCGTTGACCCACTCGGCGTGGCGGCTGCTGCTGATCGGCGGCATCGCGGCGGCCGGGTTCGCGGCGGCCGGCTGGGCGATGACCGCGATCAGCGCCCGCACCGGCCGTACCGAGACCCCGGTCGAGGTCCCGGCCGACTGACCGGCCGGCAACCCCTCGCGCGTCCGGCCAGCGGCAGAGTTGGTACCTGACGGCCCGGATCGGGAACATCCAGCTGAACGTCGCCTGACCACCCCCGCGCCCCGGGTCCGGACCTCTAGGGGGCGACCCGGGGATGGAAGTGGGTGGCCGGCCCGGATCCGTTTCGGGTGCCGGCGGCGACAGGCTGAGGCATGCGTGAAAACCGGACGATCGGGCTGTTGGCCCTCGGCGGGATCGCCCTGGCGGCGGTGCTCGCGGTGATCGGTCACCTCGAGGTGAACGACGACCTGAACCCCTGGTCGTTGACCGTCAGCGACTACGCCGTCTCGGACCGGGGCGGGGTCATCGACGTGGCCATGGCGCTGCTCGCCGGGGCCACCGCCGTACTCCTGCCGAGCCTGCGCCGGACCGGCGTGGCGCGGCCCGCGCTGGCCCTGCTCGCGGCGTGGTCGGCCGGTCTGGTGGCCGCCGCCGTGATACCCACCAACGAGCCCGGCCTGCCCATGGACACCGCCGCCTACGTGCACCGGTACGCCTCGGTGGTGGCCTTCCTCGCCCTGCCGCTGGCCGGCTGGCTGCTCGCCCGGCGGCTCGGCGGCCGGGCCGCCGGCTGGCTGCGCGGGCTCACCGTCACCAGCCTGCTGCTCGCCGCCGCCATGATCTGGTCCGCCTACCCCGGCGACCGGGTCCTGATCGGTCTCGCCGAACGCCTGCTCGTGCTGGCCGAGGTGGCCCTGCTCGCGGTCGTCGCGGCCACGCTGGTGCGGCGCGGGGGCGGCGTGCCGGCGGCGCCCCGGGTCGGGAAGCAGCCCCACCCGGCCGGCGCCGCGCCGCGCGGGCGCGACCTCACTCCAGCTCGTGCAGCATGAGCTGGCGGGCGGCCTCGGTGATCGAACCCGACAGCGACGGGTAGATGGTGATGGTCTGGGCCAGCTCGTTGACGGTGAGGTTGTTCTCCACCGCCATGGTGATCGGCAGGATCAGCTCGCTGGCCTTCGGCGCCACCACCACGCCGCCGATCACCTGGCCGCTGGCCGGCCGGCAGAAGAGCTTCACGAAGCCGTCGGCCAGATCGTCCATCTTCGCCCGGGCGTTGCCGGACAGCGGCAGCATCACCTGGCGGGCCGGAACCTTGCCGGCGTCCACCTCGTCCTGCGAGACGCCGACGGTGGCCAGCTCCGGGTCGGTGAAGACGTTCGCCGCGACGGTACGCAGCCGCAGCGGACGGACCGCCTCGCCGAGCGCGTGCCACATGGCGATCCGCCCCTGCATGGCGGCGACGCTGGCCAGCGGCAGCACCCCGGTGCAGTCGCCGGCCGCGTAGATGCCGGGGACGTTGGTGCGGGAGACCCGGTCGACCGTGACGTAACCGCCCCGGGCCAGCTCGACGCCGTACTCGGCGAGGCCCAGGTTGGCGGTGTTGGGAATCGAGCCGACCGCGATCAGCGCGTGCGAGCCGGCCACCACCCGGCCGTCGCCGAGCACCACCTCGACGCCGTCGCCGACCCGGCGCACCGCCTCGGCCCGGGAGTTGTTCAGGATGGTCATGCCCCGGTTGCGGAACACCCGCTCGATCGCCGAGGCCGCGTCGGCGTCCTCGTGCGGCATGACCCGGTCCCGGCTGGAGACCAGGGTGACCGGCACCCCCATCGCCAGGTACGCGCTGGCGAACTCGGCGCCGGTCACGCCGGAGCCGACCACGATCAGGTGCTCGGGCAGCTCCGGCAGGTCGTACACCTGGCGCCAGGTGAGGATCCGCTCGCCGTCCGGCACGGCGGTGGGCAGCTGGCGCGGGGTGGCGCCGGTGGCGATCAGCACGGTGGACGCGGCGATCGCGTACTCCGCGCCGCCGCCGGCCGGCGTCACGTTCACCCGGTGGGTGTGGCCGAGGGTGTCCTCGCCGAGCCGGGCCGTCCCGGCCACGAACTCGACGCCGGCCTTGACCAGCTTGTCGTGGATGTCGGCGGACTGGGCCAGGGCGAGCCGCTTCACCCGCTCGTGCACCGCGCGGGCGTCGACGGTCACCGCCTCCAGGCCGTCGGAGTCCACCCCGAACTCCTCGGTGTCCCGGTAGCCGGTGACCACCTGGGAGCTGGCGATGAAGGTCTTCGACGGGACGCAGTCGGAGAGCACGCAGGCGCCGCCGGCGCCCTCGGCCTCGACCACGGTGACATCAGCGTCCAGCTGGGCGGCGACCAGCGCCGCCTCGTACCCGGCCGGCCCCCCGCCGATGATCACGATCTGGCTCACAGGGCAATCCTTTCGTTCGCGACTGCGGGGCTCCGCTCCGCTGCGCTCACCGCGCTCGCCCCTCGTCAGTGCTCACAGTGACTTTCTTCTCCCCATCGCGCTCGACACGCACCGTCGTATTCTCCCCCACCGGCCGGCCGGGCTATCGTCATCGCCGTGCGTCTGTACGCCGCCTATGGCTCAAACCTGGATCCCGCCCGCATGCGTGCCTACTGTCCGCATTCGCCGATGGTGGGTACCGGCTGGCTGGAGGGGTGGCGGCTCACCTTCGCGGGCGAGGACGTGATCGGCTGGGAAGGCTCGGTCAGCACCGTGGTCGAGTCCCCGGGCGACCGGGTCTTCGTGGCGCTCTACGACATCCACCCGTACGACGCCGCCCAGCTCGACGAGATCGAGGGCGTGACCGCCGAGACGTACCGCCGGCTGACCGTCCGGGTCTCGACGCTGGACGGGGACGTGACCGCCTGGGTCTACGTCTTCGACGGGTACGAGGGTGGCCTGCCGACCTCGTGGTACCTGTCGGAGATCGCGAACGCGGCCGAGAAGGCGGGCGCGCCGGACGACTACGTCACCGAGCTGCGGTCCCGCCCCACGGGCACCGCGTCGGCCTAGCCGATTTCTCACGCCACCGAGTCTGCCCCGGCCGGGATCCCGGCCGGCCGGCGGCCCCGGCGGGGGTCGCCTATCCCACAGTCCGGGCGGGGACACTCCGGTCGTACATGTCGGTCCAGCGCGTCTCGACCAGCCCCACCGACCGGTAGAGGGTGACCGGGGTGGTCGGGTTGGCCAGGTCGACGCCGAGCCCGGCCCCGGTCCGGCCCTTGGCCGCGTAGACCGCGAAGGCCCGGCGCAGCAGCGCCGCCCCGACCCCGCGCCGGCGGTACGCGGGCAGCACCGACAGCGTCCGGACCCAGCCCAGATCCTGGTCGAGGGCCTGGTCGGAGGATTGCAGGGCACCGGCCGGCGCGCCGTCGACCTCGGCCAGGAACCACTCGTCCCAGATCTTGCCGTACGACGGCAGCTGCGACCGCCACTGCTCGAAGTCGACCGGCTCGTAGTCCGGGGTGTCCCGGAACGCGGTGTCGAAGATCCGGTGGAACAGCCGCAGGTCGGCCTCGTCGTCGGCGTTCACGGTCCGGATGGTCACCCCGGGCGGGGGCGCCGGCTCGGCGGGCAGGTCGGCCAGCGACCGGCTCATCCGGATGTACCGCTTGATCCGGGTGAAGCCCGCCTCGGCCAGCTCCGCCGCCCAGCGGGTCTCCGGGGCGAAGACGGCGGTGCGGGTGGTGAGGGCGGGCAGGCCGCGCTCGGCGGCCCGCTCGGCGACCCGGTCGAGCAGTCGGGCCAGCAGCGGGGCGCGCAGCTCCTCGCCGCGCTCCGGATCGACGTAGACCTCGACGAACTCCCGGCCCACCCCGGTGGGGTTGCTCAGGATCGTCCAGCCCACCGCGGTGCCGTCCGGGTCGGTGACCAGCCAGGAGTCGCGGGTCATGTCGACGAAGGGGGCGGTCAGGGCGTCCCGGACGTCCTCGGCGTCGAAGTCGGGGTAGCCGACGGCGAAGGTGTCGGCGGCGTGCACCACCGCCAGGATCGCGGGCACGTCATCGAGGGTGGGGCGGCGGGCGGTCCAGCCGGCGGGAAGCGTCACGCCGGCGATAGTGGCAGTCCGCCCGGCGGTCGCGCCGCTCATTTTTGTCGGCCGCGTTGGTGCAGCCGGGCGGCGGAGAGCAGGTTGAGCAGCTCCGCCCCCTCGCCGGGGGCGAGCGCCCGGAACGCGACCGAGGCGAGCCGGTCGGTCACCGCCTCCGCCCAGAGCCGCCGTCGCACCAGCGGCCCGACCGGCGGGTACGGGGGTGGCCACCCGCAGGCCGCCGCCCCCGCCTCCCCCTCCGGGCCGGCGAGCACCGCCTCCAGCGGGGTCATCCCGGCGGCCCGGACCGCGAGCAGGTGCGCCCCGGCGAAGTGTTCCCGCAGCAGCAGCAGCCCGACCGCGGCCCGAGCCCCCGGGGAGCGGTCCGGCACCGGCATGGCCCGCCAGGCGGCGAAGAGCGGCATCCCGCTGGCCTCGGCCGCGCCGACGGCGCGTTCCAGCAGGCCGGCCAGGCGGGGCACCCCGGGGGCGTCGCCCAGCCGGTCGGCGCCCCACCGGCAGCACTCGGCCAGGTTCGCCTCGGCCACCGCCAGCGGCCGGACGGTACGCGCCGCCGCGTCCCAGCCGTCGGCGACCGCGTCGGGGGCGATGAAGCCGAGCGCCGCCGCGACGGTCTCGGCGCGGACGTCACCGAGCGCGCCGGCCCGGCCGGTGATGTAGAACGCCCACCCGGAGATGCCGAGCAGCCGGGCCCGGCGCAGCGTCGCCGGACAGCGCGCGAACGCCTCCCCCAACTCCAGCACCAGCGGCTTGCTGGCGGCGGCGACCTGCTCGGGAGTCATCGACGCCGCACCGCCGGGTGTCCACCATGGTCATCCATCACCGTCAGTCTGCCTGCGGACCACCCGCCGCGACATCCCCCTCTTCGGCCGCCAACGCCTCCACTGCGGCCTCGACCTCGCCGGTTCGCCGGCGGGCCGCGCTGACCGACCGTTCGGCGCCGCGACGGGCCAGCTTCGCCCGGCTCAACTCCTGCTCGGCGACGGCCCGCCGGCGTTCCAGCTCGGCCAGTTCGGTCTCGATCCGGTCCAGGGTCGCGACGCCGTCCTGCTCGGCGCGGACCGTCCCGGCCAGTTCCCGCTCGGCCCGGTCCTGGTCCTCGCGGGCCTTCGCCAGCTCACGGTCCAGCGCCCGGCGGCGCTTGGCCCGCTCGGCGCGGGCGGCCCGTTCGGCGGCCCGTTCGTCGCGCGCCCGCCGGTCGCCGGCCCGCTCGGCCGCCCGCTCCGGTACGGGTGGCTCCTCGACCCCGCCGGTGACCAGCCGCAGCTGTGGCCGGGGCACCTCGCCGAAGCCGGCGTAATGGGTGGCGCGGAGCAGCCGGCCGGCGCGGACCTGGTCGGCGACCTCGGTGTCGGAGAGCGCGGCGTTGAGCGTCGCCTCGACCTCGCCCAGCGGCAGCTTGCCGGCCGGCGGGGCGGCGGGTTCGGCGGCGGCCAGCTTGCGTACCTCGGCGACCAGGGCGCCGACCACGGCCCGGCGCTGCGCGGAGAGCTCGCGGAGCCGGCTGCCACGCAGCTCCCGCTGGGCGGAGCGGAGCGACTCGGCGAGCTGGCCCAGGTCGGCGACGAGTTCCGGGCGGCGGATGGCGAGCAGGTTGACCAGCCAGGCGGCCACGGTGGGCCGGCGCAGCTTGCCGATCTCCCGGGCGGTCTTCGGGTCACCGGCGCGGCGGGCCTCGGCGACCGCGGCGTCCCGGGCCGCGACGAACCGGTCCGGTGGCGTGGCGTAGAGCCGCTGGATCAGCTCACGGGACGGGTCGGGCATCGCTCAGGCGTCGATCCGGGTGCCCGGTTCCAGGCGGCGGTAGTCGGTCTTCGACATCGCGGCGTACTGCCGGTCGAGCACCCCGAGGCCGTTGTGGTTGAGCAGCGCGTCGTGCAGCGCGTAGGCGCGGCGCGGGGCGACCGCCCGGATGAAGTCGAGCACCTCGGAGAACTTGTTCCAGGGCGCGTGGATCGGGGCGAAGAGCGTGTCCACCTGGACGTCCTCGGGCACGACCAGGGCGTCGCCCGGGTGGTAGACCACGTCGTTGACCAGGTAGCCCAGGTTCGGGACGACCGGGATGTCCGGGTGGATGACGGCGTGCTGCCCGCCGTAGGCCCGCACCGGCACGCCGGCGGCGGTGAACGACTCGCCGGGCGTGACCACGGTCAGGGTCTCGGCGGCGTCGCCGAGCACGCCGGCCAGCGAGGCGGGTCCGTGGACCGGGATCGGGCGGCGCTCCAGCGCCTGGGTGAGCGCCTCGACGTTCACGTGGTCCGGGTGCTCGTGCGTGATCAGCACCGCGTCCACCCCGTCCAGCGCGGCGGTGTCACTGAAGACACCGGGGTCCACCACGAGCACTCCCCCGTCGTGCTCGATCCGGAGGCAGGAGTGGGCGTACTTGGTGACCTGCATCGTGACTCCTCGATTATCGAATCGTGATGTCCTCGTCGCAGTCTGCCGGAACCGGCGCGGTAGCGCGCCACGTCCGACGTATCGGCTCCGGGTGGGGCCGCGGAGGATCGGAGCGGGGAGATGAGCGTACGAGGAACACGCCGCCGGGGCGCGCTGCTGGCGGCGGTGGGGCTGGCCGCGGTGCTGGCGCTGGCGGGTTGCGGCGCGGACGGCGGGGGCACGGCCACGGATTCGGGGGCCGCGCCGGCCGCGGGCGGCGCCCGGGACGCGGACGCCGGCGCCGATGCCGGCGCGCCGGCCGGCGCGGGCAAGGCGGCACCGGCCGAGAGCGGTGCCGGCGGCGCGGACCTGCGGGTCGACCAGCGGTCCATCATCTACACCGGAACGATGCGGGTCCGGGTGACCGATGTGGAGCGGGCGGCCCGGGAGGCGACCGACCGGGTCCGTACGGCGGGCGGCTTCGTCGGCGGCGACCAGCGCGACAGTGACTCCGCCGACGCCCGGGCGGAGCTGACCCTGCGGGTGCCGGCGGACCGGTTCAGCACCGTCATCGACCAGTTGGCCGGGCTGGGCCGGCAGGAGCAGCGCGAGATCCGCACCCAGGACGTCACCGAGGAGACGGTCGACCTGGACGCCCGGATCGCCACCCAGCGCGCCCGGGTGGCCAGCGCCCGGAACCTGCTGGCCAAGGCCAGCACCATCGGCGACCTGGTGAACCTGGAGAACGAGGTGGGTCGGCGGGAGGCCGACCTGGCGTCGCTGGAGGCGAAGAAGCGCCGGCTGGCCGACCTCACGGCGCTCTCCACCATCACGGTGACCTTCATCGGCCCCGACGCGGCGGCCGCCGAGCCGGAGGAGAAGAGCGAACTGGGTTTCCTGGTCGGGCTGCGCGGCGGGTGGGAGGCGTTCGTCGGCGCGGTACGCGTCGCGCTCACCGTGCTGGGCGCCCTGCTGCCGTTCCTGGTGGTGATCGGGGTGCCGCTGGTGCTGCTGCTGCGCTGGTCGCGCCGGCGGGCACGCCGGACGCCCCCGGCCGGTCCGGCGCCGATGCTGCCGACGCCGGCCGGTCCGGTGGATGGTCCGTCGCCTAGCGGGCCGCCGCCAGTGCCCGCAACGCGGTCTGCACCATGAGGCGTACGCCGACCGGAATGGCGCGCTCGTCCACGTCGAACGAGGCCCGGTGCAGGTCCACATTGGGCCCGTTCCGGCCGACGCCGAGGCGGGCGAGCGCGCCGGGCACGTGCTCCAGATACCAGGAGAAGTCCTCGCCGCCCATGCTCTGCGGGGTCTCCGCGATCCCCTCGGGGCCGAGCGCGGCCGCGGTGGCGGCGGTCAGCACCCCGATGGCGCGGGCGTCGTTGGTGACCGGCGGTCGGCCGCGCAGGTATTCCAGGTCGACCGTGGCCCCGGTCGGGGCGAGCACGTCGCGGACCACCTGAGCCACGATCTTCGGCGCCTTGTCCCAGGTGTCCCGGTCCATCACCCGCAGGGTGCCGGCCGCGCACGCCTCGGAGGGGATGACGTTGTACCGGGTGCCGGCCGAGGCGTGGCCGAACACCAGCAGCAGCCCGCTGTTGGCCGGCACCCGGCGGCTGACCAGGGTCGGCACCTCGGTGACCAGCCGGCCCAGCGCGTCGACCAGGTCGACGGTGAGGTGCGGGCGGGCGGTGTGGCCGCCCGGGCCGGTGAGCCGGACGGTGACGTTGTCGGCGGCGGCGGTGATCGGGCCGACCCGCAGGCCGACCTTGCCGACCGGCAGGTTCGGGTCGCAGTGCACGGCGAAGATCTGCACCACGTCGTCGAGGCCGCCGGCCTCGATGACCTCGAGGGAGCCGCAGGGCAGGATCTCCTCGGCCGGCTGGAAGATGAGCCGGACCCGGCCGTCGAGCTGGCCGAGGTCGGCGAGCTGGGCGAGCAGCATGCCGACGCCGAGCATCACCGAGGTGTGCACGTCGTGGCCGCAGGCGTGGCAGACGCCCTCCACGGTGGAGCGGTACGGCACGTCCTTCGGGTCGCTCAGCGGCAGCGCGTCGATGTCGGCGCGGAGCGCGATCACCGGGCCGTCCGGGCGCCCGTCGATGTCGCAGATGACGCCGTTGCCCTTGGGCAGCAGGCGCGGCTTGAGCCCGGCGAGGGAGAGCTCCCGGTGGACCAGGGCGGCCGTCTCGAACTCCTCGCCCGACAGTTCCGGGTGGGAGTGGATGTGACGGCGGGTGGCGATCAGCCCGGGTACCCGGAGGGCGAGCAGATGGTCCAGCTCGAAGGGCAGGGGTTGGGACCCGGACGGCGGCTCCGGCCAGGACGATGCCAGTGGGCTGCTCGACGGCAGCGTCAACGCACTCGTCACGTCGAATTCTCGATCACTAGAGATGGATGGATCATCAGGGAGAACAGCAGACAGCCTAGACCTCCGTCGGTGACGCTGCGCAACATCTTTCGGGTAGCGATCGGACCGCGCAGCGTCACGAATGCCCTGGTGGGAGGGCTCGAAAATCTGCGGGACAGCAGGTAGATCGCGGTCGAACGCCGTCATCTGCCCCCCACCTCCTACAACGCGTAACCGTTTCAGCGGTCACCAAAACCCGGGCCGTCGTTCCGAATTGTCGCATTAGTCGCGACAATTAACTGGCGCTCGGACAATTGCCCGACAACGCTCGGCGGTCGGGCGGCTCCCGACGGTGACATCCCGGTCCGGAGTGCGACCGGACAGGCTGTCCGTCCCGGTCACCCGAACGACTTACCCGCATTCCGGCCGGCCACTCGGGGCCCGGCGGGTCCGCGTCACACCGTCACCCGGAGTCGCCGGCCGCGCACCCCGGCCCCGGCGTGGGCCGCACTGCCCCTGGGCCGGGTCGAACGGGCCCGGCCGCGTCGCCCGGCAGCCCGCGCCCGGTGGCCGCACCGCCCCCTCGCCCGCGCGCCGGGAGACCACCGACTGTACGCCGGAAAAACCCCGCCTGACCAGGTCGGATACGCGACGGCGGCCCGCACCGGCACGCGTGGGTGCCGGCCGGGCCGCCGGGCTGACGGATCAGAACCGGTCGCTGGGCCGGTACGTCCCCCACACGTCGCGCAGCGTGCCGCAGACCTCGCCGACGGTCGCCCGGGCGCGCAGCGCCTCCTTCATCGGGTAGAGCACGTTGGCGTCGCCCTCGGCGGCCGCCCGCAGCTCCGCCAGCGCCCGCTCGACCGCGCCGGAGTCCCGCTCGGCGCGCAGCTTCGCCAGCCGTTCCGCCTGGGCCGCCTCGATCGTCGGGTCCACCCGCAGCGGCTCGTACGGCTCCTCCTCGTCGATCTGGAACCGGTTGAGCCCGACCACCACCCGCTCGCCGGAGTCGATCTCCTGCGCGATGCGGTACGCGGACTGCTCGATCTCCCGCTTCTGGAAGCCGGCCTCGATGGCGTCCACCGCCGACCCGTGGTCGAAGACCCGCTGCATCAGCTCGTCGGCGGCCGCCTCGATCTCGGCGGTCATCGCCTCCACCACGTACGAGCCGGCGAACGGGTCGACGGTGGCGGTCAGGTCCGTCTCGTACGCCAGCACCTGCTGGGTCCGCAGGGCCAGCCGGGCCGCCTTCTCGGTGGGCAGCGCGATCGCCTCGTCGAAGCTGTTGGTGTGCAGCGACTGGGTGCCGCCGAGCACCGCGCCGAGGCCCTGGACCGCCACCCGGACCAGGTTCACCTCCGGCTGCTGCGCGGTGAGCTGCACGCCCGCGGTCTGGGTGTGGAACCGCAGCATCATCGACTTCGGGTTCTTCGCCCCGAACTCGTCGCGCATCAGCCGGGCCCAGATCCGCCGGGCCGCGCGGAACTTGGCGACCTCCTCCAGCAGCGTGGTGCGGGCCACGAAGAAGAACGACAGCCGGGGGGCGAAGTCGTCCACGGCCAGCCCGGCGGCGAGCGCCGCCCGGACGTACTCCACGCCGTTGGCCAGGGTGAACGCGATCTCCTGCGCGGGCGACGCGCCGGCCTCGGCCATGTGGTAGCCGGAGATGGAGATGGTGTTCCACTTCGGCACCTCCTTGCGGCAGTACGCGAAGGTGTCCGCGACCAGCCGCAGCGAGGGCTTCGGCGGGAAGATGTACGTCCCCCGGGCGATGTACTCCTTGAGGATGTCGTTCTGGATGGTGCCGTTGAGCGCCGAGCCCGGCACCCCGGACTCCTCGGCGACCAGCTGGTAGAGCAGCAGCAGCACCGAGCCCGGCGCGTTGATCGTCATCGACGTGGAGACCTGGTCCAGCGGGATGCCGCCGAACAGCGTGCGCATGTCGTCGAGGGAGTCGATGGCCACGCCCACCTTGCCCACCTCGCCGTGCGCGATCGGGTCGTCGGAGTCGTACCCCATCTGGGTGGGCAGGTCGAAGGCGACCGAGAGACCCATGGTGCCGGCGCGCAGCAGCTGGTGGTAGCGCGCGTTGGACTCGGTGGCGGTGCCGAAGCCGGCGTACTGCCGCATGGTCCACGGGCGGGAGGTGTACATCGTCGGGTAGACCCCGCGGGTGTACGGGAACTCGCCGGGGGCACCGAGCCGCTCCGCCAGCTCCCCGGGCAGGTCCGCCGCGGTGTACACGCCCTTGATCGGGAAGCCCGACTCGCTTTGCCGCCGTTCGCTCATCACCGGATGGTAGGACGCGACGGCACATCGATGAATGAGGGATTGCGCACATCGGGCCCGCGACGGCCGTGGACCCGACGTGAGTACCTGGCCACATACGGTCGAGTAGGTAAACGTCCGCCGCGTCGGGTTTCGCATCGGCCGCCGGAACCAGCAATATAGGGGGGTTGTGTCCCAGCCCCCTCGATATCCCCCGGTGGCTCTTCTGTGACTCAGATCCCGACGTGGAGCGGCGGACCAGTCAGTCCCCCCACTGGCCGCGCCGCGACCGGCACCACCATCGGTGGGCGCTACTCGTTGCGCTCACCCGTGGGCAACGGCGGCATGGGCACGGTCTGGCGTGCCACCGACACGCTGCTGCGCCGCGATGTCGCGGTCAAGGAGGTCGTCCTCCCGCCGGGGCTGGCCCCCAGCGACCGCGACGCGATGTACGAGCGGACCCTGCGGGAGGCCCGCGCCGCCGCGGCGATCCAGCACCCCGCCGTGGTCCAGGTGTACGACGTGGTCACCGAGGGTGGCCGCCCCTGGATCGTGATGGAGCTGCTGGACGCGCGCAGCCTGGCCGACATGGTGATCGAGGACGGGCCGGTCGCGCCCCGGGCGGTCGCCAAGATCGGCATCGCGCTGCTCGGCGCCCTGGAGGTGGCGCACGCGATCGGCGTGCTGCACCGCGACGTCAAGCCGGCCAACGTGCTGATCTGCGCCGACGGCCGGTGCGTGCTGACCGACTTCGGGGTGGCCCGGATGCCCACCGACGTCCAGCTCACCACCCCCGGCATGGTGCTCGGCTCACCGCACTTCATCTCGCCCGAGCGGGCGATGGGCCAGGACTTCGGCCCGCCCAGCGACCTCTTCTCCCTCGGCGTCACCCTCTACACCGCCGTCGAGGGGCGTCCGCCGTTCGACAAGGGCGACCCGATCGAGACCATGCACGCCGTGGTCGAGGACCCGCCGGCCACCCCGCAGCGCAGCGGCCCGCTGACCCGGGTGCTGATGGGCCTGCTGGAGAAGGACCCGGCCCGCCGGCTCGACGTGCACACCGCCCGCGGCATGCTCCGCGAGCTGCTCGCCGGCCCGCTGACCAGCAACGCCACCGCGGTCAACTCGGTCACCGACCCGTACGCCGTGGTGCCGGTGCAGCGGCCCGCCGCGCCGCCGCCCGTCGCCACCCCGCAGCCGAAGCCGAGCGGCCAGATCGGCGGCCGGGCCATGATCGCGCCCGGTGAGTCGCTCACCGACCGGCTCGCCGCGCTGCGCCGGGGCGAGCGGCCCGGGCCGGCCGCCGCGGCCGGCGGCACCGCGTTCGACGACACCAACGCGGACGCGCTGGCCGGCCCGCTGCACACGCCGACCGGCGCCCTGCCCGCCGGCGGGCTCCCGGAGGCCACCCAGCGGATCGCGCCCGACGCCACCCAGCAGTTGCCGCACGGCGCCCCGCCGGACGCCACCCAGCCGCTGTACGGTCGCGGCCGCGGCGTCGACGCCACCCAGCCGGTGTACGGCCGGCAGCTCCAGCCCGGCGGGCCGGACGCGCCGCATCCCGGCGCCGGCAACCAGTGGTCGGTGCCGGGCAGCGGCCAGCCGTGGGCCACGCCGGCCGCGGCGCCGGCCGGTGGCCCGCTCGGCACGGCGAAGGGCCTCGGCGGCCGGCTGGTCGGCACGGTGAAGGGCTGGCCGCGCAAGGTCCAGCTCGGGGTGGCCGGTGGCGTGGCCGTACTGCTGCTGGTCGTCGTGATCGCCCTCTCCGGTGGTGACGACAAGGCCCCGCCGCCGATCGTGACCTCGCTGCCCAGCGGGACGGCGCAGGCCGCACCGCCGGTCGACATGCAGGAGCAGACGGTCAAGGGCGTCACCCTCCAGGTGCCGAAGGGCTGGGAGCGGAACGCCGGCGGGGTCTTCGTCGACTTCGTGGACCCTCGGCAGGACGGTCGCAAGGTCCGCATCCTCGCCGAGAAGTGGACCGGCAGTTCGAGCAGTTGGGCCGAGTTCGCCTCGCGCAACCTGCGCGAGAAGAGCAAGTCCTGCGCCAAGCCGTACGACCAGCTCGCGATGACCGAGACCACGCTGGCCGGCCAGCCGGCGGCCGAGTTCGAATACACCTGCGGCGACGGCGACACCAAGCGGCACGGGGTGTGGCGCGGGGTGGTCCAGGGCGGCAAGGTCTACTCGTTCTACCTGACCGCGAACGACGCCGACTTCGCCGCCAGCCGGCCGATCTTCGAGGCGATGGCGACCTCGTTCAAGTTCGGCGGGGGTGCCTGAGCCAGGGCGCGGGACCGTGGTGATCCGCCGTCGTGCTATCAAGAGGCAATGGCGGCGGATACCAAGGAACTTGACGAACTTCGCGAACAGGCCCGGCGGTGGCTCGATGACGACCCCGACCCGGCCAGCCGCGACGAGCTGCGGGCCGTCCTCGACGGGCTACCGGGCAGCGCACCCGAGCTGGCCGACCGGTTCGCCGGGCCGCTGACCTTCGGCACCGCCGGGCTGCGCGGCCCGCTGCGCGCCGGCCCGAACGGGATGAACCTCGCCGTGGTCACCCAGGCTGCCGCCGGCCTGGTCGGCTGGCTCGCCGCCCAGGGCGGCGAGGGCCCGCTGGTCATCGGGTACGACGCCCGGCACGGCTCGCGGGCCTTCGCCGAGCGCACCGCCCAGGTGGCCACCGGCGCGGGCCGCCCGGCGCTGCTGCTGCCCCGCCCGCTGCCCACCCCGGTGCTGGCGTTCGCGGTGCGGCAGCTCGGCGCGGTGGCCGGGGTGATGGTCACCGCCAGCCACAATCCGCCGCAGGACAACGGCTACAAGGTCTACCTGGGCGCGCAGCTCGGCGGGGAACTGGGCGCGGGCGCGCAGATCGTGCCGCCGGCCGACGCCGGCATCGAGGCGGCCATCCGGGCGGTCGGCCCGCTGGCGCGGGTGCCGCTGGGCCCGGCCGGTGAGGTGCTCGGCGACGACCTGGTCGCCGCGTACGTGGAGCGGGCCGCCGCGGTGGTCGACCCGACCGGTCCGCGCGACCTGAAGGTGGCGTACACCCCGCTGCACGGGGTGGGCGCCTCGGTGCTCACCGCCGCCTTCGCCCGGGCCGGCTTCGGGGTGCCGGGGGTGGTGCCCGAGCAGGCCGAGCCGGACCCGGCCTTCCCGACCGTCGCCTTCCCCAACCCGGAGGAGCCCGGCGCGGTGGACCGGCTGGTGGCGCTGGCCGACACGATCGGCGCGGACCTCGCCATCGCCAACGACCCGGACGCGGACCGCTGCGCGGTGGCCGTGCCGGACGGCGCCGGCTGGCGGATGCTGCGCGGCGACGAGGTGGGCGCGCTCCTCGCCGACCACCTGATGCGCCGCGGCGTCGCCGGCCTGTACGCCACCACCATCGTGTCGTCGTCGCTGCTGCGGGCGATCTCCGCGGCGCGGGGCGTGCCGTACGACGAGACGTTGACCGGGTTCAAGTGGATCGTCCGGGCCGGTGGCGGGACCGCGCCGCTGGTCTTCGGCTACGAGGAGGCGCTCGGCTACTGCGTCGCCCCGGAGCACGTCCGGGACAAGGACGGCATCACCGCCGCGCTGACCGTCGCCGAGCTGGCCGCCGGCCTCAAGGCGCAGGGCCGGACGCTCACCGACCGGCTGGACGAGTTGGCCGCCGAGTTCGGGGTGCACCTCACCGACCAGCTCTCGGTGCGGGTGGCGGACCTGCGGATGATCGCCGAGATGATGGCCCGGGTCCGGGCCGCCACCCCGCAGACGCTGCTCGGGCACCCGGTGACCGAGGTCGTCGACCTGCTGCCGGGCGCGGACGTGGTGATCCTGCGCACCGACACCGCCCGGGTGGTGATCCGCCCGTCCGGCACCGAGCCGAAGCTCAAGGCGTACCTGGAGGTGGTGGAGCCGGTCGCGGGCGGCGACGTCCCGGCCGCCCGGGCCCGCGCCCGGCAGTCGATCGCCACCCTGCGCACCGAGATCGCCGCCGCCCTCGGCCAGTAGGCGCGGCCGGGCCCCGCCGCACCCGCCGGGTGGCGCGGGGCCCCGGCGCTGTCGCCGGCCGGGTGACGCGAGGCCCCGGCGCTGTCGCCGGCCGGGTGGCGTGGGGTCCCGGGACTGTCGCCGGCCGGAAGCCGGATCAGTCCTCGCCCCGGCGTTTGCCGAGGGCGGCGTCGACGGCCTGGCCGAGGGCGGCGATGACCAGGCTGATCGAGGGGCGGACCACGGAGTCGTCCAGGCTCACGGTGCCGGAGAAGCCGGCGCCGGTGGCGATCTCCGCCAGCCGCTTGCCGGCCTCGTCGGCGGCGCTGCCGCTGAGCCGGAGGGCCGGTTCCATCCGCAGCACCGCCACCAGCGTGGCGAGCGCGGCGGTCCGCTCGTCGGGGAGTTGCCCGCTGGTCAGCGCCGCGGCCAGCCGCTGCCGGATGTCGGCCTCCACCGAGGCGTCGGCGACCGGGTAGCGGTGCACGTGGATGAAGCCCAGCTCGGTCTCGTCGACGTCCCGGACCACGCCCCGGCCGCACAGGTCGCCGAGGATCCGGTCGCGCAGGCCGTGCCGCAGCCGCTGCACCCAGGAGGACGGGCTGTGCGGGGTGTCGGCGGCCATCCTGGCCAGGACGTCGTCGGCGACCGGCTCGCCGGTCGGGGTGGAATCGATCACCGCCAGGTTCCCGTCGGCGTACGCGATCCGGCCGGCCAGGGCCAGCTCGACCAGCACCGCGGCGGCCATCCCGAGGTCCAGGCTGATCCGGGGCATGGTCGCCTTGCCGGTTTCGTCGTCGTAGGCGAGGAGCAGCAGCTCTTCGGCGAGCGCAACACCAGTCATGGCCCGAGACGCTAGCGCCTCCCCGCTCGCCGGGGGAGCCAACGCGCTCGCCGCGCGTCGATCATGGAGCAGTGGCGCCGGATTGCGGGCGATCAGCCGCACTTGTCCGCTGCCACAACTCCATGATCGACGGCGCTGTGGTCAGAAGCGGGGCATGCCGCCGAACTGGCGGTCGCCGGCGTCGCCGAGGCCGGGGACGATGAACATCCGGTCGTTGAGGCCCTGGTCGATGCTCGCCGTCACCAGGCGCAGCGGCAGGCCGGAGCGCTCCAGCCGTTCGATGGCGACGGGTGCCACCAGCACGCAGAGCACGGTGATGTCGGTGCAGCCCCGGTCGGCGAGCAGCCGGCAGGAGTGCTCCAGCGAGCCGCCGGTGGCCACCATCGGCTCGAGCACCAGCACCGGCAGGCCGCTGAGGTCGCGGGGCAGGGACTCCAGGTACGCGCGCGGCTCGTACGTCTCCTCGTCGCGGGCCAGGCCGACGAAGCCCATCGACGACTCGGGCAGCAGGTTGAGCGCGGCGTCGGTCATGCCGAGGCCGGCCCGCAGCACCGGCACCAGCAGCGGCGGGTTCGCCAGCCGGGTGCCCTCGGTGGCGGTGACCGGAGTCTGGATCGGGTACCTCTCGACCGGGAACGAGCGCGCCGCCTCGTACACCAGCATGGTGGTGAGTTCGTGCAGCGCGGCCCGGAACGACGCCGAGTCGGTCCGGGCGTCCCGCATGGCGGTCAGCCGCGACTGGGCGAGCGGGTGGTCAATGACGTGTACGTCCACGATCGCTCAACCTACCGCCCGGCGGCGGGCCGGCGTACGGGTGCCGGTCGAGCAGCGACGCCGCTCACCACCGGAGCCCGCTCGTGACCAAGATCACAGGGCGCGCCGGTGCGTAGTATTCGGGGCATGACGGCGACAGCGACGTCGGCCCGGTCGGACCTCTCCGAGCTGGGACGATCCGAGACCGCTCTGCGGACCTTCCTGCACGGCCTGCCCGGCGTGGACCAGGTCGGCGCGGAGCAGCGGGCGGCGCAACTCGGCACCCGCTCCATCAAGACCACCGCGAAGGCCCAGGCCATCGACCTGGCGATCCGGATGGTCGACCTGACCACCCTCGAAGGCGCCGACACCCCCGGCAAGGTGCGCGCACTGGCCGCCAAGGCGCTCCGCCCCGACCCGGCGGACCCGTCCTGCCCGCACGTCGGCGCGGTCTGCGTCTATCCCGCCATGGTCCCGTACGTCGCCGAGGTGCTGCGCGGCAGCGCCGTCCACCTGGCCAGCGTGGCGACCGCCTTCCCGTCCGGCCAGGCCCCCCTGGACGTCAAGCTCGCCGACACCCGGGCCGCGGTCGCGGCCGGCGCCGACGAGATCGACATGGTGATCAACCGGGGCGCGTTCCTGGCCGGCCGCTACCAGGAGGTGTACGACGAGATCGTCGCCACCAAGGAGGCCTGCGGGGACGCGCACCTCAAGGTGATCCTGGAGACCGGCGAGCTGGCCACCTACGACAACGTGCGGCGGGCCTCCTGGCTGGCCATGCTGGCCGGCGGCGACTTCATCAAGACCTCCACCGGCAAGGTGCCGATCGCGGCCACCATGCCGGTGTCCCTGGTGATGCTGGAGGCGGTCCGCGACTTCCGGGCCGCGACCGGCCGGCAGGTCGGCGTGAAGCCGGCCGGCGGCATCAAGACCACCAAGGACGCGATCAAGTACCTGGTCATGGTCAACGAGACCGTGGGCCCGGACTGGCTGGACCCGGACTGGTTCCGGTTCGGCGCGTCCAGCCTCCTCAACGACCTGCTCATGCAGCGCACCAAGCTGACGACCGGCGTCTACGCCGGTCCCGACTACTTCACCCTGGACTGAACGTGATGTTCGAATACGCACCCGCCCCCGAGTCGCGCTCGGTGGTGGACATCAAGCCCTCCTACGGGCTCTTCGTCGACGGCACGTTCGTCGACCCGGTCGACGGGGGCAGCTTCAAGTCGATCAACCCGGCCTCCGAGGAGGTCCTCGCCGAGATCGCCGAGGCCGGCGAGGCGGACGTGGACCGGGCGGTCCGCGCCGCGCGCCAGGCGTACGAGAAGGTGTGGGGCCCGATGCCGGGCCGGGACCGGGCCAAGTACCTGTTCCGGATCGCCCGGATCATCCAGGAGCGCTCCCGCGAGCTGGCCGTGCTGGAGTCGCTGGACAACGGCAAGCCGATCAAGGAGTCCCGCGACGTCGACGTGCCGCTGGTCGCCGCGCACTTCTTCTACTACGCCGGCTGGGCCGACAAGCTCTCCCACGCGGGCTTCGGTGCCGATCCGCGGCCGCTCGGCGTGGCCGCGCAGGTCATCCCGTGGAACTTCCCGCTACTCATGCTGGCCTGGAAGATCGCCCCGGCGCTCGCGGCCGGCAACACGGTGGTACTCAAGCCGGCCGAGACCACCCCGCTGACCGCGCTGCTCTTCGCCGAGATCTGCCAGCAGGCCGAACTGCCGGCCGGCGTGGTCAACATCGTCACCGGCGCCGGCGACACGGGCCGCGCGCTGGTCGAGCACCCGGGCGTGGACAAGGTCGCCTTCACCGGCTCGACCGAGGTCGGCAAGGCCATCGCCCGCGCGGTCGCCGGCACCCGCAAGAAGCTCACCCTGGAGCTGGGCGGCAAGGCCGCCAACATCGTCTTCGACGACGCCCCGATCGACCAGGCCGTCGAGGGCATCGTCAACGGCATCTTCTTCAACCAGGGGCACGTCTGCTGCGCCGGCTCCCGGCTGCTGGTCCAGGAGTCGGTCGCCGAGCGGGTGCTGGAGTCGCTGAAGCGGCGGATGGCCCAGCTGCGGGTCGGCGACCCGCTGGACAAGAACACCGACATCGGCGCGATCAACTCGGCCGCCCAGCTGACCCGCATCCGGGAGCTCTCCGAGGCCGGCGCCGCCGAGGGCGCCGAGCGCTGGTCGCCGCCGTGCGAGCTGCCGGACCGCGGCTTCTGGTTCGCACCGACCATCTTCACCGGGGTCACCCAGGCGCACCGGATCGCCCGCGAGGAGATCTTCGGCCCGGTGCTCTCCGTGCTGACCTTCCGCACCCCGGCCGAGGCCGTGGAGAAGGCCAACAACACGCCGTACGGGCTGTCGGCCGGGATCTGGACCGACAAGGGCTCCCGGATCCTCTGGACGGCCGACCGGCTGCGCGCCGGCGTGGTCTGGGCCAACACGTTCAACAAGTTCGACCCCACCTCGCCGTTCGGCGGCTACAAGGAGTCGGGCTACGGTCGCGAGGGCGGCCGGCACGGGCTGGAGGCGTACCTCAATGTCTGAGCGGGTCGCGGTACGCAAGACGTACAAGCTCTACATCGGCGGGAAGTTCCCGCGCAGCGAGTCGGGACGGTCGTACATCGTGCAGGACTCCAACGTGTCGCTGGCCTCCCGCAAGGACGCGCGGGACGCCGTGGTCGCCGCCCGGGCCGCGGTGAAGGGCTGGGCCGGGGCGACCGCGTACAACCGGGGTCAGATCCTCTACCGGGTCGCCGAGATGCTGGAGGGCCGCCGCGAGCAGTTCGTCGCGCTCGGCGCCCCGGCCGACGAGGTCGACGCGGCGATCGACCGCTGGGTCTGGTACGCCGGCTGGGCGGACAAGCTCCCCCAGGTGTACGGCGGCGCGAACCCGGTGGCCGGCCCGTACTTCAACCTCTCCGCGCCGGAGCCGACCGGCGTGGTGGCCGTGGTGGCCCCCGCGGCGCCCGCGCTGCTCGGGCTGGTCAGCGTGATCGCCCCGGCGATCGTCACCGGCAACACCGTGGTGGTGGCCGCCTCGCCGGACGCGCCGCTGGCCGCGGTGACCCTGGCCGAGGTGCTGGCCACCTCCGACCTGCCGGGCGGGGTAGTCAACATCCTCACCGGGCGGATCAGCGAGACCGTACCCACGCTGGCCGCGCACATGGACGTCAACGCCATCGACCTGACCGGGGTCGCCGACGCCGAGCTGGCGGCCGACCTGGAGGTCAGGGCCGCGGAGAACCTGAAGCGGGTGCTCCGGCCGGCGCCGGCCGACCACGACTGGTTCGCGGATCCGGGGGTGACGCGGATGACGGTGCTGCTGGAGACGAAGACGGTGTGGCATCCGAAGGGGATCTGACACTCGCTGTCGGGGTTTCCGGGGGAGCCCGCCCACTCCGGGCGGTCAGGCTTGATCCCTGCGTGGGCGGGCTCCCCCGGAAACCCTCGGTGGGCACCGTCCGTCGGTGGGGGTTGACCTTGGTGGTGCTGCCCAGCGTGGGGTGGTCGGTCAGCGGGGTGGGGGTTGACCTTGGTGGTGCTGCCCAGCGTGGTGCGGACTGCTGGCGTGGGGGGTTCTACTACGCGGGGTAGGATTGCCGGGTGACTCGGCTTGGTGATCTCGAACGTGCGGTGATGGACGTGCTGTGGGACACGGTGCCCGCCGCGTCGGACGGCGTGACCGTCCGCGAGGTCGCCGACGCCCTGGACGGGCGGGAACTGGCGTACACGACGGTGATGACCGTGCTCGACCGGCTCGCCGGCAAGGGCATGGTGCAGCGGCAACGCGAGGGGCGGGCCTGGCGCTACCGGCCGGCGGCCACCCGCGAGGCGCACATCGCCCAGCTCATGCTCGACGCGCTCGACCTCGGCGGCAGCCGGGACGCCGCGCTGGTGCGCTTCGCCCGCTCGGTGACCGGCACCGAGGCGGAGGTGCTGCGCGCCGCGCTCGGCGCCGAGGCGGGCGGGACCGGCGCCGAGCTGACCGACCGGGTCGAGGACCCCCGGGCCGGTGGCCCGGCGCTCGACGAGGCGACGGACCGGTAGGGCGGCTGCCGTGGCGTACGCCCTGCACTTCGCCGCGACCATCCTGGCCTGCTGGCTGACCGCGCAGGTCCTGGCCACCGCGCGGTGGACCTGGCAGGCCCCGCGGGTGGCGATCGTCTGCTGGCAGGCGGTCGGGTTGGCGCTCGGGCTCTCCGCCATGGGGCTGCCCATGGCGCTCGGCCTGGCCGCGTACGACCTGCCGACCGGCAGCGCGCTGCTGGCCCTCGCCGACGACCTGGCCCACAGCACCCTCCCGGCCGGGCTGGGCGTGCCGCACCTGGGTCTGGTCGGGGTCGGCTTCGGCATCGGCGCGGTGCTGCTCACCACGACCGTCCGCAGCATCCACGGCACCGTGCGGGCCCAGCGCCGGCACCGCGAGCTGCTCAGCCTGGTGGCCCGCCGGGACCCGACGGTCCCCGGGGCGCTGGTGCTCGACCACCCGAGCGCGGCCGCGTACTGCCTGCCCGGGGTGAAGCCCCGGGTGGTGGTCAGCGCCGGCACGCTCAGCCTGCTCGACCGGGCCGAACTGGCGGCGGTGCTCACCCACGAGCGGGCCCACGCGCAGGAGCGGCACGATCTGGTGCTGCTGCCGTTCACCGCGCTCTGTCGCGCGCTGCCCTGGTTCCGCTGGGTCCGCGACGCGCACGAGCGGGTGGCCCTGCTGGTCGAGATGCGCGCCGACGACAAGGCCCGTGAGCTGCACGCCGATGAGCCCCTGGCCGGGGCGCTGCGGCGGTTCGCCGCCGCCGGGCACCGGGTCACCCCGGCCGGCGCGCTCGGCGTCGGGGACCGCGACCTGGACGTCCGGGTGCAGCGGCTCATGGTGGCCGACCGGCCGCCGCGCGTGCTCGGCACCACCGCGCTCTCCGTCGCGACCCTGCTGGTCGCGCTGCCGATCTCCCTGTTCCTGAGCTGACCGGCGGGCAGCCGGGCCGGCGGTCCCTCCCGCCGTCATAGGTAGTGAGCCTACGTGTAGTCTCGCTATGACAAGCGAGTCAACCCGTGGGAGGACGGCCATGGATTCCCTGCTCCTCGCCCGCCTGCAGTTCGCCACCACCACCTCGATCCACTTCCTCTTCGTGGTGGTCACCCTCGGGCTGGTCACCCTCCTGGTCGGGTTGCAGACCGCCGGGTTCATCACCGGCAAACCGGTGTACGAGCGGCTGACCCGGTTCTGGGGCCAGCTCTACGTGATCAACTACGTGCTCGGGATCGCCACCGGCATCGTGATGGAGTTCCAGTTCGGGCTGAACTGGAGCGGCCTGTCGCGGTACGTGGGCAACGTCTTCGGCGCGCCGCTGGCCATCGAGACGCTGGTCGCGTTCTTCCTGGAGTCCACGTTCCTCGGCATGTGGATCTTCGGCTGGCACCGGCTGCGCCGGGGCGTCCACCTCGCCCTGCTCTGGGGCGTCGCGATCACCGCGTACGCCTCGGCGTACTGGATCATGGTGGCCAACGCCTGGCTCCAGCACCCGGTCGGCTACGAGGTCCGCGACGGCGTCGCCCACCTCACCGACTTCGGCGCGCTGCTCACCAACCCGACGCTCACCTACGCGTTCGGGCACGTGGTGATGGCGGCCCTGGTCACCGGGGGCACGCTGATGGCCGCGGTCAGCGCCTGGCACCTGCTCCGGCGCACCCCGGACTTCCTGCTCTTCCGCACCTCGCTGCGGCTCGGCCTGATCACCATGGCGCTCGCCGTGCCCACCCTCCAGGGCTTCGGCTTCGCCCAGTTCGGCCCGGTCGGGACCCTCCAGCCCACCAAGTTCGGCGGCGGCGCGGACCGGGACGCGCTGGTCACCGAGTGGACGGCCCGGTTCGGGCCCGGCGACTACACCCCGCCGGTGCTCTCCAACGTCGGGCTCGGCTTCATGATCCTGATCGGTTTCACCCTGGGCTGCGTCTGGCTGCTGCTGCCGCTGCTCTGGCGGGACTGGATCATCCGGCTGAAGTTCCCGCTCTGGCTGCTGCTGCTCGCCCTGCCGCTGCCCTTCGCGGCGGTGCTCCTCGGCTGGCTCGCCCGCGAGGTCGGCCGCCAGCCCTGGGTGGCGTACGGGTTGCTGCCGACCGATCAGGCCGTCTCGCCGGTGAGCAGCGGACTGATGCTCACCTCGCTGATCGGCTTCACCCTGCTGCTCGGCGCCCTCGCGGTCACCAACTGGACCCTGCTGGCCCGGCACGCCGCCCGGGGCGCCGCCGACCCGGCGCTCGGCCGCCCGCCCGCGCCCGACACCGACGCCCGTCCCCACCCCGTGTTCGCCTGAGGGAGCCCGCCGTGGAACTCGCCTGGTACGCCCTGCTCGGCCTCTTCTTCGCCACCTACCTCGTCCTCGGCGGCTACGACTACGGTGTCGGCCTGCTGCTCGCCCGGCGGCCCGCCCCGCCGGACGACGGCCGGGCGGCGGACGCGTCGAGCCGGGCCGTGCTGAACGCCGTCGGGCCGTTCTTCCTCGGCAACGAGGTGTGGCTGGTGGCCGCCGTCGGCATCCTCTTCGGCGCCTTCCCGATCCTGGAGGGCGAACTCCTCTCCGGCTTCTATCCGGTCGTGCTCGGCGCGCTGGCCGGGGTGGTGCTGGTGACCGCCGGCGTGCAACTGCGCAGCCGGCCCCACGCGCAGGCGGCCCGCGCCGGCTGGGACCGGGTGGTGGTGGCCGGCAGCGCCCTCGCCGCGCTCGGCTGGGGCGCCCTGCTCGGCGGCCTGCTGCAGGGCGTGCCACGGACGGCATCCGGCCACGTCACCGGGGTGGGTCACGTGCTCACCCCGTTCGTGGCCGCCGCCGGGCTGGCGGTGCTGGCGCTGGTCGCCGTGCAGGGTGCGACCTTCCTCACCCTCCGCCTGCCGGCCGCCGACGCCCCGGCGGTCGGCCGGCTCGCCCGCCGGCTGATCCCGGTGGCGCTCGCCGCGGTCGGCACGGCCGCCGTCCTGGGCCTGCTCTCCGACCGGGTACGCGCCGCCGTGGCGCGACCGGCGGTCGCCGTACTCCTGCTGGTGGCGCTGGTCGCCGCGCTGCTGGTGGCCCGCGCGGCGCTGGGCCGGGGCCGGGCCGGGGTGGCCTTCGCGGCGACCAGCGCCGCACTGGCCCTGCCGGTGGCGCTGGTCGGCGCGGCGCTCTGGCCCCGAGTGCTGGTCTCCACGGTCGACCCGGCCGCCTCGCTCACCGTCGCCGACGCGGCGGCGAGCGGACCGACCCTGTCACTGCTGGGCTGGCTCGCGCTGCCGCTCGTGCCGGCCCTACTAGGCTTTCAGGCGATGTGCTGGTGGGTGTTCCGGGGACGGACCGACGGCAGGGCACCGGTGTACTGGTGAACCGCCGCCCGTTCGACCCGCGTGTGCTGCGCCGGGTCCCCGCGGCCCGGCGCGATCTCGCCGTGCTCGCGGTGCTGGGCGGGCTCACCGCGCTGCTCGTGGTCGCGCAGGCCACCGCGCTGGCCACGCTGCTGGCCACGGCGATCGACGGGCGGCTGCACCGCACGGCGCTGGCCGGTTTCGTGGCGGCGGTCGCCGCGCGGGCGCTGGTCAGCTGGGGGCAGGGCACGGTGGCGGCCCGGGCCGCGGCCACCGTCAAGGCGGCGCTCCGCGCCGACCTGCTCCGCGCGGTCGGCCGGCACGGCCCCACCTGGGTCGCCGGCCAGCGGGCCGGCCAGCTCGCCACGCTGACCGGGCGCGGCCTGGACGCGCTCGACCCGTACTTCACCGGCTACCTCCCGCAGCTCGTGCTGAGCGTCACCGTGCCGCTCGCGGTGCTGGCCCGGATCGTGCTCGCCGACTGGAGCTCGGCGCTGATCATCGCGCTGACCATCCCGCTGATCCCGGTCTTCGGCGCGCTGCTCGGCTGGCAGGCCCAGGCCGCCACCGAACGGCAGTGGCGCCGGCTGTCGCTGCTCGGCGGGCACTTCCTCGACATGGTGGCCGGGCTGCCCACGCTGCGCGCGTTCGGCCGGGCCCGGGCCCAGGTCGACGTGGTCCGCCGGATGGCCGACGGGCACCGACAGGCGACCATGCGGACGCTCCGGATCGCCTTCCTCTCCGCGCTGGTGCTCGAACTCGTCGCCACCCTCTCCGTGGCGCTGGTCGCGGTGCCGGTCGGCATCCGCCTGCTCGGCGGCGGGCTCACCCTGTCCACCGCGCTGCTGGTGCTGCTGCTCACCCCCGAGGCGTACCTGCCGCTGCGGGCGGCCGGCAGCCGGTTCCACGCCAGCATGGAAGGGCTCACCGCGCTGGACGAGGCGCTCACCCTCTCGGCGCCCCCGGCGGACGCCGCACCCGCCGGCACCCTTCGCCCGGCTCCCGACGGCCGCGGCGAGATCCGCTTCGAGGGCGTCACCGTCGCGTACGAGCGGACCACCGCGCTCCGGGACGTCACCCTCACCATCCGGCCCGGCGAGCGGATCGCCGTCATCGGGCCCAGCGGGGCCGGCAAGACCACCCTGCTCAACCTGCTGCTCGGCTTCGTCACCCCGACCGCCGGCCGGGTCACCGTCGACGGCGTGGACCTCGCCGGAGTGGACCCCGACGACTGGCGGCGGCAGCTGGCCTGGGTACCGCAACGGGCCCACCTCTTCGCCGGCTCGCTCGCCGACAACATCCGCCTCGGCGCGCCGGACGCCCCTGAGCCGGTGCTCGCCCGGGCGGTCACCGACGCCGCGCTCGACGAGGTGGTCACCGCCCTGCCCGACGGGCTGGCCACCCTGCTCGGCGAGCGCGGCCACGGGCTCTCCAGCGGGCAGCGGCAGCGGGTGGCGCTGGCCCGGGCGTTCCTCCGGGACGCCCCGCTGGTGCTCCTCGACGAGCCGACCGCCCGGCTGGACACCGCCAGCGAGGCGGTGGTGCTGGCCGCCACCCGGCGGCTGGTCGCCGGACGTACCGCGCTGCTGGTCGCGCACCGGCCCGCGCTGCTGGCGGACGCCGACCGGATCCTGCGGGTGGAGGACGGCCGGGTCATCGAGCTGACCCCGGCCACGAAGGCGGCGACCCGATGACCGACGCGACCAACCGACCCGACGACCCGACGACCGGCCCTGGACCGCACGGCGCGTCCGGGCCGGCGGGGGTGCGGCCCGGTCCCGACCAGCCGGTGCGGGCCGTGCCGGGCGGCGTCGCCGGGGACGGGATGACCCCGGCCGGGCGCGACCCCGGCGTGCCGACCGCCGGCGAGCCGAACCCGGCGGAGCTGCTGCCCGGCGGGCCCGCCCCGACCACCGCCGCCGCCCCCGACGGTCGCCCGGGTGGGCCGCGCGCCGAGCGGACGGTGCTGCGGCTGGCCCGGCCCTACCTGGGCCGGCTGGTCGGTGCCGGACTGCTCGCCGCGGCCACCGAGTTCGCCGGGCTGGCCCTGATGGCGACCGCCACCTGGCTGCTGATGAGCGCCGCCGGCCGGCCGCCGCTGGACCGGCTCACGGTGGCGATCGTCGCGGTCCGCGCCCTGGCCGTCAGCCGGGGCGTGTTCCGCTACACCGAACGGCTCGCCGGGCACGACGCCGTGCTCCGCATGATCACCGACGTCCGGGCCCGGGTCTTCGGCACCCTGGCCGCCCGGCGGGACGCCGCCACCCAGCGGACCGGCGACGCGCTGAGCCGACTGGTCTCCGACGTGGAGGCGGTGCAGGACCTGCTGCTGCGGGTGCTGGTGCCGGGCGCGGCGGCCGTGCTGGTGAGCATCCTCGCCGTCGGCAGCGCCGCGCTGATCTCACCGCCGGCCGCCGGCGTGCTCGCCGCCGGCCTCCTGGTGGCCGGCGCGGTGCTGCCCGCCCTGGCCACCGCGCTCACCCGGCGGGCCGCCGACGAGGTGGCCCCGCTGCGCGGCGCGCTCGCCGTCGACGCGGTGGACCTGACCCACGGGGCCGCCGACCTGGCCGCGTTCGGGGCGACCGGCACGGCGCTGGCCGCCGCCGAGGCGCGGGCCAACCGCCTGGCCCGGCTCGAACGCCGGCTCGCCGCGGCCGGCTTCGCGGTCGACGCGGTCGGGGTGCTGGTCGCCGGGCTGACCGCCGCCGCCGTGGTGTACGTGGCGCTCCGCGCCGGGGTCGGCGGGGTGCTGGTCGGCGTCCTGGCGGTGGGCACCCTGGCCGCCGTGGAGATCGCCCTCGCGCTGGTCGGCGCCGCCCGGCAGCGCACCCAGCTCCGGGCCGGCCTGGCCCGGGTCGCCGCCCTGCTCACCGCCCCCGAGCCCACCGTCTCGCGGCCCACCACCGCCGGGCCCACCGCTCCCGAGTCGACCGCCGCCGAGCCGGCCGTCGCCGAGCCGACCGTCGCCGGGGCGGTTCCGGCCGGCCGTACGGCGGCGGCCGCCGACGAGCGGGTCGACGGGGAGGCCGCCCCCACCGGACCGGGCCCGGCGCCAGCCGGCCACGACATGCGGTTCGCGGACGTGACCGTGCGGTACCGTCCCGGCGCCCCGCCGGCCCTGGCCGGGGTCGACCTCGACCTGCCCGCCGGCCGCCGGGTCGCCGTGGTGGGGCCGAGCGGCGCCGGCAAGAGCACCCTCGCGGCCGTACTCACCGGCGCGGTGCGCCCGGACGCCGGCCGGGTGACGCTGGACGGGGTGGACGTCTCCGGGTACCCGCCCGAGGAACTGCCCCGGGCGATCGGCGGGCTGCTCGCCGAGGCGTACGTCTTCCACGCCACCGTCCGGGAGAACCTGCTGCTCGGTCGGCCCCGCGCCGACGAGGCGGAGCTGACCGCCGCGGCCCGGGCGGCCGGCCTGCTGGACTGGGTACGCGCCCAGCCGGACGGCTGGGACACCGTGGTCGGCGAGCAGGGCGGGCAGCTCTCCGGCGGGCAGCGGCAGCGGCTCGCGCTGGCCCGGGCGCTGCTGGCCGCCCCGGCCGTGCTGGTGCTCGACGAGCCGACCGAAGGACTCGACCCGGCCGCCGCGGACGCGGTGCTCGCCTCGGCGCTGGCGGCCACCCCGGCCGGACACTCGGTGCTGCTGATCAGCCACCGGCTCAGCGGCCTGGCCGGGCTGGACGAGATCCTGGTCCTCGACGCCGGCCGGGTGACCCAGCGCGGCCGGCACGCCGACCTGATCGCCCGGCCCGGCTGGTACCGGGACCAGTGGCTGCTCCAGGAGGCGGCCGAGCGCGGCTACCTCGCCCTGGGACCGGCCGCCTGACGCCGGCGCCCGGCCCGGATCGCCGGCCCGGGTGGACCCCGATCCCATTCCGGGAAAACCCCGGACGCGGCAGGCGGCGCCGGGTGGCAGGGTGGTCGCATGCGGGGGTACGCGGAAGTGCTGGTCGAGGAGCGGCTGGACGAGTTGGCCGGCCGGCTGCGGGGTCCGGCCCGCCTCAAGTCAGATCTGCTGACCGAGGCACGGCACGCGCTGCGGGACGCGGTCGAGGCGTACCGGGAGGACGGGCTGCCGGCGGCGGAGGCCGAGCGGCGGGCGGTGGCCGAGTTCGGCAGCGCCGCCCAGCTCGCCCCCGACTACCAGGCCGAGCTGGCCGCCGGGGCGCTGCGCGGACTGGCGGCGCGCGCGCTCGCCGTGGCCGGGGTGCTGCTGGCCGCCGGCGACCTGACCTGGCAGGGGTCGAGCTGGAGCGACGGCCCGCGCCCGCCGGCCGGCTACCAGCTCCTCTCCACCTCCCTCAACGGCATCTGGAGCCTGGTCGCCGGGCTGGCGGTCGCCGGGCTGCTGATCGGGTTCCTCGCCGCCCGGCACCCGTCGCCACGACTCCCCCGGCTCGCCCGCGCGGCCGGCTACGGGCTGACCGCCGGCCTGGCCGGCGGCGCCGTGGCGGGCGGCGCCCTGTTCGGCTGGTCGGTCAGTCTCTGGGACGCGGCTCTGACCTGGCCCCCGATGATCATCGGGGCGGTGCTGGTCAGCGCCGGCTGGTTCGCGCTGGCCAGGGCGGCCCGCTGCTGGCTGGTGGCGGTCCGCTGACGGCCGGGGCGGGTCGGGCCGGGGCGGGTCAGGCCGGGGCGGGCGGCTGGTCGGTGCCGAGGAAGCGGCCGACCGTGTCGCTGAACTCGCGCCAGCCGGCGCGTTCGCCGGCGAGCGCCCGCACCCCGGCGTCGGTGAGCCGGTAGGTGCGCCGTTCCCGGCCGTTGACCGTGCTCCACGAGCTGGCCACGTATCCGGCGCGCTCGAGGCGGCGCAGCGCCGGATAGATGGTGCCGGTGGGCAGGTCCAGGGTGCCGCCGCTGCGGGCCCGGAGCGCCTCGATGATCGCGTAGCCGTGCAATTCGCCCTGCTCCAGCACCGCCAGCAGCAGCGCGTCCAGGTGTCCGTGCAGCGCCTGGGCCCTCATGTGTAGCAAGGCTACTTGTCCGCCGCCCGGGACGCCACCGGGGTGCGCTCCCAGTCCGCCGCGTCGCCCACTAGGGTATGTGCGCAGAGTCACTCGGCGGCCGGAAGGGGCCGCCGCGTGGGCAACCCGAAAGCACCCGGAGGTCAGCGTGGCCCGCCAGTCGCCCCAACGGCCCGACGCCGACGAGCCTGAGCTCGAGCTCGACGACACCACCGCGTCGGCCGCAGATGACGAGGTCGAGGTCGACCGCCCGGCCCCGGACCGCACGCTCTGGGACGAGCTGCGCATCGACCCGGTGGAGATCGACCTGCCCGCCGGCACCGGCTACACGCTGCGGGCGTACCGGCCGGCGCGGGAGCTGACCCCGACGGACGTCGCCGAGCGCGACCAGGACGACCCGTTCCTGGCCCGCCGCCAGGTCGTCGACACCGAGGACGAGGAAGAGGTGGTGATCCTCGACGAGGAGTACGCCGCCCTCACCGCCGAGGACGAGGACGAGGAGGCCGAGGAGCGCCCCGCGGGCCGCCGGCGCGGCAAGTCGGCGGCGACCGACGCCGAGGCCGACGCGGACGAGGACGTCGACGCCAAGACCGACGAGGACGCCGATGCGGCGGCCGAGGAGGACGAGGACGAGGCGGCTGAGGCGGACGAGGACGAGGCGGACGACACCGGCGACGAGGAGGTGCCGGCCTTCCTCACCCACCGGGGCAAGCTGCTGCTCTTCAAGAGCCCGGAATCGTTGGTGTCATTCATCCGTTCCGGTGCGCCCAACGATCTGTCTCAACTGGACAGCTGGAATGAACTGTCCGAACGGGTGGAGCCGGCCGACATCACGCCGCTGGACGAGGACACCTACGAGCTCGACCTGGTCGTGGAGAACCTGCGCGGCGGCCACGACGCCTGGGATCCCACGCTCCTGATCGAGGCCGGCGAGATCGCCCGTGACCTGGCGTACGCGCTGCGGCTACCCGCCGTGCTGGACATGCTCTCCGCGGGCTCCAGCCTGGACGACCTCGACGAGGCGCTGCGGGCCAGTGTCAACGGCGGAATCGGTGGTTTCCTCGGCCGGCGCCGGTTGAAGAAAATCGGGGCACAAACCGCAAGTCTGGGTTGGCGCACCATTGTCGGCAAGATCTCTGCGGTTGTGGACTGGCGCGACTGACCCGAAGCGGGGAGCATCAGTCTCTGGCAGAGAAAGCCTTGTGTCCCGGGAGGAGGACGACGCCTTGGCGCTCGTGCGCGTGTACTGCGGTCTGGCCTCGGCGGATCCGGCCGACCGGCCGGCTTCGGCCGGTTCGACGTTGACGTCCGCTGTGGTCGACGACGCAGGCCGGCTGCTGCATGTCTGCGAGATCGGCGACGACCCCGCCGGCTACGCCCAGCTGGTCGCGCTGCTCGTCGAGCGATCGGGCGGCCCGAGCGGTGCGGCGATCGCCGCGGACAGCGACGACCACACGGTCACGTCGCTGCTCAGCGCGGCCGGCCGACCGCTGGCGATCGCGGACGACGACTCGGTCGACGACTTCGCCGAGCGCTTCGCCGATGACGACTCGCTGGAGGAGATGCAGTCCCCGCCGGCCGAGCGTCGTGCGGTCGGGCTGGCCCGCGCCCTCCAGGCCGGCGCGCTCTCCGCGGTCACCCTCCCGGCGCCCCGCGACCTCGCCGGCTACAAGCAGGTTCTCGCCGCGCACGCGGCGCTGGCCAGCGGCCGGCACTCCGCCGCCGTGACGCTGCGCGAGGTGCTCCGCGAGCTCTACCCGGCGGCCCTGCGGGCCTATCCGGACCCGGCCGAGCCGGTCTCCCTGGCGGTGCTGGACGCGCTGCCCGAGCCGGGCATGCTCGGCGGCACGGTCGCTGGTGGACGGGACGTCCCGGTCGCCGCGGACGCCGTCGCCGCGCACCTCACGGCCGAGGGCGTCGCCGACGCCGACACCGTCAACGAGGCGGTCACCGCGCTGCGGGTGGCCATCTCGGAAACCCCCCGGCGCGCCACCGTCAACCGGGCGCTCACCGCCGCCGTCGCCGAGACCGTGCGGCAGGCGGTCGCCTCCGTGCGGGCCTGCGACGCCGGCTGCGACTCGCTCGTCGGTGCCCTCGCCGCCCGGGTGACCACGCCCGCCCCGACCCCCGGTCGCCGGGCGGCCGCCCGGCGCGGCGAGTCGGTCGGCGAGCTGACCGGCCTGCGCCCGGGCCGCCCCGCCGGGCCCGAGCCGGTGGGCCGGCGCAGCCGTCCCGAACCGGTCTCCGGTCCCGCCGCGCCACCCTCGCCGCGGCCGCTGGCGCCGCCGCCGGTCGCCCCGGCCCCGGTCACGCCACCGCCGGTGGCG
The DNA here is from genome assembly GCF_044465125.1 of Micromonospora sp. NPDC049836. Lineage (NCBI taxonomy): Bacteria > Bacillati > Actinomycetota > Actinomycetes > Micromonosporales > Micromonosporaceae > Micromonospora > Micromonospora sp. NPDC049836. The sequence goes on from NZ_JBITLH010000001.1 coordinate 445,546, forward strand.
CCCGCTCCGGTCGCCCCGGCGGCCGCCACCAACCGGCCGGCCACCCGTCCCGAGCCGGCTGGCGCGCCGCTGCCGTCGCGGGTGGACGCCCCGACCAACCGGCCGATCTCCGCGCCGCCCCCGCCGCCGCCGGGCATCACCCCGATCACCCCGGCCCAGCGCGGCGCCGTGCCGCCGGCCGAGGCCGGTGAGCCGTTCCGCCCGACGCTGACCACGGCCGCGATCAACAGCGCCCGGGCCGAGCGCCAGCGGACGGTCATCCCACCCCGGCCCAAGATCACGCCGGAGTCGCCGACCGGCGGCTTCAGCGCGACCGACCTGACCATCCCGGTGCCGGCGCCCCGTCCCGGGCAGGAGTCCGCTCCCCCCGGTTCCCGGGCCAACTGGCCACTGGTGAACACCGGCGACGAGGACGACCGCGCCAAGGAGGCCGCGCCCGGCTACGGGTACGGCGGCCGGGGCGTGGACGCGCCGAGCGACCCGGGCCGGGTCACCCCGCCGTGGCTCGCGGACGACCTGCCGCAGGAGCCGCCGATGCTGCGGCTGGTCGAGCCGCCGCCACTGGCCGACCGGGCGCTGCGGGACGAGCAGAACCCGCCGACCGACCCCGGGCTGGAGACCCCGCCGCTGCGGCTGGTCGAGCGGGGCGCCGAACGGTCCGGCCGGCCGGCCCCCCGGGCCGAGCTGCCGCCCCCGCTGGAGCGACGTCCGGCGCCGAAGGAGCACCGGCCCCCGCCGGTCTCCGACGAGGGCGACGGCGACCTGCTGATCTTCGCGCAGGCGAAGTCCGCCTGGTTCGTCGGGCACGGCGACGAGGCCGACCTGGAGTGGTCGAGCACGGCCGACACCGGATGGCAGGCCGCCGAGCAGGCGGCCCGCCCGGCGGTCGGCGACGAGACCAAGGCCGGCCTGCCCAAGCGGGTCCCCCAGGCCAACCTGGTGCCGGGCTCGCCGCTGCGCGACGAGCGTCCACTGCGGATCGTGCGGAACGCGGCCAGCCTCGCCGAGAACACCACCGGCTACTTCCGGGGTTGGCGGCGCGGTCAGGAGATCGGCGGCTTCGCCGTCGGCGGCCGCCCGGGTCGCGAGGCCGCCGGCGGCTGGGACTTCACCCGCGACTCCGGTGACCGCGACGATGACCGGGAGTACGAGTACCGCTCCGCCGGGTACCGCTCCTGAGCACCGCCTCGCTCCGCTCCTGAGCAGCGCGGCACTCCGGACTACCGGGGTGTTCCTGCCCACACCCGGATAATTTGACGTCGGGTCTGGCCGGCCGGGACCATACCCGGCGGACCAGCCGGCGCGGGCGTCGCCGGGGTGGGAAGGCGACTCCAATGGCGACACCGGCATTCGACCCGTCCGTGTTGACCCGGCGTGGCGTGCTCTCCGCGGCGGCGAGCACCCTGCTCCTCGCCGCGTGCGGACAGCCCGGCCAGCGGCCCGACGACGGCCCGGCCAGCGACGCACCGGACGACCACGAGCTGGTGGTCGGCGCGAGCCTGGAGCTGACCGGCAGGGGCGCCGCGGTCGGCGTGCTCCAGCAGCGCGCCCTGGAGATCACCGCCGACACGCTGAACGTCACCGGTTTCCCGGTCGGCAAGCTGCGCCGCACGGTGCGGCTGGAGATCCGCGACAACGGCGGCAACCCCGCCCAGGCCGCGAAGCAGGCCACCGACCTGATCCAGCGGACCCAGGCGCACGCCCTGATCGGCGGCACCCTCGCCGAGACCTCCATGGCCATCATCGACGTGGCCGAGGAACTCCGGACGCCGTTCCTGTCGCTGGCCGCCGGCGACGGCATCGCGCTGCCGCTGGCCGAACGCACCTTCGTCTTCAAGCTCACCCCCGACGCCGCGGAGGTCGCCCGACGGCTGGCCCGGCTGCTCGGCACGCTGGAGATCCGGCGGGTGGCCCTGCTGGCCGCCGACGGCCTGCACGGCGACTCCGGGGTACGGGCGGTCCGTGCCGCCCTGCCCCGCGCCGACGTCCAACTGGCCCGGACCGTCCGGCTGCCGGCCGGCGGGCAGGACTTCGGCGCCGCCGCCGCACGGGCCGCCGCCGGTAAGCCGGCCGGCGTGATCGTCTGGGGCACCGCGCCCGACTCCGGTGCCGCCGCGCGCGAGCTGCGTCGGGCCGGCTACCGGGGGCCGCTCTTCTTCGACGCCGGGGCGGTCGCCGACGACACCCTGGCCCGGCCCAACGCGGCCGCCGTCGAGGGCGCCTACGTGGTCCACCCGGCCTGCCTGAGCAGTTCCCCGCTGACCGCGGCCAACTCGGCGGAGGTGGCCCGCAAGGACTTCACGTACCGCTACCTGCGGCGGCACGCCAGCTACACCGGCTTCGCCCCGTACGCGTCCGACGGGCTGCAACTGCTCGTCTCCGCGGCCCGGATGGCGACCAATGTCGACCGTGGCCGGCTGCGGGCGTTCCTACAGGCCCAGGTGGTCGAGGGGATGGCCGGCGCCTACGCGTTCACGCCGACCCGGCACGGCGGCATGGAACCGGACTCGCTCGGCATCTACCAGGTCCACCAGGGCATCTGGGAGCGCTACGCCTGACCGTCCACCCCGGCCGGTCGGGGTGGCGGGTCCGCCCGGCGGCGCAACCGTGACGTGGACAGCGACAAGCGCCCGGTGACCTCAGGTAACCGGGCGCTTGTGCTGCCGCCGTCAGGCGGGCGCGACCGCCCGCGAGCGCCGCATGGTCAGCACGTACTCGACCAGGGAGATCAGCACGTGCTTGGTCGACTCCCGGTTCCGGGCGTCGCAGGCCACCACCGGGATGTCGTGCGAGATCGCCAGCGCGTCCCGGACGTCCTGCGGGTCGTGGTACTGCATCCCGTCGAAGCAGTTGATGGCCACCAGGTACGGCAGCCGCCGGTGCTCGAAGAAGTCGATGGCGGCGAAGCAGTCGGCCAACCGGCGGGTGTCGACCAGCACCACCGCGCCGATGGCGCCGCGGACCAGTTCGTCCCACATGAACCAGAACCGGGTCTGACCCGGCGTACCGAACAGGTACAGGATCAGGTCGCGGTCGATCGAGATACGCCCGAAGTCCATCGCCACCGTGGTCGTCGTCTTACCCGGCACCTGCCGGTTGTCGTCGACGCCCACACCAGCGGAGGTCATGATCGCCTCGGTGGTCAGCGGCGTGATCTCCGAGACCGAGCCGACCAGCGTCGTCTTGCCGACGCCGAACCCGCCGGCGATAACGATCTTCGCTGACGTCACGCGCCCGCTCGGGGCCGGCGGCCGGTGCGACATGTCAGAGCCTGCGAAGTCCACTCAGCACCCTCTCCAGCAGTTCAGTGCCCACCGCGTCGTCGGAGTCGTCCAGGATGGTCGGCTCGTGGACCGCGACCAGGCCGTCCGTCGCCATGTCGGCGATGAGCACCCGGGCCACGCCGAGCGGAAGCTGCATACGCGCCGCGATCTCGGCGAGTGACTGCACACGTCCGTCGCACAGCGCGGCGATGTACTGGTGTTCACGGCCTTGGCCGCCGTTGCCGGTGGCAACGGCGCGGCCGCGCACCGTCGTCTCGACGAGCGCCTCCAGGGCAATATCGAGCCGGGGGCGGGTACGACCGCGGGTCACGGCGTATGGACGGACCAACGCTCCGGTCGGTTCGTCACGATCGACCATGTCGCCGCTCACCTCCTTCGTACCCGGCACCGGCTCTCCCCGGTGGTGTCCGTCGATGTCGTAGTTGTTGCCGCTCCTGACCCACCGGTCAGCGCGTCGATCAGCCCATCATCCCCACAGCCGTACGCGGCTGCGGGGTCAGGGCGTCACCCACCCGGTCGACGAGCAGAGCCATCTCGTAGCCGACCTGACCGACGTCGCAGCTGCGGGCCGCGAGGACCGCGAACGACGAGCCGTCGCTGATGGACATCAGGAACAGGAAGCCGTTGTCCATCTCGACCACCGTCTGGAGCACCGCACCGCCCTCGAAGCAGCGGGCCGCGCCCTGGGTCAGGCTGACCAGACCGGAGGCGATCGCCGCCAACTGGTCCGCCCGGTCCCGGGGGAGGTCCCGGGACGAGGCCAGGAGCAGGCCGTCGGCGGAGACCGCGACCGCGTGCGCCACGCCGGGCACCCGGTCAGCGAAGTTGGCGAGCAGCCATCCGAGATCCTGCGTAGTTGTCATCCTTGTTGCTCCTTCTGCCCGCTCCCGGCCACTGGGCCTGAGCCAGACTGCGAGGACTGCTGCCCGTCCGGAGTGCCCTCCGGGCCGGTCGAGTTGCTGTCGGTGGGGCTGCTACGCCCCCGCTGCACACCTCGATGGTAGGCCGACAGGAGGCCCCGTACGCCTTCCGGCGTCCGGCGCTGGACCGAGGCCGACGGCTTCTCGATGCCACCCGGCACGAGCTGCGCCATCGGGGTCCGCTTGGGCAGACCCTTCTGGGTCGTCTCGGCGACCGGGACCTCGGTGGCGGCCGAGGCCGCCCGCCAGCCGTCGTCGGCCGCGGTCTGCCAGCCGGGCTGCTGCGGTTGCTGAGGCCGGCGGTTCGGCAGCGCCTCGGCGAAGCCGGAACGCCCGCCCCCGTTGGCCGAACCGTTCTCGCGGGGCCCTGCGCCGGCCGCCGGGGTGTGTGCCATCGGCGTGTTACCTGTCGTTGCGGGTGTTGGCTGCTGCGCGGCCGGACCGGCGACGTCGACCTTGGCGAACTGCTGGGTCGCGGCGGCGTTCGTGGCGGCCGCCTGCGGCGCGGTCGTCTCCTCGTTCGGCCCCGGCCGGCGGGTACGGAACCAGGCCGATTCCAGCTCCCGGAAGATCGGCAGCTCCATGGTCTCGTCCGCGTACCGCTGGCGGTTGGCCGCCTGCTGCGGAGTCGGCCGGGCCGGCTGCGCCGGTGCGGCCGTCGGGCGGCTGGCCGCCGGCGGCGCGGCGGCCTGCTGCGGCTCCGGCCGGGTCACCCGCGGCAGTTCGGTGGTCATGTCCAGGCCGGCGGCGAGACGCTCCGGCACCGGCGGGGCACCCTGGTCGGGCGCGGCGACCGGCGGCCAGGCCGGCGGCGCACCGGCACCCTGGGTACCGGCCTGCGGGACCGGCCGCGACGGCAGCTGGTTGGCCGGCGGCACCGAGCCCGGTTGGCCCGGCGCGGGCGCGGCCGACACCGGCTGGCCCGGGTAGGGCTGACCGGAGTAGGGCTGCGCCGAGTAGGGCTGCGCCGAGACCGGGTAGCCCGGATAGGGCTGACCGGAGACGGGGTGGCCGGAGACCGGCGAGGCCGAGACCGGGTAACCGGAGACCGGCGAGGCCGAGACCGGGGCGCCGGAGACCGGCGGCAGCGGCGGGGCCGACACCGGCGGCACCGGCGGCGCGGAGACCGGCGGCGGGTTGTACGGCCGCTCGGGGCTGCTCGGCAGCTGCCGCGGGATGGCCGGCTGCTGGCCGGTGCTGCTCGGGTCGCCCTCCGGGCCGCGCCGCTGCGGCAGCGGGTCGACCGACTGCCCGTTGGACGGCCGCGGCGGGAACCCGTCCCCGCCGGCCAGCGCGTTGGCGCCGGTGAGGTCGGACCAGGCGGGCATCCCGCGCGATCCGCCCGTGCTGGCCGGGGTGCCGGAGCCGTTCCGCGGCGCGGGCTCGAACGCCCGGCCGCCGAGGGTGACCTGGTTGCCGGAGCCGCTGGGCCGCTGCGCGGGCGGCGCGGGCGGCGTGTACGGGCCGTTGCCGAGCGCGGCCAGCGCGCCGAAGGCGGGCGCCGGGCCGGGCTGCTGCGGGCCGGCGGCCGGCAGCGCGGGCGCCGGGTGACCCCGGCCGCTCAGCGCCCGCGGCACGAGGACCGACGGGGGCAGCGTGACGTCGGCGACGGTGCCCCGGTCGGCGCCGGGCCGCAGCTCGGCCTTGACGCCGTGCCGGGAGGCCAGCCGGGCGACCACGACGAGGCCCATCATCCGGGAGACCGCCACGTCCACCTGCGGCGGCGTGGCGAGCCGCTCGTTGAGTTCGCGCAGCTGCTCCGGACCGATGCCGATGCCGCGGTCCTCCACGTAGAGGGAGGCGCGGTCGCCCACCCGGCGGGCCTCCACCATGACGTGGCTGTCCGGCGGGGAGAAGGCGGTCGCGTTGTCGAAGAGCTCGGCGACCAGGTGCACGAGGTCGTTGACCGCGTGCGCGGCGATCTCGATGTCCCGGTCGATCACGCCGAACTCGATCCGGGTGTAGTGCTCGACCTCGGACTGCGCGGCGCGCAGCACGTCGATCAGGGCGGCCGGCTCGCGCTGCACGCGGGTGGAGTCCGCGCCGGCGAGAACCAGCAGGTTCTCGTCGTTGCGGCGCATCCGGGTGGCCAGGTGGTCGAGCTGGAACAGCTCCGCGAGGCGGTCCGGGTCCTCCTCGCCGCGCTCCAGCCGGTCGAGGTGGCCGATCAGCCGGTCGACCAGGATCTGCGACCGGCGGGCCAGGTTGACGAACATGGTCGCGACGGAGGCCCGCAGGGCGGCCTGCTCGGCCGCGGTCCGGACCGCCTCCAGGTGGACGGCGTTGAACGCCTCGGTCACCTGGCCGAACTCGTCCTTGCTGCGGACCGGCAGCGGCTCGGCGATCTGGTTGGCCAGCTGGATCGGGGAGAGCTGGCCGGTGACCTGCGGGTCACGCAGCCGGGCCACCGCCTGGGGCAGGCCGTACTGGGCCACCGAGAGGGCGCCCTGCCGCAGCTCCCGCAGGGAGCGGGCCATCGAGCGGGCCACCAGGTAGGCGAAGAGGATGGCCAGCAGCAGCATGATGAGCAGCAGGCCGGTCTCGAGGAACACCTGCGTCTGGGTGTTCGAGCGGAGTTGCTCGGCCTTGCGCACCACGTTGGCGTCGAGCCGCGACTCGACGGTACGGATCAGCTCGGTGTTGGCCACCATGGCGTGGTCCCACTGGTCCGACCCGAAGCGGAGCTCGGACAGGTCGCCGCTGCTGCTGCTGATCTCGTTCTGGTAGTTGACCGACTCGCGCAGGTCGGGGCCGGCGACGGTCTGCTGGTAGAAGTCCTGGTCGGCCTGGCTGGCGACGGACTTGTAGGTCTCGGCCGCCTGCTGTTCGCCGGTGACGGTGGCGATGTAGTCGTCGCGCAGGGCCGGGGTGAGGGTGCCCTGCACCAGCGCCCGGTGGACCACCACGCGGCGCTGGGCGATGTATTCCTTCTGCCGCGCCGTGGCGGCCGCGGCCCGCATCTGGTCGCTCAGGTTGGTGTCGCCGGCGAGCTGGCTGGACGAGTCCCGGATCCCGAGCAGGCCGCTGATGAGGCCGGCGTACATCTGCTGGGCCTCGGGGATCGTCATCTTGCCGTTGAGCACCTGGCTACGGGTGCCGGGCAGGTCGGCGAGGCTCTGGTCGATGTCGTCCAGCAGCTGCTCGAAGGTCGAGGGCAGGCCCTCGATGTCGAGCCGCTGGTCGGAGTACGGGTTCTTTCGCTGGTCGACCCGCTGGGTGGCCCGGTTGTAGGCCTCCTGGTACTGCGCGTTGCTCTGGGTCCGCTCGGCCGTCGTCTGGCCCTTGCGGTTGGCGCCCAGCCAGAGCACCGCCGCCACCCGCTCGTCCTGCAGGCTGTCGACCAGGTCACCGGACGTTTCGATGAGGTTGGCCAGGTTCCCGGCCCGGTTGGCATTGTTGAGCGTCTGCAGGTGGTCGACCAGCCCGCTGGTGCCCACCACGACCGTGGCGATGGTCGGCACGATCATGATCAGACCGAGCTTGGACCAGATCGGCATGTCGCGGAGCCGGCTGGCCGGCCGACGTAGACGCGACAGGAAGGAGCCCGCCGTCGTTGGCCGTTTGCTCACGTCACCGCCCTCGCATTACCGCGCCCGGGCGTTGCCTCAGGGCAACGCCGAGCGACCGACCCGGCGGGTCGGACCTCCGAGATTCCATCACGCCGCCCCGCAAAGAGAAAGACCAGGTTGTACCTCGCCGGTGGTGTGATGAGATGTTGATGCAATTTGATAGCAATCCGTCTGGCCGGAGTCACTCAAAGTAATGGCACACCCTCACCGCGTCGTCCTGCTCGCCGGGCCTTCCGGCTCCGGAAAGTCCTACATTGCCGAACGAACCGGACTTCCCGTCCTCTGCCTGGACGACTTCTACAAGGACGCCGATGACCCTACGTGTCCACGCCAGAACGGACAGGTGGACTGGGAGTCCCCGCTGTCCTGGGATGCGGACACAGCGGTGGAAACCATTGCCCGACTGGCCCGGGAGGGCAAGGCCGAAGTGCCGGTTTATGCGATCGGCGCGGACCGGAGGGTGGCCACCCGGCCATTCGACGTGACCGGATCGCCATTTTTCATCGCCGAAGGGATTTTCGCCGCCGAGATCGTGGCGGAGTGCCGCCGCCGGGGCCTGCTCGCCGGGGCGTACGCGCTGCGCCGCCCGCGCGGGGCGACCTTCCTCCGCCGGCTGGCCCGCGACCTCGCCGAGCAGCGCAAGGCGCCGGGGGTGCTGTTCCGCCGCGGGCTGGCGCTGCTGCGGACCGAGCCGCACGTGCTGCGCCGGCAGACCGGGCTGGGCGCCGAGGCGGCCCGGGCCCGGGAGGTGCTGCGCCGGGTGGCCGACCTGCTCGCCGGCCACCCGCAGCAGCATTCCTGATCAGCCGATCAGCTTGGCGTACCCCGGCTTGATCACCTCGTCGATGATTGCCAGCCGCTCGTCGAACGGGATGAAGGCGCTCTTCATCGCGTTGATGGTGAACCACTGGAGTTCCTTCCAGCCGTAGCCGAAGGCCTCCACCAGCAACGCCATCTCCCGGGACATCGAGGTGCCGCTCATCAGCCGGTTGTCGGTGTTGACCGTCACCCGGAAGCGCAGGTCGCGCAGCAGCCCGATCGGGTGTTCGACGATCGACGCCGCCGCCCCGGTCTGCACGTTCGACGACGGGCACAGCTCCAGCGGGATCCGCTTGTCCCGCACGTACGCGGCCAGCCGGCCGAGCACCGGCGGATCGCCCGGGGTGATGTCGTCGACGATCCGGACCCCGTGGCCGAGCCGGTCGGCGCCGCACCACTGGATCGCCTGCCAGATCGACGGCAGCCCGAACGCCTCGCCGGCGTGGATGGTGAAGTGGAAGTTCTCCCGCTGGAGATACTCGAAGGCGTCCAGGTGCCGGGTGGGCGGGAAACCCGCCTCGGCGCCGGCGATGTCGAAGCCGACCACCCCGGCGTCCCGGTGCCGCACCGCCAGTTCGGCGATCTCCTGGGAGCGGGCGGCGTGCCGCATCGCGGTGAGCAGGGTGCCGACCCGGATCGGGGTGCCCGCCTCGGCGGCCAGGGCGCTGCCCTCGGCGAAGCCGGCCACCACCGCCTCGACCACCTCGTCCAGGCTCAGGTTCCGCTCCAGGTGCTGCTCGGGGGCGAACCTGACCTCCGCGTAGACCACCCCGTCCGCGGCCAGGTCGAGCGCGCACTCGCGGGCCACCCGGCGCAACGCCGGCGCGGTCTGCATGACCGCCACGGTGTGCGCGAAGGTCTCCAGGTAGCGCTCCAGCGAGCCGGAGTTGGCCGCCTCGACGAACCAGCGGCCCAGCGCCGCCGGATCGGTGGTGGGCAACTCGTGGCCGACCTCGGTGGCCAGCTCCACGATCGTGGCGGGCCGCAGCCCGCCGTCGAGGTGATCGTGCAGCAGCGCCTTGGGGACCTTCACGATGTCCGCGTACGAGATTGCGACCATGCTCAGACCCTAGTCACCGCCGGTCCGCACCCGGCAACGGACCGGGTCGGATCACGGGCGCCAGCCGTACACCCGCTCGACCGCCAGGCGGAGCACGACCCGGCCGTCGGCCACCATGGCCGCCCGGTAGTCCGCCCAGTCCGGATGCTCGCCGCGGATCCGCCGGTAGACCTCGACCAGTTCCTCGACCGTGGCGTCGTCGGTGGCCGCGGCCGGCGGGGTCACCGTCACCGTGCCCTCGGCCACCGCGTACGCCCCGCCGTCGGCGGTGGTGACGTGGAAGCTGGCCCGCGGATCGCGGCGCAGGTTGCGCACCTTGGCCCGGTCGCCGGTGGTGGAGCAGCGGATCAACCCGGGCTCGGCCAGGTAGTCGACGTTCGAGAGCTGCGGGCGGCCGTCCCGACGCAGGGTGACCAGCACCCCGCGCCCCCGCTCGCCGAACAGCTCCCACAGCCGGGCGGTCACGCCGGCACCGCCCGCAGCGGGGCGAGCGCGACGGCGAGCCGCGCCAACCGGTCGAGCAGCTGGTCCGCCGCCGCCTCCCGACCCGGGTCGGGCCGCAGCTCGCCCGCCTCGTCCAGCGCCTGCCGCAGGAAGACGGTCACCGCCTCGTTCACCGGCATCATGTTCAACGTGGTCACCACCTGCTTGATCATTTGGACCGCGCGGAGACCGCCGGACGTCATGCCGTAGCTGACGAAGCCCACCGGCTTGTGCTGCCACTCGTGGTAGAGGTAGTCGATCGCGTTCTTCAGCGGGGCGCTGAAGCCGTAGTTGTACTCGGGCATGACGAACACGAACGCGTCGGCGGCCGCGGTCGTGGCGCTCCACTCCCGGGTGTGCGGGTGCAGGTAGTTCCCCTCCGAGGGGTGGTGCGGCTCGTCGTGGAACGGAAGCCCGACCTCGGCGAGGTCGACCAGGCGTACCTCGTCGAAGCCCCCGTGGCGGACGGCGGCCGCGGTGAACCAGTCACCGATCCGCCGGCCCACCCGGCCGGGGCGGGTGCTGGCGACGATCACGTTCAGGCGGGGCATGGCGGGGTCACTCCTGTCGGGACGGGACGGCCGACGGCCGGCGTGGCGAGTCGAGGGATGAGGAACTGGGCGAGCGGGCCGATGCCGAGCGCGTAGAGCAGGGTGCCCGGGCCGACGGTGCCGCCGAGCAGCCAGCCGACGGCGAGCACGGCCAGCTCGATCAGGGTGCGGGCGCGGCCGATCGGTAGGCCGAGGGTGGCCAGGCCGGTCATCAGGCCGTCCCGCGGGCCGGGGCCAAGCCGGGCGCCGAGGTAGAGCGCGGTGGCGACGCCGTTGAGCATGATCCCGGCGAGCAGCAGCGGAACCCGGACGGCGAGCGAGCCGACCGGTGGCAGCACCGCCAGCACCCCGTCCAGGGCCAGGCCGACCAGCGCGACGTTGGCGACGGTGCCGACACCGGGCCGCTGACGCAGCGGGATCCAGAGCAGCAGGACGGCCAGCGCCACGCCGTTGACCAGCACGCCCATCGGCAGCCCGGTGCGGGCGGCGAGGCCCTGGTGCAGGACGTCCCAGGAGCCGAGGCCGAGATCGGCCCGCACCATCAGCGCCACGCTGGCGCCGAAGAGCGCGAGGCCGGCCAGGAGCCGGGCCAGTCGCGCCGGCAATGTGGTTGACATGTCATCGACCGTACGGCCGCTTTGATGACATGTCAACCACGCGGCTAGGATCGGCGCATGGACGAACCACGCTGGCTGGACGAGCGGGAGGAGCGCGCCTGGCGCGGCTACCGCCGGATGCGCCGCCTGCTCGACCTGGAGCTGGCCCGGGAGCTGACCCAGGACGCCGGCCTCTCCGAGCCGGACTACGACGTCCTCTCCGACCTCTCCGAGACGCCCGAGCAGCGGCTGCGCCTCAGCGAGCTGGCCGACCGGATGCTCTGGTCCCGCAGCCGCCTCTCCCACCACCTGGCCCGGATGCAGCAACGCGGCCTGGTCAGCCGGGAGGAGTGCCCGTCGGACGGGCGCGGCTCGATCGTGACCCTCACCCCCGCCGGCCGGCAGGCCATCGAGGCGGCCGCCCCCGGCCACGTGGCCGCCGTCCGCCGGCACCTGATCGACCTGCTCACCCCCGAGGAGATCGCCGCGCTCGGCGCGCTGACCCACCGGGTGGTCGACCACCTCGCCGGCGACCGCCCCGCCCGGACGGACGCCTGAGATGGACCCCCGGATCCTGGCCCGGCTGCGCTGCCCGGTCTGCGCCGAGCCCCTCACCGAGACCACCGCCGGCACCGCCCGGGCGCTGCGCTGCCCGCGCCGGCACAGCTTCGACCTCGCCCGCCAGGGGTACGTCAACCTGCTCGCCGGCCGCGCCCCGCACGCCGGGGACAGCGCCGAGATGGTCGCGGCCCGCGCCGAGTTCCTCGCCGCCGGCCACTACGACCCGGTCGCCGCGGCGCTCGCCGCCGCCGCGCCGCCGCACGCCGCCCGCACCGACGAGGCGTACCCGCTGGTCGTGGACGCCGGCGCGGGGACCGGCTGGTACCTCGCGGCGGTGCTGGCGGCGCTGCCCGACGCCGTCGGTCTGGCGCTGGACGTCGCCAAGCCGGCGCTGCGCCGCGCGGCCCGGGCCCATCCCCGCGCCGCCGCCGCGCTGGCCGACACCTGGCAGCGGCTGCCGCTGGCCGACGGCTCGGCCGCCGTGCTGCTCAACGTCTTCGCGCCGCGCAACGGCCCGGAGTTCCACCGGGTGCTCCACCCGGCCGGCGCGCTGCTGGTGGTCACCCCGGCGGCGGCGCACCTGGGCGAACTGGTCGACGCCCTCGACCTGCTCCGGGTCGACCCGGCCAAGGCCGACCGGGTGGCCGGCAGCCTGGCCGGGCACTTCACCGAGGAGTCCGGCACCGAGCACCGCCACCGGCTCTCGCTCAGCCGCGCCGAGGTGGCCACCCTGGTCGGGATGGGACCCAGCGCCTGGCACACCGACCCGGCCCGGCTCGCCGGCCGGATCGCCGCGCTGCCCGAGCCGGTCGAGGTGACCCTCGCCGTGCGGCTCGGCGTGCACCGGCGGCGCTGACCGGCTCAGGTGGAGAGGTCGACCTCTTCCCAGCCCGGCGGCTCCTCGTGGTACGGCCCGCGCAGCACCACCGCCCACTCCAGCGCCCAACGGCGCTGCCCGATGGCGTTCGCGTCGACCAGCCCGGGCAGCGCCAGGCCGGCCTGCTCCGACTCCAGGTACGCCCAGTCCAGGCAGTAGTGCAGGTCGAGCAGGGCGGCGGCGTCGCCGGGGTGCTGCGGTGCGGCCAGGATCCGGGCCCGCCACTGCGGGAAGGTCTCCCCGCCGACCAGGTTCGGCATCCGCTCGACCAGCCGCGGGTCCACCGGGACCGTCGGGTCCAGTTCCTTGGTCAGCCCGAGCACCCAGGCCAGCGAGAAGAGCGCGTCGTGGTGCAGCACGAACGAACGGTGGTCGCCCTTGCCGCCCATCACGAACTGCCACTCGGGCGGGGTGACCGACTCGACGAGGTGCGAGTCCAGCAGCCAGCTCATCGCCGCCTGCGGCGGCATCCCGAAGCAGCGGGCCAGGATCAGGTGCAGCACCGCGATCCGGGCCTCGATGTCGGGCGTGGGCCGCAACTCGATCTCGTCCCCCGGCTCCCAGACCAGCGGATACTGCGGCGGCGGCAGGGGCAGGCCCAGCCGGGACAGCTCGTCGAGGCTCGCCTCACGGACGGCCCGGGGGTCGGGGGCGGGTACGCGCACGGCTCAGTCCCTGTCTGCTCGCATCGGCTCAGCGCCGGTCTTTCCCCCTCGACCAGGGAGGATAGCCCCTCGACCGGCGCCGCACCATGACCGGGATCAGCCGCCGACCCGCTCGATGACCAGCGGCTTCGCGGCGGGAGCCGTGGGCGCCACCCGGACCGCCCGCCGCGCCTCGTCGAGGGCGGCCGGGATCCGGGCGGCGTGCTCGGCCCGCAGCTCGTAGAGGGGGTCGCCGGCGCGTACCGGGTCGCCGGGGCGCTTGTGCAGGACCACGCCGGCCGGGACGCTCACCGGATCCTCCTTGCGGGCCCGGCCCGCGCCGAGCCGCCACGCGGCCACCCCGATGGCGTACGCGTCGACCTCGGCGACGTAGCCGTCCTCGGTGGCGCGGACCACCTCGACCTCGGGGGCGGCCGGCATCGGCGCGTCGGGGTCGCCGTCCTGCGCGCGGATCATCGCCCGCCAGGCGTCCATCGCCCGGCCGTCGCGCAGCGCCGCCTCCGGGTCGGCGTCCGGCAGACCGGCCGCGGCCAGCATCTCCCGGGCCAGGGCGAGGGTCAGCTCCACCACGTCGGCCGGACCGCCGCCGGCCAGCACCTCCACCGACTCGGTGACCTCGACCGCGTTGCCGACGGCCCGGCCGAGCGGGGTGGACATGTCGGTGAGCAGGGCCACCGTGCGGACCCCGTGCGCGCCGCCCAGCTCCACCATGGTCCGGGCCAGCTCGCGGGCGTCGGCCACGTTCTTCATGAAGGCGCCGGAGCCGACCTTCACGTCGAGGACCAGCGCGCCGGTCCCCTCGGCGATCTTCTTGCTCATGATCGAGCTGGCGATCAGCGGGATGGCCTCGACGGTGCCGGTGACGTCGCGCAGCGCGTACAGCTTGCGGTCGGCCGGGGCGAGCCCCGCGCCGGCCGCGCAGATCACCGCGCCGACGTCCCGGAGCTGGCCGATGAACTCGTCGTTGCGCAGCGTCGCCCGCCAGCCGGGGATCGACTCGAGCTTGTCCAGCGTGCCGCCGGTGTGCCCGAGGCCCCGGCCGCTGAGCTGCGGTACGGCCGCGCCGCAGGCGGCGACCAGCGGGGTCAGCGGGAGGGTGATCTTGTCGCCGACGCCGCCGGTGGAGTGCTTGTCCACGGTCGGCCGGGTCACCGGCGACAGGTCCAGCCGCTCCCCGCTGGCGATCATCGCCGCGGTCCACCGGGCGATCTCCGGCGCGGTCATCCCGCGCAGCAGGATCGCCATGGCCAGCGCGGACATCTGCTCGTCGGCCACCAGCCCCTTGGTGTACGCGTCGACGACCCAGTCGATCTGCCCGTCGCTCAGCACACCCCCGTCCCGCTTCGCCCGAATGACGTCAACCGCCGTGAACACACTCACCTTTGAGTTCCAATCAGTAATCGTGCGAGGTCGCACCGACCCGCGAACGATCCCACCAGCTCAGCCCCAACGAACCGGGATCTCCGCGGGCGGCTCACCCTCACCCGCCCAGAAGATGGTGCCCGACGCGTCCACCACGACGACCCGCGGCGTCCGCGCCAGCCCCCAGGTGATCGCCTCCGCCGGGTCCTCCCAGGACGGGCCTTCCTCCAGCACGCCGGTCTCGGCGCCCTCGGAGTCCCCGGCCGACCGCTCCCAGTACGCCGTCCAGACCTGCTGCCCGGCGGAGAGGTCCGGATGCACGAAGACGGTGCCCCGCCCGCGCCACGCGGCCAGCCGCTCCGGGACCACCGGCACCGGTGTCTCGCCGGTCACCGCCTCCAGATCCTCCACGCCGAACGCGTGCGGCAGCAGTTCGGCCATCCGCAGCGTGCCGCCCTTCGCCTCGATCAGGCACTCCGGGCCGCCGTTCTCCCAGAGCAGCTGCCGGCACCGGCCGCAGGGCATCAGCGGCTCGCCGGTGGCGTCGACGCAGGACAGGGCGACGATCCGCCCGCCCCCGGTGGCGTGCAGCGAGGAGACCACGCCGCACTCGGCGCAGAGCACCACGCCGTACGCGGCGTTCTCCACGTTGCAGCCAACCACCACCCGGCCGTCGTCGACCAGGGCGGCCGCCCCGACCGGGAATTTCGAATACGGCACGTACGCGTGTCGCATGACCTCGGTGGCGGCGGCCCGCAGCCGCTCCCAGTCGATCTCCATCACGCCTCCCATTCTGCCCAATTCACCCCGATCGGTCGCGATGCCGGCCGGAGACGGGCGTGCCCGGCGGGTCTTCCCCACCGGGCACGCTGCGCCGAGGGCCGTCAGCCCTTGATGTACGGCTTGCCGTCGGCGGCCGGCGCCCGGACCCGGCCGACCAGCCCGGCCACGGCCAGGATCGTCGCCAGATAGGGCAGCATCGCCAGGAACTGGCTGGGGATGCTGCTGCCGATCGCACCCAGATAGGTGGCGAGCTGGTCGGCGAAGCCGAAGAAGAGCGCCGCGAGCAGCGCTCCGGTCGGGCTCCACCGGCCGAAGATCAGCGCGGCCAGGGCGATGAAGCCCTTACCGCCGATCATGTTCTTGGTGAACGAGTAGAGCGCCAGGGTGTACGACGCGCCGCCGATGCCGGCCACCATGCCCGCCATGATCACGTTGCGGTAGCGCAGCCGCAGCACCCGCACGCCGAGCGTGTCGGCCGCGGTCGGGTGCTCGCCCACCGACCGGGTCCGCAGGCCCCACCGGGTACGGAACAGCGCGAGGTGGATGACCAGCACCAGCAGCAGGCCGACGTAGAGGAAGATGTTGCCCCGGAACAGCGCCGGGCCGAGCAGCGGGATGTCCTTGAGCAGCGGGATCTCCCAGTTGCTGAACCGCGGCGCGCTGTTGTACTTGGTGGCGTCGGTCTGCATCAGCCGCTCGTAGAGGAAGCCGGTGACCCCGACCGCCAGCAGGTTCAGCACGATGCCCATGACCACCTGGTCGACCAGGTAGCGGATGGCGAAGACGGCGAGCAGCAGGGAGATCAGCGCACCGCCGATCGCGGCGGCGACCAGGCCCACCCAGACGCTGCCGGTGATGCTGCCGAAGAGCGCGCCGGAGAAGGCGCCCATCAGCAGTTGGCCCTCGATCGCCACGTTCACCACGCCGGAACGCTCGCAGAGCACGCCGGCCAGCGCGCCGAAGATCAGCGGCAGGGCCAGGATGAAGGTGCCCCGGACGACGTTGACCAGCGGCATGAAGTTGCGGCCCTCGGGGGCGGCGGAGACCTGCCAGCACAGGAAGCTCAGCACGAACGCGACCAACCCGACGCCGAGCACCAGCGTGAACCAGCGCTTCGGCACCCCGGCGAGCAGGGCGGCGCCGGCCGCCGCCGCGATGATCCCGAACAGGATCGCGCCGACCGTGCCGTTGATCTCCAGGGCGGCGCCGCCCTCGGTCTCGCTGAGCGTGAACCGGGCCTGCTGGCCGGTGGCGAGCGCGCCGAACAGGACCGCCGCCAGCACGCCCAGACCCAGCAGGACGGCTCCGGTCTTGCGGGCGCGGGTCCAGAAACCCTCGTCCACGGCGGTCACGGCGACCTCGGGGACAGCGGTGGTGGACATGCTCACCAGCCCTTCGCGAGGCTCGTCTGCAGCCGGGCCGCGCGGGCCGCCCGGAGCTGGAAGATCGCCTTCACCATGGCCGGCGCGGCGATGAAGATGACGATCAGCGCCTGGAGCACGGTGACCAGCTCCAGCGAGATCCCGGAGTACGACTGCATCCGGTTGCCGCCGGCCTGTAGCGCGCCGAACAGCAGCGCGGCCAGCAGCACGCCCCAGGGCTTCACCCGGCCGAGCAGCGCGACCAGGATGCCGTCGAAGCCGATCTGCGCGATCACCAGCGGGGTGAGCGCGTTCGCGGTCGAGCCGAGCACCATGTTCGACCCGCCGAGCCCGGCCAGCAGCCCGGAGATCACCATGACCAGCACGTACGTCTTGGTGACGCTGATCCCGGCGGTCCGGGCGGCGTCCGGGTTCTCGCCGACCGCGCGCAGCTCGAAGCCGAGCGTCGAGCGGTTCAGCAGCCAGGCGATGAACCAGGTGGCCAGCACCGCGACCAGGATGCCGGCGTGCACCCGCAGGTCGGCGCCGAGCAGCCGGGGCAGTTGGGCGGAGGACTCGACCGGCTTGCTGATCGCGTCCGACCGGTTCGGGTTCTGCACCCCGCTCTGGATGATGATCCAGGACAGGAAGTAGACCGCCACGTAGTTGAGCATGATCGTGTTGATCACCTCGTGCGCGCCGGTGCGCGCCTTGAGGATGCCCGGGATGAAGCCCCAGAGCGCGCCGCCGAGCGCGCCGGCGATCAGCGCGACCAGCAGGTGCACGCCCACCGGCAGCGGCAGCGCGAAGCCGGCGACGGCGGAGAGGATGACCCCGATGGTGGCCTGGCCCTGGGCGCCGATGTTGAACAGGCCGCCGCGGAAGGCGAGCGCCACCGCCAGGCCGGTGAAGACCAGCGGCGCGGTGTAGGTGAGCGTCTCCGAGATCGGGCTCAGCGCGGCGGTGAAGCCGACCGCGTCCGGGTCGAAGATGGCGCCCTTGAACAGGTTCGCGTACGCCTCGCTGACCACCGTCCAGCTGGCGTTGAGGGCGTCCGCCGGGCGGGCGGTGATGTAGCTGTAGGTGCTCAGCACCTCGGGGTCGGACACGATGATCAGCACCGCGCCGACCAGCATCGCCAGCAGCACCGCGAGCACGGTCACGGTGACCGTGTTGGCCGCCCAGAGGTTGTCCAGGAAGAGCCGGCCCAGGGTGGGGCGGGAGCCCTTGTCGCCGGCCGGCGCCTTGGTCGCGGTGGCGGGCACCGCGCGTTCGGGGTCGCCGGCGGGCGCGGTCGGGGTGGCCCGTGCCTCGCTGCGCGCCTCCTGCGCCTCGGTCGCCGGCTCCTTGTCCGGGGAGCCGGAGACCGGGTTCACGTCGCTCATGCCTCGTCCTCGTTGCCAGGGCCCTCGGGGGCCGGGGCCGCGGTGCCCTCGGTCGGGCTCGTGGTGGCGGTGCCCCGGGTCGGGCTCGGGGTGGCGGTGCCCCGGGTCGGGCTCGGGGTGGCGGTGTCCGGGGTGATGCCGGCCATCAGCAGGCCGATCTCCTCGCGCGGGGTGTCCGGGCCGACCACGCCGATGATCCGGCCCCGGTACATCACCGCGATCCGGTCGGCGAGGCCGATCACCTCGTCCAGCTCGCTGGAGACCACCATGACGGCGGTGCCGATGTCCCGCTCGCGGATGACCCGGCTGTGGATGAACTCGATCGAGCCGACGTCCACGCCCCGGGTGGGCTGGGCGGCGATGAAGAGCTTCAGCGGCCGGGACAGCTCCCGCGCCACGATCACCTTCTGCTGGTTGCCGCCGGAGAGGGTGCCGACCGCCGCGTCGGCCGAGGAGGTACGGATGTCGAACTGCTCGATCCGTTCCTTCGCCGACTTCGCGATGGCGTCCGGCTTGAGCGAGAGGCCCTTGCCGAACGGCGGCCGGTCGTAGATGTCCAGCACCAGGTTCTCCGCCACGGAGAACTCCTTGACCAGGCCGTCCACGCTGCGGTCCTCCGGGACGTACCCGACGCCGGCGCGGAGCACCTTCTTGGTCGACCAGCCGTGTACGGCGTGGCCGTCCAGGGTGACCGAGCCGGCGAGGACCGGGCGCAGCCCCATGATCGCCTCGATCAGCTCGGTCTGCCCGTTGCCCTGCACGCCCGCCACGCCGAGCACCTCACCGGCGTGCACGGTCAGGTCGACGCCGTCGACCGCGCGTACCTGCCGGTCGTCGTCGACGACCAGGCCGGCGACCTCGAGGACCGGCTTGCCCGGCTGGGCCGGCTGCTTGTCCACGGTCAGCCGGACGCTGCGCCCCACCATCAGCGCGGCCAGCTCGTCCCGGCTGGCGCTCGGCTCGGCGGTGCCGACGGTCCTGCCGCGCCGGATCACCGTGATCCGGTCGGCGATCGCCTTCACCTCGCCCAGCTTGTGGGTGATGAACACGATCGACTTGCCGGCTTCCTTGAGCGACCGCATGACCGCGAGCAGTTCCTCGGTCTCCTGCGGGGTCAGCACGGCCGTCGGCTCGTCGAGGATCAGCAGGTCGACGTCGCGGGTGAGGGCCTTGACGATCTCCACCCGCTGCTGGATGCCGACCGGCAGGTCCTCGATCACCGCGTCCGGGTCGACCCGGAGGTTGTACCGCTCGGAGACCTCGGCCACCTCACGCCGGGCGCGCCGGCGGTCCAGGATGCCGGCGAAACGGCCCCTGACCTGCTCGGCGCCGAGCATGACGTTCTCGGCCACGGTGAAGACGGGCACCAGCATGAAGTGCTGGTGCACCATGCCGATGCCGGCCGCGATGGCGTCCGACGGGCCCTTCAGCTTCAGCGGCTTGCCGTCGACCAGGATCTCGCCCTCGTCGGGCTGGTAGAGCCCGTAGAGCACGTTCATCAGGGTCGACTTGCCGGCGCCGTTCTCGCCGAGCAGGGCGTGGATCTCTCCAGGCTCCACCGTGAGGTCGATGTGGTCGTTGGCGACCAGTTCACCGAACCGTTTGGTGATGCCGCGCAGTTCGAGTCTCAGCGCAACCTCCTGGAGTGCGAGCGATGGTGCAGCGTAGCGGCTGCCCGCCGGCCACCGCGCCGGGTGGGGTCAGTGGGGGATGAAGGTGGACCGGCCGCCCCGCCGTCCGCGGGGTGTCCCGCGTACGCCGAGGCGGCCGGATCGTCACTCCTGGTGCCCGCCGGCCCCCGCCGATGATTTCACCGCGGTGGCCGGCGGAGCGGTCACTTGGTCGGCTGGGCCTTCGAGGTGACCGTGATGGTGCCGGCGGAGATGTCCGCCTTGATCTTGTCGACCTCGGCCTTGAGGTCCGCCGGGACCTTGCTGTCGAAGTCGTGGTACGGGGCGATCGAGACGCCGTTGTTGGCCAGGGTGCCGACGAAGCCCGGCTTGGCCTGGAGCTTCTCGCCACCGGCGGCCTTGAGCACGGCCTCCTTCACGGCGTCCGGGATGTTCTTGACGACCGTGGTGATCAGGGCCGGGCAGTTCGGGGTGCTCTCGCAGCCGTCGACGTCCACCCAGACGACCGAGTACTTGCCGTTCGAGGCCTGGGCCGCGGCGGTGGTGCCGAGGCCGGCGCCGCCGGCGACCGGCATGATGATGTCCGCGCCCTGGGCGACCAGCGCGTCGGAGACCTTCTTGCCCTCGTCCTGCTTGACGAAGTCGTTGGTGAAGGAGCCCTTCTGGGTGGCCTTGTCCCAGCCCAGCACCTGGACGTTCTTGCTCTTGGCCTTGTTGTAGTACGCCACGCCGTCGGCGAAGCCGTCCATGAAGATGGTGACCGGCGGGATCGGCAGACCACCGTAGGTGCCGACCTTGCCGCTCTTGCTCATCCCGGCGGCCAGGTAACCGGCCTGGAAGGCGGCCTGCGCGGTGTCGAACTGCATCGGGTAGATGTTGTCCACGCCCGGGTTCGCGTCGACGATGCCGAACTGCTGGTTCGGGTTCGCCGTGGCGATCTTCTTGGTGGCGTCCGACATCAGGCCACCCACGGCCAGGATGAAGTCGCACTTCTGGTTGACGAACCCGGTCAGGTTGACCTCGTAGTCCGCCTCGGCCTTCGACTGGACGTTCTTGATGTCGATGTTGTCGTTCTCCTTCTTCGCCTCCTGCAGGCCCTTCCAGGCCGAGGTGTTGAAGGACTTGTCATCGATGCCACCGACGTCGGTCACCATGCAGGCGCTGAACTTCTTGCCGCCGGTGCCGCCGGCGTTCTTGTCGTCCTCGGGAGCCTCACCACATGCGGCGGCGCCCAGCACGAGGCCACCCGCCACGATGGCGGAGGCGATCCGCATCCCACGCACAGAGCGCAAGACGTCTCCTTCCCATTGCACACCGCGTCGTGCGCGGTGGCAGCCCTTGCGCCGGCCGGCGGTGTGCCGCCGGCGTCCCACGTTACGGACGGGAGCGTACGCCCGCGCCCACCCACCGGCCGACAATCGTGCACGACTGTTGAACGGTCGTTACCCCTACGTAACCCTTGGGTGGGGCACGTCACTAATCGTGCCGAGCGGCATGCGCGGTGGTGTCGCGAACGTCTGTTTCCCGAGCTTTCCCGAGCTTCCCGGCTGTCGGGCGAACTAACGCCAGAACACCGCGACGGCGGCGTTGAGCAGCGTCAACCCGATGATCGCGAGGAAGTGACCGCGGTTGACGCTCTCCCGCTTACGGGAGAAGAAGACCATGACGAAGATGATCAACGCGAGCACCAACTTGGTAACAAGTTTGGCGGGGGCCGGCTCGTCGCCGTCGCGCAGCGGGGCGGACAGTCCGATACCGGTGAGGATCTGGATCACCGCGCCCCAGAGCATGGCGGCGTTGATCCGCAGCCGGCCGGTGACGTACTGGGCGATCGCACCACCGAGCAGCAGCGCGAAGCCGACCAGATGGACGTAGAGAAGAATCAGTCGGAGAGCTTCCACGCGGCCCATCCTCCCCCAACAACGACGCTGCGTAGTAGCCACCCCGCCGACCTGCCGTCATACCGTGACCTGCCCCGCCCCGGCTCCCCCGCCCTCCCCGCGATCGCGCCGGACGCCCCGGCAGGCCCGGCGACCGCGACCGGACGGAGGGCCGGACCGGCAGGATCGCGGGGGTCGGGGTCAGCTCAGGCGCCAGACCTGGAAGGTGGGGCCGTCGCCGGGGACGGTCACCGCGCCCTCGGCGTCCGGACGAAGCGCGGGCGCGCCCCCGTACACGTTGTCGCCGGCCGGCAGGCCGGTCAGCCGCACCGGAGCGCCGGCCGCGCGCCGGGCCAGCACCAGGACCGTGCCGGTCGGCGCCTCCCGGAGGAAGACCAGGGTGTCGGCGTCGGCGTGCACCCAGCGCAGGCCGCCGTGCCGCAGCGCCGGCTCCGCGCGGCGCAGCGCCAGCAACGCCCGGTACGCCGCGAAGGTCCGCCGGTCCCAGCTCTCCGGCCGGTGCCACGGCATCGGGGTACGCGAGCCCTCCCCGTTGCCGCCGGTCAGCCCCAGCTCGTCGCCCGCGAAGACCACCGGGGTCCCCGGCATGGTGGCGAGCAGCCCGGCGGCCACCTCCTGGCGGGCCGCGTCGCCCACCACGGTCCGGATCCGGGCCGAGTCGTGCGAGCCGAGCAGCTGCCACGAGTGCGTGTACGACCGCCAGGAGATCAGCGACCGGTAGGCGTTCATGGTGGCCAGCACCGTGCCCCCGGCCCGCCGCCGCACCCCACCGGGGGTGCCGAGGAAGTTCGGCACCGGGTCGTCGCCGTGGCGCAGCCAGGACCAGACCGGATCGGTGAAGCCCACGTAGTTCATGGTCCCGTGCCAGCCGTCCCGGTCCAGGTCACCGGTGTGGTCGTGGCCGTGCTCGGCGAGCAGCAGCCCGTCCGGCCGGGTCTCGGCGACCACCTGACGCAGCAGCCGCGCCACCTCGTGGGTGTACGCGTCCGCGCCCCGCCGGCCGGTCATGTTCGCCACGTCCACCCGCCAGCCGTCCAGCCCGTACGGCGGGCGCAGCCAGCGGCGCAGCAACGAGTCCTCGGCGGTGGCGAAGCGGCGACGCAGCTCGGCGCTGCCCCAGTTGAGCTTCGGCAGCGACCTGACCCCGTTCCACGACTCGTAGTCCGCCGGCGCCTGATCGCCGCGCGGCACCGGACGCGCCGAGCGGGAGTCGTCGACGCCGGCCAGGTCGAAGAAGTAGTACAGCTCCCGCTCGGGCGCGTGCACGTCGGCGGCGGCGGCCGTGAACCAGTGGTGGGCGTCGCCGGTGTGGTTGCTGGTGATGTCGCCGAGCAGCCGCCAGCCCCGGGCGTGCACCGCGTCGGCCAGCCGGGCCAGGGCGGCGTCCCCGCCGAGCAGCGGGTCGACGGTGTCGAAGCTGGCCGCGTCGTACCGGTGGTTGGAGCGGGCCGGGAAGATCGGGGTGAGGTAGACGGTGTTCACGCCGAGCCGGTCCAGGTGGTCCAGCCGCTCGGTGATCCCGTCGAGGTCGCCGCCGTAGAACTGGCGGGGCGTCTCCGGGCCGCGCCCGACCACCGGGGTGTCCCAGTCGCAGGGGATGGCCCAGTCCGGCGCGGGTCGGCCGTCGGCGGCGGCGGAGCGGGCGAACCGGTCCGGGAAGATCTGGTAGATCACCGCGTCCCGGGCCCAGGCCGGCGGCGGCGGGTAGCTGACCAGCTTGAAGTCGCCGTGGTCGGGCACGTCGTGGTCGATCAGGCCGGCCGCGTTCAGCCAGCGGGAGCCCCGGCGGCCGTCGAGCAGGAAGCGGTAGTTGCTGACCGGGTTGCGGACCTCGACGTCGGCCCGCCACCACACGTCACCGCCCCGGGTGCGGTCGACGACGGCCTCGGCGAAGCGCGGCTCGCCGTCGCCGGTGGTCCGGACGTGCACCTGGCGGACGTCGGCGCCGGCCGGCACCCGGACGAAGACCGGGACGGTCCGCCCGAGCGCCGGCTCCTGCTCGGGCACGTAGGTGGCGGAGCCGTCGTGGTGCGGCTGGAGAGACATGAGGACGCCTTCCGGGTCGTTCCGACAGGGAGGGGGGCGGGCACCCGCCGCGATCGGTCACCCGACCGCGGCGGTCCGCCCGGAAACCGCTCCGGTGTACGTCGATCCGACGCCCTTGCCGCAGCTTGCTGTTCTTCCGGTTGCTGTTCTTCGGGTTGCCGCTGTTCTTCGGGTGCGGAGGGGCCGCGCTCGCCCCGCTCAGGACGGCGGGCGCGTACCCCTCCGGTTCATCCCTTGACCGCCCCGGCGGTGAGGCCGGAGACGATGTAGCGCTGGAGCAGTTGGAACACCAGCACCGTGGGCACGGCGGTGAGCAGGGTGCCCGCCGCGAACATCCCGAAGTTGTTGTTCCGCTCGCCGGCCACCAGCCCGAACATGCCGACCGCGAGGGTCTTGGACTCGGTGTTGGTGAGGAACACGTTGGCGATCATGAACTCGTTGATCGTGCCGATGAAGGAGAGCAGCGCGGTCACCGCCAGGATCGGCGCCACCAGCGGCAGCATGATCCGGAAGAAGACCTGGGCGTGCGTGGCGCCGTCCATGGTCGCCGACTCGTCCAGCTCCCGGGGCAGGGTGTCGAAGAAGCCCTTCATCAGCCAGGTGTTCACGCCGAGCGCACCACCCATGTAGAGCAGGAACAGCCCCCACGGGGTGTTGAACCCGAGCACCGGCCACAGGTCGGTGACCGTCGTGAAGATCAGGAAGATCGCCACGATGGCCAGGAACTGCGGGAACATCTGGATCAGCAGCAGGGTGAGCAGGCCGAACCGCCGCCCGGCGAACCGCATCCGGGAGAACGCGTACGCCGCCAGCGCGGACAGGAAGATCGACACGACGCTGGCCGTGCCGGCGATCAGCAGCGAGTTGAGGAACCAGTGCCCGAAGGCGGTCTGGTGGAACAGGTTGCCGAAGTTCTCGAAGGACGCGCCGGTCGGCAGCAGTTCGGTGGAGGAGAGCGTGCCGAGCGGGTTGAGCGCCGCGGAGAGCACGAACAGGATCGGGAAGAGGCTGAACGCCACGGCGAGCACCCCGACGACGTGCCGCCAGCCCACCTGGCGGAACCAGCGTCGCCTCGCGCTCCCCTTCGCGTTGCGGTTGGCGGCGGGGGCGTCCGCGTAGGTGGTCACGAGTACACCTCCTCCTGCTTGCGGGTACGGCGGAAGCTGATCGCCGACACCGTGGCCACGATCGCGAAGATGAAGATCGAGACCGCGGCGGCCATGCCGAACTCGGCGCCCTGGGCGCCGAAGGCCAGCCGGTAGGTGTAGGTGATGAGCAGGTCGGTAGCCCCGTTGGTCGGGTTGTCCGCCGGGAACGGCCCGCCCTCGGTGGTCAGCCAGATCGCGTTGATGTTGTTGAAGTTGTACGCGAACGACGCGATCAGCAGCGGCGAGAGCGCGACCAGCAGCAGCGGCAGGGTGACCGACCGGAACGACTGCCACGGGGAGGCGCCGTCCACCGAGGTGGCCTCGGTCAGCTCCCGGGGGATGGCCTGGAGCGCGCCGGTGGCCACCAGGAACATGTACGGGTAGCCGAGCCAGAGCTGCACCAGCAGCACCGCGGCCCGGGCCGACCAGGCCTGGCCGAACCAGTCGACGCCCAGCCCGAACAGGTTGTTCACCAGGCCGAAGTCGGTGTTGAACATGTCCCGCCAGACCAGCAGCATGGCGAACGACGGCATCGCGTACGGCAGGATCAGCAGCACCCGGTAGAGGTTGGTGCCGCGCATCCGGGGCGAGTGCAGGGCGAGCGCGATGGCCATGCCGAGCAGGAAGGTGAGCCCGGTCGAGCCGACCGCGAAGGCGAAGTTCCAGAGCAGGGTGCCGAAGAACGGGCCGGAGATGTTCGGGTCGGTGAGCACCCGGCTGAAGTTCTGCAACCCGACGTTGACCTTCCAGCCCTGGGCGAGGCGCTCCCCGTCCGCGGCGACGAACGCGCCGGCCTGCGCGTCCGCGGTCCAGGTCCTGCCGGTCTCGCTGTCCCTGACGCAGTCGCATCCGGCGTCGTACGCCCGCGCGGCCTTGCCCTCGTAGGCGCGGGTGAGCCCGTTGGAGCGGATCGCGCCACCGGCGGTCGGCACCACCAGGTCGGTGATCTCCTTGCTCCGGACGCTGGCCTGGCCGATGTTCAGCACGGTGTAGCCGTCGGCGGCGGTGACCTTGCCGGTGAGGCTGCTGGCCTCCACCTCGCCGGGGTCGAGCCGGCGCAGGCCGCCCGCGTCGCCGGCGAAGACCTCCTTGGTCTTCGGGTCGCCGAGCAGGAAGACCAGCGCGCCGGTCGCCGGGTCGCCCGTGGTGGCGATGGAGAGGGCGTACTGGGCGGAGCCGGGGACCTGCTTCACCGAGGTGGTCTGGATGGCGACGATCGCGTCGTCCTTGCTGCCGCGATGCCCGTCGCCGAAGTTCGTGAAGGCGGTGCTCGCCGTGTAGAGCACCGGGAAGACCTGGAAGGCGATCAGGAAGATCGTGCCGGGGACCAGGTACTTGGCCGGGATGTGCCGCCGGCCGAGGTAGAGGTAGAACAGGCCCGCGGTGGTGGCGGCGAGGATCGCCAGCCCCACCCAGTGCTCGGCCTCGACGAGCGGGAACGCCGCCCAGATCGCGATCCCGGCCACCAGGCCGAGCAGGACCACCTTGACGACGAGACCGGTCGCGGTGATCGGCGCGTGGTTCCGCGCGGTACGGGACGTGCGCGGGAGCCCGCGGCGAACGGGCTCCCGGCCCGGGGCCTGCTCAGCAGACCCCGGGCCGGACAGCGACGTGCTCATTACTTGATCTGACCCGCGATGGTCTTGCCCGCGGCGGTGATCGTCTTGGCCGGGTCGGCGCCGCCGATGACGGCGGCCTCCGCCTTGCCGAACGGGTCCCAGATCGCGGCCATGGCCGGGATCGCCGGGAGCACCTGCCCGTTCTTGCCGGCCTCGGAGAACTTGGCCAGGTCCGGGTCCTCGCCCTTGACCTGGTCGAAGGCGGCGGTCAGCGCCGGCGGGCGCGGCTCGGCCCGGTACAGCGCGACGGCCAGCTCGGGCTTGGTCACGTAGTTGGTGGCGAACTCCTGCGCCAGGGCCTTGTTCTTGCCCTTGGCGGCGACGTAGAACGCCTGCACGCCCACGAACGGCTGGGCCTCCTTGCCGCCGGCGAAGCCGGGGACCGGGGAGATGTCGTACTTGATGCCGGCCTTCTTGGCTTCGGCGATGGCCCACGGACCGGAGACCAGGAAGGCGCACTTCTTGGCGCCGAAGCTGGCGATGGAGTTCTCCGGGGTGATGGAGCGCTTGAGCGCGCCGTCGCCCTTCTCGCCGAGCTTCGCGATCTTCTGGAAGGCCGCGATCGACTCCGGCTTGCCCACGCCCAGGTCCTTCGGGTCGTAGTCGCCGTTGGCCGTGGTGCCGAAGAGGTAGCCGCCGGCGGAGGTGTACAGCGGGTAGACGTGGTACGCGTCGCCGTTCTGGCCGGACTGGAGGCAGAGGATCTCCTGGGCCTTCTTCTCGGCCTTGAGCTTCTTGCCGGTCTGGACCAGTTCCTCGATGGTCTTCGGCGCCTCGGGGGCCAGCGCGGTGTTGCGGAGCAGCGCGACGTTCTCGGTGGCGTAGGGCACGCCGTAGAGCTGGCCGTTGAACGTGACCGCCTTGATCGCGGTCTCGTTGAACGCGCTCTTCTGCTCGGCGGGGAGCTGCACCGGGTCGATGGCGCCGTTCTGCACCATGTTGCCGATCCAGTCGTGCGCGCCGACCACGACGTCCGGGCCGCTGCCCTGCTGCGACGCGGTGACGAAGTTGGTCTGCAGGTCCTTGGAGACGGCCTGGACCTCGACGGTCACGCCGTTCTCCTTGCCGAACTCCTCGGCGAACGGCTTCAGCGCGGCGGCCCGCTTGTCGTCGGCCCAGATGACCAGCTTGCCGCCGGCCGCCTTGGCGGACTCCTTGGCGGCCGGCTTGTCGCTGTCGCTGCCACCGCAGCCGGACGCGGCGAGCGCCAGGCCGAGGACGGCGACCACACCCGCGGTACGGATGCGCATCGGTACTCCTGTCGTCATGGCGGCCCGCCGGGGGAAGGGCGGCTCGCCAGTGGAATGCTCGGAAACTTCTTGCTGCCCGGCGCGGGGATTTTGCGCCGCTGCTCTCGCATGTTGCCGGGACGTTAGCAAGAGGTTGCAGAGAATGGAAGGGCTTGCAGAGGCGTACGCAAGAACTTGCCGGTGAGCTAAAGTGCCGCCATGCGCGCTCGACTGTCCGACATCGCCCAACAGGCCGAAGTCAGCGAGGCCACGGTGTCGCGGGTGCTCAATGACCGCCCCGGAGTGGCCCCCGAGACCCGGCAGGCCGTCCTGACCGCCCTCGACGTGCTCGGCTACGAGCGCCCGGCCCGGCTGCGCAAGCGCAGCGCCGGACTGGTCGGACTGGTGGTCCCGGAGCTGGACAACCCGATCTTCCCGGCCTTCGCCCAGATCATCGAGTCGACGCTGGCGCAGAGCGGGTTCACCCCGGTGCTCTGCACCCAGACGCCCGGCGGCGTCACCGAGGACGAGTACGTGGAGATGCTGCTGGACCGGCAGGTCTCCGGGATCGTCTTCGTCTCCGGCCTGCACGCCGACACCGCCGCCAACCACGACCGGTACCGCGCGCTGATCGCCCGCCCGCTGCCGATCGTCATGATCAACGGGTACGTCGGTGGCATCGCGGCGCCCTTCGTCTCCTGCGACGACCGGGAGGCCGCCGAGCTGGCCGTGGCCCACCTGGTGGCGTTCGGACACCGCCGGATCGGCCTGATCACCGGGCCGGACCGGTTCGTCCCCGTGCAGCGCAAGGTGGCCGGCTTCCGGTCCGCCATGACCCGGCTGGTCGGCGCGACCGAGGCCGAGATCGACGAGCTGGCCGAGCTCTCCCTCTTCGGCGTCGAGGGCGGCGAGGCCGCCGCCGGCCGGCTCATCGAACGCGGGGTCACCGGCCTGGTCTGCGGCTCCGACCTGATGGCGCTCGGCGCCATCCGCGCCGCCCGCCAGCGCGGCCTCGCCGTCCCCGGCGACATCTCGGTCGTCGGGTACGACGACTCCCCGCTGATCGCCTTCACCGACCCGCCGCTGACCACCATGCGCCAGCCGGTCGCCGCGATGGCGGTGGCCGCGGTCCGCGCGCTGGTCGACGAGATCAACGGGCACGCCGCCCCGAACTCCGAATACCTGTTCCGCCCGGAACTCGTGGTACGCGGCTCGACGGCGGTGGTCCGCCCGGCCGAAACCACCCCCACCAGCGGCGCCGGCCCGGCCGGCGGCGCGCAGCGGCAACGCCCGACCGCCCCCTCCCTGGTCGTACCAGCCTGACCACCCCCACCCCCACCTCCGCCCCGGTGGGCGACGCCCGCAAGATGCCGCACTCCGGCCCGTCCGGCCCCCGGGATGGCACGAGATGCCGCAACCTGGCCCATTCACCCGCGGTGCTCGCGCGTGATCGACTCCGGATGCCGCAACGCGGCCCTTCTGCCCAGAGGGAGGGCACGAGATGCCGCAATCTGGCCCATCCGGGCGGCCGGAGGGGGCGAGGTGCCGCAAAGCGGGTGGGGCTTCCGGAGGGCGGGACGGGACAGCGGGACGGGCGGGACGCGGGGCGCGGGGCGCGACAGGTTGAGGGTGGAGCGGTGGGCAGCGGGGTGTGAGGGCTACTTCTTGCGCAAGGAATGCTTGACTCTTGCAGTGCTTGGCCGGCATTCTGCTCAGACACCCGTGCCCCGCGCATCCCTGCGGGGCGCCGCCGTCTGATGCCAGAGAACGGGGATCGTCACCGATGACCGCCGCCACCCCTCCCGCGCCGCCGACCGCAGACAACGACTGGTGGCGCTCCGCGGTCGTCTACCAGGTCTACGTCCGCAGCTTCGCCGACGCGAACGGCGACGGCGTCGGTGACCTGGAGGGGATCCGGCAGCGGCTGCCGTACCTGCGGGAACTCGGGGTGGACGCGCTCTGGCTGACCCCCTTCTACACCTCGCCGCAGATCGACGCCGGCTACGACGTGGCCGACTACCGGGACGTGGATCCGCTCTTCGGCAACCTGGCCGACTTCGACGCGATGATCGCCGACGCGCACGCGCTCAACCTGCGGATCATCGTGGACCTGGTGCCCAACCACACCTCCAGCGCGCACCCGTGGTTCGCGGCGGCCCTCGCGGCCGGCCCGGGCTCCCCGGAGCGGGCCCGGTACCTGTTCGCCGAGGGCCGGGGCGAGCAGGGCGAGTTGCCACCGAACGACTGGGAGAGCATCTTCGGCGGCCCGGCCTGGACCCGGGTCCCCGACGGGCAGTGGTACCTGCACCTGTTCGACCCGGCCCAGCCCGACCTGAACTGGCGCCACCCGGAGGTACGCGCCGAGTTCGAGGACATCCTGCGGTTCTGGCTCGACCGGGGCGTGGACGGTTTCCGGATCGACGTGGCCCACGGAATGATCAAGGCGGAAGGGCTGCCGGACGTCGGCTTCAACTCGATGACCACCGGCCGGCGCCAGTCGGAACTGCTCGGCAAGGGCCGGCTGCCGTACTTCGACCAGGACGAGGTGCACGAGATCTACCGCGCCTGGCGGCCGATCCTGGACAGCTACCCGGGCGGCCGGATGGCGGTGGCCGAGGCGTGGGCCGAGACCCCGCAGCGGCTGGCCCGCTACATCGGCCCGGACGAGCTGCACCAGGCGTTCAGCTTCGACTTCCTCGACGCCACCTGGTCGGCCGACTCGTTCCGCAAGGTCATCGACACCGCGCTGGCCGAGTCGACCATCGTCGGCGCCCCGACCACCTGGGTGCTCTCCAACCACGACCGGCAGCGGCACGTCACCCGGTACGGCGACGGCGAGGTCGGTCTGCGCCGGGCCCGGGCCGCCGCCCTGCTGATGCTCGCCCTGCCCGGCTGCGCGTACGTCTACCAGGGCGAGGAGCTCGGCCTGCCCGAGGTGCTCGACCTTCCCGACGAGCTACGCCAGGACCCGGCGTTCCTGCGCACCGGGGAGAGCCGGGACGGCTGCCGGGTGCCGATCCCGTGGAGCGGCGAGCTGGCCCCGTACGGCTTCGGCCCGGCCGGCAGCGAACTGAGCTGGCTGCCGGCCCCGGCGACCTGGCGCGGCCTCTCGGTCGCGGCCCAGGCCGGCGCGCCCGGCTCGACGCTGGAGCTCTACCGGACCGCCCTGCGGGTCCGGCACGAGCACCCGGCGCTGGCCGGCACCGACGGCATCACCTGGCTGGAGACCGAGCCCGGCGTGCTGGCGTTCCGCCGCACCGCCGGGAACACCGAGCTGACCTGCGTGGTCAACATCAGCGGCGCGGCGGCCACGATCACCGGCTACGGCCGGCCGGTCGCCGCCAGCGCCGACCTCACCGAGCGGGGCGACGGGCACGTCCTGCCGGTGGACGCGGCTGCGTGGTTCGAACGGCGCTGAGCCGGGTAACCCGCCATTGACCTGGTCGTCCGTTGTGCCCCGCGCCGACGGGCGGCTGGGCTACCGACCCCTTGTGGTGGGGGGTGAGGTGGCGCCGGCCCCTCGGGGATCTCGATCTCCGAGGGGCCGGTGTCCACCTGGGACCGTGGGGGTACCACGGGGTGATGACCGCACTCGTCGCGCAGTACACCCTCGACGTCAGCGACCTCGATCTGATGGCCCGGTTCTGGTCGGCCGCCCTCGGCTACACGGTCCGACAGGGTGGCGACGGCAACGCGAAGCTCTACCCGCCGCCCGGCCGGCCCGGCCCCACCATCTGGTTGCAGGGCAGCGGCACCGCCAAGCACGGCAAAAACCGGCTCCACCTGGACCTGGTCTCGGACGGGGACCCGGCGGCGGAGGTGGACCGGCTGGTGGCGCTCGGCGCCCGGCACATCGACGTCGGGCAGACCGGGACCGAGGGGTTCACGGTCCTGGCCGACCCGGAGGAGAACGAGTTCTGCGTGCTGGACCGGGCACCGAGCTGAGGCTCAGGCGCCCCGGGCGGCGAGCAGCTTGGCGATCCGCGCGAAGCCGGCGTGGACCTCCTCGGCGCTGGGCGGGTTCGCCGGCTGCGGTTCCGGTTCCCGCTCGGCGGCCAGCTCCAGCTCCTCGTCGATGACGTCCTCGAAGTCGCCGTACAGGTCCGCCTCGTCGATCCGGGCCGCCTCGTCCTCGGCGGCGAGTTGCGCGGCGGCGATCTCGCTGCGGATCTCCTCCGGGGTCAGCGCCGGCACCAGCGGCTCCACCACCGCCATCAGCTGCTCCTCGGCGACCACCGCCTCGGCCAGGGCGAGCGCGTGCGCCCGCTCGTACGGGCCGCAGACGACGGGCTCCCACTCGTCGCCGTCGCCCAGCGGGCCGAAGGTGATGATCCACGGCAGGCCGAGCATCGGCGAGTCGTCCGGCAGGTCCAGTGTCACGAGTGCGCCCACCGGCCCATCATGGTCGTTCCCGGCGCGGGCGCGGGCCGCAATGCCGCCAAGTCCCCCCGCTCCGGCGGTCACTCCTACCCGGGCGTACCGGCGTTCAGCGCCGCACGGACCAGGGCCAGGGCGCGGTCCGGCGGTACGCCCAGCCGGGCCGCCTCGGCGGCGTACCCGGCGGCGGCCCGGTGCAGACGGTCGGTGGCGTCGTCCCGCCCCGGGGCCACCACGGTCCCGTGCCGCCCCCGGGTCTCCACCAGCCCGGCGGATTCCAGCTCCCGGTACGCCCGGGCCACCGTGTTCGCCGCCAGAGCGAGGTCGGCGGCGAGCTGCCGGACCGCGGGCAGCCGGGTGCCGACGGGCAGCCGCCCGTCCCCGATCATCCCCGCGAGCTGCCCGCGTACCTGCTCGTACGGGGGCACCGCCGAGTCGGCGTCGATCCTGATCCGGGTGCTCATCCCGCTCCTCCCGGTGTCCCCGGTTCGGTCTCCTCGTCGATCTCGACGTCCACCTCCCGGGCGGCGGCGCCCTCGGCCAGGTCCACCACCCGGCCGTACCGGCTGGTGGCGGCCAGCGCCGCGCCGAAGAGCACCAGCTGGTTGAGCAGGTAGAGGTAGAGCAGCAGGCCGACCGCGGTGGTCACCACCGTGTACGCCGGGTTCCGCTCGGTGCGTACCACGTAGTAGCGGCCGACGGTGTTGAGCAGGGTGATGCCGATCGCGACCACCAGCACCACCGGCCGCAGCCGGCGCCGGCTCATCCGCAGCCGGGGCACCGCCACCAGCAGCGCGACCGCGAGCACCGCGTTGACCAGCACGCTGAGCACCGCGCTGACCGTGGTGAGGCCGACCGAGCCGGTGCTGCGCAGCAGGAACCGCAGCAGCGACTCCAGCGCGTCCACGGCGGCCACCGACACCCCGAGCAGCACGAAGACCGCGACCAGTACGCCCAGGTCGACCAGGCGGCGGATCACCAGGTTGCCGGGCTGCTGGTTGAGGCCGTACATGAGCCGCTGCGAGGAGCGGATCGCCTCCACCCAGCCGATCCCGGTCACCACCAGGATGATCAGGCCGACCACCCCGACGGTGTTGCTGCTCTCGGCGATCTGCTGCGGGTCGAGGAACGGCAGGTTCCCCGCCAGGAAGTCCGCGGCCGCCTCGCTGACCTCGGCGTTGTCCTGCAGGATCGTGCCGAAGATCCAGTACGCGACCAGGGCGAGCGCGAACACCGCGAAGAAGCCGTAGTAGGCGATCGCGGCGGCCAGCCGCCCGGCCAGCAGGTCCGCGTAGAGGGTGCCGGCCCGCCACAGGTGGTCGAAGGCCGGCAGCCGGCCCCGCGCCGCGTCGATCCGGCGGCCCAGCGCGCTCTCGATCCGGCCGAGCAGGTTCACCCCGTCATCCTCGCCGATCGGTGGGGGGCGCGGCGGGCCAGCGGCGCGCTCAGCTCAACCGCCGAGCCGGAAGTCGCGGCGGGGCTGCCATCGGGCCGCCCCGCTGTGCGAGAAGAGGGTGAAGGCTTCGACCTCGAACAGCGCCGAGAAGTCCGCCAGGTCCTCGTACGCCTTGTCCAGCACCTCCGCCGGGACGTCCTGCGCCACGGTGACGTGCGGGTGGTACGGGAAGCGCGCCTCCCGGTGCAGTTCCGGCGCCGCGTTGATGGCCGCGGCGAGCACCTCGCACTCGCTGATCCCGGCCGCGACCGCCACGAAGACCACCTGGGTGACCGGGCGGAACGTGCCGGTGCCCCGCAGGTGCAGGGTGAACGGCAGGTGGGTGGCGGCCACCCGGGTCAGGTGCTCCTCGACGGCGGGCAGCGCGCTCACCGGGATCTCGGTCGGCCCGAGCAGGGTGACGTGGGCGGGGACGGCCTGCGGGTCACCGGCCTCGACCCGGCGGCGGGTGAGCAGCCCGCCCCACGGTTCGGGGATGTCCACCGCGATCCCGATCTGGATGGTGTCGCCGGCGTCCGGCGCTCCGTCCCTGCCAGCCACGCTCCGCGCCATCCCTCCGGCCACCGACTGCGCACACCCTCTCCGACGCGCGGGCCCGCTACGCGGACCGGACCGGCGGGAAGAAGCCGACCCGCTCGTACACGGTGGCCAGCGTCGCCGCGGCGACCGCCCGGGCCTTCTCCGCCCCCTGGCCGAGCAGCTTGTCCAGCTGCGCCGGGTCGTCCAGGTAGCCGCGGGTGCGCTCCTGGATGGGCGTGACGAACTCCCGGACCACCTCGCCGAGGTCCTTCTTGAGGTCGCCGTAGCCCTTGCCGTCGTACGCGGCGACCAGGTCGTCGATGCTCCGTCCGGAGAGCGCCGAGTAGATGGTCAGCAGGTTGGATACGCCGGGCTTGCCCTCGGCGTCGAAGACGATCTCGCGGCCGGTGTCGGTGACCGCGGAGCGGATCTTCTTGGCCGAGCGGGCCGGCTCCTCGAGCAGGTCGATGATGCCGGCCGGCGAGGAGGACGACTTCGACATCTTCGCCGTCGGGTCCTGCAGGTCGGTGATCTTGGCGGTGTCCTTGACGATGTGCGGCGCGGGCACCGTGAAGGTCGGCCCGAACAGCGAGTTGAACCGCTGCGCCAGGTCCCGGGAGAGCTCCAGGTGCTGCCGCTGGTCCTCGCCGACCGGCACCGCGTGCGCCTGGTAGAGCAGGATGTCGGCGGCCTGCAGGATCGGGTACGTGAAGAGGCCGACGCTGGCCCGCTCGCTGCCCTGTTTGTGCGACTTGTCCTTGAACTGGGTCATCCGGCTCGCCTCGCCGAACCCGGTGATGCAGCCGAGCACCCAGGCCAGCTGCGGGTGCTCGGGCACCTGCGACTGGACGAAGAGGGTGCTGCGCTCCGGGTCGAGACCCAGCCCGAACAGCTGCGCGGCGGCCAGCCGGCTGCGCTGCTTGAGCACCTTCGGGTCGTGGCCGGCGGTGATGGCGTGCAGGTCCACCACGCAGTAGAAGGCGTCGTGGCTGTCCTGCAGGGCCACCCAGTGCCGCAGCGCGCCGAGGTAGTTGCCGAGGTGGAACGAGTCGGCCGTCGGCTGGATGCCGGAGAAGACGCGCGGGCGGGCGGGTACGTCGGACATGCCGGCAATTCTGTCAGCAAGCTCCATCGCCCGTCATGACGGGCCGGCGGGTCGGCTCGCGGCGGGCCTGACCGGCGCGGGCAGCTCGCGTCGTTGCTCCGGCACGCGCGCGGCGGAGACCGCGAGGCGGGACACCCGCCGCCCCTCCAGGGCGAGCACCCGCAGCAACCAGCCACCCGGCGGATCGTCCGGATCGGGCCGGCCGGCGTCCAGCGTGGCCGGGGCGACCGGCACCTCGTCACCGGTGACCGGCAGCCGGCCCAGGGCGGCCATCACGAAGCCACCGACCGTCTCGTACGGGCCGGCGGGCAGCGACACCCCGGTCCGTTCGGCGAAGTCGGCCAGGTTGAGCCGGCCGTCCACCACGGCGGGCAGGCCGGCGTGGACCGGTTCGGACGGGACGTCGTCCTCGTCGTGGATCTCGCCGACCAGTTCCTCCACCAGGTCCTCGCAGGTGACGATGCCGGCGGTGCCGCCGTACTCGTCGACGACCACGGCCAGGTGGTGGCCCTCCCGGCGCATCTCGGTGAGCGCGGCGAGCACCCGTTTGCTGCCGGGCAGCCGCTTCACCTCGCGGGTCAGCTCGCCCACCGTGGCGCACCGGTCGCGCTCGGGGCGCAGCAGCACGTCGCGCAGGTGGAGGAAGCCGACCACGTCGTCGTGGGTGCCGTCGACCACCGGGTAGCGGGTGTGCGTCTCGGCCCGGACCAGGCGTTCGGCCTCGGCCACGGTGAGCCCGGCGGAGAGGAAGACCACCTCGGTGCGGGGCACCATCACCTCGCGGACCAGGCGGGCGCCGGCCACCAGCACCTCGTCGATGATCCGGCGCTCGTCGGGGTCGAGGAGGGTGTTGGCGGCCACCAGGTCACGCAGTTCGGCCTCGGTGATCCGTTCCCGGCCGGCGGTCGGGCTGGCCCCGAGCAGGTCGGTGACCAGGCGGGTCGCCCCGTCGGCGGCACGGACCACGAGCCGGGCGACGGTCCGGGCGACGGGACCGGGCTCGCGCCGTGGCCGCCCCGGCGGTCGTCGCCGGAGCCCGGGACCACCTGCCTCCCGCATGGGATGGATGGTAGACAGCCCTCGCCGTCCCAGCCGGTCGATGTTCGGATCTGTTCAATCATGACGGAACGTGGTGGAATGGCGGTGGTGCACTGCCCGCCGTGGCACGACCGGCGGCCATAGGGTGATCAAGGACGGCCGCCACGGCGGCGGCCAGGCGGGAGGAAGCGACGTGAAACTGCTCG
The DNA here is from genome assembly GCF_044465125.1 of Micromonospora sp. NPDC049836. NCBI lineage: Bacteria > Bacillati > Actinomycetota > Actinomycetes > Micromonosporales > Micromonosporaceae > Micromonospora > Micromonospora sp. NPDC049836. The sequence continues at coordinate 482,097 of NZ_JBITLH010000001.1, forward strand.
TCACCGGCGGTGCGGGCTACATCGGCAGTGTGGTGACCCGGATGCTGCTCGACGAGGGCCACAATGTCACCGTCCTGGACGACCTGCGCACCGGGCACCGGGCGGCCCTCGCCCCCGACGCCACCCACGTCGACCTGCCGATCCACGAGGCCGCCCGGGTGCTCACCCCGGACGCCGGCTTCGACGGCGTGCTGCACCTCGCCGCGCTGATCGCCGCCGGCGAGTCGATGGTCAAGCCGGAGCTCTACTGGCGGACCAACACCATCGGGTCGCTCGCCCTGCTCGACGCCGTCCGCGCCGCCCGGGTGCCCCGGCTGGTCTTCTCCTCCACCGCCGCGGTCTACGGCAACCCCACCGAGCTGCCCATCCCGGAGACCGCCGTGAAGGCCCCCACCAACACGTACGGGGCCACCAAGCTGGCCGTCGACATGGCGCTCACCTCCGAGGCGATCGCCCACGGCCTGGGCGCGATCTCGCTGCGCTACTTCAACGTCGCCGGGGCGTACCGGCACGACGGCGGGACCATCGGCGAGCGGCACGACCCGGAGACCCACCTGATCCCGCTCGCCCTCCAGGTGGCCGCCGGCCGGCGCGACAAGCTCCAGCTCTTCGGCGACGACTACCCCACCGTCGACGGCACCTGCGTGCGCGACTACATCCACGTCGAGGACCTGGCCCGGGCCCACCTGCTGGCGCTGGACGCCGCCACCCCGGGCCGGCACCGGATCTACAACCTGGGCAACGGCAACGGCTTCACCAACCGGCAGGTGATCGAGGTGGTCCGCGAGGTCACCGGCCACCCGGTGCCGGTCGAGGTGGCCCCGCGCCGCGAAGGCGACCCGGCCGAGCTGGTCGCCTCCGCCGCGCTGGCCCGCGACGAGCTGGGCTGGCTGCCGGCCAAGCCGACGCTGCAGGACATGGTCGGCGACGCCTGGGCGTTCTACCGCGAGCACATCCTGGGGCAACGGTGAGCGCGAGGAGCGAGCCGGGCCTGCGAGCCCCGCAGTCGCGAACGAAGGAGATCCAGTGACCGGCCCGACCGCGCCCGCCGCGCCACCGGCCGCGCCCGCCGGCGATGTCGCGGCCCGCGCCACCGCGGGCTTCCGGCAGCGGTACGGCGCGGAGCCGGCGGGCCGCTGGGCGGCTCCCGGCCGGGTCAACCTGATCGGCGAACACACCGACTACAACGACGGTTTCGTGCTCCCCTTCGCGCTGCCGATGCGTACCGTCGTCGCCGCGGCGCCCCGCGACGAGCCGCGCTGGACGGTCTGGTCGGAGCTGGACGACGAGCCGGTGGAGTTCGGGCCGGCGGAGGCCGACGAGCCCGGCCGGGTGCCCGGTTGGGCCGCCTACGTGGCCGGCGTGGTGTGGGCGCTACGCGCCGCCGGCCAGCCGGTCCCCGGCGCCCGGCTCGCGGTCGCCTCGGACGTGCCGGTCGGCTCCGGGCTCTCCTCGTCGGCGGCGATCGAGTCCGCGGTGCTGGCCGCCCTGGTCGACCTGGGCGACCTGGACCTGCCTGCCGAGCGGTGGCCCCGGCTCGCCCAGCGCGCCGAGAACGACTACGTCGGCGCGCCCACCGGGATCATGGACCAGTCGGCGGTGATCCGGGGCCGGGCCGGGCACGCCCTCTTCCTGGACTGCCGCACCGAGCAGGTCGACCAGATCCCGTTCGACCTGGACGCCGCCGGGCTGGCCGTGCTGGTGGTCGACAGCCGCGCCCCGCACCGGCACGCCGACGGCGAGTACGCCTCCCGCCGCCGGTCCTGCGAGGAGGCGGCGCGGATCCTGGGCGTGCCCGCCCTGCGCGACATCGACCCGGCCGGCCTCGACGCGGCGCTGGCGAAGCTGCCCGACGACGAGACCCGCCGCCGGGTCCGGCACGTGGTCACCGAGGACCAGCGGGTGCTCGACACGGTGGCGCTGCTGCGCGCCGGCCGGGTCCGGGAGATCGGGCCCCTGCTGACCGCCTCCCACGCGTCGATGCGCGACGACTTCGAGATCACCGTGCCCGAGATCGACACCGCGGTCGAGGCGGCGCTGGCCGCCGGGGCGCACGGGGCCCGGATGACCGGCGGCGGCTTCGGCGGCTGCGTGCTGGCCCTGGTCGACGCGGCCGCCGCCGACGCGGTGGCGGCCGCGGTGACCGCCGCGTACGCCGAGCGCGGCTTCGCCACCCCGGTCACCCGCACCGTCCGCCCGGCCGACGGCGCCAGCCGCCTCGACTGAACGCCGGCGGCCCTGGCCGACCCGCGCCGGGTTGACCAGGGCCGCCGCCGGACACCGGGGTGGGGGCCTCAGCCCGCCTCGACGATCATGCCGGCGCCGACCGTCCGGTTGGTGGCCTCGTCGATGATCACGAAGCCGCCGGTGGTGCGGTTACGCCGGTACTCGTCGGCGAGCAGCGGCACGGTGGTCCGCAGCCGGACCCGGCCGATCTCGTTGAGCTTCAGCTCGCCGGCCGCGTCGTCGCGGTGCAGCGAGTTGACGTCCAGCCGGTAGTGCAGCCCGCGCACGATGGCCCGCGCCGAGCGGGTGGTGTGCTTGATCGCGTACTTGCCGCCGATCTGCAACGGGCGGGTCTCGTCCATCCAGCAGACCATCGCCTCGATGTCCTGCGCGACGGCCGGGGCGTTGTTCGGCCGGCAGATCAGGTCGCCCCGGGAGATGTCGATCTCGTCGGTCAGCCGGACCGTCACCGACATCGGCGGGAACGCCTCGGCCACCGGGCCGTCAGCCGTCTCGACCGAGGCGATCCGGCTGGTGAAACCGGAGGGCAGCACCATCACCTCGTCGCCCGGCTTGAGCACGCCCGAGGCCACCTGGCCCGCGTACCCGCGGTAGTCGGTGACCGTGGTGGACTGCGGACGGATCACGTACTGCACGGGGAAACGCACGTCGACCAGGTTGCGGTCGCTGGCGATGTGCACCCGCTCCAGGTGGTGCAGCAGCGACGGACCCTCGTACCAGGGCATGTTCTCCGAACGGGAGACGATGTTGTCGCCCTTGAGCGCGGAGATCGGCACCACGGTCAGGTCCGGCACGTCGAGCTTCGCGGCGAACGCGGTGAACTCGTCGGCGATCCGCTCGAACACCTCCTCCGACCAGTCGACCAGGTCCATCTTGTTCACGCAGAGGACCAGGTGCGGCACCCGCAGCAGCGAGCAGAGGAACGCGTGCCGGCGGGACTGCTCCACCAGGCCCTTGCGGGCGTCCACCAGGATCAGCGCCAGGTCGGCGGTGGACGCGCCGGTCACCATGTTCCGGGTGTACTGGATGTGCCCGGGGGTGTCGGCGATGATGAACTTCCGCCGCGGCGTGGCGAAGTACCGGTACGCCACGTCGATGGTGATGCCCTGCTCCCGCTCCGCCCGCAGGCCGTCGGTGAGCAGCGCCAGGTTGGTGTACTCGTCGCCCCGGGCCGCGCTGACCGCCTCGACCGCGGCGAGCTGGTCGGTGAAGAGCGACTTCGTGTCGTACAGCAGCCGGCCGATCAGGGTCGACTTGCCGTCGTCGACGCTGCCGGCGGTGGCGAACCGCAGCAGGTCCATCGGGCGCGTCGCATCCGTCGCCTCCGGCGCCACTGTCTCGACGCTCATCAGAAGTAGCCCTCCCGCTTGCGGTCCTCCATGGCGGCCTCGCTGACCCGGTCGTCGCCGCGGGTCGCGCCGCGCTCGGTGATCCGGGTGGCGGCCACCTCCTCGATCACCCTCTCCACCGTGTCGGCGTCCGACCGGACCGCCGCCGTGCAGGAGGCGTCGCCCACGGTCCGGTAGCGCACCTGCGCTTTGAACCGCTCCTCGCCCGCCTTGGGCCGGAGGAACTCGTTGACCGCGTAGAGCATGCCGTCCCGCTCGATCACCTCGCGCTCGTGCGCGAAGTAGATCGACGGCAGCGGGATCCGCTCCCGGGCGATGTAGTGCCAGACATCCAGCTCGGTCCAGTTGGACAGCGGGAAGACCCGGATCGACTCGCCCGGGTGGTGCCGGCCGTTGTAGAGCGACCACAGCTCGGGGCGCTGGTTCTTCGGGTCCCACTGACCGAACTCGTCGCGGAAGCTGAACACCCGCTCCTTGGCCCGGGCCTTCTCCTCGTCCCGCCGGGCGCCACCGAAGAGCGCGTCGAAGCGGTGCTTCTCCACCGCATCCAGCAGCACCGGGGTCTGGATCCGGTTGCGCATCCCGTCCGCCGACTCCCGGACCAGCCCGGCCGCCAGCGCCTCGGGCACGCTCGCCACGATCAGGTGCAGGCCCAGCTCGGCGACCCGCTGGTCCCGGTACTCCAGGACCTCGGGAAAGTTGTGCCCGGTGTCGACGTGCATGACCGGGAACGGGACGTTGGCCGGGGCGAACGCCTTCTGCGCCAGCCGGAGCATCACGATCGAGTCCTTGCCGCCGGAGAAGAGCAGCACCGGCCGCTCCATCTCGGCGACGACCTCGCGCATCACGAAGATGCTCTCCGCCTCGAGCGCGTCGAGGTGCGATACCTGGTACGCCGCCGGGGACGTCATGACAGGTGTCCGTTCATCGAATTCCAGACCTTTCCGGTCGGACTCGTCAAGAAGACGGTCAGGCTACCCGGAATGCCGCTGCAACGCTGCAAGCAACCGACTGGCGAGATCCTTGCGGCAGACCAGGAGGTCGGGTAGGCGCGGGTCGGCCTCGTTGTATTTCAGCGCAGAACCGTCGATCCGGGAAGCGTGCAGTCCGGTGGCCGTCGCCACAGCCACCGGAGCGGCCGAGTCCCACTCGTACTGCCCGCCGGCGTGGATGTACGCGTCGACCTCGCCGGTCACCACCGCGGCAATCTTCGCGCCCGCCGAACCCATCGGCACCAGATGCGCGCCGACATCCTCGGCCAGGTCGGTGAGGAACACCGGCGGTCGGCTGCGGCTGGCCGCCAACCGGATGACCCGCGCGCCCGCGGTCGCCGCCTCCAACGTCATCGGCGGGTACGCCGGCGGGTAGTCGGTGCCCAGCACCCGGTGCTGCGCCGGCAGCCCCACGGCACCCGCCACCAGCCCGTGCGGCGACGGCGCGTGACGCGCCCAGAGGGCCACGTGCACCGCCCAGTCCGAGCGGCCCTCCTCGGCGAACTCCCGGGTGCCGTCCAGCGGATCGATGATCCACACCCGGTCGGCGGTCAACCGCGGCACCGCCTCGGTGGTCACCTCCGCCGTCCAGGCCAGCCGCGACCCCTCGTCCTCCTCCGACAGCACCGCGTCGGCCGGGCGCCACTTCGCCAGCTCGGTACGGATCAGGTCGTGCGAGACCTTGTCCCCGGCCGCCTTCAACGCCCCCGGGTCGGCGAAACCCAGCTCCGCGCGCAGGTTCATCAGCGCCTGCCCGGCCCGCGCCGCGAGCCAGCGGGCGAACGCCCCGTCGATCATCGGAGGATTGGCCATGGGTCTTCCGCTCCCGTCGCTCGCGTCGCCTCCCGAGGAGCGCAGACTACCGGCCGCCACCCGCCGCGACCCGCAGCCCCGCCCGGGGTCAGCCCCCGTGGTAGAGGTTCTGCGTCGGCTCCACCCCGCGGGTCACCACCGACTCGACCACGTCCGCCGCCCGGTCCACCAGGAACTCCAGCTCCTTGCGCTCCACCGCGGAGAAGTCCGACAGCACGAAATCCGCCGGATCCTGCCGCCCCGGCGGCCGACCGATGCCGAACCGCACCCGCACGTAGTCCTTCGTGCCCAGCGACTTCGACATGGACCGCAGGCCGTTGTGGCCGCCCTCGCCACCGCCGCACTTCACCCGCAGCTGCCCGTACGGGATGTCCAGCTCGTCGTGCACCGCGATCACCCGCCCCGGCGGGATCTTGTGAAACTGCGCCAGCGCGACCACCGGGCCGCCGGAGAGGTTCATGTAGGTCAGCGGCTTCATCAGCACCAGCTTCGGCCCGCCGAAGCCCAGCCGACCCTCGGCGACCTCGGCCACCGCCCGCTTGTGCCGCCCGAACTTCCCGCCCAGCCGACCGGCCAGCAGCTCGGCCACCATGAAGCCGACGTTGTGCCGGTTGCCCGCGTACTCCCGACCGGGGTTGCCCAGGCCGACCACCAGCCAGGGCCCCGCCTCGTCCGTCACGCCTCGTCCCTTCCGTCATCTCCAGCCCGCCGGGGTGTCGCCGGGCCTGCCTCGGCCCGGCCGGCGCCGATACGCCGACAGGCGCCCCCGGGAACCGGGGACGCCTGTCGCACAGCCTGCGGGCCGATCAGGCCTCGGTCTTCGGCTCCTCGGCGGCCGGCTCGCCCTCGGCCGGAGCGCCCTCGGGGGCCTCGGCGGTCTCCTCGCCGACCTCCGCCTCGGCCTCTTCCTCGGCCACCTCGACCTCGGGGAGGGTGGCCTCGAGCTGCTCGGCGGTCGGGGCGGCGGTCACCGAGGCGACCTGGAGGTCGGCGTCCGCGACCAGCTCGACACCGGCCGGCAGCTCCACGTCGCCGGCGGTGATCTGGGTGCCGGCCTCGGCGCCCTCGATCGACGCCTCCAGGTGGTCCGGCACCTTGGTGGCGTCGGCGGTCACCGAGAGGGTGTCGTGGTCGTGCACGATCAGCGTGTCCTTGGCGGCCTCACCGGTCAGCTGGACCGGGACCTCGACGGTGACCTTCTCGCCTCGGCGGACCAGGAGCAGGTCCACGTGCTCGAAGGTGTCCTTGATCGGGTCACGCTGGATCGCCTTGGGCAGCGCCAGCACCTGGGTGCCGTCGCTCACCTCGATCGCGAAGAGCTGGTTGGCGCCGCCCTTGCGGATCGCGGCGGCGAACTCACGCGCCGGGAGCGCGATGTGCTTGGGCTTCTCGCCGTGGCCGTACAGCACGGCGGGCACCTTGCCGGCCCGGCGGGTACGACGGGCACCACCCTTGCCGAACTCGGTACGGGGCTCGGCGCTGATCTTTACCTCGGACACGGGGAAACTCCTGATGCTTCGCTGCGGCGGCTTGTCGTCTTGCGGTGCTGGGGCGAGGGGCTCGCTGGGGCTCATGCGTCATGAACGACTGCCCGGAGCACCGCGTCGATGACGGCGCCTCCGTGCGGTGCTTTTCAGCGGCCCGCCGGGCACCCTCGCCGTGGCAACCGCACCAGTCTACCCGAGCGATTTCCGGGCCATCCGGCAGTCCCCTTATCACCGCCGGCGACACCTCGCAGCCCAACTTTTCCCCGGCCGGAGCGGTCCTCCCACCGGCCGAGCAGGCCCACGAGCCCGAGCGGTCCCGCGAGCCCGAGCAGGCCCACGAGCCGGCGCGGTCCCGCGAGCCCGAGGAGGCCCGCGAGCCGGCGGAGTCCCGCCGGCGGGTGCGGTGTCCCGCCGGCGGGGTGCCCGAACTCAGCTGAGGCCACCGAAGAGGGTGGTCACCGAGCCGTCGTCGAAGACCTCCCGGATCGCCCGCGCCAGCAGCGGCGCGATCGACAGCACGGTGATCTTGTCCAGCTGCTTCTCCGGCGGCAACGGCAGGGTGTTGGTCACCACCACCTCGGCGATCGGGCTGTTCTTCAGCCGCTCGGTCGCCGGGTCCGACAGCAGCGCGTGCGTCGAGGCCACCACGATCTCCGCCGCCCCGGACTCCTTGAGGATGTCCGCCGCCTTGCTGATCGTGCCGCCCGTGTCGATCATGTCGTCCACGATCAGGCACACCCGGTCCTCGACCTCACCGACCACCCGGTTCGCCACCACCTGGTTCGGCTTGAGCGGATCCCGGGTCTTGTGGATGAAGGCCAGCGGGCAGCCGCCCAGCCGGTCCGTCCACCGCTCGGCCACCCGTACCCGGCCCGAGTCCGGCGCCACCACCGTCATCGGCCGGCCCGCGTACTTGTGCTCCACGTACTCGGCCAGCACGTCCATCGCGAAGAGGTGGTCCACCGGGCCGTCGAAGAAGCCCTGGATCTGCGCGGTGTGCAGGTCCACCGTCAGGATCCGGTTCGCACCCGCCGTCTTCAGCAGGTCGGCCACCAGCCGCGCCGAGATCGGCTCCCGGCCCCGGTGCTTCTTGTCCTGCCGCGAGTACGGATAGAACGGCAGCACCACGGTGATCCGCTTGGCCGATCCCCGCTTCAAAGCGTCGATCATGATCAGGGTCTCCATGACCCAGGTGTTGACCCCGTGCGTCACGGACTGCACCACGAAGGCGTCCGACCCGCGCACCGAGTCCTTGAACCGTACGAAGATCTCGCCGTTGGCGAACTCGTACGAGTCGGAAGGGGTCGGCGCGACGCCGAGCACCTCACCGATTTCCTTGGCCAGCTCCGGAAAACCCCGTCCGGAGAAGAGCATCAGGCTCTTGCGGTTTTCGGCGACGATGCTGCCCATGGGCCCGTCTGCTCCCGTGTGTCGGTGGTTCCCGGCGGCGTGGAGCCGGGGACTATTCGGTTGCAGTATCCCCCGCGCTCACCGCTCCACCCACGGCCTGGCACCGCCCGTGGATTCAGTCACCTTCACTTGCGGCTTCGGGCGAGTCCGACGCATCCTCGCGGGCCCGCTGCGCCGCCTCCGCGGCCGCCGTACCGGCCCGCTTGCGCAGCACCCAGCCCTCCACGTTGCGCTGCTGCCCCCGGGCCACCGCCATCGCCCCCGCCGGCACGTCCGAGATGATCACCGAACCGGCCGCCGTGTACGCGCCGTCGCCCACCCGCACCGGCGCCACGAACATGTTGTCCGCCCCGGTACGCGCGTGACTGCCGATGGTGGTGTGGTGCTTGCGCACCCCGTCGTAGTTGACGAAGACCGTCGCGGCGCCGATGTTGCTGTGCTCGCCGATCGTCGCGTCCCCCACGTACGACAGGTGCGGCACCTTCGAACCCTCGCCGATGGTGGCCTTCTTCGTCTCCACGAAGGTGCCCACCTTGGCCTTGCGGGCCAGCCGCGACTCCGGTCGCAGGTACGCGTACGGCCCCACGCTCGCCTCCGGGCCGACCTCGGCGCCCACCGCGTGGCTGCGCACCACGCTCGCACCCGCGCCGATCGTGGTGTCCACCAGCGTGGTGTCCGGCCCGACCAGTGCCCCCGCGCCGACCACCGTGGCGCCCTGGAGCTGGGTGTTCTGGTCGATCACCGCGTCCCGCTCGACGGTCACCGTCACGTCGATCCAGGTGGTGTGCGGGTCGAGGATGCTCACCCCGCTGCGCATCCAGCCCTCGTTCACCCGGTCGCGCAGCAGTCCGCGCAGCGCGGCCAGCTCGACCCGGTCGTTGCAGCCCAACGTCTCCACGTGGTCCGGGGCGCAGTGCACCGCCACCGGCTCCCCGGCGTCCCGGAGCAGGCCGAAGACGTCGGTCAGGTACTCCTCGCCCTGGTCGTTCTCGGTGGAGAGCTTGCCCAGCGCGTCCCGCAGCCGGGCCACGTCGAACGCGTAGATGCCCGCGTTGATCTCCCGCAGCGCGCGCTGCTCGGGGGTGGCGTCGCGGTCCTCCACGATCTGCGCCAGCCGGCCGGCGCCGTCCCGCACGATCCGGCCCAGGCCGGTCGGGTCCGGCACCTCGGCGGCGAGCACCGTGGCCGCCGCGCCGGCGCCCTCATGCGCCTCCACCAGGGCCGTCACCGTCTCCGGCCGCAGCAACGGCACGTCCCCGTTGATCACCACGACCGTCCCGGTCGCCTCCGGCACCGCGTCCAGCGCGATCCGTACCGCGTGCCCGGTGCCGAGCTGCCGCTCCTGGAGCACCGCGAGGGCCTCGGGCGCCACCTCGGCCAGGTGCCCGCGGACCTGGTCGGCGCCGTGGCCGACCACCACCACCGTGCGGTCCGCGGCCAGCGGCGCGGCCGCGGCCAGCACGTGTCCGAGGAGGGTACGGCCGAGCAGCGGGTGCAGCACCTTGGGCAGGGCCGACTTCATCCGCTTGCCCTCACCGGCGGCGAGCACGACAACGGTGCGGAGGTGGGGCTGGGACACGACGTGGCTCCCGTCGGGACGGCGACAGTCTCGCGGTCATGCTAACCACGCGACCGCGGGCAAAAAGCAGAAGCTCCCGGGAGAGGATTCGAACCCCTATAATCAGGACCAAAACCTGACGTCCTGCCATTAGACGACCCGGGACGGTCGAAAACGGGCAAAAGGGAACCCGTTCGGCGGCTGCCTACACCTTACCGGTCGGGCTACCGATCCTCATCGGTCATTCCCTTCATGATCCCTTCGATCCTCCAGTAGACCCGGCTCGACCCGACCACATGGACGGTCAGGCAACCGCGGTAGTCGGCGCCGGTGTTCTTTCGAGTGGTGAGTGGCCGGTGCCGCTTCAGCGAGGTGCGCTGGAACCCCTCGGAGGGCACGCCGACCTGCTCGGCCCACCAGCGCACCGCCGCCGCCGCGTCGGCGGTCTCGTGGATGCTCACCCGGTAGCGCCGATCGGCCTGCGGCACACCGAGCGCGTCGAGGAAGCGCAGGAAAAGCGTCACGAGCATTGGATCACTGTTGACGAACTTGATCCGGCAGTCGTGCGGACGCCATGGCTTGGCCTTGCCACCCTCGCACCAGTAGATCGCCGCACCGATCAGCACCAACTCGCGGTAGCGCAACTGACGCACCCAGCGCGCCGCTGCCGCGACGGTGTCAGCCCGGGCCCTGTCACGGGCCGCCCGGTGCGCGCTCCACTGGTCGGCCGCGCGGGCCCGCTGACCCGCTCGGCGACGCCGCAGCACCAGCTCCGGGTCGAGTGGCAGGTGCCGGGTCCAGAGGTAGGCGGTCGACTTGGACACCCGCAGAAGCTCCGCGATCTCGCCCACCGGGCACCCCTCCCGTCGCAGCACGATGGCCTTCGCGTACAGCTCCGGCTTGCGCCCACGGTAGGGACGGTGGGCGGTAGCGGGCGGCTCACCTTCTGTCATGACGGCAGGTTAGAACGGGCGTACGACAGGTCCGTCCATTCACGAATGCCGGTGTCCGCTGCGATCTAGCCGGCCACTGGTTACGGTGACGTAGGCGTAGCCCGTACCACTGGGAGGTGCCATGTCGACCACCCTGAGCGGCCCGGAGAGCGGACCGAAGCCGTTGACCCAGGGACACCAGTCCCGGGGGATCCTGATCGCCCTGTGGGCCTTCGTGGCCGTACCGTTCCTCGCCCTGCTCGCCGCCGTGCCGGTGGCCTGGGGCGGCTGGCTGGGCTGGAGCGACCTGCTGATCGCCGGCTTCTGGTACGTGCTCTCCGGGCTCGGCATCACCGTCGGCTACCACCGCTACTTCACCCACGGCTCGTTCCGGGCGAAGCCCTGGCTGCGCGCCGCGCTGGCGGTGGCGGGTTCGTTCGCGGTGCAGGGCGAGATCATCCAGTGGGTGGCGGACCACCGCCGGCACCACGCGTTCTCCGATCAGGAGGGCGACCCGCACTCGCCGTGGCGGTTCGGGGAGAGCATCGGCGGGCTGGCCAGAGGACTGTTCCACGCGCACGTCGGCTGGTTGTTCAACCGGGAGTTGTCGAACCGGGAGCGGTTCGCCCCGGACCTGCTCGCCGATCCGATCACCCGCCGGGTCGACCGGCTCTTCCCGGCGCTGGTGGTGGTGTCGGTGCTCGCGCCGGCGGCGATGGGCGCGCTGGTCACCTGGTCGTGGCAGGGCGCGCTGACCGCGTTCTTCTGGGGCGGGCTGGTCCGGATCGCGCTGCTGCACCACGTCACCTGGTCGATCAACTCGATCTGCCACGTCTACGGGGAGCGGCCGTTCGCGGTGCGGCAGGGCGACCGGGCGGCGAACTTCTGGCCGCTGGCGCTGCTGTCGTTCGGGGAGAGTTGGCACAACCTGCACCACGCGGAGCCGACCAGCGCGCGGCACGGGGTGCTGCGCGGGCAGATCGATCCGTCGGCGCGGGTGATCTGGCTGCTGGAGAAGGCCGGTGCGGCCTGGTCGGTACGGTGGCCGAAACCGGAGCGGATCACGGCGAAGCTGGTGGAGCCGGTGCGGGTGCGGGGCCGGGCCGCGCGGTAACCGGTCGGTCGGCGTCGGTCGGGTTTGGCAGGATGGGCCGGGTGACCGACGTTCCCGGCAATGACGCGCGCTCCGCCCGGCGGCGGGCCGTCCCGGTGGCCAAGCCCCCTGCCCGGGTACGGATGTCCGCGACCCAGCGTCGGGAGCAGCTGATCTCGATCGCCCGGGAGATCTTCGCCGAGCGCGGGTTCGACGCCACGTCGATCGAGGAGGTGGCGGCCCGGGCGAAGGTGTCCAAACCGGTGGTGTACGAGCACTTCGGCGGCAAGGAAGGGCTCTACGCCGTGGTGGTGGACCGGGAGGTCCGTTCGCTGTTGGAGCGGATCACCACGGCGCTGACCGCCGGCCATCCGCGGGAGTTGCTGGAGCAGGCGGCGTTGACCCTGCTGACCTACATCGAGGAGGAGACCAGCGGGTTCCGGGTGCTGGTCCGGGAGTCGCCGTTGATGTCGGCGACGGGCAACTTCAGCAGTGTGTTGAACGACGTGGCGCACCAGGTGGAGCACATCCTGGGCGCGGAGTTCTCCAGCCGGGGCTACGACCCGAAGTTGGCGGAGCTGTACTCGCAGGCGCTGGTGGGCATGGTGGCGTTGACCGGCCGCTGGTGGCTGGAGGTGCGCAAGCCGCGCAAGGAGACGGTGGCGGCGCACCTGGTGAACCTGGCCTGGAACGGGTTGTCGCACCTGGAGGCGAAGCCGGGGCTGATCACGGTACGCAAGCCGGGCTGACCCGCGGGTCAGCGGTGGACCTCCGCGATGGGGTGCTCGCGGCGGCGCCGCTCCTCCTCGGCGTGTTCGTCCGTGCCGACCTTGTCGTAGAGGCCGGTGGCGAGCAGGATCAGGCCGAACAGCAGCGACACGATGACGGTCGCCATCGAGAAGTTGAGGACGTTCACCTGGGTCTGCAGCACGGACATCATGAGGATGCCGGTGACCAGGAAGACGACTCCGGCGGTCAGGTTCATGTAGTGGCCGAGGTTGCCGCGCCGGGACGCGCCGATGATGAGGAAGGCGCCGAAGATCACGGAGACCAGGGAGAAGGCCAGGTTGGTACGGAGCCCGAGGGCGCTGGTGTCCGCCCGGCTGAACAGCCCGTCGCCCCAGGTCTCGGCCACGCCGTACACGCCGAAGACGAGGATGTAGAGGCCGATGAGCCCGGAGAGCACGCGGTAGAGCGGTCGCGCGGGATGGTTCACCGGGAAGTGCGCCATGGGAACCTCCAACGAAGCGAGCGATTCGCCCCGATTGTCCCTCAGCGACGGACCCGCGTCCCCGGAAACGCCGAAGGCCCGGCGGGATGCCGGGCCTACGTCGGTACGGGCGGGAATCAGAGCACGAGCCGAGCCTTCTGCCAGGCCTCGTGCTCGTCGTCGGTGCCGACCTTGCCGTACATGCCGGCCATCAGCAGGACCAGGGCGAGGATCAGGACCACGACGTCGGTCATGATCGAGAAGTTGAAGATGTTGGCGTCGGTGTGCAGGAACGCCAGCTCGGCGAGGCCGAGAGCGATCAGCCCGTACGCCATCCACTGGTTGATCAGCACGTCGAGGTTGCGGCCGATCACGACGCCGAGCAGGATCACGGCCCCGAGCAGGATCGCCAGCAGCGAGAATCCGAGGTTGGTGCCCTGGCCGAGGACCTTGGTGTCGTCCTGGGCGAGCACCTCGTCGCCCGCGCTCGCGATGATGCCGAGCACGCCGAAGACGATGAAGTACAGACCAACGAGCCCGCCGATCGCCCGGTAGACAGGCCGCGCGGGGTGGTTGACGGGGGTGTGCGACATCTCTGCGTCTCCAAGACCGTTCGGGTGAGGGGTCGCCAGCGATTGTCCCGCACGCCGGGCTGTGACGCCGCACACCCCCTCCCGACGGCGGGTCAGTCCGCCGGCAGCTCCTCGGCGAGGGCGAGCCAGGTCTCCTCGGTGCGGTCCCGCTCGGCCCGCACCTCCTTGAGTTGGGCGTCCAACTCGGCGACCTTGGCGTAGTCGGTGGCGTGGGCGGCGAGCTGCTCGTGCAGGGTCGCCTCCCGCTGCTCGAGCTTGGCGATCTGCCGTTCCAGCCGGCTGAGTTCCTTCTTCGCGGTGCGTACCTCGGCGGCGGAGAGACCCTCGCGGACCGGGCCCGGCCCGGCCGGGGTGAGGTCGGCGGGGGCCGGGCCGCGACCGGCGGCGGCCCGGGCCAGGTACTCGTCGACCCCGCCGGGCAGGTGCACCAGCCGGCCGTCGCCGAACATCCCGTACGCGACGTCGGTGACCCGCTCGATCAGGTAGCGGTCGTGGCTGGCCACCACGATGGTGCCCGGCCAGGAGTCGAGCAGGTCCTCCAACGCGGCGAGGGTGTCGGTGTCCAGGTCGTTGGTGGGCTCGTCGAGCAGCAGCACGTTGGGTTCGCCGGCGAGCAGCCGCAGCATCTGCAACCGGCGCCGCTCTCCGCCGGAGAGGTCGCTGACCGGGGTCCAGAGCCGCCGGTCGTCGAAGCCGAAGATCTCGGCGAGCTGGGCGGCGCTGATCTCCCGGTCGCCGAACTGGACCCGCCGGGCCACCTCCTCGACGGCTTCGAGGACCCGCAGGTGGCCGGGGAGTTCGGCGAGCTCCTGGGAGAGGAACGCCGGCCGGACGGTCTGCCCGGTGGTGAAGTGGCCGCCGTCGGGGCGGGTCACCCCGGCGAGCATGCGCAGCAGGGTGGTCTTGCCGGCGCCGTTGCGGCCGAGGATGGCGATCCGGTCGCCGGGGCCGACCTGCCAGGTGAGGCCGCGCAGGATCTCCTTGGGGCCGGCGTGCAGGGTGACCTGCGCCAGGTCGTACACCTGCTTGCCGAGCCGGGCGGTGGCGAGCCGCTGCAACGACATGGTGTCGCGCGGCTCCGGCACGTCGGCGATGAGCGCGTTCGCGGCCTCGATCCGGAACTTCGGCTTCGAGGTGCGGGCCGGTGCGCCCCGGCGCAGCCAGGCGATCTCCTTGCGGAGCAGGTTCTGCCGGCGGGCCTCGGTGGCGGCGGCCACCCGCTGCCGCTCGACCCGGGCCAGCGTCCAGGCGGCGAAGCCGCCCTCGTACGCCCGGACGGTCTGGTCGGCGACCTCCCAGGTGGTGGTGCAGACCGCGTCGAGGAACCACCGGTCGTGGGTGACCACGACGAGCGCGCCCTTCCGGGTGACCAGGTGCCTGGCCAGCCAGTCGACGCCGCCGACGTCGAGGTGGTTGGTGGGCTCGTCGAGGATGAGCAGGTCGGCCTCGCGGACCAGCAGCGCGGCGAGGGCGACCCGGCGGCGCTCGCCGCCGGACATCGGCCCCACGGGCGCTTCCAGGCCCAGGTAGGGCATGCCCAGGCCGTCGAGGATGGCCCGCACGCCGGCGTCGCCGGCCCACTCGTGCTCGGCGCCCATGCTCTCGCCGAGCCACGCGGTGCCGAGCACGACGTCGCGGACGGTGGCCTCGGGCGCCAGCTCCAACGTCTGCGGCAGCCAGGACACCCGCAGGTCGCGGCGGTGGGTGACCCGGCCGTCGTCGGGGTCCTCGAGGCGGGTGAGCAGCCGCAGCAGGGTGGACTTGCCGGCGCCGTTGAGGCCCACCACGCCGACCCGGTCGGCGTCGTCGAGGCCGAGCGAGACGTCGGTGAGCAGCGGCCCGGCGGCGCCGTACCCCTTGGACACCCGGTCCAGGTTGACGATGTTGGCCACTCCCCCACCTTTCATGATCAAGGCGTCCCGGTGCCGGCCGGCACCTCAGGACGCCCATCCCCAAGGGTACGCGGACCAGCCCCCCGCGCCGCCCCACCGCCCCCGCCCCGCCGGGCGCCCCTCCCGACCGGCCGGACGCCCCCGGCCGGCCGAGCCGGACACCCGCCCGGCCGGCAGCGGCCACAGAATGCGGCAGATCGTGGCCTGCTTGCCCCCCGAAGCCCCGGTTTGCCGCAACCCGGGTCGATCACTACGGGGGCCAGGGACGGGAGGGGATGGGAGCCGACCGGGCCGGGCGGCCGGTGGGTCAGATGATGCGGGCGCCGGCGACCGGACCGTGCGCCACCCGGGCCTCCCGGCACACCCCGGCGGCGGCCAGGTCGGCGGCGACCCGGGTCGCGTGCGCCGCGTCGCTGGTCAGGAAGACGCAGGTGGGGCCGGAGCCGGAGACGATGCCGGCGAGCGCGCCGGCCGCCTCGCCCGCCTTCAGCGTGTCGACCAGCGCCGGTCGCATGGCCAGCGCGGCGTCCTGGAGGTCGTTGCCGAGCTGGGCGGCGAGCACCCGCGGGTCGCGCTGGCGCAGCGCGGCGAGCAGCCCGTCGGTGCTGCCCAGCGGCGCGCCGGCGGTGCCCGCGTCACGCAGCCGGTCCAGCTCCCGGTAGGCGGCCGGGGTGGACAGCCCGCCGTCGGCGACGGCCACCACCCAGTGCCAGGAGGTGGGGCGGGCCAGCACCGGGCTGACCGCCTCGCCGCGGCCGGTGCCGAGCGCGGTGCCGCCGTGGATCAGGAACGGCACGTCCGAACCCAGGTCGGCGGCGATGCCGGCCAGCTCGTCCCGGGACAGGCCGGTGCCCCAGAGCGCGTCGCAGGCCACCAGGGCGGCGGCCGCGTCGGCGCTACCCCCGGCCAGCCCGCCGGCGAGGGGGATCTGCTTGCGCAGGTGCAGCCGGGCGTGCGGCAGCACGCCCGCGTACCCGGCGAGGGCGTGCGCGGCCCGGATCGCCAGGTTGGTGTCGTCCAGCGCCAGCTCACCGGCGCCCTCGCCCTCCATGGTGAGGGTGAGCGTGTCGCCCCGGCGGGCGGTCAGCTCGTCGTAGATGGAGATCGCGTGGTAGACGGTGTTCAGCTCGTGGTAGCCGTCGCGGCGCAGCGGCCCCACCCCGAGGTGCAGGTTGACCTTGGCGGGCACCCGGACCTTGACCGGCCCGCTGGCACCCCGCCGCCGCAGTTCCTCCTCGTCGTCCGGTCGCCAGGCCTCGGTCACCGGAGGGTGTCCCGGGGGCGCAGGCGGATGTCGAACGGCTTCTCCACGGTGGGCTCCTCGGCGGGGTGGGGGGACACG
Source organism: Micromonospora sp. NPDC049836 (assembly GCF_044465125.1). NCBI lineage: Bacteria > Bacillati > Actinomycetota > Actinomycetes > Micromonosporales > Micromonosporaceae > Micromonospora > Micromonospora sp. NPDC049836. Next base: position 499,015 of record NZ_JBITLH010000001.1, read on the forward strand.
CCCAGCCTACTGGGCGGCGGCGGGCACGGTCGGGGCCGACGCGGCGATCGCGGCGAACTGCTCCACGGTGAGTGCCTCCCCGCGCGCGCCGGGTTCCACGCCGGCGGCGGTGAGCACCGCGGCGGCCCGGTCGGCGCCGCCGGCCCAGCCGGCCAGGGCGGCGCGCAGGGTCTTGCGGCGCTGCGCGAACGCCGCGTCGACCACCGCGAAGACGGCCTCCCGGGGTACGTCGGGGCGGGGCGGCTCGCGCCGGGTGAACGCGACCAGCCCGGAGTCGACGTTCGGCACCGGCCAGAAGACGTTCGGCGGGACCTTGCCGGCCGCCCGGGAGCGGGCGTACCAGGCGAGCTTGACCGACGGGATGCCGTACACCTTGGAGCCGGGACCGGCGACGAGCCGGTCGGCGACCTCCTTCTGCACCATCACCAGGCCGTGCCGCAGGGTGGGCAGCTCGGCGAGCAGGTGCAGCACCACAGGCACGGCCACGTTGTACGGCAGGTTCGCCACCAGCGCGGTGGGTGCCGGATCGGCCAGCTCGGCGGCGGTGATCCGCAGCGCGTCGCCGGGGTGCACGGTGAGCCGGGCGGCGTCCGGACCGGCGAACCGGGCGGCGGTCTCCGGCAGCGCGGCGGCCAGCGCCGGGTCCAGCTCCACGGCGTGCACGTGCGCCGCCACCGGGAGCAGGGCCAGGGTGAGCGAGCCGAGCCCGGGGCCGACCTCCAGGGCCACGTCGTCGGGGGCCAGCCCGGCGGTGGTGACGATCCGGCGGACGGTGTTCGGGTCGTGCACGAAGTTCTGGCCGAGCTTCTTGGTCGGGGTCACGCCGAGCCGCGCGGCGAGTTCCCGGATCTCCGCCGGGCCGAGGAGACCGGTCACGCCGGGCATCCTTTCACCACGGGCCGAAGGCGCGTTCGCCGGTCGCGGAGATGGCGGCGCAGAGCTGGTCGAGGTCGGTCCCGGTGGTCTCGGCGAGGAACCGCACGGTCAGCGGGATCAGGTACGACGCGTTGGGCCGGCCCCGGTGCGGCATCGGGGTCAGGTACGGCGCGTCGGTCTCCACCAGCAGCTGCCCGGGCGGGGTGACGGTGGCGGCCGCGCGGAGCGCGGCGGCGCTGCCGAAGGTGACCGTGCCGGCGTAGCTGAGCAGGTAGCCGCGGCGGACGCACTCCCGGGCGAAGTCGGCGTCGCCGGAGAAACAGTGCAGCACCACGGTGTCCGGGGCGCCCTCGTCGTCGAGGACGCGCAGCACGTCGGCGTGTGCGTCGCGGTCGTGGATGACCAGCGCCTTGCCGTACCGCTTGGCGATCGCGATGTGCGCCCGGAAGCTCTCCTCCTGCGCGGCCCGCCCCTCGTCGCCGGTGCGGAAGAAGTCCATCCCGGTCTCGCCGATGCCGCGTACCCGGTCGCGGCCGGCCAGGGTTTCGATCTGCCGCAGCGCCTCGTCCAGGTCGGCGAGGCGGGGCGCCTCGTTGGGGTGCAGCGCCACGGTGGCGAGCACCGCGCCGTAGCGCTCGGCGACGTCGGCGCCCCACCGGGACGACTCGACGTCCACGCCGACCTGCACCAGCCGGTCCACGCCGACGCCGGCGGCGACCGCGACGGCGGCGGCGACCGGGTCCTCGGCGGGACCGCTCGGGCCGCCCGGCGCCCCGCCGGGTACGCCGTAGTCGCTGACCGTGATGTCGAGGTGGGTGTGGCTGTCCAGCACGGGCACGGGCAGCGCCTCCGGGGCGGGCGGGAACTCCCCGGCCCGGCGGGCGGCCCGCTGCTTGCGGGTCTCGGTCTGCTCAGTCATCGCGGCCAGCATCACACACCGGCGCCGGGCGGCGTTCCCGGACCGCCACCGGCTGTTCACGTGGCCAACATCTGCCGCGCATAGCGTCCGCCGGGTGACCGTCACCCCTCAGACCAGCGGGGCCGCCCCCGAGCGGACCGGGCTGCACGTGACGTACGAGGGCCGGGTGCTCCCCGCCGAGGAGCTGGCCCGGGGTGCCGCCTACGAGGTGTTCAGCGCCGACGAGCTGCCCGGTTTCGAGTTCGTGCCCCGGCCGGGGGCCGGTTACCCGTGGCGCCGGTTCGTGCACGTGACCGAGGTGGGCGCGGTGCACGGGGCGGCCGAACCGACCGAGGAGGCGGATCCGCCGCTGCTGATGCCGGCGCACCGCGAGCACGGCTGGGCGTACCTGCACCAGCTCAGCCAGGCGCCGGCGGCGGCCGGGGATCCGACGCTGGCCGCGGTGCGCGCGTCGGCGGTCATCCGGCCCGGCACCCGGATGGTGAAGGTGCTCTCCGCCCGCCAGCTCGCCGGGTACGTGCGGGGCTGGTTGCCGCACGGCTTCTGCTACCGGGAGCACGACGTGGCGCACCTGCGTACCCCGGGCGGGCTGGCGGTGCTGCGCGGTGACGGCGAGGGCGGCGACGTGGCGTACGCGCTGCGCTGGCGGGCCGCCGACCCGGCCGACTACGACGCGCCGGTCGGCCCGGCGCACCAGGGCCTGACCGTGCTGCCGCCCCGGGACCGGCTGGGTCCGCCGGTGCTGGGCACCGGTTTCGTGCCGAGCAACGCCCAGCTCATCCCGGAGTTCGTCACCCGGGACTTCGCCGACCTGCCGATGCCGGCGAACGCCACCCTGCTCGCCTACCCGGCGGAGGGGGTGGAGGTGGTGCTCTACACCTACCAGGCCGAGCAGCGCGGCTGGCTGCGCATGGTGGGGCCGCAGTGGCGGCACCTGCTCGCCGCGGTGCCCGGCCTCTCCCCCGACCAGGAGTACGTGCCGACCGGCGACGCGCCCCGCTCCACCCAGCTCGTCGGCGGGTACGCCGGCGGCGAGTACGAGGCGGTGGCGGACCTGCCGGGCGGGTTCCGGGTGCTGGCGATGACCCGGGCGGCCCGTTACCCGGTGGAGTCGGCGGCCCGGCGGCTGCGGTACGCCGCCTGGCGCGGGGTGCCCTGCCTGGTGCTGCGGGAGGAGGCGGGTTGGCTGCGGCTGCGGCTGTGCCGCCCGGATCCGGACGCGGTGACCGCGACCGGGGCGCAGTGCCACGAGCGGGGCGTCTACGAGACCTGGGCGCCGGGCGCCGAGGTGACCGACGACCGGGTGGTGGACCTGCCGTACCGGACGGCATAACCGGGGTCCTCCCGGGAAAGCGCGGGCGTCAACGACGCACCCAGGGGGAGAGAACCGGACATGCCTTTCGTTACCGTCGGTACGGAGAACTCCGCGCCCATCGACCTGTACTACGAGGATCACGGCTCCGGGCAGCCGATCGTCCTGATCCACGGTTTCCCGTTCAACGGGGCGACCTGGGAGAAGATGGCCAATCCGCTGCTCGCCGCCGGCTACCGGGTGATCACGTACGACCGGCGCGGTTTCGGCAACTCCGCCCAGCCGGCGTTCGGCTACGACTACAACACCTTCGCGGCCGACCTCGACGTGCTGATGACCGAGTTGGATCTGCGCAACGCGATCCTGATCGGGCACTCGATGGGCACCGGCGAGGTGACCCGCTACCTGGGCGCGTACGGGTCGGACCGGGTGGACCGGGCGGTGCTCATGGCCCCGTTGGCGCCGTACCTGCTGAAGACCCAGGACAACCCGGAAGGGGTCGACAAGAGCCTCTTCGAGGGGTTCAAGGCGGCCATCATCCAGGACCGGTTCGCCTACCTGACCCAGTTCTGCGACGCGTTCTTCAACTACAGCGAGAACAAGGGCAGGTGGGTCAGCGAGGAGGCGTACCGGGCGCACTGGGACATCGGCGCGCGGGCGTCGGCGAAGGCCACGCACGACTCGGTCGACGCCTGGCTGACGGATTTCCGGGGCGACCTGCCGAACATCACCATCCCGGTGCTGATCATCCAGGGCGACAAGGACAACGTGCTGCCGTACCCGGCCACCGGCGGGCGGTTGCAGCACATGCTCTCCGACTGCCGGATGGTCACCCTCAAGGGGGCGCCGCACGGCACCCCGTGGACCCATCCCACCGAGGTGAACCAGGCGATCATGCAGTTCATCGGCGCGCCGCAGATGGCCCACGCCTGAGCCACACCGACGACGACGGCCCCGGGAGGATGCCCCGGGGCCGTGCCGTCCGTCGGGCCGGTCAGTCGGCCAGCCGGGCCAGTTCCTCGTCGACGATGGACGAGTCGAGCTTGCGGAACACCGGCTTCGGCGCCGCGAGCGGCCGGCCCGCCTCCAGGGGTACGGACTCCCAGCGCGCACCGACCGTGTAGTCGCCGGTCAGCACCGGGTACGCCGGCCCGCCGTCGAGGTCCTCGACCTCCTCGATGACCGGCATGGGTGCGTGCACCCCGGTGCCGCCGAGCAGCTCGTGGATCTTCTGCGCGGAGTGCGGCAGGAACGGGGTGAGCAGCGTGTTGGCGTCGCTGACCACCTGGAGGGCGACGTGCAGGATGGTGCCCATCCGGGGCTTGTCGGCGGCGTCCTTGAGCTTCCAGGGCGCCTGCTCGGAGAGGTACTTGTTGGCCTCCGCGACGACCTTCATGGCCTCGCCGATGGCCTGCTTCTGCCGGTGCCGGGCGATCAGGTCGCCGACGGTGGCGAAGCCGGCCCGGGCGGTGGCGAGCAGCGCCTCGTCGGCCTCGGTGAGCCCGGCCGGGTCGACCGGCGGGATCTCGCCGAAGTTCTTCGCCGCCATCGAGATGGACCGGTTGACCAGGTTGCCCCAGCCGGCGACCAGTTCGTCGTTGTTGCGGCGGAGGAACTCGGCCCAGGTGAAATCGGTGTCGTTGCTCTCCGGCCCGGCCACCGCGATGAAGTAGCGCAGCGCGTCGGCGTCGTACCGCTCGAGGAAGTCGCGGACGTAGATGACCACCTTGCGGGAGGAGGAGAACTTCCGGCCCTCCATGGTCAGGTATTCGCTGGACACCACCTCGGTGGGCAGGTTGAGCCGGCCGAGGCGGCCCGGCTCGCCGTCCCGGGAGCCGTCGCCGGAGTAGCCGCCGAGCAGCGCCGGCCAGATGACCGAGTGGAAGACGATGTTGTCCTTGCCCATGAAGTAGTAGCCGCGGGCCTCCTTGCCCTCGCCGTCGGCGGACCACCACTTCCGCCACGCCTCGGGGTCGCCGGCGCGGCGGGCCCATTCGATGGAGGCGGACAGGTAGCCGATGACGGCGTCGAACCAGACGTAGATCCGCTTGTCCGGGCGGTCACGCCAGCCGTCCAGCGGGATCGGCACACCCCACTCCAGATCCCGGGTGATGGCCCGGGGCTGGAGGTCGTCGAGCAGGTTGCGGGAGAACCGGAGCACGTTGGGCCGCCACCCCTCCCGGGTGTCCAGCCACTGCCGCAGCGCGTCGGCCAGGGCGGGCAGGTCCAGGAAGAAGTGCTCGGTCTCGACGAACTCCGGCGTCTCGCCGTTGATCTTCGACTTGGGGTTGATCAGGTCGACCGGGTCGAGCTGGTTGCCGCAGTTGTCGCACTGGTCGCCGCGGGCGCTGTCGTAGCCGCAGATCGGGCAGGTGCCCTCGATGTAGCGGTCGGGCAGGGTCCGGCCGGTGGACGGGGAGATCGCCCCGGTGGTGACCTTGGGGACGATGTAGCCGTTGCGGTACAACCCCTCGAACAGCTCCTGCACCACGGCGTAGTGGTTGCGGGTGGTGGTCCGGGTGAACAGGTCGTACGACAGGCCCAGCGCCCGCAGGTCCTCGGCGATCACCCGGTTGTACCGGTCGGCCAGCTCGCGCGGGCTGACCCCCTCGGCGTCGGCCTGCACCTGGATGGGGGTGCCGTGCTCGTCGGTGCCGGAGACCATGAGCACGTTGTGACCGGCCATCCGCATGTACCGGGCGAAGACGTCGGAGGGAACGCCGAATCCGGATACGTGGCCGATGTGGCGCGGGCCGTTGGCGTAGGGCCAGGCGACCGCGGCGAGAACGTGACTCATGAGCGTAGAGCCTAGTGATTGTCGCGGGCGACCTGCGAACCAATAGGGCGCGTTCCACCACCGGACCCGGACAGCCCGCCCGATTTGTCGCCGACACGCGGCCTGAGCTGCCCGGCCGGCCCGGCGTACCGGTGTGAAATGAACGGCGTGACCAGCAGACGAGCGGCACCGGGGCCGGAGGAGGCCACCGCCGCGGCGGTGACCGGCGACGCCGGCCGGCCGGCGGCGCGGGGCGGGAACGTCGCCCCGCAGCCCCGGCTCGACCCGGCCGACCCGCCGGTCGAGGTGGAGCCGACCACCGGCGCTCCGGTGGACGCGGTGCCGCGTCGGGTGCCGCTGCGGCAGCCGCGCTGGCACCGGCGCCAGGCCACCGGCACCACCCCGGACGGCGACGGCGGGGTGTTCTGGGCGCCGATCGAGGAGGTGCACTGGGACGGCACGCCACTGCGCCTGGAGCCCCGTCCCCCGGCCACCCGCCTGGCGGCCCGGCGGGCGCGCACCCGGTCGGGCCATCCGCCGGCCCCGTCGACCGGGCTGGCGGCGCTGGTCACGCTGAGCCTGCTGGCGGCGTTCTTCGCCTGGGTGAGCGCGGGGCCGTTCTGGCTGGCGGCGGGGCACGCGACGGCCGGCACGGTGGTGATCACGGACTGTTCCGGCGGCGGCCTGACCCAGCGCTGCCGGGGCATCTTCCTGGCCGAGGCCGACCGGTTCGTGGCCCACGGGGTACGGGTCAGCGGGGTGCCGGCCGAGCGCGGCGCCACCGGCAGCGTGCTGCCGGCCCGGATGACCGGGCCGGACGGCGGCACCGCGTACGCGGACACCGGCGCCGGCCGGCACCTGCGCTGGCTGCTCGGGCTGCTGCTGGTGCTGGCCTGCGCCGCGGGGATCGCCCGGTGGACCGGGGCGACCCGGCTGCCGGACCGCCGGCAGCGCCGCTGGGCGGTGGGGGCGGCCCTGGCCGGGCCGGTGCTGATGACGGTGGGCTTCCTGGCCGCCGCCTGGTGACCCGGCGCGCCGGTCGGGCCGGGCCCGTTCCGGTCCGGCGGGCGTTGACCGGGGCCGCTGCGGTCACTCGTGCACGACCGCGTAGACCTCACGGCGGCGCAGCCCGTACTCGGTGGCGACCTCGGTGATCGCGTCCCGCCGGGACAGCCCGGCGGCCTCCCGCGCGGCCACCGCGGCGCGCAGCGTGTCGTCGTCCGGCCGGGCCGCGGCGGCCGCCGGCGCACCCGCCACGACCAGGGTGATCTCGCCGCGCGGCTCGCCCTCGGCGGCCCACTCGGCCAGCTCACCGAGCGGCCGGCGGACCACCTCCTCGTAGGTCTTGGTCAGCTCCCGGCAGAGCGCGGCCGGCCGGTCCGGGCCGAACGCGGCGGCCAGGTCGGCGAGCGCGCCGGTGATCCGGTGCGGCGCCTCGAAGAGGACCAGGGTGCGTTCCTCGGCGGCCAGGGCGCGCAGCCGGGACCGGCGGCCGCCGGGGCTGCGGGGCAGGAAGCCCTCGAAGCAGAACCGGTCGCAGGGCAGGCCGGACAGCGCCAGCGCGGTGGTCACGGCGCTGGGACCGGGGGCCGCGGTGACCGGGACGCCGGCGTCGATGGCGGCCCGGACCAGCCGGTATCCCGGGTCGGAGACGCTGGGCATGCCGCCGTCGGTGACCAGCGCGACGGTGTAGCCGGCGGCCAGCACCTCGACCAGCTCCGGGGTCCGCCGCTCCTCGTTGCCCTCGAAGTAGGAGACGATCCGCCCGGGCACGGTGACGCCGAGGTCGCGGGCCAGCCGGGTGAGCCGGCGGGTGTCCTCGGCGGCGACCACGTCGGCGGCGCCGAGCACGTCGCGGAACCGGCTGGAGGCGTCGGCCGGGTTGCCCAGCGGCGCGCCGAGCAGCACCAGGCGGCCAACCTCGGACATTTCACCCACGACGTGCGCTCCTTCATCGACGGTCGTACCAATCTCGGAGACGACGGGCGCCACCGGGCACCTTCGCAGCCTACGATCGCCGGGTGACGAGTGCGTCGACAGCACAGAGCGCGAGCGCGGGTGGATCCGCCGCCGGGCGGACGAACGACGGACCGGCCGCCGGGCCGTCCCCAGCCGGCGGTGGAGGCGGGGTGCCGGCCGCCGTCCGGCGCCGGCTCGGCACCGTCGACGCCCGCCTCGACGGCTACTCCTGGCTGGCCACCGGCGTCGTGGTGGCGATCGCGGCGATCCTGCGCTTCGTCGGGCTGAGCAGCCCGCCCGGCAAGATCTTCGACGAGACCTACTACGCCAAGGACGCCTACGGGCTGATCAGCCGGGGCGTCGAGTGGAACTACAAGGACAACGGCCCGTCGTACGTGGTGCACCCGCCGCTGGGCAAGTGGCTGATCGGGCTCGGCGAGTGGGCCTTCGGCTACCAGGACGCGGAGACGAACATCTCGGTGCCGGGGCACCTGGTCACCACCGCCCCGGAGTTCGGCTGGCGGTTCGCGGCGGCCGTCGCCGGCACCCTGTCGGTGCTGATGCTGGTGCGGATCGGCCGGCGGATGTTCGGTTCCACGGCGCTCGGCTGCGCGGCGGGCCTGCTGCTCGCCCTGGACGGCTACCACCTGGTGCTCTCCCGGGCCGCCCTGCTCGACATCTTCCTGCTGTTGTTCGTGCTGGCCGCGTTCGGCGCGCTGGTGCTGGACCGGGACGCCCGGCGGCGGCGCTGGGCGCGGGCGCTGGACGCCGGGCTCGACCCGTCGGTGCCGGGGCGGGCCGGCCGGCCGCCGTCGACCTGGCGGGACTGGCCGTGGTGGCGGCTGGCCGCGGGCGTGCTGCTCGGCTGCGCCGGCTCGGTGAAGTGGAGTGCCCTCTACTTCGTGCCCGCCTTCGCGCTGCTGGTGATCCTCTGGGAGGTCGGTGTCCGCCGGTCGGCCGGCGTCCGCCGCCCGTGGCGGGACGCGCTGCTCGACGAGTTGCCCTGGCTGCTGCTGGCCGGCGTGCTGATGCTCGGCACCTACCTGGCCACCTGGTCCGGCTGGCTGCTCAGCGACGACGGCTACTACCGGCTGGCCAGCCGCTACCCGAACACCCCCGGGCTCAGCGACACCCCGGTGGTCGGGGCGCTGATCAACCTGTGGGAATACCACAAGGCGGCGTACGGCTTCCACGCCCAGCTCGACGACCCACACAAGTACCAGTCGTGGCCCTGGCAGTGGCTGCTGCTCGGCCGGCCGGTGGCCTTCTACTGGTCCGGTGACGGCAACTGCGGCGCGGCGCAATGCGCCTCGGAGGTGCTGCTGCTGGGCACCCCGCTGCTGTGGTGGTCGTTCCTGCCGGCGCTGGTGGCGACGGCCTGGCTGGGCCTGGCCCGACGGGACTGGCGGGCCGGCGCGATCCTGCTCACCGTGGCCGCCGGCATGCTGCCCTGGTTCTGGTTCGCCCTGGACGGCCGGACGATGTTCTCCTTCTACCTGGCGCCCGCGGTGCCGTTCCTGGTGCTGGCGGTGGTCTACGTGCTCGGCGCGATCGTGTCGCCGGCGCCGGTCGGCGGCCCCGTCGGCGCACCGCCGCCAACCGAGCAGGACGTCTCCGACCGCCGGCTGGTCGGCGGGATCATCGCGGGCGCGTACGTGCTGCTGGTGGCCCTCTGTTTCGCCTACTTCTATCCGATCTTCGTGGGCCGGCTGCTCACCTACGCGGAGTGGTCCGCGCGGATGTGGCTGGACGGCCGCTGGATCTGACGCCCGGTACGCCCGCTCACCCGCGGCCCGGCGGACCTCCGCCGGGCCGCGGCCGTGGTGGCGACCTGCCCGACCAGGATGTCCCGGCGACGCGCCGCGCCGCGGCGCGGGCGGGCTCCCGGGGGCGGCGCGGCGGATCGCACAGGGCGGGCGCGGCGGGAGGGCGGCGCGGCCGGTCCCGGAGGACGGGGCGCGGCGGGTGGGCGGCGCGGCGGGATGCCGGACGGGCGCACAAACCGGACGGGCGCACAAAGAAGCGCGCCCCGATCGCCTGCCACGGGGGAAGCGGGCGATTGGGGCGCGCATGAAGAGCTTAACCACACTCCCGCACTCGCACAACGGGTGACCGCGGGTCAAGTTTCCGACGATGACCACCAGGGCCGATCCGGTCCCCGGCGGGCGACCGGCCGTCCGTCCCGCCAACCGAGGTTGACGGGTTCCGGACGGCGTCCCGGCCCGCGCCGGAACCTCCGTTGTCCGTCCGCAATCGGGGCGCGGCGGGCCCGGCGGCGGGTCACTGGGTACGCGGGATGCGCGGCACCCAGCCGATGAACCGGTCCTGAAGGGACCGGGTGTGCCGGGCGGGCAGGTCCTGGCTGGCGGCGGCCAGACAGGAGCCGAGATAGATGCTCAACGAGGCGCGATCGGCCTGGTACTCACTCAGCAGCCGGCTGCGTTTGGTGTCGCAGGGCCACTCGTCGCCGCAGGAGGCGCAGTTCCAGTCGGGTGTCACCGGGACGTGCTCGTCCGGTCCTGGTCCCGACGCCTTCGCACCAGGCGTCATCGGCCATTCCTCTCGTCAGTGGACTTCTCGCATGTGGACGATCCCCCCGGTCGCCCCAACAGCGCTCCGCCACGCTCCGCCGTTACATCACTCCGGTACGTTCACCTGCCATGGTCACGCCGCAGCACCGTCCCCGCCCGGGACCCGCCGGCCCGCCCCGACGACCCCCGGGTGCGAGCCGTGCGTGACCTCCTGCCCTCGGCGGTCGCGGTGGCCGTGGCCGGTCCCGGCGACTGGTCGGGCGCGCTGCTCCCCGCCGAGCGGGCGTGCCTCGGCGACCGCGCGGTGCCGGGCCGGCGCCGGGACTTCACCGCCGGCCGGGTCTGCGCCCGCCGCGCGCTGGCCGGGCTCGGGTTGCCGGCCGCGCCGGTCGTGGCGGCGCCCGACCGGTCGCCGGTCTGGCCGCCCGGGGTGGTCGGCACCATCACGCACACCACCGGCTACTGCGCGGCGGCCGCCGCGCACGCCACGCAGGTGCGCTCCGTCGGGATGGACGCGGAACGCCGCCAGGACCTCAGCCCGGGGGTACGCCGCCGGGTCTGCCTGCCCGACGAGGAGGACGCCCTGGCCCGGCTGCCCGCCGGTGCGCCCTGGCCGACCGTGCTGTTCAGCGTCAAGGAGACCGTCTACAAGGTCTGGTACCCGGTGGTCGGTACCTGGCTGGACTTCGCCGACGCCCGGGTGACGCTCGACCCGGCGGCCGGCACGTTCACCGCGCTGATCGCGCCCGCCCGGGTCGCCGCGGCACCGGTGACCGATCCGCCGGTGTCGATCGCCGGACGGTTCGTCATCGACGCCGATCTGGTGCGTACCGCCGCCGTTCTGGTACCCCGATGAGGTCCGCGCGGTCGGCTTGCCCCCGGCTTGTACCGTCGTCCCGACTGAATCTTCGAAGGTGCCAAGGAGTACGGTGAGCCACCCTCAGCCTCCGTTCGGATCGCAGGACCCGAACCAGCAGCCCCAGGAACCGCCCACCCAGCCGTTCCCCACCGCACCGATGCCGCCGGTGCCGAACAATCCGTACGCGCCGCCGCCCAGCTCGGGAGCCCCGTACCCGGCACAGCAGCCGAACGACCCGTTCGCCCCGCTGCCCCCCACCTCCGGCGCGCCGTACCCGCCGCCCCAGCCGGGCGCCTACCCGCCGCCGCCCACCTCCGGGGCGCCGTACCCGCCGCCGGGGCAGTACCCGCCCCCCGGTGAGGCGTACCCGCCGCCCGGGCAGTACCCGTCGGCGCCCGGTGAGGCCTACCCGCCGGCCGGCGGTCCGTACCCGCCCGCCCCGGGCCAGCCGTTCGGCGGGCCGGTGCCGGTGAAGAAGTCCAACAAGGGCCTCTGGATCGGCCTCGGCGTCGGCGCGCTGGTCCTGCTGCTGCTCTGCTGCGGTGGCGGCATCTTCGCCCTCTACAGCGGAGCGAAGAAGACCCAGGACGCGATCGAGAACCTGCCCACCCCGGGGATCACCAGCGGCCCGTTCGACGACACCCCGGCGCCGAGCGCCTCGCAGCCCACCCCGGACGCCGGCAAGACCGACGGCGAGACCTTCAACATGAAGCCCGGCGACACGCTGATCATCAACGACGACGACGGCACCGTCCGGATCACCCTGAGCAACTTCCGCACCAAGACCGGCTCCTGCCAGGAGTTCATGCCCGGGCCGAAGAAGGGCATGTACCTGATCGCCGACGTGACCGCCGAGGTCACCAAGGGCACCGGTTCGATCAACCCGTTCTACTTCCGCTGGAAGGGCGCGGACGGCAGCGACGAGAGCGGCATCTCCGGTGCCTTCTCCGGCTGCGGCAAGCTGCTCAGCGCCGGCAACAACCTGCCGAGCGGCACCAAGCGCACCGGCCAGCTCGTGCTGGACGTGAAGGACAAGAACGGCGTGATCGAGTACCAGCACAAGTTCCGGCCCGCCGGGTCCTGGAAGCCCTGACCCGCGCCGAACCGGACGGACACCGACCGTCCCACGTGCCCCGCAGGGGCTGTCCCCACCCGGGGACGGCCCCTGCGCCGTCCGCCAGCCCGCTCAGGACCGGCGGCGGGCCCGCAGGACGGCGTCCCGCAGCACGGTCTCGTGGCCGTCGTGCCGGACCGGCCGGACCCGCACCTCGGCGACGAGCACGTCCCACTCGGTCGCGTCGACGCCGGCCGCGAGCTGCTCCGCCGTGACGTGCGACCGCGGCGCGTGCGGCGAGGACTCCCCCGGCGCGTGCCCGACGATCAGCAGCGTGCCGCCCGGGGCGACGCCCGCCGCCAGCCGGTCGACCAGTTCCTCCGGCGGCCCCGCCGGGTGCACGTACTGGGCGCTGACCAGGTCGAAGTGCCGCTCCGCCGGCGCCCAGGAGGTCAGGTCGGCCCGCACCCAGTCGACCCGGCCGGTGTGCTCCCGCCGGCTCGCCCGGTCCAGCGCGGTCGGGGAGATGTCCACCGCGGTGACCTGCCAGCCCCGCTCGGCGAGCCAGCGCGCGTCGGCGCCCTCGCCGCAGCCGGCGTCCAGGGCCGTACCGGGCGGCAGGTCGGTCACCTCGGCCACCAGCTGCGGGTTCGGCCCGTGCCCGGACCCGTCCGCGTGCCGGTACCGCTCCTCCCAGTACGCCGCGCCGAACTCCTCGGACACGCTCATCTCCTCACAGTCCGTGGCGACGGTCGCCCGTCACCAGCTCGCTCACCCGCGTCTCGGCCGCGGGCGAGAAGGGCTCCCGCCGGGCGGCCACCGCCTGGCGGGTCTCCTCGTTGACCAGGTCCCCGTTGATCTGCGCGGCGGCCCAGGCGCCCGCCGCCGCGGCGGCGCCGACCTGGGCGGTCGGGTCGGTGACGTTGCCCGCCACCCACACCCCCGGCACCTCGGTACGGCCGCCCGCGTCGGCCGGGACGTGCCCGCCCATCCCCGACGGATGCTCCACGGCACGCAGGCCCAGCGGGGCCAGGAAGTCGGCACGTACCACCATCCGGGCCGCGACGGCCAGCGCCTCCCGGTGCACCAGGGTGCCGTCGGAGAGGCGTACCCCGATCAGGCGGTCCTCGACGACCGCCAGCGACGCCACCTCGCCGGGCACCACCCGGACACCCCGGGCGGCGAGCTGCTCGGCCTGCTCCGCGCCGAGCGGCGGCGCGGTGTGGGCGAAGTACGTGACGTCGTCGCTCCACTGCCGGAACAGCAGCGTCTGGTGCACCGACATCGGCCCGGTGGCCAGCACCCCGATCGCCCGGTCCCGGATCTCCCACCCGTGGCAGTACGGGCAGTGCAGCACGTCCCGGCCCCAGCGCTCGCGCAGCCCGGCCACGTCCGGCAGCTCGTCCACCAGCCCGGTGGTCACCAGCAGCCGGCGGGCCCGGGTGCGCCGGCCGTCGGCCAGGGTCACCAGGAACCCGTCGCCGTCCCGGCGCACCTCGGCCACCTGGCCCGACGCCACCTGGCCGCCGTACCCCCGGACCTCCGCCCGGCCGCGCGCCAGCAGCTCGGCCGGCGGCATTCCCTCGCGGGCCAGCAGCCCGTGCACCCCCTCGGCCGGGGCGTTGCGTGGCGCGCCCGCGTCGATCACCACCACCGACCGCCGGGCCCGCGCCAGCATGAGCGCCCCGCTCAGGCCGGCGGCGCCGCCACCGATCACCACCACGTCGTACCCGTCTCTGATCTGCTCGGTCACGGTGACCACCTCCCGGGGCCAACCATCCGACCAGCACCCCGAAACTGGCAAACGTTGTTGCTGAGATGGCAAACTGGCGGCATGGACGACAACCTGGACCAGACGCTCGATGCGGTCGGCCCCCGGCTGCGGGCCCTCCGCCAGCAGCGCGAGACCACCCTCGCCGAGCTCTCCGCCGCCACCGGCATCTCGGTGAGCACGCTGTCCCGGCTGGAGTCCGGCGCCCGCCGACCCACTCTTGAACTGCTGCTCCCGCTGGCCAAGGCGCACGGGGTCACCCTCGACGAACTCGTCGACGCCCCACCCACCGGCGACCCGCGCGTGCACCTGCGGCCGGTCACCCGGCACGGGATGACCCTGCTGCCGCTGACCCGCCGGGCCGGCGGCATCCAGGCGTACAAGATCGTCATCTCGGCCGGTGCGCGGTCCGAGCCCGAACCGCAGACCCACGAGGGGTACGAGTGGGTCTACGTGCTCAACGGACGGCTGCGCCTCGTCCTCGGCGACCACGATCTGGTGCTCGTCCCGGGCGAGGCCGCCGAGTTCGACACCCGGCTGCCGCACTGGTTCGGCTCCGCGGACGCCGCGGCGGTCGAATTCCTCAGCCTCTTCGGCCGGCAGGGGGAACGCGCCCACCTGCGGGCCCGCCCCAAGGGGTAGCGGCGGGCCGCGGCGGCCTGGTTTCGGCGCGGGCCAGACGGGGACGCGGCAGTGAGCCCACGCGGACACCTCCGCGTCCGCACACCGGCAGGGAGGGACGATGAGCACCGAACGCGCGCGGGACAACCTGGAGGACCTGGCCGGCCCGGCTCGTGCCCGGATGGGCGACATGAACCGGCCCGAGCGGGCCGAGGCGGATCAGGTGATCGAGTTGGACGAGATCCGGGGCGAGCAGCCCGGCGAGCACGTGCAGAAGGACGCCCGGGACGCCCGGGACGACTTCACCAGCTGACGCTTCGGGCCGGACGCGGGGCGGGAACACCGACCCGCCCGGTCCAGCACGCCGCGCCCGCCCTCGGATCGAGGACGGGCGCGGCGGGCCGACGAGACTGAGGCGCCGCTGCCGGCTTCTCCTCGGTCGACCCTGGCGGCCACCCTCCGTTCCGGAGAGACTGAGGTCTCGCTGTCGAACGGGGGCGCGCCATGACCGATCCAGCCGTTCCGCACACCCTCGGTGCGTCCACCGTCCACGCCCTGCGCCGCGCCGTCGGTACGCCGGCCCGCCGGGTCCTTCTCGCGGTCACCCTGCTGCTCGGGGCGCTGGCCGCCGCGGCGCTGGCCCTGGCCGGGCCGCCCGACGATCGCACGTTCGCGACCCTGTCCGATGCGGCGCAGAGCCTGATGTCCGTCGTGGTGCCGGCCTTCGGCATCCTGCTCGTCCACGACGTGGAGCGACGGCCCGGGATCGTCCGCCGCACGCCCACCCTGCTGGCCGCGGCGCTGCTCGCCGCCGTCGTTGCGCTGTTCGGCGTCCTGGTGTGCGCCGCGGCCCTCGCCCTGACCACGTCGAGCGCGCAGGATCCGTGGCGGCACTTCGGAACCGTCGCGGTGGGCAGCGTCCTGGTCCAACTGGTGGCCCAGTTCGTCGGCACCGGGCTCGGCCTGCTGATCCGGCGGCCCGCCATCGCGTTCGTCGCCACCATCGTCCTGCCGCTCGGCCTGTGGTTCCTGCTGGGCGCCGTCGACGTCCTCCGGCCGGTCCAGGCCCTGACTCCCTACTCCTCGGTCCGGCACCTGCTCTCCGGCCAGATGACCGCGCTGAACTGGGTCCAGTGGCTCGGGGTCCTGCTCATCTGGGGGGTGGGTCTGAACGCGTTCGGCGTGGCACGGCGCCGGCAGCGGGCAACTCGCGGTCAGCCGGCCCCGGCTGCCGAGGAGCAGCGCGCGTCACTGAAGCCGTAGGCCAGTCGGCGACCGCGGAGCCGGGCGCTGGTGAGCACGCAGAGATGGGCGACCGAGCGTGGCCACCGGCGGTAACCCGCCGCCGCTACCACTCCTGCGCCGTCCCGGACGCCGGCCGGAACTCCGACTCGTCGAGGTACGCCAACGAGGCGGGACCGAGCACGTCCACGACGCCGCGCTCCCCGCTCCACCGCTCAGCCTCGACGGCCGACGCCGTTCGAACCATCGATGCATCCTCCCCGCCTGTCGTCCCGCCGGCCACCGGCTTCACGCCGCTAGGCTGACGATCATGCATGGGTTCACCGACGTCGACCGCGAGTCGGACCCGAACTCGTGGGTCGGCGTACTGGGCCGGCTCGCCGAGGAGCCCTTCTACCAGGCATACCAGCGGCGGGTCCGTGAGCTGCTCCATCCGGCGCCTGGTCGTCGCTACCTCGAGGTCGGCGCCGGAACCGGGGCAAGCGCGGCCCGGCTGGAGGACGAGCACGGTGTCAGCGTGGCAGCCGTCGACCGTGCACTCACCATGGCTGCCGCCATGCGGGCCCGCGGCCTGACCCGGACCGCCGTCGCGGACGCCCGTCACCTGCCGTTCCTCGACAACTCATTCGACGGGGCCTGGGCCGATCGCACCGTGCAGCACCTGGCCGATCCGCACGCCGCGATCACGGAACTCGTCAGGGTGGTCCGGCCGGCTGGCCGCATCGTCCTCGCGGACCCCGACTACGACACCCAGGTGCTCGACATCGCCGACCAGGGCCTGGCCCGGCGCGTGCTGAGATTTCGCGCCGACGTCCTCCTCCGCAACGGCACCCTGGCGCATCACCATGCTGGCCTCCTCGCCGCGCACGGCCTGGTCGACATCACCGTCGAACCCCGGACGCTCGTGGTCCGGGACCCGACCGCCGTCGACAACGTCCTCGGCCTGCGCAGCTGGGCCGCCACCGCCGCGCAACGCGGCGCCCTCGACCCGGCCGAGGCACGCGCGTTCGAGGAGCAGTTCGACGAGGCCGTCGCCGCCCGCCGGTTCACCTACGCGGTCACGTTCTTCCTCACCGCCGCGACGGTCATCTGATCCGGAAGCGTCGGCCGGTGCCATGCTTCGTCGTCGTGCCCGAAGGTGTCCGGGGGACGGCGTCGGCCTGCGCGTGACTCATCTGGCCATCCGGATCGGCGCGGCCACCAGCACGGCGCAGGCGACGATGGCCAGCAGGAGCCGCAGCTTACGGAGGCCGCGCCAGCAGGTACCCGCCGAGATCACGGCGCCGGTCCAACCAACGGGCGTGAGTCGACTCGGGCAGTAGGGCCTCTGAACGAGAGGCTGTGCTGCTGGGTCTCTGCCCGCCCGCATCGCTCTAGCCATGGCGACGATGGTTCCGTATCTTCGCCGCCATGGGGAACGTTGCTGCGGCGGGCTTCGGCGCCCTCGCCAGCCTCGTCGTGGTAGCTCTGGGCGCCTGGCTTCAGGCCCAGCGCGAGCGTCGGCACTGGCTTCGTGATCAAAAGCTCCGAGGGGCAATCGACTACGTCACCAGCACGCGGTACCTGCTCAGCCAGTATCGAAGGGTGGGTGAGTCGGGCATGGATCAGGACGACCGACGAGAGTGGCGAAACCGGATGCAATCCGCGCGCTCCACTCTCAGCCTGCTGTGCAGCGCTCGGACGGTGTCATTGGCGAATGACGTCGCGAAGACTCTCTACGATCTCGGCCCGGACTCCGACGTGGCCCAGAAGCAAGCTGCGGAGAGCGCCTTCCAGAACCTGGTATGGCAACTGCGGAAGGAACTCGGCTCACCACAGCTCGACGGCTGACAGGTGGTGGGTTCCTGCTCTACCTCTCTGCATACAAGATCAAAAAAGGCCGTCTCCCACGACAGGAAACGGCCTTTGAACTGGGTGGAGCTGAGGGGATTTGAACCCCTGACCCCCTCGATGCGAACGAGGTGCGCTACCGGTCTGCGCCACAGCCCCTCCGCTGGCGTACCAGCGTTGGTCCCACCCGGCTTGCACCGGGCGGGCCGGCGACAAGGCTAACAGGTCCGCGCCCTCCGGTGCGAATCGCCCCACCGGACGAGGAGATCTTGGAAGGAGAAGGCCCCCACCGGGGCCCGAACCTTCCAAGATCTCCCCGCCGGCCCCCGGCCGACATCGCCGGCCAAGAAGTTCCGCTCAAGCTCCCCGGCCGCTCTGGTAGGGCCGTCCCCGGAGGCCACCGGCCCGCCGGTAGGAGACCGAGCCGCCGCTCGCCGCAGGCGGCAGATCCGCCGGCCGGTCCAGACCCATGGCCGTACGCCGGACCGCCTCGCGCTGGGCGGCCAGCCGGCGCTGCGCCTCCCGCCGGGCCGCGGCGCGGCGGGCCTGCTCGCGGCGGACCTCGGCCTGCCGGGCGGCCAGCCAGGCCGCCTCCCGGGCCTCCGCGCGCCGCCGCCGGCGCTCGAGCAGGGCCCGCTGCCGCAGGTGTACGACGTACGCCACGAGCAGGGTGCCGGTCACCGAGACGCTGATCCAGAACCCGGGACTGACCAGCACCACGCCGATCAACTCGACGAAGTTGAGCAGCAGCAGGGCGGCGAGCACCCGGCGACGGCGGTAGACCGTCGGGGTGTGGCGGCGCTTGGGCGGGTGCCGCCGGCGGGACCTGGCCGGGGTGGGCGGGACCGCGCGGAGGCGGCTCGACCGGCGCGGCGCGGGCGGGGCGGAGACCGGCTTGGTCAGACTCCCCGTGGCGACATCCTCACTGAGGGTGACGACGAGGTGCCGCGGCGGGTGCAGCGGTCGCCGCCCGGGCACGGTGCGCCGTCGACGGTGGCGCTGGAGCACCCGCGCCGTCGACTGCGCCCGCTCCGCCACCAGCCGCTCGGTGGCGTCGTACCGGCGGACCAGCGCCGGCGCGAGGGCGAGCAGGCCGGCGGCGGCGAGGACGGCGAGGAGCACCGAGGTCGGCACCCTCACCCCTCCCGTCACCGAATTCGGGGCGAGCGCCACATCGCCGCAACTTGTTCCGTCGCCCGTCGTTTACGACGCAGATCATGCGGTTCCGCAGCGCTTGCCACAGCTTGCAGTTACTTGAGGTTACGGGCCGCCGACCTCGTTCACCGGACGCCGCGCCGGACGTGGCGGGTGGGACGGTTCACCCTCGACTGTCACGTACGCGGTGCCACCGCGCCAGCAGCCCGCCCTCGGCGACCACTTCCTCGCTCGTCATCGCGTATCCGATGTGGTCCCGCCAGGCGCCGTCGATGTGCATGTAGCGGACGTGGTACGCCTCCTCGCGGAAGCCCAACTTCTCCACCACCCGCTTGGACGGCGTGTTCTCCGGCCGGATGTTCACCTCGACCCGGTGCAGCCCGCCGGGGCCGAAGGCGTGGTCGACGGCGAGGGCCACCGCGGTCGGCATCACCCCGCGACCGGCCACCCGGGAGTCCACCCAGTAGCCGATGTAGCCGGAGCAGAACGCCCGGCGCACAATGCTGCCCACGTTGAGATGCCCGACCAGCCGCTCCCGGCCGTCCTCGCGCAGGCAGACGGCGAACGGCATGCCCTCACCGGTCCGCGCGGAGCGGCGCTGGTCGGCGTGTACGAAGCGGAACGCGGCCGCCGAGTTCAGCTCGTCCCAACTGCCGGGGACGTGCGACTCCCAGGGCGACAGCCAGTCCCGGTTGGCGCGCCGGATCTCCGACCAGGCCACCGCGTCCGAGCGCCGGTACGGCCGCAGCACCACCGGACCGTCCATCAGCACCGCGGGCCATCCAGGCGGGCGCCGGAACATCACCGGGCTACCCGTCCGTTCGCGACCGCTGGGCTCGCAAGCTCACTCCTCGCGCTCACCGGCGCCGGTCCAGCAGCAGCACGTCCACCGTGGAGCCCGCTGCGGCGGTGGTCACCCGCTCGCCGAGGACCAGCAGGCCGTTCGCCTCGGACAGGCCGGAGAGGGTGAACGGCCCGCCGGCGAGGGGCTGGACGGTGTACCCGCCGCCGCGCCGCTCGGCCACGTGTGCCGGGCGGAACTCGCGCAACCCCACCGGGGACGAGACCGTCTCCAGCAGGTGCGCCCGGACGCTGGGCCGGAACACCGGCTCGGCGCCGGCCAGCAGCTGGATGGCCGGCCGGGCCAGCACCTCGAAGCCGATCAGCGCCGCGCCGGGCTCACCGGGAAGACACACCACCGGCACCTCCTCGGCGCCGACCGTACCGAATCCGAGGGCCGTCCCGGGATAGAGCGCCACCTCTGTGAAGGTGACCGGCCCGGCCCGGCCGCCCTCCCGCCGGGACAGGATGCGGCGGACCATGTCCCCCGGGCCGGTGCCGGTGCCGCCGGTGGTGATGATCAGGTCGGCGCGCAGGGTCTGGTCCTCCAGCAGGCCGCGCAGCGCCTCCGGGTCGTCGTCGCAGATCCCCACCCGGTACGCGAGCGCGCCGGCCTCGGCCGCGGCGGCGGTCAGGGCGTGCGAGTTGGTGTCCACCACCTGGCCGGGCTGGCTGGCCCGGCCGACGTCGACCAGTTCGTCGCCGGTGGCCACGATGACCACCCGCGGGCTGGGCCGCACCACCACGTGCCCGATGCCGGTGGCCGCGAAGACGGCGACCAGGGCCGGCGAGACGTACGTGCCGGCCCTGGCGAGCAGGGTGCCGGCGGGCAGTTCCTCACCGGCGCGCCGCAGGCCGTACCCGCGCTTGGGGGCGCGGAAGATCTCCACGGCGGCCATGCCCTGGTCGGTCCACTCCACCGGGACCACCACGTCGGCGCCGATCGGCAGCGGGGCGCCCGCGGCCACCGAGAAGCAGGAGCCGGGGGTGAGCCGGACCGGTCGCCAGCTCGCCGCGCCGAGGTCGCCGACCACGTTCAGCCGGATGCTGCGCCCACCGGGGATACCGGAGGGGGCCGGGACGTAGCCCGGCCCCCGACTCCCTCCGGAGATGTCCTCCCAGCGCGCGGCGTACCCGTCCACCGCCGCCTGGTCGAAGGCGGGATACGAGTGCGGCGTGACCACGTCCTCGGCGAGGACGTTGCCGTACGCCTGGGTGAGGTCGAGGTCGAGCGGAGGCAGCGCGCGTAACCTGCGCAGCACACTGCCCAGGTAGTCGGCGAGCGGCGTCAACTCGTTCGCGGCCGCCTCGGCGTCGGCCGTCGCGGTCATGTATTGGGACCGCCCGACGCGTTGCGCACCCCGTTCAGGATCGCGGAGGTGACCGTCTCGTCGCCCTGGTTGACGAACTCCGTCAGCCACTTGCGGAACTCGGCGCCCAGGTCGTCCCGCTCGCAGGCGATCTGCACGACGGTCTGCAGGTAGCCCAGCGGCATGCCGGTGTCGTAGCGGGTGCCCCGGTAGACGATGGCGTGCACCGGCACCCCCTCGTTGCGCAGGATCTCCATCGCGTCGGTCAGCTGGATCTCGCCGCCGCTGCCCGGCTCGGTGCGCCGGATCGCGTCGAAGATCCGCCCCGGGAGCACGTACCGGCCGAGCACCGCGAGGTTGCTGGGCGCCTCCTCCGGCTTGGGCTTCTCCACCATGCCGGTCACCTTGACGACCTCGGCGATGTCGTGGAACTCCGGCTCGGCCGGCGCCACCGAGGCGATGCCGTACCGCTTGGTCTCGGCCGGGTCGACCTCGAAGAACGCCAGGACGATGCCGCCGGTGCGGGCCTGCAGGTCCAGCATCGCCGGCAGCAGCGGCTCGTCCAGCTTGACGAACTCGTCGCCGAGCAGCACCGCGAAGGGCTGGTCGCCGACGTGCGACTCGGCGTACCCGACGGCGTGGCCGAGGCCGAGCTGCTCGGGCTGCCGGCAGGTGTAGATCTCGGCCAGCTCCTCGGGGCGGCGTACCGCCTCCAGCACATCCGGCTTGCTCTCCAGCCGCGCCTCCAGGTCGGGCCGGCGGTCGAAGTGGTCCACCATCGACGTCTTGCCACGCCCGGTGATCAGCAGCACGTCGGTCAGGCCGGCCTGGGCGGCCTCCTCGACGATGTACTGCAGCACCGGCCGGTCCACGACCGGCAGCAGCTCCTTCGGAACCGCCTTGGTGGCCGGCAGGAACCGGGTGGCCAGGCCGGCGGCCGGGATGACGGCCTTGACCGCGCGAGCGCGACCGGTCGCGGCGGTCGCTGAGGGGTTCGATGAGTGCTCCGACATGCCGCGAGACTATCGGCCACGGCTCTGCCGCGGCGGGTGAGGACCGGAAGACGCGCCGCCCTGCCCCGCCGCGGCGGGGTCCGGCGCACCGGCCCGGGGCAGCCCGTCGGGCGGGCTGAGCGCCACCGCCACCACCGGAAGCTCCTCGGTGGGGGCCGGATCCGGCGGGCGCGCCAGCCGGTAGCCGTCCCGGCCGGCGGCCTTGGCCGCGTACAGGGCGTCGTCGGCGGCGTCGAGCACCTGCTGACCGGTGGCCGCGTGGTCCGGGTAGACGGCGATGCCGATGGAGACCGTGACGGCCACCCGGACCGGCTCCCCGCCGTGCCCGTCCACCGGCACCGGCTGGTCCCGGACCACCGCGCCGAGCCGCTCGGCCACGATCGTGGCACCCCGGGCGTCGGTCTCCGGCAGCAGCACCACGAACTCCTCGCCGCCGTGCCGGAACGCCAGGTCGACCTCGCGGATCTCCCCGCGTACCCGGCGGGCGAACTCGACCAGGACGGCGTCGCCGGCGGCGTGCCCCCAGGTGTCGTTGACGTGTTTGAACCGGTCCAGGTCGAGGGCCAGCACGCTGAGCATCCGGCCGAACCGGTTGGCCCGTTCCACCTCGCGCCGGATCGACTCGCGCAGGTAGCGGTAGTTCCACAGCCCGGTGAGCGGGTCGGTGAGGGACAGCCGCTGCGCCTCCTCGTGCACCCGGACGTTCTCCACGGCCACCGCCGCATGGCCGGCGAAGGTGCGCAGGGTGACCAGGTCGTCCTCGTCGAACCCGGCGGCGCCCACCCGGTCGTAGAGGACCAGCACGCCGAGCGCGCCGGAGCCGGGCGGGTCGGGGTCGCCGAACGCCGGCGGGTGTCCCGGCCGCTCGGGCCCGCGCCCGCCCAGCTCGGTCACCCCCGGCGCGGCGAACGGCACCGCCACGTACGTCTCGCAGGCCGGCTCGCCGGTCGGGACGTCGTCCGGCGTCCACCGGCCGCAGAGCGGCTCCCCGGTGGCGGCCACCGTGCCGATCACCCCGGTCCCCACCGGCACCCGCAGCGTCGCCGGGTCGGCCGGGCCGCTCGGGTCGGCTGGATCGGCTGGGTCGGCTGGATCGGCTGGGTCGGCTGGGTCGGCTCGATCGGCTGGGTCGGCTGGATCGGCCCCGCCGAGCCCTTCGACGCAGCGGCCGACCAGCACGCCGTCGCCGTCGAGCAGCAGCACCGCCCCGGACCGGGCACCGGTCGCGGCGATCGCGCTGTGCAGGATCACCCGCAGGATGCGTTGCAGGTCGTGGGTGCTGGCCAGGGTGTCGCCGAGCACCGCCAGGTGCCCGCGCAACTGGTCCCGGCTGGTGGTCAGCGCGGCCACATAGCTCCCGGTCTCCCGGGTCATCCGGTTGAACGCGCCGGCCAGCCGTCCGATCTCGTCCCGGCTGCGCACCGGTACCCGGGCGGTCAGGTCCCCGTCGGTCACCCGGTCCACCGCGCCGGCCAGCTCGACCAGCGGGCGGGTGGTCGCCCGGGCCAGCCGCCAGGCGGCCGCCACGGCGAGCAGGGCGGCCAGCACCACCGCGCCGACCAGCGCCGCGTACAGGCCGGGCGGGCGCTCGCCGGGCACCGAGAGGACCAGCGGCAGGGGTTGCCCCGGGGACGGCCCGACCCGGCGCACGTACCGGCCGTCGCTGGTCGCCGTCACCTGATCCCCGTCGAGGCTGCGGGCGGCGGCCAGCACCGCCTCGCGTACCCCCGGGGTCTCGGTGGGGTGGCCGAGCGGCTCGGCGCGGGCCGCGTCGTCGAGGAGGGTGACCCCCACGCCGGTCACCGCGGCGAGCCGGGCGACGAAGGCCGGGTCGACCGGTTGCGCGGCGGCGACCGTGCCCAGGTCCGCGCCGGCCGGGTCGCGGAGCTGGACCCGGACGGCGAGCGCACGGACCGGCCCACCGACCGGCGCGGCCCCGGCACAGTCCTGCCAGGGGGTGCCCGGGCCGCCGGGGGTGGCGTAGCTGATCCGGCCGGCCGTGTCGGTGATCCGCACGGCCCCGGCCAGCCCTCGGACGACCACCTGGTCGGCCGCGCGGGCCCGGGCGGCCGGGTCGGTGACCAGGGCGACCGCGTCGGCCGCCGCACGCAGCTGCTGGCAGAGAGCATCGACGGAGGTACGCACCGCGGCGGCGGCCAGCCCCAGCCGCTCGGTGGCCCGGCTGCGGTCCAGCGTGGTCATCGTGGAGCCGACGAAGAACGCGCCGAGCAGGACGGGGCCGAGCACCACCGCGAGGAAGGCTGCCGTCAACCGCCCGCGTAGCGTCAAGCTTCCCCCCGGAAGTTCCGCGCCCCTCCTGCGATGCTGGCACAGAGTGACCGGGAGGCAAGCGTTGCGTCAGGAGTGTTGCGTGCCGGAATTTTCTGATGGAGCGGATGTGACGCATGAGGCGAAACGGGATTTGCGTATCGCCGTGCTCGCCCGCCGCCGGTCGCTGACCGCACCGGCCCGCGCGGAGGCGGCGGCGCGCGTCCAGGCCACCCTCATTTCTCTGGTACGCCGGCTCGCCCCGGCCCGGATCACCGCGTACGTGCCGGTCTCCTCGGAGCCGGGCGGGGCGGACCTGCCGGCGGTGCTCCGGGCCGCCCTGCCGCCGACGGCCGAGCTGCTGCTCCCGGTGCTCTGCGACGACCTGGACCTGGACTGGGCCGCCTACACCGACGCGGCGTCGCTGCGGGCGGCCGGTCGGGGCCTGCGCGAGCCGACCGGGCCCCGGCTGGGGCCGGCCGCGATCGGCGGCGCCGACCTCGTCGTGCTGCCCGCCCTCGCCGTGGACCGCCACGGCCGCCGGCTGGGCCGGGGCGGCGGCTCGTACGACCGGGCACTGGCCCGGGTGCCGGGGGCCACCCCGACCGTGGCGCTGCTGCACGACGGCGAGCTGGTGGAGGCGGTACCCGCCGAGCCGCACGACCGGCCGGTCGGCGCCGCCGTCACGCCGGTCGACGGGCTGGTGACATTCCCGGATGTGGGGCGGGGCTCTTCCGCTGGACGAACCCGGGTCCAATGACGCACCATTGGCACTCGGATAAGTCGAGTGCCAACCGGCCGTGCCAGATCCGGAGGAGAACGTGCCCACGTACCAGTACGCCTGCACCGCGTGCGGCCACCAGCTCGAGGCGGTGCAGTCGTTCTCTGACGAGCCGCTGACCGAGTGCCCGGCATGTGAGGGGCGGCTGCGCAAGCTGTTCAACTCCGTCGGCATCGTGTTCAAGGGCTCCGGCTTCTACCGCACGGACTCCCGTTCGTCCGGTTCCGACACGGCGGCGAGCACCACCGCCAAGCCGGCCGCCTCCGAGTCCTCGTCCGGCAACGGCTCGTCCGGTTCGTCCGGCTCGTCGTCGACCGGCGGATCGTCCGGCTCGACCTCGACCAGTGGCTCCTCCGCCAAGGCCCCGGCGTCCAGCGGCTCCAGCAGCTCGTCCTGACCCGAGCCCACCCCGCTGACAGAAGTGGCCGTCCCGCCTGGGACGGCCACTTCTGTTCGCCGTGCTCCGAGCCCACAGCCCTGACCGACGGTGGCCGACCCGCCCGGGGCGGACAGCTCTGTGTACCCGGCGGGGATAGCACGGCGGCACCCCGTGGCGGGCGTTGTCCACAGGGCGCCGGGTTGTCCACAGGCCGTGGACGGTCGCGGGCGCGCTGACCCCGGGCACGCCTAGCCTGCCGGCGTCGGACTCTGGCGGCGGAAGGGGCGCGGGTGGCGGGCGAGGAATCACTGCGGCCGGTGCGCTGGCGCGGCCTGCCCCGCGGCGGCACCCTGCTGCGGGTGGCGCTGGTCGCCGCACTGCTCGGCCTGGCCGCCACCGTGCTCACCACCCCGGCCGGCTGCCCGCCGCCCGGCGCCGCCCCGGCCGGCCCGCCCCCGACACGTCGATCTCCGGAGCCCACGGCCCTCGGCGGCGGGTCGGTTGCCCCCGGTCCCGGGCAGCCGGGTGCGGCGCTGCCGCTGCCCAGCGGCTCGGTCGGCGTACCGGTCCGGCTCGCCGAGCCGGCCGCGCTCGCGGTGCTGCACCCGGGGGCCCGGGTGGACCTGCTGGTCGTGCCGGCCGGCGGGGCGCCGGGCGCGGCCACCCTGCTCGCCCCCCGGGCTCTGGTGCTCGACGTGGTCGGGGCCGCCGGGGCGGCCGACGGCTCCTCCGCTCTCTACCTGGCGCTCCGGCCCGAGCAGGCGCAGCGGGCCGTCGGTGTGCCCGAGGGCAGCCGCTTCGCCGTCGTGGTCCGCGGCTGACGCCAGGGCGGGCCAGCCCCGGCGCCGGCCGATCGCGGCCTCAGCCCGTCGCGCCGGTTGCGGCAAACGGGGGCATCACGGGACGGTGAAGGGCCGGATTGCGGCAGCCCGAGTGGATCTCTGGCCGCCCGCCAATCCGGAGCCCGGCCACAGTCCGAGCCCGGCCACCGTCCGGAGACCGGTCAGTCCCAGTGCGGCGGGCGCTCGGCCAGCAGCCAGTCGTCGTTGCCGCCGGGGCGCTCGCCCCAGCCACGGTCGGTGTCGTCGGTGGTCTGCTCGGGCAGCACCACGAAGTCGTCGCTGAGGTCGACCACGCGGTCGTCGTCGTCACGCATGCCGGGATCGCTCACGAGCGGCAAGGATACCGGCGCGACGCGGCCTGCCCGACGAACCGGCTCGGCTGGGCACTAGGGCCAGGGCGGTGGGTGGGCGTGCGCCGGCCGGCCGGTGTGGCCGGCGTGCCAACGACCCCGCCGGGGCCTGGATCTGGCGGGTCGGCACCGAGACCTTCTCGCACGACGGCCACCGGCGGCCCCGCCACGAGCGACTTGCCCGTCGCGTCCGGCGGGTCGGGTGGCGCGGGCGTTGGTAGCGTCGGTCGGCGTGACGACGCCGAGCGGTGGCAGCCCCGAGGACGAGATCTGGCGACGCCCGGCCCCGGACGAGCCGGCCGGTTTCGCCGACGCCGCAAACCCGGCCCCGGGCCGGCCCGACAACGTGCCCGACCCGACCGTTCGCGGCGACGGCCCCGGCCCGGCCACCGGCCCCGTCCCAGCCGCGCACCCCGGGCCGACCGACGAGCCCGACCCGGGCCAGGTCCCCGCTGGCGGTCCCGACAATCGCTGGTCCCGTCCGGCGGAGGGCGCACCACAGAACGCACCCCGTCCCGCCGACCCGGCCGCGGCGGGTGCCGGAGCCACCGGGCAGCCGGCGCACCAGCCCTGGGTCGGCAGGTCCGGACCGGTGGACGAGGCCTGGGCCCGCGGCGCACCACCGCAGCCGCCCGGCTCCGGTGCGGCACCCGGCGACAGCGGATGGGCCCGGCCCACGGCGAGCACCGGCCCGGCCGGTGCCTGGCCGGGCGGCGGGCAGCCGGGCGGAGGCTGGGCGAACGGCGGGCAGCCGGGCGAAGGCTGGGCTGGCAGCGGACAGCCAGCCGGTGGCTGGGCGAACAGCACGCAGCCGAACGCGGGTTGGGCGAGCAGCGGGCAGCCGGGCGAGGGTTGGGCGAGCAGCGGGCAGCCGGGCGGGGGTTGGGCCGGAGGCGGACAGGGCGGTGGTTACGCGGGGCCGCCGCGCAACGTCCCGCCGCCGCCGGGCTGGCGGCCGCCGCTGTACGTGCAGCCCGCACCGCCCCGGCGGCTACCGCCGCAGGACATGGCCGCCATGGACCACGCCGAGCAGCAGGCGCAACGGGTCACCTACGGCCTCGGCGGGTTCGCCGCGGTCGTGCTGGTGGTCCTGGTCTGCCTGCTCTGCTCGCGGGTGCTGTTCTGACGGCCACCCGACCGGCCGCCGCTCAGACGAAAGACCGGCCGCCGGTCAGACGAAACGGCCGCCCGGTCAGACGATGTTGCTCCACACCATCTGGGCCCCGCTGTCACCGGTCAGGTAGACGTACACCAGGGCGAACACGGACAGCACCAGCACCACCGCGGTGACCAGCCAGGTCAGCCAGGAGGGCAGCCGGGTCATCCGGGGGCTCCGGCTGGTCAGGGCCAGCAGCACCAGGGCCGCCACGGCGAGACCCACGGTGAACCAGAGCAGCGTGTCGCCGTACTCGGAATGCTCGTGGATCTTCTGGAGGCCCTCCGGCGGGTAGCCCCGGCCGCGCAGCACCTCCTCCAGTTCCTCGCCCGACTCGGTGGCCACCCAGGCCACGATCGGGGTCACCACGGACAGGGCCAGCACGGCCCAGCCCAGGCGCGGACGCCACCGCGGCACCAGCCCGTAGCCGGAGGCCAACAGCGCCAGCAGCGGGACGAGCACCACGACGGCGTGGATCACCAGGACGTGACCCGGCAGACCGTTGATCTCCTTGAACACCGACACCCTCCGGCAGTTGATGCGGCTTCCTGGGCAGCCAGCGTACGTCGATGTGATCGACGATCCGCTGACGCCCCATGACACGCACCGCCGGCTCGACCGGTTCACCGGGCGGCCGATCTGACCTGTGGTCGGGGCCACCCCGGGCCGCACACCGCTTGTCGGTCGATCCGCCACGTGCTGTCATTGCTGCATGTCCAGGGGTGAGGAACTGCTCCGGTCGAGGGGCCTGCGGGTCACCCGACCGCGCCTCGCCGTGCTGGACGTGCTCGCCGCCGGTGGTCACCTCGAGGTCGACGAGATCACCCGCCGGGTGCGGGAACGCCTCGACTCGGTCTCCACCCAGGCGGTCTACGACGTGCTCGGCGCGCTGTCCCGGGCCGGGTTGTCCCGCCGCATCGAACCGGCCGGCTCGCCGGCCCGCTACGAGGCCCGGGTCGGCGACAACCACCACCACGTGGTGTGCCGGGGCTGCGGCGTGATCGCCGACGTGGACTGCGCCACCGGCAGCGCCCCCTGCCTCGACCCGAACACCTCGCACGGCTTCGAGGTGGACGAGGCGGAAGTGACCTTCTGGGGCCTCTGCCCCACCTGCCAGGCCCGCCGCTCCGCCGACGACTGACTCCGCCCGGCGGGCGTGGCACGCTTGGGCGGTGGAGTCCTCCGATGACCTCGGCCTGTTCGGTCCGGGATCGGTCACGTGGAAGGTGCACGAGGAACCGATCCTGATCGTGGCCGGCCTTCGCTCGCTCTACCTCCAGGCGCTGCACCCGCTGGCGATGGCCGGTGTCGCCCAGAACAGCAACTACCGCACCGACGCGTGGGGGCGGCTGATCCGGACCGCCACCTACGTGGGGACGACGATCTACGGCACCACCGCCGAGGCGGAGGCGGCCGGCCGCCGGCTGCGGACGCGGCACGCCCGGATGCGGGCCCGTGACCCGATCACCGGCGACGAGTTCCGGATCGACGACCCCGACCTGCTGCGCTGGGTGCACGTCGCCGAGGTGGAATCGTTCGTCAGTACCGCGCGCCGGGCCGGGTTGGCCCTGACCGACGCCGAGGTGGACGGCTACTACACCGAGCAACGGCGGGCCGCGGCCCTGGTCGGGCTGGACCCGGCCGACGTGCCGGGCACCGCCGCCGAGGTGGCCGACTACTACCGGGACATCCAGGGCGAGCTGCGGATGACGAAGGAGGCGGCGGAGACCGCGCTGTTCCTCACCGCCCCGCCGATCCCCTGGAAGCTGAGCCTGCCGGTACGGCTGGGCCTGCACCTCGGGCCGCCGCGCTGGGCGTACCTGGGGATCGCCGCCACCGCCCTCGGTCTGCTGCCGCCCTGGGCCCGCCGGCTGTACGGCGGCCTCGGCCTGCCCACCACGGAACTCTCGGCCGACCTGAGCGTGCGGGCGCTGCGGCTCGCGCTGGCGGCGCTGCCGCGCCGCTACCGGGAGGGCCAGGTGCAGCAGGCCGCGAAGGAGCGCGCCGCCCGTCTCACCGCTGCCTGAACCAGCCGGCACCTCGTCCAGGCCGGGCGGGACCGGCGCTGGCCGGGCCGGTCAGCTCCCGTCGACGCGCGGCTCGGCGGGACGCTCGACGGCCGCCCACGGGTCCTTGCCCGGCGTCTGGGCCCCGGCCGGGCAGGTACGCCGGTAGTCGCACCAGCCGCAGCGCGGGCCGGGCTCGGCCGGGAAGGCGGTGTCGGGGTCGCCGCCGTCGGCCACCGCCCGCTCAGCGGCCATGATGTCCCGGGCGGTCTCCTCGGCCCGGGTGAGCTGCCGTTGCAGCGACTCGGGGCTGTGCTCGTGCGCGGCGACCGTGCCGGTGGGCAGGTGGTGCAGTTCGACCCGGCGGCACGGCCGGCGGAACACCCGCTCGGCCGCGTACGCGTAGAGGGCCAGCGCCTGGGAGCCCCGCGCGTCGTCGGCGTCCAGCCCGGTGCGGCCGGTCTTGTAGTCGACGATCACCAGCTCGGGCCGCCCGTCCGGGCCGGGCCGGGCGTCGATCCGGTCGGTGCGCCCGTTGAAGGCGAGCACCGCGGTCTTGACCGCGACCACCCGCTCCACCCCGACCGGCTCGTCGGCCGGGTCGAGGCCGGCCACGTACGTCTCCAGCCAGGACAGCGCCCGGCGGTAGGCCTCCCGCTCCTGCTCGTCGTCGCGGTAGCCCTCGCGCACCCAGGTGCCCTTGAGCAGCGTGGCCAGCACCTCGGCGCGGCGGCGGTCCGGGGCGAGCGCGTACCAGTTCTTCAGGGCGGTGTGCACGCTGGCGCCGAGCGAGTTGTGTGCCCACGGCGGCCCCTTGGCTGGGGCGGGCCGGTCCACGTACGAGTAGCGGTAGCGGCGGGGACAGTCCGCGTACGCGCCGAGCTTGCTGGGTGTGCAGACGAAGAGCCGCTCCGGCATCCCCTCGAAGCCGAGCTGCTCGGCCTGCTCGGCGCGGGGGCGGGGCGGCCGGCCACCGGTGGGTCGTCCGGTCGGGGAGGGTCGTCGCACGCCTGAGATCCTGCCACCCCGGTACGACAGCGCGTGCCCGGCAGGCCGCCGCCCGGCCCACCATCGCCATGCCGGGCCGCCGCCCGGCCCGTCGATCCACCGGGCGCACCGGCGGGCGTCGCTCAGCGCATGGTGACGTACTGGGTCACGAAGGCGGCCACCGCGTCGGCGATGAGCTGCACCGCGATGGCGGCCAGCAGCAGACCGGCGATCCGGGTCAGCACCTCGATGCCGCCCGGGCGGAGCACCTTGACGATGCCGCCGGAGAAGCGCAGCACCACCCAGACGGCGAGCATCACGGCGACGATCGCGGCGGCGATCGCCAGGTAGTCGGTGAGCCCGCCGGCGCGCTGCACGAAGAGCATGGTGGCCACGATGGCGCCCGGCCCGGCGAGCAGCGGGGTGCCCAGCGGCACCAGGGCGATGTTGGAGGTGGCCTGCTGGTTCGGGTCGTCGGACTTGCCGGTGAGCAGTTCCAGCGCGACGAGGATCAGCAGCAGCCCGCCGGCGGCCTGCAACGCGGGCAGGTCGACGTGCAGGTAGGCCAGGAGGGTCTGGCCGGCCACGGCGAAGACCACGATGACCCCGAGCGCCAGCGCGACAGCCTGCCAGGCGGCCCGGTTCCGGTCGCGCGCGGCCAGCGGCCCGGTGAGCGCGAGGAAGATGGGCATCATGCCGGGCGGGTCGACGATCACCAGCAGGGTCACGAAGACCTCGCCGAAGAGCTTGAGATCCACCCGGACACGGTAGCGGCGGGGGTCGGCGGGTTCAGCCTGAAGCGACCGGGGTCACCCCGGCGGCCACGATCGCCTCGTACGCGGCCGGGTCGGTGGTGAACGCGCCGAGGTGAACGGTCTTGTGCGTGCCGTGGAAGTCCGACGAGCCGGTGACCAGCAGGCCCAGCTCGGCGGCGAGCCGCCGGACGTGGGCCCGCTCGACCGGCGAGTGGTCCTCGTGGTCGGCCTCCAGCCCGGCCAGCCCGGCCGCCGCGAGGTCGACGATCAGCTCGTCCGGCACGATCCGGCCGCGCCGGCTGGCCTTCGGGTGGGCGAAGACCGGCACCCCGCCGGCGGCCCGGACCAGCGCCACCGCCCGGAACACGTCGACGTCCTCCTTGGGCAGCCGGTAGCGCTCGCCCAGCCACCGCGGCCCGAACGCCTCGGTGGTGCTGGCCACCAGCCCGGCCCGGATCAGCGCCTGCGCGATGTGCGGCCGGCCCACCACGCCACCGCCCGCGCCGGCCAGGATCTCCGGCCAGCTCACCTCGACGCCGTCGGCCCGGAGCAGCTCGACGATGCGCTCGGCGCGGACCTCCCGGGCCGCGCGGATCCGGGCCAGCTCGGCGGCCAGCGCCGGCTCGTCCGGGTCGAAGAGGTAGCCGAGCAGGTGCAGCGGAATCGCCGGTTCGACGCCGTACCAGCGGCAGGAGATCTCCGCGCCGCGCACCAGGGTGAGGCCGGGCGGCAGGGCCCGGACCGCGGCGTCCCAGCCGGCGGTGGTGTCGTGGTCGGTGATCGCCACGACGTCCAGCCCGGCGTCGGCGGCGGCCCGGACCAGGTCCGCCGGGCTGAGCGTGCCGTCGCTGGCGGTGGAGTGGGCGTGCAGGTCGATCCGGGCCGGGGCGCTCATCCCGCCGACGCTACCGCCCGGCCCGGGTGGCCGCCGGGGTCACGCCCCGGCATCCGCCACCACGACCGGGCGGTCGCCGGGGGCGACCCCGTTGACGGGTGAGGCGGTGGGTCGCTCGCCGTCCAGCACCCGGTCCGGGCGTACCCGGACCAGCCCGCCGGTGGCGTCGACGTGCATGGCCACCCCGGCCGCGGTCCAGGCCACCCCGGCCACCACCGCCGGCCCGGCCGGGTGGGCGGTCACGGTGGCGCCGAGGGTACGCAGGTCGACCAGGAGCGCCGCCCGGCCGGCCCCGTTGAGCAGCAACCAGCGGTGGTCCCAGGAGATCGCCCCCAGACCGTCGACGGCCAGCTCCGGGCCGCAGCCGGTGCGGACCGGGGCGAGGTCGCGGGCCGGGTCGAGCAGGGCCACGCAGGGCCGCCCCGGCCTGCCGGCGGTGACCAGGCCGACCACCCGCCCGTCCGGCAGCTCCCCGTAGACGGCCAGCACGTCGGGGGCGGTCGGGCCGGGCCGGGCACCCGCGGTCCGCGACCAGGTCGCGAACCCGCTGCGGCCGGGTTGCCGGATCAGCACGGCGTCGCCGGCGAAGCCGACCGGCTCGGCGCCGGCCGGCGCCGGGGTCTGGTTGGCGGCGATGAGCTGGCCGCCGACCAGGCCGGCGGCGTGCAGGTCGGGCCCGTCGCGCCAGGCCACCTGGCGGCCGTTCGCGGCGACCGTGACGGCGTCGGCGCCGGCCAGCAGCACCTGCGGCGGGGTGCCGTTCGGCGGCAGCCACCAGAGGGTACGGCCGGCCGGGGTGGCCGAGGTCATCAGCCAGCCGCCGGCGTCGGGGAGGCGCTGGGCCCGCTCGACCGGGCCGACGTTGGTCAGCTCCTGCTGCTCACCGCCGCTGGTCTCGAGCCGGGACCCGAGGATCAGGTCCAGCTCGGCGCGGACCGGGCCGGGGGACGGGGCGGTGGCCGTGGGCAGCGGTGCGGGCGAGAACCCGCGCGGGTCGCCGAGCACCACGGTGGGGGTGCCGCGGTTGCCGCCGGGCTCGCCGAGCTGGGCCATGCCGGCGGTGACCAGGACGGTGGCGACGCCGGCCAGGGCCAGGCCGGTCAGCGCGCGGCGCCGGCCGCTGCGCCGGGCCCGCCGGAGCGCCACCGCGGCCGGGTCGGCGGCGAGCGGTTGCGGTGCGGCGACGCGACCCGCCAGGGTCTCGCGCAACGCCCGCTCCAGCTCGTCCTCGGTCACGCGGAATGGACGCTGCGGGGTGCCGGTTTGGTTGTCGCCGGGATTCGACCTGCGGTTCATCAGGTCTCCACCGGCACGACGCCGACCGGCCGGGCGGCGGGTCGCGCCGCCGCAGGTCGCGCGGGGCGCGGCGGCGGTGCGGACGACGGCGCGGGCGGCGGCACGGCCGGGGTGCGGGAGGCGGCCGCCGCACCCGAGACGACCGGGCCGCGCGGCGCGGCGGCTGGGGCGGCCGGGGCGGCCGCGCGTGGGGTGGCCGGGGTACGCGGCGCGGGCCGGGCCGGCGCCGCCTGCTCCGCGTCGGCGGGCAGCCCGAGAGCGCTCGCCGAGCCCAACCGGCGGCGCAGGGTGTTCAACGCCCGGGAGGTCTGGCTCTTCACGGTGCCCGGCGAGATCTCCAGCAGGGCCGCCGTCTGCGCCTCGGACATGTCCTCGTAGTAGCGGAGCACCAGCACGGCCCGCTGCCGGGCCGGGAGCGCCTGGAGGTGCCGCCACAGGACGTCCCGGTCGAGCTGCTGCTCGATCTCGTCCACGCCGGCCCGCTCGGGCAGCACCTCGGTCGGGCGCTCACCGTGCCAGCGCCGCCGCCACCAACTCGTGGACGTGTTCACCATGACCCGGCGGGCGTACGGCTCGATCGCCTCGATCCCACCCAGCCGTTTCCAGGCCAGGTAGGTCTTGGTCAGCGCGGTCTGGAGCAGGTCCTCGGCCGTGGCCCAGTCCCCGGCGAGCAGGTACGCGGTGCGCAGCAGAGCACTGGAGCGGGCCGCGACGAACTCACGGAACTCCTCCTCCAGCGGGTCCCTGCCGGCCACCGATCACCTCCACGCCGCCCGTTCTGCCTGGCAGGCTCCCATGCCGGAGCGGGCCGAGTCGACGGCAAGAGGTGCGAGACACATCCGATTTTCGGTCGGAAAGTTTCACGCCCCGTCGTCGGCCTTGGCCTCGTCGGCCTCCTTGCCCAGCCGGGCCTCGACGGCCTGCGGCTCGTACATCTCCTCGACCACGCGCAGGTAGAGCTCGTTCGGGTTGGGCAGATTCTTGATCTCGCGGAGCGCCTGCTCCTGGCCGGCGGACTCCAGCACGAAGGTGCCGTAGTTGAGCGCCCGGCCGGTCGGGGTCTGCTCGTACTTCATGTCGGTGACCCGGACCAGCGGCATCATCGCGACCCGGCGGGTGATGATCCCGTTGACCACCATCACCCGCTTGTTGGTGAGGATGAAGCGGTCGTACCACCAGTCGGCGACCCGCCAGGCGACCCAGCCCATCACGGCGAACCAGAGCAGCACCGCGACGGTGGTCAACGCCCCGACGTCCCGGCCGGCCAGGAAGCCGGAGAGGTAGCCGAGGACGAAGGTCGCCGCGACGCCGACGATGATCGGCGTGGAGAGGTGGATCCAGTGCCGCTTCCACTCGCCCCGGTAACGCTCGGTGGGGAAGAGGTAGCGGGCCACCAGCGAGCTGGGCTCGTCCTCCAGCGGCAGCACCCGGCGCGGGCCGGCGCCGGCCGCGTCGGCGCGCAGCCCGGCCAGCTCGTCCTCGGAGATCTGCGGCGGCTGGTAGCCGGCCTCCGGATCCCGGATCCAGGCGCGCCCGGAGCGACCCTCGCCGGCGTAGCCGGGCCCGTCGCCGAAGGCCGCGTCGTCCGATAGGGACGGCCCGGTGCCGTAGGCCGAGCCCGAACCGAAGCCGGGACCGTCATCGGGGTCGATCCGGGGGATCGGCTCGGTGTCGCGCTCCCGGCGCTCCCGGTCGGGGTCGTCCGGGTCGAAGGGTGGACCGGAGGGGCTGCCCATCGGTGGTTAGGCGACCAGGCTCGTAAAGAAGTCGCCGAAGCCCTGGGCGATGTCCATGATGCCGCCGCCGAGGGACTTGAACACATCGGCGGCGGAGTTCGGCCGGTACGCAACAAAGAAGATCAAGAATGCGATGCCGGCCCAGGTGAGGACCTTCTTGACCATAGCGGGCCATCCTCTCGCGCGGCGCCGGGTCCGTTTACCGCAGCGGCACCCAGAGTATCAGCATGGTGTCGTACAGTGAATATCTGCGTTCGTCTCCGCTCCGCCGGTGCCGGCCGGTCAGGCCCGCCCGTGCAGGTACGGAGATGGTGCGCCGTACACGAGTTCGGGCGGTGTCCACTCGGTGAGGTCGTGCAGCACGACTTCTTCCGCGAGGAGGTGACCCGCACTCGCCGGCCAGGCTATCGCATGCAGCCACATTCCCCGAGCCTCGCCGGCGTACGCGCTTCGATCCGTCGGTGAATTCACCAGCCACAGTGGAGTCGGGTGGCCGCCCACCCTGATCTTGGCGTGCGGCACCCGCTCGGGATGACCAGGGCCGGGATCGGTCAGCGCCTCCGCGACCTGGGGTCCCGGGTCGGGTCCGGGCAGCGCGGCGAAGCGGGAGCCCAGTCCCACCCCCGGGTCCTCGGCGACGAAGAGAAGGTCGGCCGGTCCACCGTCGAGCGGGGCCGGCCCGGCGCAGGCCACCGCGGTGGCGCGGATCCCGCTCCGGTCGTCGCCGGCCCAGGCCACCCCGGTCAGGGTCCAGCCGGTGGGCAGCGGCCACGGGCACCACAGCGGTACGCCCGCCCGTCCGCCGGGGCCGACGCCGGCCGCCACCCGCTCCACCACGCTGGCCATGATCTCGGCGTTGATGTGCTCGGGCACGTGCAGCGGCGGCACCGGCCCGCAGCGCAGGCAGCGTGATTCCCCGTGCATCAGGTCCGGCTCCCGGATCGGGCCCGCGCACCTCGGACAGCTCACCGCGACGCTCACGTTCCCACCGTCGTCCCGGACCGTCGGGCCGTCAAGCGAACCGCGCGGACCGGCTCGGGTATTTCCATCCGTAGGCGGAACCGACACCGGGAATCCCGCAAAGCGCGGCAGCGCGGGGCAGCACCGGCTTCAGGCCGGCGGCGGACCGGCGTACGCGCGGATCCAGGCGTGCATGGCGATCCCGCTGGCCACGCCCGCGTTGATGGACCGGGTCGAGCCGTACTGGGCGATCGAGAAGAGCTGGTCACACGCCGTCCGGGCGGTGTCGGACAGCCCCGGCCCCTCCTGGCCGAAGAGCAGCACGCAGCGGCGGGGCAGGGTGCTCGTCTCCAGCGGCTTCGAGCCGGGCAGGTTGTCGATGCCCACCACCGGGAGCCGCTGCCCCGCGGCCCAGTCGACGAACTCCTCGATCGTCGGGTGGTGCCGGACGTGCTGGTAGCGGTCGGTCACCATGGCGCCCCGGCGGTTCCACCGCCGCCGTCCGACGATGTGCACCTCGGCGGCGAGGAAGGCGTTGGCGTTGCGGACCACCGTGCCGATGTTGAAGTCGTGCTGCCAGTTCTCGATCGCCACGTGGAAGTCGTGCCGGCGCCGGTCCAGGTCGGCCACCACGGCCTCCCGCCGCCAGTAGCGGTAGCGGTCCACCACGTTGCGCCGGTCGCCCTCGGCGAGCAGCTCCGGGTCGTACCGGGGGTCGTCCGGCGGGTCGCCGGGCCAGGGCCCCACCCCCACGTCGAACTGGTCGTCGGTCACGGTCTCCAGAGGGTACGGCCGGGGCCGGCGCCGCCCGCCGCCACCCCGCTCAGGGCAGGTCCAGCGCGCCGCCGAGCCGGTCGAGGAAGCGGCGGTCGGCCGGGCTCGACCCGTCGTCCCCGGTCCGGCAGACCCGGGCCGCCACGGACTGCACCCACTGCCGGTACGCCGCCGAGTCGGCCGGGTCGGCGCGGCGCCGCAGCACCCGTACCGTCGCTCGGCAGGCGGCGAGGAGGTCGACCAGGTCGGTGAGGCGCTCGTCCCGGGCGGCGCTGCCGTCGTGCCGGGCGTAGATGGCGGCGACCACGGCCCGGACCAGATCGCTGTCGAAGGCTCGGCCGGCGGCGACCGCGTCCAGGCCGGCGAGGCCGGCGGCGACCCCGCGCGGCGGCCGTCCCGGGGCGGGCGAGGCGGCGGCCACGAGGACCCGGCCCGGCAGGTCGGTCAGCAGGTCCCACTCCGCCGCGGAGTAGACGGAGGTGGTCAACGGTGCGGCGCGGCGCCCGGCGGAGGGCGGCTCGGCGGCGGAGGATCTCATGCCGCCACTCCGGCTCGCTCCGGGGCGCCGGGCGGCACCGACCCGCCGGACCTGGTGATTCGCGCGCTGCACTCGCTCATCGCGGGACCTCCGGCGTCAGCATATGCCCCGTGCCGGCGGCCGGGCCCGCTCCCGGCGCGGAACGCCGCGGCGGGCCCGGCCGGACCGTCGGGTCAGCGCGGTTCCGGGAAGCTGGGCCGCTCCGGGTCCACGCCGGCGGGCAGCGCGGCGGCCGCGTACTCCCGCTTGGGGACCATCACCTTGCGGCGGAAGACACAGACCAGAGTGCCGTCCTGGTTGTAGCCGCGGGTCTCCACGGCGACCACGCCGCGGTCCGGCTTCGAGGCGGACTCCCGCTTGTCCAGCACGGTGGTCTCGCCGTAGATGGTGTCGCCGTGGAAGGTCGGGGCCACGTGCCGCAGCGACTCGATCTCCAGGTTGGCGATGGCCTTGCCGCTGACGTCGGGTACGGACATGCCGAGCAGCAGGGAGTAGATGTAGTTGCCGACCACCACGTTGCGCTTGAACTGGCTCGCCGACTCGGCGTAGTGGGCGTCCATGTGCAGCGGGTGGTGGTTCATGGTGAGCAGGCAGAAGAGGTGGTCGTCGTACTCGGTGACCGTCTTGCCCGGCCAGTGCCGGTAGACCGCGCCGACCTCGAACTCCTCGTAGTAGCGGCCGAACTGCATCCTTGTCCCCTTCGACGGGCGGCGATGGAGTTCGGCACAGCATGCCTTACCGCTTGTTAAGGCGGTGGCGGGGGCGCGCGCGGCGCGGAAATGTCACACCCGGACCGAACCGGGGGGAGACGCAATGAGCGGCGGGGCCCTCCCCGGCACCCGCCGCCCACGCTCTGATGAAGAAGATTCTGCCGTACGCGGGTACTGCACCAACAGAGACCGGCATCACATTTATCTTTTCGTAACAATACGAAGCGTAACTGTGGATCAATCCCTAAGCGATCTCCATGACCGAATCGTCGCTCGTCAAGCGCCAAGTTACCGATACGTAGCAGGCACGGAACGTGATCTCCCTGGAAACGCTCCCATCACGACGGGTCACGCAAGTGCGACATGCACATGCGATCAGCAGGGCCGGGAAAAACTGAGCCCTCTCGATGCATGCGGAGCGCCACCGCTACGCTCCGCAGCGTTTCGTCACCTGGCTCACGGGAATTCCAGGGCATCCACCCTGGTTCCACCGGACGTAGTCAATCCGCGCCGATCGGAGAGTTGCCATGGCAACCGTTGAGCTGACCACCGCCAACTTTGACGAGGTGACCGCGCAGGACGGCATCGTCCTGCTCGACTTCTGGGCCGACTGGTGCGGTCCGTGCAAGCGGTTCGCCCCGGTTTACGAGCGTTCCTCGGAGAAGCACCCGGACATCGTGTTCGGCAAGGTGGACACCGAGGCGCAGCAGGAACTGGCCGTCAAGTTCAACATCAGTTCCATCCCGACCGTGATGGCGATCAAGGACGGCGTCATCGTGTTCGCCCAGCCCGGCTCGCTGCCCGAGTCCGCTCTGGAGAACCTGATCGAGCAGGTCGAGCAGCTCGACATGGAGCAGGTCCGCAAGCAGCTGGCCGAGCACGGCCACCAGCACTGACCGACCGACCAACGGCCGGGCCCCCGCGACGGGGGCCCGGCCGTCGTCGTGCCCGGGCCCGGGAGGGTCCGGCCGTCGTCATACCGGGCCCAGGAAGGGTCCGGACCAGCGACACGGCCAGCGAGGAATGGACGAGGGACCGACACCTTGCGCCCAGGTCGATCCCGTATCGTCCGGAGCCGATGGAGACCTTGACCACCCGCGGGCGCGCGGTCCGGCTCGGCGCCACCGCGCTCGGGCTGGCCCTGCTCCTCGCCGGCACCCTGCTCGGCGCCGACGACGATTTCCCGTTCGGCCCCTTCCGGATGTACTCCACCTCCGACCCGCCGGACGCACCGGCGCCGGACACCCGGGTCGAGGGCGTCGACGGCACCGGCGCGGTGGTCGCGCTCGGCCAGGACGCCACCGGCATCCGCCGGGCCGAGATCGAGGGCCAGCAGTCCCGGTACGCCGCCGACCCCGCCCTGCTGCGCCGGGTCGCCGACGCGTACGCCGAGCGGCACCCCGCCGCCCCCGGGCTGGTCGAGGTCCGCATCGTGATCCGCTGGTACGACATCCAGGGCGGCCGCCCGACCGGCCGCTGGACGGACCGCACCGCCGTACGCTGGCAGGCCGTCCCGTGACCGGCTGGCTGACCGAGGCGGTCCCCCGCGGCCGGGTGGCCGCCTTCCGCACTCTGGTCTACCTCTTCGTCGCCGCCGATCTGGTGATCTTCACGCCCTGGGTGCGCAGCCGGGTCGACGTGCCCGGGGACCTCTACCGGCCGCTGCTGATCGGCCGGCTGCTGCCGCTGCCCACCCCCACGCCGGTCCTGGTCGGCGTGATCTTCTGGGTGTTGCTGGTGCTCGCGCTGCTCGCCGCGACCGGGCGGGCGCCCCGGCTGCTCGGCTGGGCGGTCTTCGCGCTCTATTTCGAGTGGATGATCGTCGCGATGAGCTACGGCAAGGTCGACCACGACCGGTTCGGGCTCCTGGTGGCGCTCGCCGTCCTGCCCACGGCCGGGCGGGCCCGGCACGGCGACCCCACCCGTACGGAGGCCGGCGGCTGGGCACTGCGGGTCACCCAGATCGCGGTCATCTGCACGTACTTCCTGGCCGCCTGGGCGAAGTTCCGCTTCGGCGGCCTCGACTGGGCCACCGGCTCGGTGCTGGCCCGCGCGATCATCCGGCGCGGCACCGACCTGGCCGACCTGATCGCGCAGGTGCCCCACCTGCTGATCGTCGCCCAGTTCGGCATCCTGGCCTTCGAACTGCTCAGCCCGCTGGTGTTCGTGCTGCCGGCCCGCTGGCGGCTGGCCGCGGTGGGCTTCTTCTACTCGTTCCACCTGGTCACCATCGCGACCATCACCATCTCGTTCGCGCCGCACCTGGTGGCGATGACCAGCTTCCTGCCGCTGGAGCGGATCCGGCCGGTGCTCTGGGCGCGGCGCCGGCTCACCCGCCGGCGCGGCCCCGCCCGGGGCCCCGACGGCGAGACCGCGTCGGCCGCACCGCTGGCCGGCGCGGATCCGAGGCCCGAGCCGGCCACCGGCGGCTGAACCGCCGGCCCGCGCGGAACCGCCGGCCGAACCGGCCACCGGCGGCCGAACCGTCGGCCCGCGCGGAACCGCCGGCCGAACCGGCCACCGGCGGCCGAAGCACCGGCCCGCGCGGAACCGCCGGCCGAACCGGGGACCGGCGGCCGAGCCGGGTCAGGCGCCGGCGGACGGGCGGCCGGTCGGGCCGTACAGGCGCTCCCGGGCCTCCTGCGGCAGCGCGCAGGCGGCCGTGCCGCCGGGCAGCCGGTGCCGGTTGCGGGCCACCCACCGGTACGCCGGCCAGGCGACCGCCCGGACCGGCGGGAAGCGCAGGCCGGCGCCGGCGGCCCGCCAGAGCGGCGCGCTCCCGCCGAGCAGTTTCGCGATGGCGTCGGGGCCGGCGGCGCGGGAGCCGTCGGCAC
Source organism: Micromonospora sp. NPDC049836 (assembly GCF_044465125.1). Lineage (NCBI taxonomy): Bacteria > Bacillati > Actinomycetota > Actinomycetes > Micromonosporales > Micromonosporaceae > Micromonospora > Micromonospora sp. NPDC049836. Next base: position 540,350 of record NZ_JBITLH010000001.1, read on the forward strand.
CCACCCACTGCACCGCCTCCTCGCACTCGGCCTCCGTCAGGCCCAGCGCGGCCAGGTCGGCGAACTGCCAGGGCAGCACCCGGGCGCCGGTGGGGATTCGGCGCTCGATGAACTCCGCGCAGCGGGTGCAGAACGCGCAGTCGCCGTCGTAGACGAAGGTCGACGTCTCCATGCCCCCATCCTGCACCCGCCCGCCCCCTCCCGGACCGCCGGTGTCCGGCGCGTCACTTGCACAATCTTCGTACGCATGTTCGAATGAGGGTCATGCGCTGGGACAACCTCTCCGCTCCCCCGGACGAGGGGACTCCCGACGGGGCAGCGCCAGCGACTCCACCCCTGCCGCTGGCGCTCCCCGGCGCCATCGCCCGCACCTTCGACACCCCCGGCTTCGCCGGCATGACGTTCTACGAGGTGCGGGCAAAGTCGATCATCAACCGGGTGCCCGGCCAGTCGCGCGTCCCGTTCGAGTGGACGATCAACCCCTACCGGGGTTGTTCCCATGCCTGTGTCTACTGCCTCTCCGGTGACACAGCGATCCTCATGGCCGACGGGCGCACGCGGCCGATCAGCGAGCTGGTGCCCGGTGACCGGATCTACGGCACCGAACGCCGGGGGGCCTACCGGCGCTACGTGATCACCACGGTCCTCGACACGTGGTCGACGGTGAAGCGGGCGCACCGGGTCACCCTGGCCGACGGCACCACGCTGGTGGCGAGCGGCGACCACCGGTTCCTCACCGAGCGCGGCTGGAAGCACGTGACCGGGGCGATGGGCGGGCCCGGCAAGCGGCCGTACCTGACCACCAGCAACCGCCTGATCGGCACCGGCCGCTTCGCGCCCGCGCCCAAGGACTCCGCCGACTACCGGCGGGGTTGGCTCCGCGGCACGGTCCGCGGCGACGGTAGCCCCGACCGCCCGTTCCGGCTGGCCGTTACCGACGACGAGGCGCTCGGCCGGGCGACGCGGTTCCTCGCCGACGCCGGGATCGACGCGCACCGGGCCCGATTCGTCCCGGTGACCACGGCACGCCGGGCCGGCACCGCCATTCGCACCGCCCGGCAGCGGGACGTCGAGGCGATCGCCGAGCTGGTGGGCTGGCCGGAGGCGCCGACGGACGACTGGCGGCTGGGGCTCCTGGCCGGGGTCTTCGACGCGGAGGGCAGCTGCCACCGCGGCGTCTTCCGGATCGGCATGCGGGACGACGCGGCCCTCGACCGGGTCGCCGACGCCCTCGACCGGTTCGGCTTCCGCTGGGTCCTGGAGGATCCCGGCCATCCCAAGCGGGTCCGCCAGGTCCGGCTGACCGGCGGCCTCCCCACCCGGCTGCGGTTCTTCCACCTCACCGACCCGGCGATCACCGGCAAGCGGTCCATCGCGGGCGCGGCCCTGAAGTGCCAGGCGGAGCTGCGCGTTGCCGGCATTGAGGATCTCGGCCTGGAGCTGCCGCTGTGGGACATCACCACCGGCACCGGCGACTTCATCGCCAACGGGGTGGTCAGCCACAACTGCTTCGCCCGCAACACCCACACCTACCTCGACCTCGACGCCGGGGCGGACTTCGACCGCCGGGTGATCGTCAAGGTCAACGCGGGCGAGCTGGTCCGCCGGGAGCTGGCCGCCCCGCGCTGGCGCGGCGCGCACATCGCCATGGGCACCAACGTGGACTGCTACCAGCGGGCCGAGGGGCGCTACCGGCTCATGCCGGCGATCCTCGAGGCGCTGCGGGATTTCGCCAACCCGTTCTCCATCCTGACCAAGGGCACCCTGCTCCTGCGGGATCTGCCGCTGCTGCGCCGGGCCGGCGAGGTCACCCGGGTCGGGCTGTCGTACTCGGTGGGCTTCGTCGACGAGGCGCTGTGGCGGGCGGTCGAGCCGGGCACGCCGAGCCCGCGCCGCCGGCTGGAGGCGGTACGCCAGCTCACCGACGCCGGCTTCCAGGTCGGGGTGCTGATGGCGCCGATCCTGCCCGGCCTCAGCGACGACGACGAGTCGATCGACGCCACGGTGGCGGCGATCGCCGCCGCGGGGGCCACCAGCGTCACCCCGCTGGCCCTGCACCTGCGCCCCGGCGCCCGCGAGTGGTACGCACACTGGCTGGCCCGGGAGTTCCCCCAGCTGGTCCCCCGCTACCGCCAGCTCTACCGCGCCGGCTCGTACGCCCCGCAGGCCTACCAGCGGGAGCTCACCGCGCGGGTGCGGATCGCGGCCCGCCGGCACGGCCTGCACCGGGGCGAGGCCGGCGACAACCGCCGGCCGCCCGAGCCGCCCCCGCCACCGGTGGCCGAACAGCTCTCCCTGTTGTAGCGGTCGCCGCCTACGATCCGGCTGTGCGAGAGATCATCACCGCAGCGCTGCGCCGCCGCCGTCAGCTCGTCCTCGTCGGGTTGGCGCTGGGCGTGGGCCTCGCACTCGCGGCGATCGGGCTACGGTCCGTCGGCGGGCCGGTGGCGGCCCTGACCTTGCTGCCCATCCTGTTCTTCGTCGGGGTGGCCGTCCGCGAGAGCGTGCGCCAGCCCGGCCGGGAAGGGCTGCGGGTCGACGAGACGGCCGGCGCTTTCTTCGCGCCCCCGCAGCGCGGCGTCCTCTACGGCCCGGCCATCGGCGGATACCTCGTCTACTACGGGATCTACACCCTCGCCGGTTCCGCCGTGGAGGGCTGGGACGTGTTCTTCATGGCTTCGTACCTGCTGGTCGCCGCCGGGCTCGCCATCGGGTCGTGGCGGTTGGTGCCGTTCGTGACGCTGACCCCCGAGGGCGTGGCCTCCGGCGCGCCCCGACCGATGACCGTGGTGCCGTGGGAGGCGATCGGCGCGGGCGCGCCCACCGGGCCGGGCGCGGCCGGGAGGTTCCTGCGGCTGCCGATCGCCCGCCCGGAGTTGGTCCGCCGCAGCCTCGGCTGGCCCCGTCGCGGCGCCTTCGTGGCGGTGCGGGACCTGACCGTCGCGCCGGACTTCCTGGCCGCCGCCATCCAGTACTACGTCGCCCACCCCGAACACCGGGCCGCGATCGGCACCACACAGGAGTACGACCGGCTCCGGCGGGAACTCGCCGGGGTGCCGCTCGCCGGCCAGGTCTGACCCGCAGGACTTGGGACGCTGGCGGAGTTAGGCTCGGCGGATGCGTTCCGCTCAGCAGATCCTCGCCGACTCCGCCGTGATCGCCGTCGTGGGCGCGTCCCGCGACCCGGGCAAGGCCGCGCACCGGGTACCGCTGGAGATGCAGCGCCACGGCTGGCGGATCATCCCGGTCAACCCCACCGTGGACGAGCTCTTCGGCGAGAGGGCGTACCCGACGCTGGCCGACATCCCGCACCCGGTCGACCTGGTCGACGTGTTCCGGCCGGCCGCCGACGCGGTCGAGGTGGTCCGCCAGGCGGTGGCGATCGGCGCGCCGGCGGTGTGGCTGCAGCTCGGGATCTTCTCCGCCGAGGCGCGGCGGATCGCCGAGGAGGCGGGCATCGACTACGTCGAGGACCGCTGCCTGATCATCGAGCGGGCCGCCGGCGGCCTGACCCGGCTGGGCTGAGCCACCGCCGTCGGCGGTACGGCCGCTCGACCGCGCCGCGCTGTCCGGACCGGTTCTGGCCGGCTCCGCGTACCCTGCGGGCGTGTTCTCCTCCGAGCCGCTGGCGGCGGCGCGGCCCGGTCGCGACGGTCTCTGGCCCCGGCGGTTGCTGTCCCTCGTGGTCGGCGGCGCGGTCGCCGTGGTGGCCGCCCGGGTCCTGCTCCCGCTGACCGCGTCCCAACTGGATGATGTCCGGGGCCTGGCGTGGGTGGCGGCGGGGGCGCACCTGGGGCAGCAGCGGTGGCGGCCCCGGCGGACCGGCCGGCTCGTCTGGCGCGCCCGGGTGTTCGGCCGGCAGGGCGTGGAACCGGGCCTCGTCGCCCGCCGGTCGACCGCCGGCTGGGTGGAGCTGATCGCGACGGTGGCCATGGTGACGACCCTGGCGGTCGGCGTGGTCTCGCTCCTGCCGGACGGTGGGTCCTGGGCGGCCGCCCGGCCGGTCCTGCTCGGCGTGGTGGCTCTGGGGCTGGGGGTCTGCGTCTACCAGGAGGTGCGGTTCCCGGACCGGGTGGCGCTGACCGCGAGCGGGTTGCGCGACGGCTGGCACCGGTACGCCTGGCCGGACATCGCCGGGGCCGGCCTGCAGGACGGCGGCGGGGTGCGGCTGCGCCTGGCCGTGCGGCAGATACCGCCACCGGTGGTCGGCGGCCGGGGCCTGGCGGCCTCGGACGAGCGGCTGCTCGCCGCGATCGACGAGGTCCGGTCGCGGCCCCAGGCGCTGGCGGTCGGGCTGCCGATCACCCCGGCCGAGCCCGCCGACTGAGCGGCAGGCCGGCCTCGGCCGGCGTCCGCCGGGCCGGAGCGGGACCGTCCCGTACCGGTCGACGTGCTCCGGCCGGCCGGCGGCGCGCTCGCGGTGGCCCGGCGGGGCGGTGGCGCTGGGCGGGCCACCGGCGGTCCTACTGCCGCGACTCACCGGCTCACAGCACCACGGTCACGACCTGCTCCGGCTGCGCCGACGCGGCCACGACCCGACCGTCCGGGGCGGCCGCGATCAGCCAGGGTTCTCCGGGTAGCCGGCCCACCCGGACGGTCGGCTCGTACGGGAGCGGGACCAGCGGGATGCGCCGCGCCGGCCGCCGGCAGAACGCGTCGGGGCAGCTCCACAGATACAGCCGCGGCGGCGTGGGCGCCGGCGCGCCGAACTGGATTCGGATGCCCTCGGCGGCGGGCCAGCCGGCGGCCAGCCCGTAGACGCCGCCGCCGGGCCGGGCCGTGGTGGGCACCGGCTCGCTGCTACCGCAGCCGCCCGGGCGCAGGCAGTGGAAGATGTCACCGAAATGCAGCAGGGCCAGTGCCTCGGCGGTGGGCATCCCGGCGGGTCGTTCCGGGGCCGATAGCCCGTGCGGGACGACGTGTCCGGAGTCGCATTGGACGGTGGCGCACCAGGCGACCCACGTGCCGGCCTGACCTGCGGGGCGGAAGGCGAGCACCGGCTGGCCGTCCCCGCCGACCCGGACCTTCAGCTCGCCGCTGCCCAGGTCGCCCCCGGGATTGGGCACCCGGCCGAGTACGACGGAGGTCGGCCGCTCGCACCGGGCGTCCGCGCAGCGCAGCAAGCCCAGCTCGATCATCGGCTGTTCGGTGGCGGGCGCGTCGACGGCGAGTCCGGGCTGGACCGTGGCTCCGCCGGCCCGTTGGTCGGCGCGCGGCTGCGGTACGGGGGTCGCCGCGGCGACCAGGACGCCGCCGCCGGGCGCCGGGACGAGGCTCTCCCAGCGGCTGTCCCGCAGCGCCTCCACGATGCCGTCCGACCGCTGGCACGCCCGCGCCGGGTCGCACCGCTCCAGCTGGTGCTGGCTGAGCACCCACACGGTGCCGTCCTCGGCGACGGCCGTGCCGGACGGCTCCAGGGCGAGTCGCGCCAGCTCGGTCGGGTGGGACCGGCCGCACCGGTCATCGAGACAGTCGTGAATGGTGGACTGGCTGACCAGCACCGGCGGGCGGCCCGCCGGCCAGCCGAGTGCGACGAGCCGGCCGGAGGCCGACCAGGGCAGCACGTTGACGTCGGCCAGCGCGCCACCCTCGGCCAGCACGCCGGCCGCGGCCCCGGGCAGCAGCAGCGCGGCGACGCCGAGCGGCATGATGATCCGGGCGGCCGCCCGATGCCAGCGCGCCGGCGACGCCGCGGGCACCGGGTCCGGGGGTGCCGCCGGCGACTCCGCGGGCGTCCGGTCCGGGGGTGCCGCCGTCAGGCCGGGCACGTCGACAGCGAACCGACGGTAGGCGGCCAACATGGTCCAGGCCTGGGTGACCGCGACGGCGACCAGCACGACGTCCCGCAGCACCCAGACCACGGCCCCGCCGAGGTGGCCGGTGACCAGCTCCTCCGGTCGGCGGAACAGCCAGCCGAAGAGCTGGGCCGGCAGCGCCACCCCGAGCAGCAGCAACAGGGCGGCGTGCACCACGTGACGGCCCACCGTCGAGGCGGCCGCGCGGATGGCTGCCGTTCCATGGAGTCCGGTCAGCACCGCGATCGCGGGTACGAGCGCCAGCCGGACCAGGAGCAGGACCACCGGTACTGCGACCAGCGCGGCCACCGCGCCCACCAGGAGCAGGTCCCCGGGGAGAGCCAGGGCGACGAGCGACATCCCGGCGGCCACCGCCACGACGGCGGCAGCGAGGGCGAGGCAGACCGTCGGGAGAGCCCGTCGGGCCCGGCGTAGCGGGTGGTCCAGGCCGGCCAGTGCCGCCACTCCCGCGGTCACCGCCCAGCTCCAGAGCACGGCGACGACCAGCGCCTCCGGCCAGCCCGCCGGCGGCCGCACCAGCACGCCGTTGACGAGCCGCGGCGGGTCGGTCTCCGCGACGGGCAGCAGCCGCCACAGGGGCTGGACCAGCAGGAGCGGGGCGAGGAGCAGCAGGACGGGTCGCAGCGCCGCGCGGCGGGGCGGAAGAGGCACGCCGTACGGTACGACGGGGTGGGCGTGATCCGCCGACCCGTCGAGATCGGCCGGCTCAGGCTGCCGGCGTCTCCGGACCGAAGATCAGATCGAGTTGGGCGTCGAGGGCGGCCAGGGCGGTCTCCGCCGGGTAGTGCCCGCCGAGCAGATAGATGCCGAGCCCTTCCAGCACCGCCAGCAAACCGACGGCGGCGTGGTCCGGGTCGACCCGCGGGTGGGTGCTGCCGGCGCGGATCTGGGCGGCGAGGAAAGCCAGCAGGGCGGCCGTCTCGTCGTGCAGCGCGGCGGCGACGGCCGGGCGCACGGCGGTGTAGGCGAGGAACGCCAGCGCGACCCGGCCGTCGGCCCGCCGCTCCTCGTCGAGGGGGAGCAACTCGGCCAGCATGGTGCGCAGCAGCTCCCGGGGGCGTGGCGTGCCGCCGAGCGCGGCGACGGCCCGAGTCACCCGTGCCTCGTTGCGCTCCCGGATCACCGAGAGCGCGAAGGTCATCATCTCGTCGCGGGTCCGGAAGTAGTGCTGCACCATGCCCGGGCTGACCCCCGCCGCGGCGGCCACGTGGCGGAGGCTGACCGCCTCCAGACCCTGGTCGGCGGCGACCCGCATGAGCGCGTCCGCGATCAGCGCCCGGCGCTCCCGATGGTCGACCCGCTTCGGCATGGCTCCCATGCTTTCACAATGCGACTGCATTGACACGTCAGTTCGCAAGCGTTTACATTGCGACTGCATTGCAAAGAGAGAGGGGGGCGGGAACATGCGGAGGGACGGCTGGGCCGGCGCGGCCAGACTGGTTCGACGCGCCGTCGCGTACGAGTGGGGCCTGTGGCGCAGCCTGGCCCGGTGGATCCTGCGGCGCCCCTACCGGGTCGCGCCCGGCGCACAGACCTTCGGGTACGTGGGCGTGGTCCAGCCGATCCTCGGCGTCTTCATCGCCCTGTCGACGATCGAGATCCCGGTCCTCGATCTGATCCTGCGGCACACGCTCGGCTGGCCGGCGCTCCGGCACGTCGCCATCGCGCTCGGCGTCTGGGGCGTGCTGTGGATGGTCGGGCTGCTCGCCAGCCTCCGGATCCACCCGCACGTCCTCGACGACACCGCCCTGCGGATCCGCAACGGCGTCTCGCTCGACGTCCTGATCCCGTGGCGCGCCGTCGCCCGGGTGGACGCTCGCTACCGGTCCCTGCCGTCCAGCCGGGCCGTCCAGTACGACCCGGACGACCCGGCCGTGCTCAACCTCGGCGCCGGCAGCCAGACCGCCGTGGACGTGGTGCTGCGCGAGCCGCTGTCGGTGCGCCTGCCCAGCGGGCCGAGCCGGCCGGTGCGGGAGATCCGGATCTACGCCGACGACCCGAGGGCACTGGTCGCCCGGGCCCGCCGGCACGTACCCGCCGACACGCCCGGGGCGAACCGGCGTTGAGCGGGGCCGCCTGCCGGCAGGGGCCCCGCTCACCCCTCAGAGCTTGTACTCCTTGAGCAGGCCGCGGGAGATGATGGTCTTCTGGATCTCCGAGGTGCCCTCGCCGATGAGCAGGAACGGGGCCTCCCGCATCAGCCGCTCGATCTCGTACTCCTTGGAGTAGCCGTAGCCGCCGTGGATGCGGAACGCCTCCTGGACCACCTCGGCGCAGTATTCCGAGGCGAGCAGCTTGGCCATGCCGGCCTCGACGTCGTTGCGCTGGCCGGCGTCCTTGAGCCGGGCGGCGTTGACCATGAGGGCGTGCGCCGCCTCGATCTTCGTACCCATCTCGGCGAGCTTGAACGCGACGGCCTGGTGCTTGGCAAGCGGCTGGCCGAAGGTGCGGCGCTGCTGGGCGTACGCGACGGCCAGCTCGAAGGCGCGGATGGAGATGCCGCAGGCGCGGGCGGCCACGTTGACCCGGCCGACCTCGATGCCGTCCATCATCTGGTAGAAGCCGCGGCCGACCTTCTCCTCGCCGCCGAGCACGGCGGAGGCGGGGACGGTGACCCCGTCGAGCACCATCTCGGTGGTCTCGACGCCCTTGTAGCCCATCTTGTCGATCTTGCCGGGGATGGTCAGGCCGGGCGCGGTCTCGCCGAAGCCGGGCTCCTTCTCCAGCAGGAAGGTGCTCATGTTGCCGTAGACCGAGTCGGCGCCGGTGTCGGTCTTGACCAGGGTGGCCACCACGGACGAGTAGGCGCCGTTGGTCAGCCACATCTTCTGGCCGTTGAGCACGTAGTTGTCGCCGTTGCGGACGGCCTTCGACTTGATCGCCGACACGTCCGAGCCGCACTCGGGCTCGGACATGGAGAAGGCGCCGCGCACCTCGCCGGTGGCCATCCGGGGCAGCAGCCGGGCCTTCTGGTCCGCCGAGCCGTGCTGGGAGATCAGGTACGCCACGATGAAGTGGGTGTTGACGATGCCGGAGATCGACATCCAACCCCGGGACAGCTCCTCGACCACCAGGGCGTACGTCAGCAGGGACTCGCCCAGGCCGCCGTACTCCTCGTCGATGGTCAGGCCGAACAGCCCCATCTCCCGCATCCCGTCGAGGATGTCGGTGGGGTACTCGTCGGCGTGCTCCAGCCGCTGGGCGTGCGGAATGATCTCCTTGTCGGCGAACTCCCGGACGGTTTCCAGGATCGACCGCTGCACGTCGGTCAGGCCGGGCGTCTGGGCGAGTCGGGCCATCTCAGCCTCCGGGGGATCGGCGCATTACTCGTGGGTAACTGAACGCTCGGTCAGTATCGGCCCCAGGCCGGGCGAGGCCAAGGTGACCAGTCCACACAACCGCTGTGAAAAGGTTCACCGCTGCGGGTAGCGTCCGCAAGAGAGAAGGCCGTTGGCCTGCGACGGAAGGGGCAAGGAGGCGTGAGTCAACCACCCGGTGAGCCGGAGCAGCCGCCGTCGCCGTACGAGCCGCCGACCTACGGACAGCCGCACGAGCCACCGGCCTACGGACAGCCGCACGAGCCACCGGCCTACGGCCAGCCCTACGGGCACCCGGAGCAGCCACCCTGGGGGCAGCAACCCCCGTACGCCCCGCAGCCCCCGTACGGGCAGTACGGGCCGCCCGGCCCGGGACCGCGACCCGGCGGCGGGCCGAACGTGCTCGCCATCCTGTCGCTGGTCTTCGCCTTCGTCTTCGCCCCCGTCGGGATCGTCCTCGGCCACCTGGCCAAGCGGCAGATCCGGCAGACCGGCGAGGAGGGCAACCAGCTCGCCACCTGGGGGCTGGTGCTCAGCTACGTCTTCACCGCCCTCGGCCTGCTCTTCTGCTGCGGCTGGATCGGCCTCTCGATCTGGGCGAACTCCGACAACGGCGGCTACCGCTGACGCTCAGCGGAACTGCGCCTCGCGCACGCTGTTGCCGCCGTCCACCACCAGCATCTGCCCGGTGATGTACGAGGCCGCCGGTGAGCAGAGGAAGGCGATCGCGGCCGCCACCTCGTCCGGCGTGCCCGGCCGGCCGACCGGCGTGCCCAGCCCCTGCTTGATCTCGGCGGCCGTCGACGCCGCGGTGTAGATGGTGCCGGGCGCGACCGCGTTCACCGTGACCCCGTCGGCGATCATCTCCATCGCCAGTGCCCGGGTCAGCCCGACCACGCCCGCCTTCGCCGCCGCGTACGCGGCCTCGGTGGGCAGCGCGTTGACCGGGCCGGCGGTGGCGGAGAGATTCACGATCCGCCCCCAGCCCCGCTCGGCCATCCCGCCGATGAAGGCCCGGCTGCACAGGAACGCCGTGGTGAGGTTCCGGTCGATCTCGCCGCGCCACTCGTCGTAGCTGAGCTGGGCGACCGGGCGCAGCACCTCCGGGCTGGCCCGGCTGGCCAGGCCCGCGTTGTTGACCAGCACCTCGACGTCGCCGAGCTGCTCGGCCACCGCGTCGGCGAGCGCGCCCACTTCGGACTCGTCGGTGAGGTCGGCGACGAAGCCGGTCACCCCCAGCTCGCCGGCGCGGTCGTGGATCCGCCGGGTGGTGGAGACGATCGCCACCCGGGCGCCCAGGTCGGCGAGGCGGCGCGCGGTGGCGTACCCGATGCCGTCGGCGCTGCCGGCCCCGGTGACCAGCGCGACCCGGCCGTCCAGCCGCATGGTGACCGGCTCGGCCAGCGGCGCCGGCTGGTCCTGGTCGGCTGAACCGGCGGCCGGCCCACCGCGAGAGCGTCGTACCAGGCCGGGTCGGCTCACGTCCCGTCGCGACCGACCGCCGCGCGCGTCAAGTGCCATGCCGCGATCCTGCCCGCTGGGGACGTTCCGGGCAACGCGGCACCCGGAAAGCCGGTCCGCTGTCTTGCCTCCCGCTGGCTACCCTGACGGCACCCGAAGACCTAACGGAGATGACCGATGAGCTATCCCCCACCCTCCGGTGGCTGGCAGGACCCCTCGGCGCCGGGCCCGCAGTCGGCCCCACCCGCCGACCCGACGCTGCCGTTGGCCGGCAGCCCGATCCCGAACCAGCCGCACCCGGCGGACCCCTATGCACCGGCCGACCCGTACGCCGCGCCGGGCTACGCCCCGCCCGGTTACCCGCCCCCGGGTTACCCGGCGGCCGGCGACCCGTACGCGGCGGGCGGCTACCCGCCCGCCGGCTACCCGGCGTACCCGCCGCCGGCGACCAAGACCAACGGTCTGGCCATCGCGGCGCTGGCGCTGGCGCTGCTCGGCTTCACCTCGTGCATCACCGCCCCGATCGGCGCGATCCTCGGGCACGTGGCGCTGAAGCAGATCCGGGAGCGGGGCGAGCAGGGCGAGGGGATGGCGAAGGCCGGCGTCATCATCGGCTGGATCCTCACCGGCCTGATGGTGGTGCTGATCGCCGTCTACGTCGTGGCGATCGTGATCGCCATCAACAACGACAACTCCAGCGGCTCCTGACCGGCCGGGGCCGCCCCGGCCAACCGGGGCGGCCCGGCCGCGCTCACTCCGCGGGCGGGGTGAACGACGAGGTACGGCTCATCCCGGCCGCCCGGCCCTTGGCCGCGATCACCAACGCCATCTTGCGGGACGCCTCGTCGATCATCTCGTCGCCGAGCATCACGGCGCCGAGCTTCCCGCCCGCCTCCGAGGTGTAGTAGTCGTAGGCGTCGAGGATCAACTCGGCGTGGTCGTAGTCGGCCTGCGCCGGCGAGTAGACCTCGTTGGCCGCGTCGATCTGGCCCGGGTGCAGCACCCACTTGCCGTCGAAGCCCAACGCCGCCGAACGCCTGGCCACCTCGCGGAACCCGTCGACGTCGCGGATCTGCAGGAACGGGCCGTCGATGGCCTGCTTGTCGTGCATCCGCGCGGCCATCAGGATGCGCATCAGGATGTAGTGGTAGGGGTCGCCCGGGTAGTCCGCGATCAGCCCGCCCACCACCAGCGACTTCATGTTGATCGACGCCATGAAGTCGGCGGGCCCGAAGATGATGGTCTCGACCCGGGGCGAGGCGGCCGCGATGGCGTCCACGTTGACCAGGCCGGCCGCGTTCTCGATCTGCGCCTCGATGCCGATCCGGCCCACCTCGAGCCCGAGGGTCTTCTCGATCTGGGTGAGCAGCAGGTCCAGCCAGTGCACCTGCTCGGCGTTCTGCACCTTCGGCAGCATGATGCAGTCCAGGTTGGCGCCGGCGCCCTCCACCACCTCGATCACGTCCCGGTAGGTCCAGGGCGTGGTCAGGTCGTTCACCCGTACCACCCGGGCCTTGCCGGACCAGTCGCCCTCGTTCAGCGCGGCGACGATGTTCTTGCGGGCGTCCGGCTTCGCCAGCGGGGCGACCGCGTCCTCCAGGTCCAGGAAGACCTGGTCCGCGGGGAGGCCCTGGGCCTTGCCCAGCATCTTGACGCTGGAACCGGGTACCGCGAGGCAGGACCGGCGGGGGCGACCGACAGCGGCCATGGATGCGCTCCTTCCAGCGTCCGGCGGGCAGGCCGACGCCTCCAGGTGAAAGACGAGAACTTAACGATCCCAAAGGGCCGTTGTGACGCCACGGTAACCTCGTCCCGTGACCGGGGTGAATGGACCTGTGGAAGATCTCACTGAGCGTCGGATCGTGGTGGTGACCGGCGCCAGTTCGGGCATCGGGCTGGCCGCCGCGGTCGACCTGGCCCGCCGCGGCGACCACGTGGTGCTGGTCGGGCGGGACCCGGCCCGGCTCCAGATCGCCGGCGACCGGGTACGCGAGGCCAGCGGGGAGCGCCCCGAACTGTTCCGCGCCGACTTCGCCGTGCTCGACGACGTACGCCGGCTCGCCGAGCAGTTGCGCGCCGGGTACGACCGGATCGACGTGCTGGCCAACAACGCCGGCGCGATCGTGCTCCAGCCGATCACCACGGTCGACGGCTTCGAGCTGAGCATGCAGGCCAACCACCTCGCCCCGTTCCTGCTCAGCACGCTGCTGCGGGACCGGATCGGGCGGCTGGTGGTGACCGCCTCCGACGCGCATCGCAGCGGCATCCTCGACCCCGACGACCTGAACGCGGCGCTGCGCCGGTACCGGCCGTTCCAGGCGTACGGCACCAGCAAGCAGGCGAACATCCTGTTCACCGCCGAGGCGGCCCGGCGCTGGCCGGAGGTGCCGGCGTACGCGTTCCACCCCGGCGTGGTGCGGACCCGGTTCGGCAACGAGAGCCGGGTGGTCGCCCTGGGCATGCGGCTGCTGCCGTTCCGCAGCCCGGATAAGGGCGCGGAAACCCTGGTCTGGCTGGCCAACCAGGACCCGTCCCGGCTGGTCACCGGCGGTTACTACGCCGACCGGAAGGCGCACCGGCCGCGCGCCAAGGCGAGCGACCCGGCGCTGGCCGCCCGGCTCTGGACGGCCAGCGCGCGGGCCGTCGGCGTGCCCGCCTGAGCCGTTTTCCGGTTGCCACCGCGCCGCGGTCCGCTGGGATACTGCGCCGATGACCGAGCACGAGGGAACGACCCTGCACGTCGGTGGCGACGATCCGGAGCTGACCGCCCGGATCGAGCGGGAGCTGACCGCGTTCAACAACGCCGCCACCGGCGCCGACGACGAGGCCGGCCTCTCGGTGCGGGTGGTGGACGCCGACGGCACGCTGGTGGCCGGGCTGACCGGCTGGACCTGGGGCGGGCGCGCCGGGATCAACACCGTCTGGGTACGCGACGACCAGCGGCGCGCCGGCTGGGGCGGGCGGCTGCTGCGGGCCGCCGAGGAGGAGGCCCGGCGGCGCGGCTGCACCGAGATCTCGGTGGCGTCGTTCTCGTTCCAAGCCCCGGACTTCTACCGGCGGCACGGCTACTCCGACACCGGGATCCGGGACGGCATCCCCGGCGGCCACGTCGACCACCAGTTCTGGAAGTCGCTGGTCACGGAGCCGGCCGGGGTGCTGCGGGTGGTCGCGCTGGTCGACCTGGGCGCCGAGGCCGACGCCGGCCGGCGCTACGAGGACGCCGTGCTGGCCCTGCTCGGGCGGCACGGCGGGCGGCTGGAGCGGCGGCTGCGGACCGGGGACGGGGGGACCGAGGTGCACGTGATCCGGTTCGCGGCGCGGGCCGGCTACGACGCGTTCCTGGTCGACCCCGAGCGCGCCGCGCTGCGGGCCGCGCTGGGCGACGCCGCCCCCCGCACCGAGGTGCTGGAGGTCCGGGACGTCTGACCCGCCCGCTCCCCCTCACTTCATCACCCGGCGCGGGAAAGAACAAGACTTGATCTTGGACGGTCGGACGTCCAGGGTCGAGGCATGGACTTCGATCCCCTGGCCACCGCCCGACGGGCACTCTGGATCGGCGGGGCCCAGTGGGCCGGCAAGACCACCCTCGCCGTCACCCTGGCCCTGCGGCACGGCCTGACCGCGTACCTCTACGACCGGCACGACGCCCGGGGCCACGACGACCGGCGGATCGCCGACCGGATCCGGCGCGGCGCACCACCCGGCGGCCCCGACCCGGAGACGGTCTGGGTCGACACCGACCCGCGGCGGATGGCGGCCGAGACGCTGGCCGGCTTCCCCCGCCGTTTCGAGTGGGTGCTCGACGACCTGAACGCGCTGGTCAGCGCCCGCCGGGTGGTCGCCGAGGGCTGGGGGCTGCGGCCGGAACTGGTCGCCCCGGTCGTCGAGTCGACCCGGCAGATGGTGGTGCTGGTGCCGAGCGCCGAGTTCCGGGCGTACCAGCTGGCCCGGCTGCCCCGGGCGAGCGCCCGGCACCCCGGGGTGAGCGACCCCGAGCGGGCGCTGCGCAACCGCGTCGCCCGCGACGAGCTGGTCGCCGCCGACGCCGTGGCCCGGGCCCGGGAGCTGGGCGTACGGGTGGTCGAGGTGGACGGCAGCCGGGACGCCGAGGCGATCGCCGCGCTGGTGACCGAGCATTTCGCGGCGTACCTGTGAGGGTCACTCCGCGATGTGCACCGGGACGCTGGTGACCACCACGCCGGGCAGCGCCCGCAGCGCGGCCCGCAGCCGCTGCTCGGCGCGGCTGTGCAGCGGGCGGTGCCAGGGCCGGCGCAGGACCACCTCCGGCACGATCACCGTCAGGGTCAGCTCCGGCCGGCTGGTGTGCAGCGCCTCCAGGTAGTGCGCGAGCGGCCCGATCACCGCCCGGTACGGCGACACGATGGTCTCCAGCCGCAGGTGGTCGCCCCAGGCCCGCCACTGCTCGCGGAACCGGTCCGCCTCGGCGTCCTCCGGCGCGAGGTGCACGGCCAGCGTCGGTTGGCCCAGCGACGCGGCGTACGCCAGGGCGCGCAGCGAGGCCCGGTTCAGCCGGGCCACCGGGACGACCACCAGGTGGCGTACCTCCTGGGGCAGTTCCTCGCCCTCGGCGGACCCGGCGGGTCCGGCGGGTCCGGGCGGCGCGGGCGGATGCAACGCCAGGGCCCGGTGCAGCGTAGCGTAGTGCCGGTGGATCCGCCGGAAGAGCAGCACCAGCAGCGGCACCGCGAGCACCACCACCCAGGCGCCCTCGGTGAACTTCGACCCGGCGGCGGTCAGCAGCACCAGCCCGGACAGGGTCGCGCCGACCGCGTTGAACAGCAGCTTGCGCCGCCAGCCCGGTCCGCGACGACGTCGCCAGTGCACCACCATCCCGGTCTGCGACAGGGTGAAGGCGAGGAAGACCCCGACCGCGTAGAGCGGGATCAGCGCCTGGGTGTGCCCGCCGAACACGGTGAAGACCAGCGCCGCGGTGACCGCCAGCGCCGCCATCCCGTTGCCGAACGCGAGCCGGTCCCCCATGTGCAGGAACCGGCGCGGCGCGTGGCCGGCCCGGGCCATGAAGAAGAGCAACCGGGGAAACCCGTTGAACGCGGTGTTCGCCGCCAGCAGCAGGATCAGCGTGGTCGCCACCTGGAGCAGCGCGTACCAGGGGCCGGTCGGGAAGGTGACCCGACCGAGTTGGGAGAGCAGCGCCTCGCCGGGCACCGGGACCAGGCCGTCCAGCCGGATCAGCAGGGTCAGCCCGGCGAAGAGCAGCACCAGCAGCGCCACCATCCAGCCGAGCGTGGTCCGGGCGTTGCGCCACTCCGTCGGCCGGAACGCCGGCACCGCGTTCGACACCGCCTCGATGCCGGTCATCGACACCGCGCCGGAGGAGAACGCGCGCAGCACGAGCAGCAGACCCAGCCCTTCGGTGGCCGGCACCGCCGGCGGCGGCACCGGCGCGAAACCCCGGCCCGCGGCCCGCGCGTAGCCGACCAGCAGCACCGCGAGGACCGCGACCAGGAAGGCGTACGTGGGCAGCACGAAGAGGTTGCCGGCGCTGCGCACCCCGCGCAGGTTCCCGGCGAACAGCGCGGCGATCACCAGCAGGCCGAGCGGCACCGTGGCCGGGACCAACCCGGGCAGCGCCGAGGTGACCGCGTGCACGCCCGCCGCCACCGACACCGCGACGGTGAGCACGTAGTCGACCATCAGCCCGGCCGCCGCCGCGAGGCCGGCGAGCGCGCCGAGGTTGTCCCCGGCCACCACGTACGAGCCGGCGCCGTGCGGGTACGCCTGGATGGTCTGCCGGTACGACGCGCCGACCGCCACCATGAGCACCACCAGGCCGGCGGCCAGCGGCAGGGCGAGCCCGAGGGCGGCGGTGCCGGCCAGCACCAGCACGGCCAGCATCGCCTCCGGCCCGTACGCCACCGAGCTGAGCAGATCGGAGGAGAGCACGGGCAGGGCGATCAGCTTGCGCATCCGCTCGTAGAGCACGGCGGCGCTGGACAGCGGGGGTCCGAGGACGATCCGGCGCAGCCGGGTCCGCGCCCGCCCCCAGCGGGACGCGGGCACGCTGGCCGGCTCGGTGGCGACCAGTTCGTCCGGCTGCGCCACGGTGAACAGGTCGAAGGGCGCCAGCCGGCCGAACCGGCTCGGCGCGGGCCGCCGCCCGCTGCGACCGAGGGTCGGGTCGACGGGCAGCGCGCCGTCGGCGTGCGGAGGGCGCCACCGCTCCCCGATCCGGCCCAGCGCCGCCCGCTCCGCCGGGTCGAGCGGCGGGAACTCGGCCGAGGGCGTGACGACGGTCCCCTGCTCGACCTCGTCGTCGCGCCGCTCGCCTCGCGCTCCCACCCCCTGCACTCTCAGCCAAAGCCGCCGGCCGGGAAGCCGAATCGGCACACTCGGGCGGAATGGGGGACCCCGCCGGCTCAGTCGGCGATCGGGGCCGCGTCGGCGGGCACCGGGACCGGCTCGGTCCGGCGGCCGGAGCGGGCCCCGCCGACGACGACGACCGCGACGCCGGCCAGCAGCAGGGCCAGCCCGGGCAGGGCGAGCACGCGGGGCAGTTGGCCGAGCCAGACCCAGGCGAGCAGGGCCGCGCCGGGCGCCTCCAGCAGGATCAGCACGCTGACCGTGGTGGCCGACACCCGGTGCAGGGCGTAGTTGAACATCGAATGGCCGAGCAGTTGGGCGCCGGCGACCAGGCCGAGGACCGCCAGCCAGGTGGTCGGCGGGTAGCCGTGCAGGCGCACCCCGCCGAGCAGGCAGATCACCAGCAGGATCGCCGCGCACACCCCGTAGCAGATGGTGGTGTAGGTGGCGGTGCTGATGGTGGCCCGGGCCCGCTCGCCGAGCGCGGTGTAGACGGCCGCGAACATGCCGCCGGCGACCGCGAGCAGGTCGCCGGCGAAGGCCCGGCCGGAGACGTCGACGTCCGCGCCGGTGGCCAGCGCCGCGCCGGCCACGGCGATCCCGATACCGGCCCACACCGCCACCGGCAGCCGCCGGCCCTGCCAGCGGGCGATCAGCCCCTGCCACACCGGCTGGGTGGCGCCCAGCGCGGTGGCCGCGGCCACCGAGGTGAGCTGCGCGCTCGGCATCCAGGTGGCGAAGTGCGCGGCCAACGCCACGCCGGACAGCACGCAGTACCACCCCTCCCGCCGGCCCGCCCCGACGGTCAGCGCGCGGAACTCCACCCGCCGGCGGGCCAGCGAGAACGGGCCGAGCACGGCCAGCGAGAGCAGGTTGCGCCAGAAGGCGATGGCGAGGGCCGGGGCGGCGGCGAAGGCGACCAGCGGCGCGGACGAGGAGACGGCGGCGACGGCCAGCCCGAGCGCACCCAGAGTCAGCGGGTCGAGCGGCGGGCGGGGCGCGGCGGAGGACACGGAGGAATCTTCACACGACGCCGAAGAGCACGGACCGTCAGCGTTCCGTTACGATCATGCGCGTCCCGGCGGTCTCCCCCTCGGCGCCCGGAGGCACCTTCCCATGCCCAGGTATCAGGCGGTGCTGTTCGACTTCTTCGGCACGCTGACCCGATGCGTGCGGCGCGGCGCCGCCCACCAGGACACCGCCGACCTGCTCGGCTGCCCGGCCGACACGCTGGCCGAGGTGCTCGACCGCACCTACTACCAGCGCGCCAGCGGCGGGCTCGGCAACGCCGAGGCGACCCTGCGCTGGGTCTGCGACCAGGCCGGGGTGCGTCCCTCCGACCGGGCGGTCCGGGCCGCCGTCGCCTCCCGCCACCGGGCGGTACGCGCCGACACCCGGCTGCGGGACGAGGCGGTGCCGGTGCTGGCCGCACTGCGCCAGCGGGGCGTCCGCACCGGGCTGATCAGCGACTGCACGCACGAGTTGCCGGCGTTCCTGCCCCAGCTCGCGGTCGCGCCGCTGCTCGACGTACGGGTCTTCTCGGTGCAGGTGGGGCGCTGCAAGCCGGACCCGGCGCTCTACCTGGCCGCGTGCCGCCGGCTCCACCTCACCCCGGCCGACTGCCTGTACGTGGGCGACGGCGGCAGCCAGGAACTGACCGGCGCGGACCGGGCCGGCATGACGGCGGTCCGGCTCGCCGCCCCGGACCTGGCCGAGCACATGGCGTTCAACGTGGACCGGGGCTGGGACGGCCCGGTGCTGACCTCGCTGGCCCAGGTGCTCGACCTGCTCGATCCCCTTCCCGCCGGCCGGGGGTGAGGACGGGACCCGGTGCGGTCACCGGCCCCTCGGGACGCCAGGTTCCCGCCGGCGGCGCGGACGCCTCAGCGACGACGGACCGTGGACGGCTCAGCGACGACGGACCGTGGACGGCTCAGCGGCGACGGACCTTGTGCAGCCGGAACGGCTTCCGGGTGGCCCGCACCACCGGGGTCGGCCGGGGCGGCTCGGCCTGCGCGTCGGCCGGCAGGTCGGCGCCGGCCACCGGCGGGCCCGCCGGGGACAGCCGGTTGAGCGCGCAGCCCCGCTCGGCCCAGCGGGTCACCAGGTCGGCGGCCGGACCGGAGGCGTTGAGCCGCTTCGCCGCGACCAGCGGCGCGGCGGCCTCCCACTCCTCGGTGCCCGGCCGCAACCGGGTCACCCGGGCCGGCCAGGAGACGATCCGGCCGCCGTGGTCGCCGCGCAGGATCACCTCGGCCGCCGCCGCGTCGGCCAGGCCGGGCGCGGACTGCTCCCCGGGGCCGGTGACCACCAGGAGCGCGCCGTCGAGCGGCAGGCACCACAGCCCGTACGCCGGGCCGCCGTCGACGCTCACCCAGGCCACGGCCGCCTTCTTCACCGCCTCGTCCACCAGGGGCGTGGTGATCCGCTCGTCCACCTCGTCGCTCACGCCGCCATTCTCCCGTACCGCGGCCCGGCGGGGACCCCGGCACCAGGTCCGGGGTTGCGCCGACCCCTCAGCCGACGAACGGCGGGACGGCGATCTCGCCGCGGGCCACCGGCATCACCTGACCGGTGACCGTGGCGCCGACGGCCACCCCGGCGGCGGCGGTCACCGTGCAGGCCAGCGCGGAGGGCCGGTGGATCTCGACGCCCTGGCGGATCGCGTACTCGGAGCGGCCCTCGCCGGGCAGCAGCCCGCTGGCGACCAGCCAGACACCCAGGCCGAGCGCGGCCGAGCCGGTCGCCGGGTCCTCCGGCACGCCGAGCCCGGGCACGAAGACCCGGGCGTGCGCGGTTTGCGTGGCGGCGTCCCAGGAGAAGACGCTGACGTGCTCCACCCCGTACCGCTCCGCCGCCGCCGCGTTCACCCGGGCGCGGGCCACCGCGTCCGGACGCACCGGAAGGTACGGGAACTCCAGCCCGCAGCCGGCCACCCGGGGCGCCGGGCCGGCGAGGTCGGCGGCGGTGAGTCCCGCCATCTCCAGCAGCGGCTCCGGGTCCAGTTCGGGACCGAGGGTGGGGGTGCCGCCGGTGAGGGTGGCCCCGGTGGTGGTGACCTCGATCGGCAGCACCCCGGCGCCGCACTCCTGGGCGACCCGGCCCACCTCGAACATGCCCCGGCGGCTCGCGGTCACCGCGGCGCCGACGCTGGGGTGCCCGGCGAAGGGCAGCTCAGCGGCCGGGGTGAAGATCCGCGCCCGGTACGTCGCGCCGACCTGGGTGGGCGGCAGCACGAACACCGTCTCCGACAGGTTGAACTCGACTGCCAGCGCCTGCATCTGCTCGGTGGCCAGCCCTTCCGCGCCGAACACCACGGCCAGCGGGTTACCGGCGAAGGGGCGATCGGTGAAGACGTCCACGATCTCGTAGGCCAAGGTCGACATGTTGATAAACACTAGGCCCTTAGGCTGGTGCCCGTGAGCACGCCGAACCGGGTCTACATCGCTCGACTCGCCGGAGTCGCCGTCTTCGACCCGAACGGCGACCAGGTGGGCCGGGTCCGGGACGCGGTCGCCCGGATGCGGCCGACCCAGCGCCCGCCCGAGGTGGTGGGGTTGGTCGCCGAGATGCCGATGCGGCGGCGCATCTTCCTCTCCCTCAACCGGATCACCTCGATCGAGGCGGACGCGGTGGTGCTGGGCAGCGGCACCCTCAATCTGCGCCGGTTCGAGAAGCGCCCCAACGAGGTGCTGGTGCTCCAGGAGCTGCTGGACCGACGGGTCCAGCTGGAGACCGGCCAGGCCGGCTCGGTGGTCGACGTGGCGATGGAGTGCAGCCGCAGCGGCGAGTGGTCGCTGACCCGGGTCGCGGTCCGCGAGCAGACCGGCCGGCTCACCCGCCGCGGCCACCTGCACCAGGTCGAATGGGACCGGGTACGCGGCCTGGGCGGCCTCGGCGACGCCCGCGGCACGGCCAACCTGCTCGCCGTGCTGGAGGACATGCGCCCGGCCGACCTGGCCAACGCGTTGCAGGACCTGCCCGACGCCCGGCGCAACGAGGTGGCCGCGGCGCTGGACGACGAACGCCTCGCCGACGTGCTCGGCGAGTTGCCCGAGCGCGACCAGGTGGAGATCCTCGCCGCCCTGGACCGGGAACGCGCCGCGGACGTGCTGGAGGAGATGGACCCGGACGACGCGGCCGACCTGCTCAACGAGCTGCCCCCGCCGGAGCAGGACGTGCTGCTCGACCTGATGGAGCCGGACGAGGCCACCCCGGTCCGTCAGCTGCTGCGGTACGCGTCCGGCACCGCCGGCAGCGTGATGACCTCGGAGCCGGTGATCCTGCCGCCCGACGCCACGGTCGCCGAGGCCCTGGCGCGCATCCGCGAGCCGCAGCTCTCCCCGGCGGTGGCCGCGCAGGTGTTCGTGACCCGCGCCCCGCTGACCACCCCGACCGGGCGCTACCTGGGCATGGTGCACTTCCAGCGGCTGCTCCGCGAGCCACCGGCCGACCTGCTCGGCGGGGTGGTGGTCAACGACATCGACCCGCTCCGGCCGACCACCCCGCTGCCCGAGATCACCCGGCGGATGGCCACCTACGACCTGGTCGCCATGCCGGTGGTGGACCGCAGCATGCGGCTGGTCGGCGCGGTGACCGTGGACGACGTGCTGGACCACTCGCTGCCGCCGGACTGGCGGGACCGGGACGCACCGCTGACCGCGGCCGGCGCCGACCAGGAGCCGCTGGAGGGCACCGATGGCTGACCAGCGACGGGCCGAGCGGCTCGACCAGCCGCGCGCGCCCCGGGGCCTCCGGCTGCCCCGGATCGACGCGGAAACCTTCGGCCGCTGGTCGGAGGGGATCGCCCGGGGCATGGGTACGGCGAACTTCATCGTCTACATGACGCTGGTGATCGCCGCCTGGTTCGGCTGGAACACGCTCGCCCCGGCGAACCTGCGCTTCGACCCGTACACGTTCACCTTCCTCACCCTGGTGCTCTCGCTCCAGGCGTCGTACGCGGCCCCGCTGATCCTGCTCGCCCAGAACCGGCAGGCCGACCGGGACCGGATCGCGCTGGAGGAGGACCGGCGGCGGGCCACCATGCAGAAGGCGGACACCGAGTACCTGGCCCGGGAGATCGCCGCGCTGCGCATCGCGCTGGGCGAGGTGGCCACCCGGGACTTCCTCCGCTCCGAGCTGGCCCGGCTGGCCGAGGAGCTGGACGAGGCGGCGGACCGCCGACGGAAGCTGGAGCGGCGCCAGCAGGAGCGGGAGATCCGGCGGGAGGCCCGCCGGCAGGGCGGCGGCGAGCCGCTCGACGAGCCCCGCGACGACCTGGACGGCGACTACGCCCACGAGGGGCGCGGCGAGGGCTGAACGTATTGAACGCCGCGCGCCTCAAGGGGCCAGGCGAGCGGCGTTCGTCTCGATCGTCCCACTTCGCGGCACGACCCGTCCACCCCTCGGGCGGGGCCATCGATTCGCTCACACCGGCCCCCGCCAGCGGCGGTCACCGATGACCAGCGACGTAGCATGGCGGACATGTCAGCACCCGTCAGCACCGTCTCCGACGCGATCCAGGCCGCGCTGGCCACCGTCAACGACCCGGAGATCCGCCGGCCGATCACCGAGCTGGGCATGGTCCGCTCGGCCGTGGCCGGCGAGGACGGCGTGGTCCGGGTGGAGCTGCTGCTCACCGTGGCCGGCTGCCCGCTGAAGGACAAGCTGCGTACCGACATCACCGCCGCCGTGGCCGCGGTGCCGGGGGTGACCGGCGTCGAGGTCTCCTTCGGCGTGATGAGCCCCGAGCAGCGCCAGGAACTCCAGACCAAGCTGCGTGGCGGCGGCACCGCCGAACCGGTCATCCCGTTCGCCCAGCCCGGTTCCCGCACCCGGGTCTACGCGGTCGCCAGCGGCAAGGGCGGCGTGGGCAAGTCCAGCGTCACGGTCAACCTGGCCGCCGCGCTGGCGGCCCGGGGCCTCGCGGTCGGCGTGGTCGACGCTGACATCTACGGCCACTCGGTGCCCCGGATGCTCGGCGCCGACGGCGCCCCCACCCGGGTCGAGGACATGATCATGCCGCCGCAGGCGCACGGCGTGAAGGTCATCTCGATCGGCATGTTCACCCCGGGCAACGCGGCCGTCGTCTGGCGCGGCCCGATGCTGCACCGGGCGTTGCAGCAGTTCCTCGCCGACGTCTACTGGGGTGACCTGGACGTCCTCCTGCTCGACCTGCCCCCGGGCACCGGCGACATCGCCATCTCGGTGGCCCAGTTGCTGCCGAACGCGGAGATCCTGGTCGTCACCACCCCGCAGGCGGCGGCCGCCGAGGTCGCCGAGCGGGCCGGCGCGATCGCGCTGCAGACCCACCAGCGGGTGGTCGGCGTCATCGAGAACATGTCCTGGCTGGAGCTGCCGGACGGCTCCCGGATGGAGGTGTTCGGCACGGGCGGCGGCGCGGCGGTCGCCGAGTCGCTGACCCGCACCATCGGCGCGCAGGTGCCGGTGCTGGGGCAGATCCCGATGGACACCCGGGTACGCGAGGGCGGCGACGCCGGCACCCCGATCGTGCTGGCCCAGCCGGACGCCCCGGCCGCGAAGGCCCTGGTCCAGGTCGCCGACCGGCTGGCGGTGCGCCGCGAGTCCCTGCTCGGCAAGCCCCTGGGCCTCAAGCCGGCCGGACGCTGACCCCGGCTTTCACCCCGGCGTCCCCCACCCTGCCGACCCCGCACCACCCGCCTTCCCGGTCCGCACCGGGCCTCATGGGGTTCGCTCTGCGGCCTGCCCAGCTCCGGCTTGCCCCGCTCCGGCTTGCCCAGCTCCGGACTGCGGCCCGATCCGGGACCCGGTCCAGGTCCCCGATGCGGGTCCCCGGTCCAGGTCCCCGGTCCAGGTCCCCGGTCCAGGTCCCCGGTCCGGGCCGGCCGGCCCGGTCGGCAGCGCGAGAAGGGACTGCTGCGGCCCGGCGCGCCTTCCTGGACGGCGGCGACAACTTTTGTGCGATATGCCGCTCAGGCATAAATATTCCTCTGCGGCATATCGCTCCCGGGCGGTGTGCCGCCCCGTCCGCGTCACGCCCCGCAACGGCCCATGACCTGCGCTCGCCACTCTCCGCCCGCTCACCGCCGCCGAGCGGCCTGCTCACCCCGCCGAGCACCTGCTCACCGCCCGCCTGAGCACCCTGCTCACCGCCGCCGAGCGGCCCGCTCACCGCCGCCGAGCACCCTGCTCACCGCCGCCGAGCGGCCCGCTCACCGCCGCCGAGCACCCTGCTCACCGCCGCAGGGCAGCCTGCTCACCGCCGCAGAGCGGCCCGCTTACCGCCCGCCGAGCGTGCG
Source organism: Micromonospora sp. NPDC049836 (assembly GCF_044465125.1). NCBI lineage: Bacteria > Bacillati > Actinomycetota > Actinomycetes > Micromonosporales > Micromonosporaceae > Micromonospora > Micromonospora sp. NPDC049836. Next base: position 564,566 of record NZ_JBITLH010000001.1, read on the forward strand.
GCCGACAGGAGCAGGGGCAGGCCAGCCGCGCCACGGAGAGGGTCCAGCCGGGGATCAGGTGGCGTCGTCGTAGCTGGGGCGCGGGGCCGGGGCGGCAGCACCGCCGGTCGCGGTGGCCGGGCGGGCGCCGTTGGTACGCAGGTCGGCCGCCTTCGCGACGTCCTTGAGCTCGTCGTGCACGCCGCTGACGTCGGAGCGGATGTTGTCGTACATGCTCTGCAACGGCTTCCGGATGGCCTGCTCGTCCTCTTCGCTGAGCAGATGCTTCCGGATGAACGCCTTCGGGTGCAGGTCCTCCAGTTGGATGTCGGTGCCCAGCTCGCGGCTGAGGTCGCCGGTGGCGTTCCGGGCCATGTTGCGCAGGTTCCGGATCATGCGGAGGCCGTCATTGATCACTACGGGCAGCCGGTCGCCGAAGATCAGCAGCGCCAGCATCAGCAGCGCGCCGATCTCCCACCAGTTGAGGTTCTCGAACACACCGGCCTCCTCGTCCGTGTCAGGGCAAGACTACGCACGTCGTGGGGGTGTCCGGGAGGGGGTGAGGGCCGCTCACTTCGCGTCTGCGGCGAGCGTCACCGAGGTGCTCTGCCTGGCCGACCCGCGCCGGTACTCGACCGTCACCACCGAGCCCGGTGCGTACTTGCGGACCAGCGCCACCAGGTCGATGGGCTCGGTGAGCGGGTGCCCGTCCAGCCGCAGCACCACGTCACCGGTCTTCAGCCCGGCCGCGGCCGCCGGGCCGGCGGGTTCCACCGCGTTGAGGCGTACGCCGGCGCCCGGTGCCACGGCGGTGCCGCCCACCTGGGCGCCGATCACCGTACGGCGGGCCTTGCCGGTGCCGATGATGTCCTCGGTCACCCGCTTCGCCTGGTTGATCGGAATGGCGAAGGCCAACCCGATGTTGCCCGCCTCCTGCCCGTCGGCGACCAGCGACTTGATCGTCGAGTTCACCCCGACCACCCGCCCGGCGCCGTCGACCAGCGGGCCGCCGGAGTTGCCGTGGTTGACCGCCGCGTCGGTCTGGATCGCCGCGTAGTAGCGGGTGGGTCCGCCCGGCTCGCCGGCCTGCATGGTCCGGTCCAGGGCGCTGACGATGCCCGCGGTGACCGTGTTGGCCAGGGAGAGCGGGGAGCCGACGGCGAGCACCGGGTCGCCGACCGCCAGCGCGTCCGAATCGCCGAACTCCACCGGCTTCAACCCCGACTTCGCCACCTTGATCACCGCGATGTCCGACTCCGGGTCCTGCCCGACCACGGTGCCCGGCGCGGTGCTCCCGTCGTTGAAGATCACCGTGGCCTTCCCGGGGCCGTCGGCGACCACGTGGTCGTTGGTGATGATGTGCCCGTCGGCGCTGACCACGAAGCCGGAGCCCTCACTGGTGCCGCCGAGGCTGGCCACCCGGACGGTGACGACGCTGGGCAGTACCTTCTCCGCGACCCCGGCCAGGGAGTCCGGCTTGCGCTGCGCGAGCGCCGGGGCCTGGCCCGCCTGCGCGCCGAGGGTGGGCACGCTGCCCCCACCGCGCAGCAGCGCGTACGTCAGGGCGCTGCCCAGCGAGCCGGCGAGCAGGGCGGTGATCAGCGAGATCAGCACCACCTGCCGGATCCCCGGCCGGTGCGGCGCGTCCGGGTCGACCACCGGCTCGGGCTCGCTGCCGGGGTCGGTCGGGGCGGGCGCGGGAACCACCACGGCGGCGGGCGCGTACGGGTCCCGCCACGGGTCGGCCAGCGCATCGGACCACCAGGGCGAGTTTTCGCCCCCGGCGCCCTGTGGCGGACCGCCGGGCGCCGGCCGCCCCGGCCCCCGCGCCGGATCGCCGGGCACCGGGGTCCCGCCGGGCCGGCGCCAGTCCCAGCCGTCGGTCACGTCCGTGCCTCCCACTCCGTCCCGCGTGCCCCGCGCCGGCGCCGTCCGGCCGGGCACAGGGACACGTCCAGGATTGCACGGATGCCCCGGAACCGGTCAGGGTTGCCCGGTCGTGATCGTCTCGAGGGTGACTCGCGGCTGCGCGTCTCGGGGCACGCCTCTAGGCTCATAGCGCCAACCGACCCCTCGCACCACTCCCGCCGCCCGGAGGTGTCCCATCGCCACGGTCGCCAGCTCCGGCAACTCGACGGCCCAGGCGCTCCAGTTCGCCGAGTCGTACGTCACGGAGGATCTCGTGCTGCGCACGGCCCGCAGTCTCGCCCGGGAGGTGGGCCTGGAGGCCGTCACGCCCGGCGCGGGCGCGGCGCTGCGGCTGCTCGCCGCCGCCGGCAACGCCCGGGCGGTGGTGGAGATCGGCACCGGCACCGGCGTCAGCGGCGTCTGGCTGCTGCGCGGGATGCGCCCGGACGGGGTGCTCACCACCATCGACGTGGAGGTGGAGCACCAGCGGATCGCCCGGCGCATCTTCCTGGAGGCCGGCTTCCCCGCGGGGCGTACCCGGATCATCACCGGCCGGGCCCTCGACGTGCTGCCGCGGCTCGCGGACGGCGCCTACGACCTGGTCTTCGTCGACGCCGAGTCGGCGGGCTTCACCGCCTGCGTGGACGCCGCGCTGCGGCTGCTGCGGCCGGGCGGGGTGCTCGCGCTCAACGGCGCGCTGGCCGGCGGCCGGATCGGTGACCCGGCCGCCCGCGACGTGGAGACGGTCACCGTCCGGGAGACGATCAAGGCGATCCGCGAGTCCGAGCACTGGATCGCCGCGTTGCTCCCGGTCGGGCACGGCCTGCTCGCCGCCGTGAAGGGCTGACCCGGGCCGGCGGCCGAGGGGCCCGGCGCGGCCCGACGGCCCGGCCGCCAGCCACCCGGCACCCGGCCGCCAGCCAGCCGGCACTCGGCCGCCCGACGCCCGGCACTCGGCCGCCCGACGCCCGGCACGCGCCGCCCGGCGCACCGGGCGGCGGCGCATCGTCAGCGCAGCGTGTCCAGCCAGCGGAGCAGCCCGCGGACGCCCCAGCCGGTGGCGCCCTTGGTCAGCTCGGCGTGCACGTCGTCGGACCAGGAGGGGGCGGACATGTCCACGTGCACCCAGCGGTCCCGCAGGTCGCCGGTGAACTCGCGGAGGAAGAGCGCGGCCACCACCGAGCCGGCGCCCCGGTCCGGGGAGCTGTGCAGGTCGGCGATGTCGCTGCCGAGGAACTCGACGTAGTCGGCGGGGAGCGGCATCCGCCAGGCCCGCTCGCCGGCCGCCTCGATGGCCGCGAGCAGGTCGGCGGCGAGCTGGTCGTTGTCGCTGTAGAGGGCGCCGTGCCGCTTGCCCAGCGCCACCGCGTTCGCGCCGGTCAGGGTGGCGAGGTCGACCAGCAGGTCGGGCTTCAGCTCGCGCACCGCGTACGCCAGCGCGTCGGCGAGCACCAGCCGGCCCTCGGCGTCGGAGTTGGTGGTCTCGCTGGTCGTGCCGCCGTAGTGGCGTACCACGTCGCCGGGGCGGAAGGCGGCGCCACTGACCATGTTCTCGGCGAGCGGCGCGAGCGTGGTGACCCGGACCGGCAGCCGCAGCGCGGCGGCGCCCAGCGTGGCGGCGATCACGGCGGCCGCCCCGGCCATGTCCTTGCGCATCAGCTTCATGGCCGGCACCGGCTTGATCGAGATGCCGCCGGTGTCGAAGGTGATCCCCTTGCCGACCAGGACCACGTGGGTGCGGGCGTCGGCGGGCCGCCAGTCCAGCTCGACCAGGCGGGGCGCGCTGGCCGAGCCGCCGCCGACCGCAAGGATGCCGCCGAAGCCCTCGGCGGCCAGTTCCTCGGATTCGCGTACCCGCAGGTGCAGGTCGGGGTGGTCGGCCGCGGCGGCCGCGACCTGGCCGGCGAACCACGCCGGGTTCTTCACCGACGACGGGGTGTTGGTGAGATCGCGGGCCAGCCGGGTCATCTCGGCGGTGGTCCGCGCGGTGGCCAGCACGGCGGCGAGCCCGTCCGGGTCGTCCACCACGACGTCCACCTCGGCCAGCGCGGGCGCCCCGCCGGCCTCGGTCATCCGGAACCGGTACGCGCCGAGCAGCAGCCCTTCGACCAGGCCGCGCAGCGCGACCGCGCCACCGGCCGGCAGCGCGACTGTGATCCGTGTCTCATCCTTGCCCGCCCGGGCCAGGGCGGCCCCGGCGCGCCGCCAGTCGGGCTCGTCGCCCGCCCCCACGCCGAGCAGCACCAGCCGCGCCGGCGTGCCCCCGGGACGCAGGTGCTCGCGGACCTCGCCGGCCTCGCCGGTGAGCCGGGCGACCGGAAGCAGCGCGGCCGCCTCGGCGCGTACCTCGTCGTCGGGCGGAGGAGCGGTGGGCACCAGGGTGGCCGGGCGGTCCGGCCCTCCGGGATGAACGGGCAGGACGAGGGTGTCGGGCCGCTCGGGCCCGGACACCAGACGGATGGCCAGCACGCTGGACCGCACCTCCGAGAAATCTTCGCAAAGCGGCATGATTCGCCGCCACTGAGCCGATGAAGGCCCTGAGCCACCGGCAGAGCCGGTGGCTCAGGGAATCACGAACCGTACGCGCGGCGCACGCCACGCGGACCGTTCTCGATCAGCCGGCGGCCGCCTTCAGCGCGTCACCCAGCGCGGTGGCCTCGTCGGGAGTCATCTCGACGACGAGCCGGCCACCACCCTCCAGCGGGACCCGCATGACGATGCCCCGGCCCTCCTTGGTGACCTCCAGCGGACCGTCGCCCGTCCGCGGCTTCATCGCCGCCATGTTGTCTCCCCTCAGACCTACACCAGGGTCGGTGGGTTGCCCCACAGCCACTTCTCCTGACCACCCGCAGCCTTCGCGGGGGTCGCCGCCAACGATTTTCCCTGATGAACACCGCCGGACCCAAACCGAAGCAGCATTGATGTAACAGCATCTAGCTTATCTTGGATAGGCCTGTCACAATGTGCGGTCATGCAGGCACGGTCGGCACTCTTCGACCTGTACGGCGACCACCTACGCGCGAGGGGTGGGCGCGCACCGGTCGCCGCCCTGGTCAAGCTGCTGGCGCCGCTCGGGATCGCCCCTCCGGCGGTACGCACCGCGGTCTCCCGGATGGTCCGCCAGGGCTGGCTCGAACCCCTCCGGCTCGTCTCCGGGCCGGGTTATTCGATCACACCGAAGGCGGCCCGCCGACTCGACGAGGCCGCCTCCCGCATCTACCGCACCGGCCGGCACAGCTGGGACGGCCGCTTCGACCTGCTGGTCCTGGAGGCGCCCGCCTCCCGGCGGGACCGGCAGCGGCTCGCCGCCAACCTGACCTTCCTCGGCTACGGCACGCTCGACGACTGCACCTGGGTGGCCACCCGGCCCGGTGAGGACCTCGACGTCCTGCTGGCCGAGGCGGGCGTGCGCTACGAGCGGTTCACCGCGGCGCACGCCGCCGGCACGCCCGGCGCGATGGGAGTGGTCCGCCGCGCCTGGGACCTGGCCGAGATCGGCCGGGCGTACGAACGGTTCGTGGCCGAGCAGAAGCCGCTGCTCTCCGGGATCACCGTGCGCAGCAGCGACGAGGAGGCGTACGCGGCCCGGTTCCGGCTGGTGCACGCGTGGCGTACCTTCCTCTTCCGGGATCCGCAGCTGCCCCCCGCGCTGCTCCCCGAGCGCTGGCCGGGCACCAGCGCGGCCAGTTTCTTCGACCGGCACGCGGCCCGGCTCCGGCCCGCCGCCGACCGGTACGTCGAGCACTGCCTCGACGCCAGCAACCGCCTCGCCCGACAGAAGGGTCGTTAGACACGTGACCGAGCCGCTGCTCGTCGACCGCACCGACGCCGTCGTCACCCTGACGCTGAACCGCCCGACGGCGATGAACTCGCTCGACGTGGCGCTCAAGGAGGCGCTCCGGGACACCCTGGCCGAGCTGGAGACCGACCGCTCGTGCCGGGCGATCGTGCTGGCCGGCGCGGGCGGCGCGTTCAGCGCCGGGCAGGACCTGCGGGAGCACGTGCAGACGCTGGAATCCGCCGACGCCGACCCGCTCGGCACCGTGCGGGCCCACTACAACCCGATCGCCGCCCGGCTGGCCAACCTGCCCAAGCCGGTGGTCGCCGCGGTCCGGGGGATGGCCGCCGGGGCCGGCGCGTCGCTGGCGTTCCTCGCCGACTTCCGGATCGGCGGGCCGAAGACCCGCTTCCTGATGGCCTTCGCCGGCGTCGGGCTCGCCGCGGACACCGGCGCCTCCTGGACCCTGCCCCGGCTGGTCGGCCACGCCAAGGCGGTCGAGCTGCTGATGCTCGCCGAGCCGGTGAGCGCCGAGGAGGCCTGCCGGCTGGGCCTGCTCACCAGGCTGGTCGAGGACGACGAGCAGGTGCTGCCGACCGCTCAGGAGCTGGCCGCCCGGCTGGCCGCCGGCCCGACCGTCGCGTACGGGGCGATCAAGCGGCAGCTCTCCATCGCCGACGCCGGCACCCTGGCCGACGCCCTCGCGGCCGAGGCGCAGGCCCAGGCGATCTGCGGCGCCACCGCCGACCACAAGGCCGCCACCCTGGCCTTCGTCAACAAGCAGAAGCCGGTCTTCGAGGGCCGCTGACCGCCCGGCGGGGCACCGGTCAGTCGTCCTCCTCGGGATCCTGGTTGGCCTCGACGCCGAGCACGAACGCCTGCATGGCCAGTTCGTCCCCGGACGGCGAGACGAAGGCCGGCAGCTCGCGCGGCCCCAGTTCCTGGACGTACGACCAGAAGAGCCGGACCGCCTCGGCCGGCGACGCCGCCTCGATCGGCAGGTCGAGGCTGACCAGCCAGGTCCGGCGGGCCGGCGGCGGGCCGATCCGGTCGGCCAGCGACCGCCAGACGGCCGGGTCGAGCGCGGTCACCGGCCCGGCCAGGGTCAGGCCGGTGACCGGCACCGGCTCGTCGAGCGTGCGCCGGGTGTACGTCACGACGAGCGCTCCCGGCCCGGCCTCGGACTGCGGGTCGTCCGGGTCCTCCCGGGTCTCGCCCGTCGTCGGGGCGACCCGGCCGAGCGCCACCAGCCGCAGCGGCTCGTCGACCAGCACCGCGACCGGCTCACCGGGGCGTGGCCGGGCCCCGCCGTCCAGCCCGGTCAGCTCCAGCGTGTCGTGGTGGACCAGCCGCTCGGCGTCGTACCGCTCGGCGGGCAGCAGCACCGCCCAGGCGCCGGCGGCCTCCGGCTGCTCCGGCTCGGCGCGCCGCGACCAGCCGTCGGGGCCGCCCTCGATCGTCCCGCTCGTGCGCGGCTCGGTGTCGGTCATGTCCCAATCCCATCACGCCGGGCCCGGGCCGGTACCGGCACGTCCACCGCCTGCCAGCACGCCGGCCCGACGTGCTGGGCGGCCCGGGTCACGCCCTGGGCGCGGGCCGGCTCACGTGGCAGCCGGCGAGGTGGTCGTCCACCATGCCGGTGGCCTGCATCAGCGCGTACGCCGTGGTGGGGCCGACGAAGCGGAAGCCGCGCTTCTTGAGCGCCTTGGCCAACGCGGTGGACTCGGGGCTGATCGCCGGCACCTCGGCGAAGGAGCCGGGCCGGGCCGCCCGGGCCGGCGGGGCGTACGACCAGAGCAGGGCGGAGAGTCCGTCGGGCAGTTCCAGGGCGGCGCGGGCGTTGGCGACGGCCGCCTCGATCTTGGCCCGGTTGCGGACGATCCCGACGTCGGCCAGCAGCCGGGCGACGTCGGCCTCGCCGTAGCCGGCGACCTTCTCGATCCGGAACTCGTCGAAGGCGAGCCGGAACGCGGGGCGCTTGCGCAGGATGGTCAGCCAGGACAGCCCGGACTGGAACGCCTCCAGGGTCAGCCGCTCGTAGAGCGCGTCGTCGCCGCGCAACGGCCGGCCCCACTCCTCGTCGTGGTAGACGGCGTAGTCCGGGGTGCTCGCTCCCCAGGCGCAGCGGGCCAGCCCGTCGGCGCCGGTCACCAGGTCAGTCACGCGGTACACGGTAGGCCGGCCCACCGACAGTCGACGACCGCCGGCGGATCAGCGCCGCCGGCGGGTCAGGGCAGCCGGCCCTGCTCCACCAGCCGGGCGAACTTGCGCAGCGCCTGGGTCAGGCTGAGCTTCGAACCGGGCCAGAGCACCGGCCAGGCCACCCGGCCGGCCGGCCCGCCGGGCAGGTGGAACCACTCGTGCCAGACCACCTGGGTCCGCTCCCGGTCCATCGGGGTGCACCGCAGCACGCCCGGCCCGCGCAGCAGCTTGCCGCAGTGCACCACGCCGACCTCGTACGGGGCGTCCACCCGGACCACCCGCATCTCGTCGCGCAGCGCGGCCGGGCCGAGCGCGGTGACCGCCTCGATCAGGCTTCCCTCGCCGCCGTCGCCCTCGACCACCCGGACGGTGGTGAGCGGGATCCAGTCGGACTGCCGCTCCCAGGCGGTGAGCGCGGCGAAGACCCGCTCGGCCGGCGCCTTCACCACCACGGACGCGGTGACCTCGCCGGCGCCGGGCTGGGCCGCCTCGGCGAGCCCGTCCGACCGGTCGGGGCCGCCGGAGCCGGCCGGGCCTGCGGGGCCGGTCACGCGGACTCCGAGCGGACCACCGGCCCGCGGTCCCGGTCCCCCTCGGTGTCGGCGTCCTCCCCGGTCCCGGCGGCGCGGGCGGTCCCGCTGTCGCCGGCATCGGCCGTCCCGGTCCCGGCATCGCCGGCATCGCCCGCATCGGCAGCTTCGGTCCCAGCCTGGCCGGCATCGCTGTCGGCCTGGTGGGCGGGCTCCGGGTCGACGGCGTGGCCCTGCTCCGGCTCGGCGCCGGCGGGATCGACCGGCGGCCGGAGGCTGACCTCGGCGGCGGCCGGGGCGACCGGAGCCGCGACCGGGGCGACCGGGGCCGGTCGGCCGGCGGCCGGCACCGGACCGGTCGGGCTCGGCCGGGCCGCCACGTCCTCGACGGCGGCGGCGGCCGGCGCCTCCGCCACGCCTGCCTCGGCCGGCAGCACCTCGACGGGGCCCACCGCGGGGCCGGGCTCCGCGGCGGTCGGGGCGTCGTCGGCCGGGCCGGTGACGGCGGCCTCCTCGCGGGCCCGGCGCAGCGCGTCGGCCTCCTCGATCCGCCCCTCGCGCAGCGCGTCGACCTCCGCCTCGAGCACCCCGATCAGCTCGGACTTGTAGCCGATGTCGTACGCGGCCCGGCGCATCGCCTGGTCGACCTGGGCCATCCGGTAGCCCCGCAGCGCGGTGTCGAAGCGCACCTCGGCCACGTCTGTCTCGGCCAGTGGACGGCCGCCGGGCAGGGGCACGGCCCGCCCGTCCGGCTCGGCCGGCGCCAGGCCCGGATCACGCCCGGAGACCAGCATCGTCACCCCGAACACCACCACCGCCACGGTCAGCACCACGGCCAAGAGGAGCAGAACCTCACGCATGGGGAGATCGTGGCACGCGGGACGGCGCGGGGCGAGCCCTCCGTCGCCTCCGGTCCGAAGATCCCGGCGTACCGCCGGGGCCGGCCGTGGGGCGCCGGGATAGCGTCGGGGGCGGACCAGCGGAGATCAGGAGGACGGGATGGCCGGCGCGCTGCGGCTCGGTGGACGGACCTTCTCCCCCGATGAGCTGGTGGTGATGGCGATCGTCAATCGCACGCCCGACTCGTTCTTCGACCGGGGAGCCACCTTCGCTCAGGACAGCGCGCTGCGCGCGGTGGAGCGGGCGGTCGCCGAGGGTGCGGAGATCATCGATATCGGTGGGGTGAAGGCCGGGCCGGGCGACGAGGTCGACGTGGCCGAGGAGATCCGCCGGACGGTGGACACCATCGCGGCGGTCCGGGCCGCCTTCCCGGACGTGGTCATCTCGATCGACACCTGGCGGGCCGAGGTGGCGGTGGAGGCGGTGGCCGCCGGCGCCGACCTGCTCAACGACACCTGGTCGGGGGCCGATCCGGCGCTGGCCCGGGTCGCCGCGACGACCGGCGTCGGGCTGGTCTGCTCGCACGCCGGCGGGCTCGCCCCGCGTACCCGGCCGCACCGGGCCGCCTTCGACGACGTGCTGGCCGACGTGCTGACCACGGTGACCGGGCTCGCCGACCGCGCGGTCTCCCTCGGCGTACGGCCGGACGGGATCCTCATCGACCCGGCGCACGACTTCGGCAAGAACACCCGCCACTCGCTGGAGATCACCCGGCGGCTGGGCGAGCTGACCGCGACCGGCTGGCCGTTGCTGGTCGCGCTCTCGAACAAGGACTTCATCGGCGAGACGCTGGACCTGCCGGTGCCGGAACGCCTGGAGGGGACGCTGGCGGCCACCGCCGTCTCCGCCTGGCTGGGCGCCCGCGTGTTCCGAGCCCATCAGGTACGCCAGACCCGCCGGGTGCTCGACATGGTGGCCTCGATCCGGGGCGACCGCCCGCCCGCGCTGACCCGGCGCGGCCTCGCCTGAGCGGGGCTCAGGTCCAGCGGAGGATGTTCCGGCGCCAGGCGTAGAGGATGCCGAGCGCCACCACGGCCACGAAGACCGCCATCTCCACCACGGTCGTCACGCCGAACCCGGGGCGGTCGAAGACCAGCGCCCAGGGGAAGAGGAAGACCGCCTCGACCGCGAAGAGCACGTAGAGGTACGCGTAGACGTAGTAGCGGATCTGCATCTGCGCCCAGTCGCCGCCCACCGGGTCGAGGCCGCACTCATAGCTGGTCCGCTTGTCCCACGGATCGGCCGGACGGCCAGGACGTAACACCCGGTTGGCTGAAAACGCCGTAACGAAGAAGAGCACGGCAGCGAGCAGCAGGAGACCGAGCGTGGCGTACGAGCCGAGGTATCCGGTCACGGTCGGGAGCCTACCGGGCCACCCGGCCGGGCCGCCCCGGACACGTTACGGATTTGTTTCCTCAGCAGACTAGTGCTGGATGGCAACTGTTGCCGAATAATGACAACTCACTGAGCGTCACGGAGGAGAGATGGCCCGCCCCCGCGTACGCCCCGCCCGGCGGGTCGCGCAGCCCCGGATGTCCGTACTGCTCATGCGCGCCCTGGCCGCCGGCTTGGCGGCCGCGGTCGCGGCCGCGCCCGGCTTCGCGGCGGCCTCGCCGACAGTGACCGGCGCCGTCCGGGCCATGACCGAACCGATGCCCGGCGAGCCGAGCGACCCGGTCGGCGGACCGGGCACCGATCCGACCGACAGCACGCCGACGCCCGACCCCACCGACACCGGGCCGGCGCCCACCACCGCCCCGCCGACCGAGAGCGCCCCACCGGAGACCACCCCACCGGCGCCACCGACCACCGAGCCGGCCCCGGCCACCACCGCCCCGGGCGATCCGGTCCCGACCACCACCGCGCCGAGGACCACCGCGCCCGCCCCGCCCCCGCCCCCGCCCGGCCAGCCCGCGCCCGCGGGGAGCCCGCTCGGGGTGCACGTCACCACCGGGGACGTCGCCCTGCCGCCGGCGTACTGGAACGCGGACAGCACGGTCACCACGCTGCGGGTGACCGTGACGAACACCGGCCGGGTGGTGGAGCGCATCGGACTGGGCTACACCCTGCCGGCCGGCCTCGCCGACGCCGGCACCCCCGGCTGCGCCCCGGCCGGCGGCGGCGCCTACCGCTGCGGCGAGTGGACCGCCGCGCCCGGCAGCCGGTTCAGCAGCCGGATCCGGCTCCGGGTCACCGGTACGGCCTGGCGGTCCATGCCGCTGAGCGGGACGGTCCGGGTGACCGCCGGCGCGGCGGGGGTCACCGGCACGGCCGGCGACGACGAGGGCTTCGCGGTCCTCTTCCCGCCCGGCCCGCCGGTTCCCGGCATCGCGCTCCGCGCCGACGAGGTGGCCTTCGACATCACCGGCGCCCCGACCACCCTCTCCGTACACCTCGGCAACACCGGCCGGGTCGACGCCGCCGGCCGGGTCGAGGTGGTCCTCCCCGACGGGGTGGCCGTCACCGACCCGCCGCCCGGCTGCGCCACGGCGGCCCCCGACCGGACCCGCTGCGAGCTGGGCAGGGTGGCCGCCGGCCGCGAGGTCGACCTGCGGCTGCCGCTGAGCGCCACGGCGGAGGCCCAGCGTCGGGCCCCGCTGGCCGGCGCCGTGATCGGGTGGCTGGACCCGCGCAGCGGCCGGGACCGTCAGGTGCAGATGAGCTTCCGGATCGCCGCCGCCGCGGCGCTGAGCACCCCGCCGGTCACCTCGCCGACGGCGACCGGCTCCCAGGGCGTGCTGGCCGCCGCCGAGCAGGACACCGAGCGGGACCGGACCGGCACGGCGCGGCGGAGCGCGGTCGCCCTGATCGTGGTCTCCGGGCTCCTGGTGATCCTCGCCCTCGCCCTGGCGACCACGTCGCTGCGCCGCCGGCTGAGCGATCCGCCCGCCGGGGACGGCACCCCCCGCTCGCCCGGAACTCGGTGATCTGAATTACGGGTCGCGGTACTAAACGGTCCATAGCCGGGCATACACCGGCCCGATCAGTTCCCATACGTCGGACCTCCACCAAGGTTGCCCTAAGCGGTCGACGTACGCTCTGACGTGAGAATCGGAGCGGGCCGCACCGGCGACGGACGGCCGGCGGCAGCGGCGCGTCGAGGAGGGCACGTGGCGGGGCAAGGCGGGGTCACCAACATGTTCAGCCGCCCCTGCGACGGCGCTGAGCGAAGCGAGGTGCGGGCGTGACCAAGCAGATCCGTCAACTGGACCGGGTGGTGATCCGGTTCGCCGGTGACTCGGGTGATGGCATGCAGCTCACCGGTGACCGGTTCACCTCTGAGACGGCCCAGCTGGGCAACGACATCTCCACGTTGCCCAATTTCCCGGCCGAGATCCGGGCGCCCGCCGGCACCCTGCCGGGCGTGTCGAGCTTCCAGGTGCACTTCGCCGACTACGACATCCTGACCCCCGGTGACGCCCCGAACGTGCTGGTGGCGATGAACCCGGCGGCGCTCAAGGCCAACCTGGCCGAGCTGCCGCGCGGCGCGGACATCATCGTCAACACCGACGAGTTCAACCGGCGCAACCTGGCCAAGGTGGGCTACACCACCAGCCCGCTGGAGGACGGCTCGCTGGCCGGCTACGTGGTGCACCCGGTGGCGCTGACCTCGATGACGGTCGGCGCGCTGGCCGAGCACGACGTGTCCAAGAAGGACGCCGAGCGGGCCAAGAACATGTTCGCGCTCGGCCTGCTGAGCTGGATGTACTCCCGCCCCTACGAGTCGACGCTGCGCTTCCTGGAGCGCAAGTTCGCGGCCCGTCCCGAGCTGGTCGCGGCGAACATCGCGGCCTTCCGGGCCGGCTGGAACTTCGGCGAGACCACCGAGGACTTCTCCGTCCGGTACGAGGTCAAGCCGGCCAAGATGCTGCCGGGCACCTACCGGAACATCACCGGCAACGCGGCGCTCTCGCTCGGCCTGGTCGCCGCCGGCGTCCGCTCCGGGCTGCCGGTCTTCCTCGGCGCGTACCCGATCACCCCGGCCTCGGACATCCTGCACGAGCTGAGCAAGCACAAGAAGCTCGGTGTGGTGACCATGCAGGCCGAGGACGAGATCGCGGCGGTCGGCGCGGCGCTGGGCGCGTCCTACGGCGGCTCGCTCGGGGTGACCACGACCAGCGGCCCCGGGGTGGCGCTGAAGAGCGAGACGATCTCCCTGGCGGTGGCGCTGGAGCTGCCCCTGGTCATCGTCGACGTGCAGCGCGCCGGGCCGTCCACCGGCATGCCGACCAAGACCGAGCAGGCCGACCTCAACATGGCGCTGTACGGCCGGCACGGCGAGGCGCCGGTCGCGGTGATCGCGCCGAAGTCGCCGGCGGACTGCTTCTACGCGGCCCTGGAGGCGGCGCGCATCGCGCTGACCTACCGCACGCCGGTCATCCTGCTCTCCGACAACTACGTGGCCAACGGCTCCGAGCCGTGGCTGCTGCCGGACGTGGCGAGCCTGCCCGACCTGCGGGTCGAGTTCGCCAGCCAACCCAACGGCGAGGACGGCACCACCTTCCTGCCGTACCTGCGGGACCCGGAGACCCTGGCGCGGCCGTGGGCGGTGCCCGGCACGCCGGGCCTGGAGCACCGGATCGGCGGCCTCGAGAAGGCCGACAAGACCGGCGACATCTCGTACGACCCGGCCAACCACGACTTCATGGTGCGTACCCGGGCGGCCCGGATCGAGACCATCCCGGTGCCGGACGTCGAGGTGGAGGACCCGGACGGCGACGCGCGGGTGCTGGTGCTCGGCTGGGGCTCCACGTACGGCCCGATCGGCGCCGCGTGCCGGGGGCTGCGGCAGCGCGGGCTCTCCGTCGCCCAGGCGCACCTGCGCCACCTGGCCCCGATGCCGGCCAATCTCGGTGAGGTGCTCCGCTCCTACCAGCGGGTGGTCATCCCGGAGATGAACCTCGGCCAGCTCGCCCACGTGATCCGGGCGAAGTACCTGGTCGACGCGGTCGGCTACAACCAGGTCCGCGGCCTGCCGTTCACCGCCGCCGAGCTGGAGACGATGCTGGAAGAGGTCGTGAAGAATGTCTGAGCCCATCGCCCTCAAGCTCACCGCCAAGGACTTCAAGTCCGACCAGGAGGTGCGCTGGTGCCCCGGCTGCGGTGACTACGCCATCCTGGCCGCCGTCCAGGGCTTCATGCCGGAGCTGAACATCCCCCGGGAGAACATCGTCTTCATCTCGGGCATCGGCTGCTCCTCGCGCTTCCCGTACTACATGAACACGTACGGGATGCACTCGATCCACGGCCGTGCCCCGGCGATCGCCACCGGCCTCTCCACGACCCGGCCCGACCTGTCGGTCTGGGTGGTCACCGGGGACGGCGACGCGCTCTCCATCGGCGGCAACCACCTGATCCACGCGCTGCGCCGCAACGTCAACCTCAAGATCCTGCTCTTCAACAACCGGATCTACGGGCTGACCAAGGGGCAGTACTCGCCGACCTCCGAGGTCGGCAAGATCACGAAGTCGACGCCGGTCGGCTCGGCGGACGCGCCGTTCAACCCGCTCTCGCTGGCCCTCGGTGCGGAGGCCACCTTCGTGGCCCGGACCATCGACTCCGACCGCAAGCACCTCCAGTCGGTGCTGCGGGCCGCCGCCGCCCACCAGGGTTCCGCGTTCGTGGAGATCTACCAGAACTGCAACATCTTCAACGACGGCGCCTTCGACCCGCTCAAGGAGCCGGCGACCCGGGACGACCACCTGATCCGGCTGGAGCACGGGCAGCCGATCACGTTCGGCAAGGACGGGCAGTTCTGCGTCGTCCACCCGCCGGGCGGTTTCGGGCTGGAGGTACGCGAGACCGCGGCCACCCCGGCCGAGGAGATCGTGGTGCACGACGCGACGGTCAACGACCCCGCGTACGCGTTCGCGCTGTCCCGCCTGCCCGGCCTGGACCTGCGCAACACCCCGATCGGCGTGTTCCGCTCGGTGCAGCGGGCGTCGTACGACAGCGTGGTGCAGGAGCAGGTGGCCAGCGCCCGGGCGGCGGTCAGCGAGACCCCGGAGGAGCAGCTCGCCGGCCTGCTCGCCGGTGGCGACACCTGGACGATTCTCTGACCGGCCGGTACTGACCGCGCAGAGGGTGGCGCTCCGGACGGAGCGCCACCCTCTGCGTCTGTCGGACGGCCCCGGTCAGGCCGCGGCCGAGGCGGGCACCCAGAGCTCGTCGATCTCCCGCTCCGCGGTGGCCAGGCTCGCCTCGTGCAGCGGGATCAGCTCGGCCATGGCCGGGTTCACCGGAGCCAGCGTCAGCTCGGCGGTGATGAAGCGCGGCTGGATCCCGGTCAGCGAGAGGCCGTGCGGCAGCCAGGGCTCGGCGTGGTCCCAGCCCGCACGCGGCGTGCCCGGGCCGTAGCCGCCGCCCCGGCTGGCCAGCACGATGAACTCCCGGTCGCCCAGCAGACCGGCGTTGGTGACCGGGTCGTACGCGATGCCCGGCGCGATGAGGTGGTCCACCCACGTCTTCACGCTGCTGGGCGCCCCGTAGTTGTAGAGCGGCAGCCCGAGCAGGACGGTGTCGGCCCGCTTCACCTCGGCCACCAGTTCCTCGGAGAGCGCCCACGACGCGCGCTGTTCCGGACTGTGCTGCTCGGCCGGCACCATCCGGGCGAGGCCGCCGGCCTCGTCCAGGTGGGGCAGCGGGTTCCGGCCCAGGTCCCGGTAGGTCACGGTGCCGCCGGGATGGGCGGCGCGCCAGGCCGCGGCGGCTCGGGCGGTGAGCCGCCGGCTGGTCGAGTGCTCGCCCCGGATGCTCGAGTCGATGTGCAACAGCTGTGCCATTTGGCTAACCCTCCAAGGATCGTTTGTGAAGCACGAACTATTTATAGCAGGCAGATCTTCCACTGGCTCGGTAAACTGGGTCACATGCCTGCCGTGCCGGTCGACGAGTCGGAGCGCCGCTCCGGGGCGCTCCTGGACCACCTGGCCCGGCGGATGCGGCTGCGGTCGGAGTCGGTGCTCGCGCCGCTCGGCCTGCGGCCCCGGCATCTCGTCGCGCTCACCGTGCTGCGCGACGCCGGGGACATCAGCCAGCAGGGCCTGGCCAGCACGTTGCAGATCGACGGCACGAACGTGGTCGGCCTGCTCAACGACCTGGAGGCGGCAGACCTGGTCGAGCGGCGGCGCTCAGCGGCCGACCGGCGCCGGCACGTGGTACACCTCACCGAAACCGGCGGAAAACGCCTCCGGGAGGCGGAATGCGCCCTCGCCGCCGCCGAGGACGAGGTGCTCGGCGCGCTGGAACCGGCCGAGCGCGACACGCTCTACGAGTTGCTCCGGCGCGCCGCCAGCGGCGCCCCGGTCACCTGCACCGACGCCCTGACGGACGGCGGGGAGCCGGACACCGCCTGCTGAGGCGCGCCGGCGCGATGAGGGCCGGCGGAGGCGCTGACGCCAATGAGGGCGGGCAGCGGCCCTGTCGTGATGAGGGCCCCGGCGGGCGCTGTCCGGGCCCGGTCAGCCGACCGTGGCCGAGTGCGGGCGGTCGTCGCGGACGTGCACCAGCATGTCGCCGGTCTCGATCACCGCGGCCGCCCGATCGTTCAGCGTGACCACCTTGCCCCGGCGGACCAGCGCGATGACCAGCGACTCCAACTCCCGGGGCGACTTGCCCACCTCGCTGCGCTCGGCGGACCGCATGGCCAGCGCCATGCCCTGCCCGGGGGTGAGCAGGTCCTCCACCACGTCGATCAGCGGCGGGGCGGAGGTGGAGAGGCCGAGCAGCCGGCCGGCGGTCGCCGAGGAGACGATCACGTGGTGCGCGCCGCTCTGCTTGAGCAGGGGCGCGTTCTCCGCCTCGCGGGCCGCCGCGATGATCCGCACCTGGCCGGCGGTGAGTTGGCGGACGGTCAGCGCCACCAGCACGGAGGCGTCGTCACTGTCGGTCGCGATGATCACCGACTTGGCGGTCCGGACGTGGGCCTGCTCGAGCACCGACGAGCGGGTGGCCGAGCCCTCGATCGCGACCAGGCCGGCCGAGGTGGCCTGCCGCAGCGCGGGACCGCTCCGCTCCACCACCACGATCTTGGACTTGTCCGCCCCGTTCTCCAGCAGGGCGGAGACCGCGCTGCGACCCTTGGTGCCGTAGCCGCAGATGATCACGTGGTCCTTCACGGTCCTCCTCCAGTGCGACAGGCGACGGCCGGTCCGGTACTGCTCGGTCAGAACTTCCAGCGTGGTGCCGACCAGGATGATCAGGAAGAGCACCCGGGCCGGGGTCACGAAGAGGACGTTGACCAGGCGCGCCGACTGAGCGGACGGGGTGATGTCGCCGTACCCGGTGGTGGAGAGCGACACCACCGCGTAGTAGAAGCAGTCGAGCACGGTGAGCCCGTCCTCGTTGACGTCGCGGTAACCGTCCCGGTCGAGCCAGACCACGAACACCACGGCGAACACCAGGCCCAGGGCGGCGAGCAGGCGCAGACTCAGCGCGCTCAGCGGCCCCCGCCGTTGCGCGGGAAAATGGATCACTGTCGGTCCCGCTCCGCCGCCGTCGCCTGCACTGGCACAAGATAGCCGGTACGCCGCCGCGCGGCCTCCCGGGCCAGGTTCCCCGCGCCCTCCGCACCATCGGTAAGGATCTCGTCACATCGGTGGCCGTGCCGGCCGGCGACACTCGGGGGCGTCGATCGTCGTCACGAGGGGAAGCCGGATGCGCAACCGCAGGTTACTGGCCACGGGTGCCGTGGTCCTCGGAATGGTGCTGACCAGCGCGGCGCCGGCGGTGGCCGGCCGCCCGGGTGCCTCGCCGAAGCCCCGGCCGTCGAAGCCCACCAGCTCACCGTCGCCCACCGGCTCACCCGCGCCGTCGCCGACGGCGGCACCAACGCTGTCGCCGACCGCCACGTCGTCGCCGACCCCCACGGCGCCACCGGCCACCCCTCCGCCGCCGATCCCCACGACGCCCGCGCCGATGCCGACCGCCGCCCGCACCCCGGTCCTGCTGCCGTCGCTCGATGGCCTGAGCGCCGGCGCGAAGGACATCAACGGGCAGGGCGTGGTGGTCGGTGCGGCCCGGCGGGCGACCGGATACTGGCACGCGGTGCGCTGGGTGGACGGGCAGATCGAGGATCTCGGCACCCTCGGCGGCCTGAACAGCCAGGCGGAGGCGGTCGACGAGCGCGGCCGGATCGTCGGCATGAGCCAGGACGTGGACGGGCACACCCACGCCGTCGCCTGGGTGGACGGCCGGATCCAGGACCTCGGCCGGCTCGGCGAGTTCGGTGCCATCGCGTACGACACGGCCGGCGACCGGGTGGTCGGCAACTACAACGTCGTCGACGACCCGTCCGGCCGGCGCGCGTTCGTCCGGTCCGGAGACCGCACCGTCACCCTGGACGTCCCGTCCGGAGCGAGCGCGTACGCCGTCAACGAGGTGGGCCAGGTGGCCGGCACCTACGGCTTCCAGTCCTGGGACGACCCGCGGCCCTACCACTACCAGGCGTTCGTCTGGCAGAACGGCGTGACCCGCACCCTCGGCACCCTGGGCGGGCCGACCAGTAACGCCAACGGACTGAACGACCTGGGCCACGTGGTGGGCACGAGCGTGACCGGGACGGGCCAGTTCAGCTCGTTCTTCTGGGACGGTACGGCCCTGCGTCGCCTGGCCACCAGTGCCGCCTCCCCGTCCGCCCAGGCGGTCAACGACTCCGACCTGGTGGTCGGCACCGACGGGGCTACCGGACTGGCGATGATGTGGCCGGACCCGTCCGCCTCGTCCCAGCTGCTGCCGCTGCCCGACGGCGCGGTCGGCAGCACCGCGATCAACGTCAACGACCAGGGGGCGATCGTCGGCGAGGTCCACTACGTCGCGCCGAGCTGGCATTCCCGAGCGGTCGTCTGGCGCTGACCCCGGCCGGCCCGCCCGGTGGCGTGACCAGCAGGCGCGCGACCGGCCGGGCCGGTGCCGGCGGCCCGGACGGGGCATGATGGGGGCGTCCCCGAACGACGACCGCGAGGAGGCCCGCATGTCGTTGCTGCGCCGGGTGATCGGCGGGGTGCTGCGCCGGGTACGGCTGCGGCAGGGCCGCACGCTGCGCGAGGTCGCCCAGGTGGCCGGGGTCTCGCTGCCGTACCTCTCGGAGGTCGAGCGCGGGCGCAAGGAGGCCTCGTCCGAGGTGCTGGCGGCGATCTGCCGCGCCCTCGGCATCCACCTGTCGGACCTGCTCGAGGAGGCCCGTGACGAGTTGCGCCGGGTGGAGCGGCGGGCGCCGGTGACCTCCGGGTCGGGCCTGGTCCGGCTGGAGCGCGCCCCGGCCGGCCGGGACGGCGTACGCCTCCAGGTCGGGTCGCGGCGCTCCCGGCCGTCGGCGCACGTGGTGTGCCGGCCGGTGGCTCCGGCCGGCGGGCTGGGCACCCCGCTGCTCGGTACCCGGGGCATGCTCGGGGCGTCGTTCGGGCCGGCCTCGGGCGGACCCGGCGGGTACGCCACGCCCACGGTGGGCGCGGGCACCCGGTTCTGGCTGCTCCCGCCACCGCCGCCCCGCCGCCGGCCGCGCCGGTCGGTCATCCGGCGGCGGACCGCGGGGGTCTGACCGCACGGCACGGACCGACCCGGACCGGAGCGCCAAACACGCGGCAGCCCGCGGGGCTCGGCCCGCGGCCTTGCGGTGCCGGCCGGCTCGGCCCGTGGCGTCCCGGTGTCGGCCCGGCTCGGCCGTGGCGTCCCGGTGTCGGCCCGGCTCGGCCGTGGCGTCCCGGTATCGGCTCGGCCCGTGGCGTCCCGGTGCCGGCTCGGTCCCTGGCGTCCCGGTGCCGGCTGGGCCCGTGGCGTCCCGGTGCCGGCCGGTCAGGCGGCCGGCACCGGGCTGCGGCCCCCCGAGGGGACCTGCCCCGGGCGCGCTGGGAGGAAGCCAGCGCGCCCACGCTGCCGCCCTGCCACCCGACGGGGTGACGCTCGGCGCGGGTAGTCACCACCGGCAGTGGTGCCCACTGGGGCAGACGATATACAGCCGCCGATGACCGGTAAAGCCCTGACATCCGTCGATGCCTGTGATTGATCTCCCGTGCCGCTGCCCCGGCAGCTACGGTGGGTGCCATGACCGGCCTGACGCCCCTCGTCGACGCCCTCATCGGGCTGGGTCTCACCCAGTACGCGGCGCGCGCGTACCTCGCCCTGGTGACCCGCGAGCGGTACACCGCCGCCGAGCTCGCCCGCGCCTCCGGCGTACCCCGGCAGCGGATCTACGACGTGCTGAACTCGCTCAGCGAGCGCGGCCTGGTCCGGGTCCGCCCCGGACCGGTGGTGCGCTACGCGGCCGTGGACCCGGAGGCCGCGGTCAACCGGATGATGGCCGTGCACCGCAGCGCGTACGAGCGGCGCGAGCGGACCGGTGCGGAGCTGGTCGACCAGCTCACTCCGCTGTGGACGCGCGGGCGCGCCGAGGACGATCCGCTGGACTATGTGGAGGTCATCCGCGACCGGGAGCTGCTCGCCGAGCGCTTCGCCGAGCTCCAGGCCGGCGCCCGGCACCAACTGCTCACCCTCGCGAAGCTGCCGTATCTGGTGGCGGAGAACCCGACCGGCCTGGAGGTGGCGCGCCGGTTGTCCCGCGCCGGCGGTGACGTGCGCTGCGTCTACGAGCACGCCATGCTCGGCGACCCGGCGAAGGTCGCCCACGTCCGGGGGTTCGTCGGCGCCGGCGAGCGCGCCCGGCTGGTGCCCGAGGTGCCGATGCGGCTCTGCATCGCCGACGGCGCCCGGGTCCTCATGTCGATGCGCGACCCGCGGGCGGACGAGGCGTCGAGCACCTCGCTGCTGATCGAGCACCCGGCGCTGGCCCAACTGCTGATCCAGGCGTACGAGACGATCTGGGCCGGGGGCGTCGACTTCGCGACCGCGACGGCCGGGGCGACCGCGCCGGCCGGCTGAGCCGTTCTGCCGACGGCGGATCTGCCGCCGGCAGAAACGCTGGGCCGCCCACCTCCGCCCGCCGCAGGCTGGAGACCGCCGGTGTCCCGGGCGGTCCCGCCCGGCCGGCGCACGGAGGGGGTCAGGTCATGGGGTACGGCATCTGGATGCTGGACGAGGGACAGCCTGCCCTCGGCGACCGGGTCTTCGAGAAGCTGCTCGCCGAACGCATCATCTTCCTCGGCACCGAGGTCACCGACGCCTCGGCCAACCAGATCTGCGCGCAGATCCTGCTGCTGGCGGCCGAGGACCCGGAGCGGGACATCTTCCTCTACATCAACTCGCCGGGCGGCTCGGTCAGCGCCGGGATGGCGGTCTACGACACCATGCGGTACGTGAAGAACGACGTCGCGACCCTGGCGCTCGGGCTGGCCGGCTCGATGGGTCAGTTCCTGCTCTGCGCGGGCGCGGCCGGGAAACGCTTCGCGCTGCCGCACTCGCGGATCATGATGCACCAGCCCTCCGGCGGGATGGGCGGCACGGCCGCCGACATCACCATCCAGGCGGAGAACATGCTGCACGTGAAGCGGACCATGCAGGAGCTGACGGCCCAGCACAGCGGGCGCACCGTGGACGAGATCCAGCGCGACTGGGACCGGGACCGCTGGTTCACCGCCGAGCAGGCCCGCGAGTACGGCCTGATCGATCAGGTGGTCACCCGGGCCGAGCAGCTTCCCGGTTGAGCCCGGGTGTCCCGGGCCACGGGGGCGGCCCGGCCGTCCCGCGATCGCGGGACGGCCGGGCCGGGTGCCCGGGTCAGGGGTAGCTGACCACCGGGCTGGTGCCGTAGGAGCCGACGACCGGGGTGCCGGCCTCGTTGATGGTGCGCTCGATGCCGCCGTCACCGTCGAGGAAGACGGTGATCGCGTCGTGGAAGCGGACGCCGGCCCGGCGGGGCGCCTCGATCGCCCGGTCGCAGCGGATGTCCACCTGCTGGTTGAAGTACGAGTAGACGCCGAGCCCCCAGGACTCGTGCTCGCGTACGTCACCGGCGACCTTGTAGGAGGCCCAGCCGTTGCCGGTGGGGCTGCGCCAGGCGGCCTGGCTCGGCGGGTCGTAGGGCAGCTCGCTCTGGTAGAAGACGGTCCGGCCGCGCTCGCCGGTCCAGATGGTCTGCCAGCGCTGGTAATGCTCGACGAAGAGCCCGTACGCGGTCACGTCGTCGCCGTTGACCACCACGCCGGTGGCGGCGGTGTTGACGGTCCAGCCGATGGTGCCCGGCTTGCCGTGGTCACCGCGCCACGCCCAGATGTTGTCGATGATGGTGTGCCGGCTGTTCACCACCAGGCTGGTCACCGCCCTGCCGACCTGCGGGCCGCCGATCCGGAAGAAGACGTCCTGGAGGGAGATCGGGTTGGTCGCGTGCGACCGGTGGCTGTGCCGCTTGCCGACCTCGACCAGCACCTCGGACTCGACCGGCCCGGCGTCGACCAGCAGCCCGGCGATCCGTACCCCGTCGACGTCCTCGATCCGCAGGGCCGCGTCGCCGGTGGTCGGGGCGAGGCTGGGCATGCCGAGGCCGAGCACGACGGTGTCCGGGTGCTTCACCCGCAGCGCCCGGTCCAGCCGGTAGACGCCCGGGGTGAGCAGCAGGTGCCGGCCCCGGGAGAGTTCCTGGTTGATCCGCTTCGCGGAGTCGGTGGGCCGGGCGATGAAAAAGTCGGTCAGCGGCAGCGACGGCACCGGTGCCGCGCCGGCGCCCCAGGTGGTGCCGGCGGTGTCGCGGCGCAGCCGGGGCACCGCCACCCGCCACCGGCCCTGCCCGTCGACGAAGAGGTACGGCTTCTCCCGGGTCACCGGGCTGGTCGGCAGGGTGGTGTACGGCGGGTCGGGGAAGCCCTGCGCGGGCGCGCCGACCACCCCGGAGAAGACCTGGTTCCAGACCCCGTTGGTCCAGTCCCCGCCCAGCTCGCTGTCCCGGGTCAGCCACTGCTGCTGGGAGCCGTTGATGGTGATGCCGTCCACCTTGGAGTCGGCGATGTAGCCGCCGCTGGAGTAGCCGCCCTCGCCGGGCTCCAGCCAGAGGATGCCCTTGATGTGGACCCGGCGCATCGGGGAGGCCTGGGAGACGGCCCACTGGTTCGACCAGTCGGTCGGGGTGACGGCCAGGTTCTCCGCCGAGCGCCAGAAGTTGGTCAGCGCTGAGATCCCGGCCTCGGAGTTCGGGTCGGGCTGGCCGATCACCCGCACCGCGCCGTGGATCTCCACGTCGTCGGGGTGCGCGCCGAGTCCGGCCACGGTGGTGTAGTAGCCGAGCCGGGCGTTCACCTCGTACCGGCCGGGCTTGAAGAGCACGGCGTACCGGTCGTCGCCCATCTCGTTGTGCTCCTGGGCGGCGAAGAGCCGGTCCAGGGTGGACTGGATCTCCTCGACCGGGCTGGTGGGGTCGTACACGAAGACGTTGGGACCGAGGTCGGGCTCGGCGTCGTGGCCGTGGTCGTGGCCGGCCGGGGACGCGGCGGCGGCCGGCAGCGCCGGCAGGCCGAGGGCGGTGAACGACGCCGCGGAGGCGGCGGTGACGGTGAGGAAACGGCGGCGGGAGGGGTCCATTGAGCTCATCTGCCTGCCTGTTCGGTGAGGGTACGGGAGAGCGCTCTCAGCGCGTTCCTACCGCATCGACACCGATCCCGCCAGCCTCCGCCGGTTCCGGAACCGCCCGCGGCGCGCGGTGCCGGCGCTCGGCCGGCCCGGCCCGGCCGATCGGCCGCGCCCCCACCGCGCACGCCGAGGCGGTACGCGCCGTCCTCGGGCGCCCGCCGCCGGCCGCCGTCCCCCGGTCCGGGGCGGCGGTCAGGCCGGCTCGGTCCGCAGCTTCACCAGGTCGTCGACGAGGGTCTCCACGTAGTCGGCGGTCTCCTCCCAGCGGGTGACGGCGACGCACCGGATGCCCATGGCCTTGACCGGGTAGTCGTTACCGCCCACGTCGAGCCGGTCACCGACGAAGAGCACGTTGTCGATCTTCAGGTCCAGGCACTCCAGCAGCTTGCGCATGCCGTACGCCTTGTCCACGCCCTTGCGGGTGACGTCGATCGAGGTCGAGCCGCCGCCCCGCACCTCCAGGTCGGGCAGCTTCGCGGCGACCGCGTCCCGCAGCCGCTGCTTCTTGCTGCCGTCCGGGTCCCAGCCGTACTTCGCCGCCGGCGGCGCGGACTGACCCAGCGCCGAGAAGGTGATCTGGCTGCCCCGGTCCTCGATGATGTCGCCCCAGGGCTTCGGCTCCCAGAGGTCCAGCGCCTGCGCCGACTCGGTGAGCGCGGCAACGACCCGGGCCTTGTCGGCCTCGCTGAGGTCCTCGGCGTAGACCTGCCGCCAGTCCCCGTCGAGCCAGCGGTAGTAGCGGGTGCCGCAGGTCGGCATCAGGTGCAGCCGGCCGCGCTGCTCCTCGGTGACGTCGAGGTGGGCCAGCAGCTGCATCACGAACTGCTCGAACCGGCCACCGGAGATGACCAGCACATCCACCTCGGTGAGCAGGTGGCCGAGGAGTTCCGCCATCCGACGATCGACCTGGGACTTGGAAACCGCCAGCGTGTCGTCCAGGTCGAACGCCACCACTCGAAGATCGTTCACGAAGTACCACCATGTCGTCGCGGGCAGGCCAGGACTAGCAGGGTACCGACTCACCCACTGCCACCCCGACGGCCCGGGGCTGGCGCCCGGTCGGGGCCGCCGACCACCCGGCGCAGCCCCTCGCACGCAGATTAACAGCGCGGACCGGGAGACATCGGCCGGTTTCCGGAGGCCCGTCCCGCACGGCCGCGGCCTCGCCCGGACCGGGAAACCCGTTGCACCGGGCCGGCATCGACCGCGATCGTGACACCGTGCATCAGGACGAGATCTGGGACGCCGAGGCGGCCCAACGCTACGACACACCGGGCACCGGGATGTTCGCACCGGAGATCCTCGGGCCGACCGTGGACCGCCTCGCCGCGCTCGCCGGCGGCGGGCGCGCCCTCGAGTTCGCCGTCGGCACCGGCCGGGTGGCCGTCCCGCTGGCGCAACGTGGCGTGCCGGTCACCGGGATCGAGCTGTCCCTGCCGATGATCGAGCAGCTCCGGACGAAGGCCGACGAGGCCACCATCCCGGTCGTCGTCGGCGACATGGCCACCGCCACGGCGCCCGGTGAGTACAGCCTCGTCTACCTGGTCTACAACACCGTCTCCAACCTGCTCGACCAGGCGGAGCAGGTCGCCTGCTTCCGCAACGCGGCCCGTCACCTCCGGCCCGGCGGGCGGTTCGTCATCGAGCTGTGGGTGCCCGAGCTGCGCAAGCTGCCCCCGGGCGTGCAGGCGACGGTGTGGCACACCGAGCCCGGTTACCTCGGCCTGGACACCTACGACGTGCTGCGCCAGCGGGTCGTGTCGCACCATTTCCGGTTCGGCGAGGGCAGCGAGGCGCGGTTGTACCGCAGCCCGCACCGCTACATCTGGCCCGCCGAGCTGGACCTGATGGGGCAGCTGGCCGGCTTCGAACTGGAGTCCCGGCACGCGGACTGGTCCGGGGCCGAGTTCACCGAGGAGTCCCGCTCCCACGTCTCCGTCTACCGCCTGCCCGGCTGACCCGTCCTCGGTCGGATCAGGATGCCGGCACCCGCCCGGACGCCGACCCGGGCGCGGTCCGGCGCGCGCTCACGCCGACCACGGCGAGCAGGAAGACCGTGCACATGGTGAGCATCGGCGGCAGCATCTTGATCGAGTCCTCGAGCTGCCGATACGCGCCGTCGACCAGGCCCGGATCCCACCAGCTCATCGTGGACAGGTACCACAGCGGCGCGTTGTGCCGCGGGGCGCGCTCAGCCGGCAGAGCGGTGAACACGTACACGGCGGTGACCGCGTCGAGCAGCAGCAACGCCCCGATCCCGCCGATGAGCCAGGCAGCGGCGCGGCGGCCCCGGCGCAGCAGGGCGCGCACCGCCCAACCGAGCACGAGGGCGCCGAGCGCCCAGCAGGCCACGGCCGCCAGCGACCCGGCCCGCACCTCGCCAAGCACCTCACCGACGGGTCGTACGGCACTGATGGCCGCGACGCCCAGCGCGAGCGCCGCCGGGACCACGACGGCGGCCGCGACGATCTGCTCCGAGCGGGCCATCCACCGGCCGAACCACCACATCGAGGCCGCGGCGAGCGCCACGGCCAGCGCGTACCCGTAGGGCGCGGCTTCGTACGCCCCGGTCGCGTCGGCCAGCAGACCCGCCGTGGTCAGCAGCAGCAGGAGCAGCACGCCGAACGCGAGCGGCGCGATTACCAGCTTGATCACGGTGAACGCGGCGGTGCGCGCCTGCGCCACGCTGATCGTGCCCGGCCGCCGGGTGAGCCGGTCGTGCACCGCGCACCGGGCGGTGTCGGCCAGGTCCCGGACCGGGGTGTCGCTGGCGGCGAGCAGTTCCGCGATCTCGTCGCCGTAGCGTTCGCGGATCGCGGCCGGATACAGCGCCAGCACGGCGCGGATGATCCTGGCGCGCATCAGGCAACCGCCAGCCGGCGCAGCCCGGTCGCGGCGAGGGACCGCATCCGCTGCAGCTCGGCGCCGAGGGCGGCGCGGCCGGCATCGGTCAACCGGTACGGCTTGCGCCGGTCCTGCTCGGGCAGGGCCTCGATGTACGCGTGCTCCTCCAGGCGGCGGATCGCGCCGTAGAGCGTGCCGGGGCCGGGGCGGGCGCCGGTGAGCTCACCGATGTCGTCCTGCATGGCGTACCCGTGCTTGGGCCCCGCGGCGAGGCTGATCAGGATGTGCAGGGCCGGTTCGGAGAACCGGCCGAGGTCGGCGAGTCCGGCCATGGCGGCCTCCTTACTACGTCCGGCGTAGCATCGCAGTACGTAGCAACATCGTCAACCCGCACCACGCCCCAGCTGTCGAATGTTAGGGTCGCAGGATGCCTTCACCCCTTACCAAGCCACTTCTCGCCGGGCGCACCGCGTTGATCGTCGTGGACCTGATGCCGCGCATCGTCGAGCAGGACATGGGCCCCCACAAGGGGGCCGACGTGGTGGCCCGGGCGAGCCGCCTGGTGACGGCGTTCCGCCGGGCCGGCGGAACCGTGGTGCTGGTCCGCGTGGATCGGCCCGGCGTTGCCGAGCAGCCGCCGGGCAGTGGGTTCGTCCCGGAAATGGAGCCGCAGCCCGGCGACGTCGTTGTGGTGAAGCAGACCATTGGCGCGTTCTACGGAACCGGCCTGGCCGACGAGCTGCGGAAGCGCGGTGTGCACTCAGTGGTCATGACCGGCCTCGCCACGACGATGGGCGTGGAGTCGACCGCGCGCGCCGCGTCCGATCACGGGTTCGAGGTCATCTTCGTAGCCGACGCGATGAGCGGTATGACGGCGGCGGAGCATGACCACGCACTAACGGTGGTCCTGCCGCGGTTCGGCGAGGTCGTCACTACTGACGAGGTGCTGAACCGGCTCGGTTGACACCCGCCCCGCTCACTGATCGGATTGCCCGCCGATCAAGTCTGCGAACTGGTCGGCGCGGTGTTCGACCTGATGGGCGGCGGTCCGGCGGTCATGAACCCTCATCCCGCAACCGGGCTCGTGACTGCTCGACCCTCCCGGCGTACTGCGGGGAGAACGGCTCGACCAGCTCCCGTTCCAGTGGGCAAGTGAGATTCCACAGCGCCCGTTGCTCCGCCTGATCCTCGACCAGGTCGGCGAAGTCGTTGGTCGTCTCGTCGGTGCGATACAGCCACTCGAACAGAACCAGCGCCTCGTCACGACTGAGCCGCAAGACCACCTCGTCCTCTGCCACACCGAGCAGCGTACGGACACCTTCAGTCTGGAAGGACGAAGATCGCGGCCGATAGGGGCCCTGGCGGCCGAGGTCAAGGGAGGTAGGGCGCGACCGTTCGCCCCCTGGTGACCGTCCGGGGTACCGGCTACTGGCGCATGGATGGCACGGTCACTGGAGAATTACGAGATCAAACTGCCCGCCCCGCCGACCTCGTCACCGGGCGATCTGCCAGTGGAAACACCTCTCGACCTCTCACATCACTCCCCCGCCATCCGCCGACCTCTTGCGGACTAGATGCGGACTGGAATTGCCCTCGCTGGAGCCGTCACGGTCATCGAGGCCCGCGGCTGGCATCGCGCCCCGGAAGGTCACTGCTTCTTACGTCGCTCGTTGCTGGCCGACGGCATGAGCCGACCACGAGTAAGGAGACCCCGCCATGCAGGTAGACCCACCGGAGAACCGGGGCGTGGCCGCGCTCATGGTCGCTTCCGGCGTTGGCGGACTGCTACTGCTG
This sequence comes from Micromonospora sp. NPDC049836, assembly GCF_044465125.1. Classification (NCBI taxonomy): domain Bacteria; kingdom Bacillati; phylum Actinomycetota; class Actinomycetes; order Micromonosporales; family Micromonosporaceae; genus Micromonospora; species Micromonospora sp. NPDC049836. Next base: position 593,009 of record NZ_JBITLH010000001.1, read on the forward strand.
CTTGCCGGCAACGGCGAACGTTCCCTGATCCTTGCCCTAGTCGCGTTCGCGTGCTTCATCGTCTGCCTCGCCCTGCTTGGCTTGAGTGGTGTTGCAGGAGCACGAGCGATGGCGCGTGGACCTCAAGCGGCAGCGGCTACGGGAGCAGGCTGAGGGCGAGAACGCGAGGCGATAGATCGCAGACCAGGGCCAGTCGCACCGTCAGTTTGGAAGTGCGTGATCCGCCGCCCGTGATGACCGGAACGCCTGCTCGCGACGGTCGTGGTGCGGACCACTCGTGCCCGCCGCTGACCGCTCAGTCTTCCAGCTACTGCCCTTAGACGGCCCAGGCGTGTGCCTTCCTCTGGGCCGCAGCCTCGGTACGCCCACCTGAACCCTCATGACTGTTCAAGGGCCGCAAGCTAGGCTCCCGGGGTGCACACCCTGCGGGTCATCGGCTACTGGCGCAGTGAAGAACACCCAGAGTTCCCCGACCCTCACGACCTGGTCGACACGAGTTGGGACGACGCCGAGAAGAGACAAGTGTCGTGGTACCTGAGCCAAGGCACACTCGCCCGCCTGTACATGGGTTCCAGCCGCTGCCGCATCTGCGGCCAGATGAACGGCGCTATGGAGTACAGCGACGACACGTACACCTGGCCTGAAGGGCTTGCGCACTACATCAGCGATCACAGCGTGCGGCTGCCGGACGAGGTAGTGCGACATGCGATCGAGCGGAACCGCCAATACCAAGACGCAGGTCGGGACGCGGGTTGGTGGCTCTCCGTCACTCGACCCACACATGAGTTGGGAGCGTCATAGCGCTCCGGTTAGCAAGCGACTACTGCCATTTTTGGCTAGCGGATCAGCTCCGCGCTCGGGTGTTGGCATTGCCATCGGTATGACAGGTCGTTTCCACGGCCGGCCATCAGGCTGTCCCTGTGGTTCGCGCCGGTGTACCAGCCCGGGTTGCTGCCGCCCTGCAGCAGGCGGCTGGAACCGCCGCAATCATCCGGCGGGCATCGCCGCGCACCGTCGTCGGATCACACCCCGACTCTCGGTACTTTGGATCTCGCTACTGGCACTTGCGGCGCCTGGACTCATCCTGTCTTGTCGTGCAGCTGCTCCGTGAGCACTTGGTGACGCTGCCCGAAGGGCCGGACGTGTTCGTCTCCCCGGCCGGCAGGCCCATACCAACCAGCGGCAGCAGAGCTACCACGGCTTCCGATGCCGCTTCAACGCCGTGGTGCGGTCGGCCGGACTGGTGAATGTGACGCCCCACGACCTGCGGGCCACGCACGCGAGCTGGGTCGCGGACTCGCACGGCGTCCTGGTGGCCGCTCGTCGGCTTGGGCACGCCGATGCCAGCGTGACGTCGCGCCACTACGCCCGCGCGGTCGACGGTCGGGACGCGGAAGTCGCTCAGCACTCGGACGCGAGCCGGGCGAAGCTGGCGGGGCGATCGGGCACGCAGCGGGCACGAAAGCCCCGGAAGCCGGACCAGTGATCGTTGATCAAGGCGGTGACCTGGTGCCCCCGGCAGGATTCGAACCTGCGACACACGGTTTAGGAAACCGATGCTCTATCCCCTGAGCTACGAGGGCGCGAGGGCTCAGTCTAGCGACCTGGGCGTTCACCCCGGGTGGCAGGGAGTGGCCCGCCTTCACCCACGTTCCCCGGACCGCCGTTCTCCCAGCCCAGGACCACAGCCCGAGCACACGAACCCCGGTCTACGACCGGCGGTCGGCCGGGGTCACCCGCGTTGGCACCGGTTGACCCGGGTTGGCATCCGCTGGAGAGCACACACCGCGCACATCATCGAACATGATGATGCCGTCTGCCCCCGCTCGGGAGCCGGCAAGCCGGCAGGAGCGCCCGACGGCGGTACCCCCCTCAAGTTTCAGGCGCCGGCTCATACACGAGGCCGACGCAGGCCGGCGTTCGGCTGAGCAGTGGCAGGCAGGTCGCTGCCCGGAGATCTGCGGCTGGGTCGTGCTGGTGCCAGATGAGGCCGTTGCGTAGCGCGTAGGCCACGGCGTGGCAGCGGTGGGTCACCACCAGTGCGAGCGCGGGAACCGCCTTCTGACGGCGCAGCGCACGTAGGGTCCGCAGGGTTGGCTCGTTGACGCTGTCGCCGACGACAAGCGCCACCTCGGCCTGGTCGGCTTCGACGTCGTCGAGTAGCAGCACCTCCGGGCAGGGTCGCAGCCGACGCGGGTGATGGCGTCGGTGGAGATCAGATTGAAGTCAGGCCGCGGAGTTGTCCGCATTCACTCCTGCCAACTTCATGATCGTCGCGTTCGGGTGGGCCGGGTGCAGTGGGTGCGGAAATGAGTTGTTGAGTGCATGGGAGCGCTCCCGTAACATCCCTGACGCGGCTGTTAACGTTCACAAAACGATCGCCCACCGTCAATGTCAGAGCCGCTGCCCCCGCAGGAGGTCACTCTATGTCCAGATCCAGGCCGGCCAATGCCCTATTGGCCTCGGCAGGCGCCGCGCTACTGGTGTCGGGGACCGTCGCCGTGGCGCTGCCCGCCGGGGCCGCCGCCGCGGGATGCTCGGTCAACTACGCGATCTCGTCGGAGTGGCAGGGCGGCTTCGGCGCCAACGTCACCATCACCAACCTGGGCGACCCGGTGTCGAGCTGGACGCTGACGTGGTCGTTCGGCGCGGGGCAGACGGTCACCCAGTCGTGGAACACGAGCCTGACCCAGAGCGGGTCCGCGGTCACCGCGCGCAACGTCGACTACAACGGGTCCATCCCGACCAACGGCACCACATCGTTCGGTTTCAACGGCTCCTGGACCAGCAGCAACCCGGTGCCGAGCAGCTTCGCGCTCAACGGGGTGACCTGCACGGGCGGCACCACCACGCCGACCGGCGGCCCGACCGGCGCACCCACCACCGCGCCACCCACCACGGCGCCGCCGACCACTGCGCCGCCCACCACACCGCCGCCGGGCAATACGTGCAGTCTGCCGTCGTCGTACCGGTGGTCGTCGACCGGTGCGTTGGCGCAGCCGCGGTCGGGGTGGGTGTCGTTGAAGGACTTCACCGTGGTGCCGTACAGCGGCCGGCACCTGGTCTACGCCACCACCCACGACACCGGCACGCGGTGGGGGTCGATGAACTTCGGTCTGTTCACCAACTGGTCGGAGATGGCCTCTGCCAGCCAGAACGCGATGTCCTCCGGCACCGTCGCGCCGACCCTGTTCTACTTCGCGCCGCGCAACATCTGGGTGCTGGCCTACCAGTGGGGACCGACCGCGTTCTCCTACCGCACCTCCACCGACCCCACCAACCCCAACGGGTGGGGCGCGGCGCAGACGCTGTTCACCGGCAGCATCTCCGGTTCCGGCACCGGCCCGATCGACCAGACCCTGATCGCCGACGACCAGAACATGTACCTGTTCTTCGCCGGTGACAACGGCAAGATCTACCGCTCCAGCATGCCCCTGGGCAACTTCCCCGGCAGCTTCGGCTCGAACTACACCACCATCATGTCCGACTCGACGAACAACCTGTTCGAAGCCGTCCAGGTCTACAAACTCCAGGGCCAGACCCGCTACCTGATGCTCGTCGAGGCCATCGGCTCCCAGGGCCGCTACTTCCGGTCCTTCACCGCCACCAGCCTGAACGGCTCCTGGACCCCGCAGGCCGCCACGGAGTCCAACCCGTTCGCCGGCAAAGCCAACAGCGGCGCCACCTGGACCAACGACATCAGCCACGGCGAGTTGATCCGCACCACCGCCGACCAGACCTTCACGGTCGACCCCTGCAATCTCCAACTGCTCTACCAGGGCCGTTCCCCCAGCTCCGGCGGCGACTACGGCCTCCTGCCCTACCGACCCGGACTCCTCACCCTCCAACGCTGAGCCGGCCGATCGAGAAGAGAGAGAGATCCGATGAGAAGGCACCAGACGACCCGTACCGCGGTGTTGTCGGCCGGGGCCGTCCTGCTGGCGTCGACCGCGGTGGCCGCGGCGCTGCCGGCCGGTGCGGCGGCCGCCGGCTGCGCGGTCACCTACGACGTGCCGTCGCAGTGGCAGGGCGGCTTCGGCGCGAACGTCACCGTCACCAACCTCGGTGACCCGGTCAACGGCTGGACGCTCACCTGGTCCTACGCCGCCGGCCAGACCGTCACCCAGGCGTGGAACGCCACCGTGACCCAGAGCGGGGCCGCGGTGACCGCCCGCAACGTCGACTACAACGGGTCCCTCCCCACGAACGGCACCACGTCGTTCGGCTTCAACGGGTCCTGGACCAGCAGCAACCCCGCGCCGACGAGCTTCGCGCTCAACGGGGTGACCTGCACCGGCGGCACCACGACGCCGACCACGTCGCCGACCACGTCGCCGTCGACCTCCCCGACGAGTTCGCCGACCACCTCACCCAGCACCCCGCCGCCCACCGGGCCGGCGGACATCACCGTCGACACCGCCAGCCGCTACCAGACGATCGACGGGTTCGGCGCCGCCGTGTCGATCTGGGGCGGCGCCTGGTCGACCGCCGAGACACAGACGCTCGTCGGCCTCGGCCCCAACCAGCTCGGGTTGTCCATCGTGCGCACCGGCATCTCGCCGGTGTCCAGCGAGTGGGGTACCCAGGTCAGCGCGCTGAAGACGGCGAAGTCGTACGGGTCGAACGTGAAGATCATGGCGTCGCCGTGGACCGCCCCGGCGGCCTGGAAGACGAACAACAGCCGGACCAACGGCGGCAAGCTGCGCACCGACTACTACGACGACTACGCCAACCACCTCAACAGCTACGTCCAGTACATGCGCAACCAGGGCGTGACGATCGACGTCACGTCGGTGCAGAACGAGCCGGACTGGCACCCGGACTACGACTCGATGGACTGGAGCGGCACCGAGCTGCAGACCTTCGTCCGGGAGCAGGGCGCCAAGGTGCAGAACACCAAGCTGATGGTCGCCGAGGCGGTGAACCTGAACTACAGCTACACCGACCCGACCCTCAACGACTCGGCCGCCCGCAACAACATCGGCTACATCGGCGGGCACCTGTACGGCACCGAGGCGGCCGGCCGGCTGAAGCCGTACCCGCTGGCGCAGCAGTACAACAAGCCGGTGTGGATGACCGAGTGGAACCTGCACGCGGCCGACGGCAGCGGCTCCAACATCTGGGGCAACCCGGCCAACGCCACGGTCTGGAACGAGACGCTCGACGACATCATGCGCACCGTGCACAAGTCGATGGAGTCGAACTGGAGCGCGTACGTGTGGTGGTACGGCAAGCGCTACTACTCGTTCATCGGTGACGGCGAGTCCGCGTACGGCACGGTGGCGGGCGCGCCGCTCAAGCGCGGCTACGCGTTCTCGCAGTACGCGAAGTACGTGCGGCCCGGCTACCAGCGGGTCGGCCTGACCAAGAGCTCCAAGGCGTCCCCGTTGGAGGTGACCGCCTACCAGGGGGATGGGAAGGTCACGCTGGTGATCCTGAACCGGTCCACCAGCGCGGTGAACAACGCGATCATCCAGGCGCCGCAGAACGTCAGCCGGGCCGAGTACGTGGCCACGTCGCAGAACGCCAGCGCGGCGAGCCAGCCGGTCGGCGTGAACGGCAACCAGGTCTCGGTGAACGTCGGCGCGCGGAGCATCTCCACCGTCGTGCTCACCCTCTGACCGGCGACGGAGACACGTGCGGGGGCGGCCGGATCGGCCGCCCCCGCCTCGTCGCGTCCGCCACCGGATCCTGGTCGTGGTGACGCGCTAGTCGTACAGCGCGGACACCCACAGGTGGGTCAGGGTGTCGACCAGCACCGCCCGGTCGTCGAACGGCGACACTCCGCACGCCGCCAGGTAGTAGAGCCGCTCGCCGGTCCAGGTCAGCGATGCGGCGAGCGCATGGACGTCAACAGCGTCAAGCCGGGCCGCGACGGCGGGGTCGGCCCGGCGATCGGCCTCGATCCGCGCGATCGCGGCGTCGGTGAACGTCGCCATCTGGTCCAGCCACAGCTTGCGCAGCTGCGGGTCGGACGCCCAGCTCTCCACGATTGCCCGCAGCACGGCGGCATTGGCGAGCCACAGCCCGGCACCGGCGTCGATGCCCGCTCGCAGCGTCTCGCGCGGATCGGCCTTCGCCTGCACCCACGGCTGGGCGGCCTCGTGGCCGGCGCCGACCGCGCGACGCACCAGCTCGGCCAGCACCGCCTGCTTACCTGCGAAATAGAAGTAGAAGCTCGCCCGGGAGACTCCTGCGGCGGTAATGATGTCGGCCACGCTGAGCGTGTCGAAGGTGCGCTCTCGTAGCAGCTCTCGAAGCGCGTCCAAGATACGTTCGCGCAGGTCGGCGCGGCTCTGCTGGGGTTCATCGCGTCGGGCCGTCACATGCCGCAGCGTACCCCATAAGCCGTCTGGACGCCGTGACCAGACAAGTCGTATGGTGAAGTCATGACACAGATAGCCGTCCATCTCGTCGTGAATGATCCCGACGCCGTGCCCGATGTCGACGCCGTCTACGCTCCGGCGATTGCCTCCGGGGCCACCGCGTTCGCGCCGCCGCGCGATGCGTTCCGGGGCGACCGTACCGCGCAGTTCCTCGACCCGTCCGGGCACCGCTGGGCGGTCGACCGACACCTGCGCCACGTCCCCGCCGACGAGCTGGCCGAGCACGCGGCGGCGATGTTCGGATGAGGTACACGACGTTCGGGCGGACCGGTCTGCGGGTGTCCGAGTTGGTGCTCGGCGCGATGACGTTCGGTGAACAGGGTGGCGTCGGTGCGCCGATCGAGGAGTGCCGGCGCATCCTCGACGCCTACGCCGAGGCCGGCGGCAACGTCGTGGACACCGCCATCAACTACCGCGGTGGCGCCAGCGAGGAGATGCTGGGCGAGTTGCTCGCCGGGCGGCGCGACCGGTTCGTCGTGGCCACGAAGTACACGGTGACCCGTGACCCGGCCGACCCCAACGGCGGCGGCAACCACCGCAAGAACCTCAGGCTGTCGTTGGAGACCAGCCTGCGCCGGCTGCGCACCGACCACGTCGACGTCTACTGGGTGCACATCTGGGACCGGCGCACGCCCATCGACGAGACCATGCGGGCGCTCGACGACGCGGTCACCGCCGGCAAGGTGCTCTATGTCGGGGTGTCGGATACTCCTGCCTGGGTGGTCTCCCGCGCGAACACGCTGGCCGAGTGGCGCGGCTGGACCCCGTTCGCCGGCCTCCAGGTGCCGTACAGCCTCATCAACCGCGACGCCGAGCGGGAGCTGTTGCCCATGGCCGAGGCGTACGGCATGACCGTGACGGCCTGGAGCCCGCTCGGCGGCGGCGTGCTGTCTGGCAAGTACAACGCCGGCCCACCCGACCAGAGGACGCGGCTGAGCCGGGACGCGATCGGTGACCACGACCTCAGTGTGGCCCGGGTCGTGCAGGAGGTCGCCGGTGAGCTGAGCGTCACCCCGGCGCAGGTGGCCCTCGCGTGGACCCGCCAACGCAGCGGCGTGCTGCCGATCATCGGTGCGCGTACCGTCGACCAGCTGCAGGACAACCTGGGCTGCACCGCGGTCACGCTGCCACCGGAACTGGTCCTGCGGCTGGAGACGGCGACCGGGTTCAGTCTCGGCTTCCCGGCCGACTTCATCGCCGAGACCAGACAGTGGGTGCTCGGCGCCGCCGCGTGACCACGGCGGCGCCGGGCCGGCGACGGAAGCATTCGGGCCTGCCGCGATCGACACGGGCATGCGCCGTCATCACGAGCGCTCAACCAGCCAGCGGCCGGCCATGCCGCTGGTCGGGCGTTGGCGGCTCAGCGGGTCGGGCACATCATCCCGATGAGCGGACGTTCGATACGGTTCCGGGTCTGCCAGCGGCGGCCGCGGGGATCTCATCTCAGTCCAGTTGCCGTTCGGCTGGGTCGACCAGCGTTTACAACGCCCTATCGACCCGGCCGGGGGCGTGACTGAGCCGGCGGGTGACGATGGGGATGACGATCGCCGCGGCGAGGATGTGTGCCAGGGCGAGCATCAGCTTGGTCGAGGCCGCGGTCGCACCGGCGAGGACCGGCCCGGCCATGGACACCGCGGTCAGTGCGATGGTGGTCCACAGGTAGGTGCGCGCCGGGCGGCGGGCGTACCGGGCGAGAAGCACCGCGAGGATCGTGCCCCAGAACACCGCGATTGCCGTGCCCATGGCGAACATGCCGATGGTGATCGGCCCGGAGACGGAGGCACCGATGTTGCCGGCCTCCATCGCCACGCCTACCGTGCGGGCCGCCAGGCCGTAGAGTTCGGTCGCGATGGCTGCGGCCAGTCCGGCCAGCGCGCTGACCAGCCACACCGGCCTGGTGGTGAGGACGTCGGTGGATGGGACTGTCGTGGTGCCCATGATGGTTCTCCCTCGGTCTGGGTTGCCTTCGCCAGATGGACGGAGCGGTGGCGTCGGGCTCGACATCGCCGGCGGAGAAAAATCTCTGGTACGGATGTCGAGGGCGGCGTGCCGGCTCCGTTCGTGAGGTGACAGCGCCGGCATGGTGCGCGGACCGGAAGGACGACTCTGATGAAGTACATGCTGATGATCTACGGCAATCAGGAGAAGTGGAGCTCGATCCCGGCGGAGACCTGGCCTGAGGCGATCGCCAAGCAGGACGCGTTCAACAAGAAGTACCAGGGGACGGGCGAACTGCTGGGCGCGTACGGCCTGGCCGACGCCGCGGCGGCGCGGCTGGTGCGGCGCACGGACGGCGCTCCGGCGGTCACCGACGGGCCGTACCTGGAGACGAAGGAGTACCTCGCCAGCTTCTATCTGCTGGACTGCGAGAACGAGCAGCGGGCGTACGAGATCGCCGCGGACATGCCGTGGGCGGACGTCGAGCCGGTCGAGGTGTGGCCGGTCCTGCACGAGGCGGCCGCCGACCTGTGATTCCTGACAGGGGCGTCGAGGACCTGCTGCGCGAGCTGGCGCCGCAGGTCCTCGGCGCGTTGGTTCGCCGGTACGGGCAGTTCGACACGTGCGAGGACGCGACGCAGGAGGCGCTTGTTCGGGCCGCGATGCGGTGGCCGGCCGAAGGCATTCCGGACAACCCACGCGGCTGGCTGGTCACCGTTGCGTCTCACCGGTTGCTCGACGAGGTGCGCAGCCACCAGGCCCGTCGGCGGCGCGAGGACGCGATCGTCGCCGCGACCCCGCAATCGGAGCTGCTGGGCCGGCCGGCGGACGCCGATCGGGGCGCCGACCGCGACGACTCACTGACCCTGCTGTTCCTGTGCTGCCATCCGGCGCTGTCGCCGCCCAGCCAGATCGCGTTGACCCTGCGCGCGGTCGGCGGCCTCACCACCGCGCAGATCGCTGCCGCGTTCCTGGTCCCGGAGGCGACCATGGCGCAACGCATCAGCAGGGCAAAACAAAGCATCAGAGCCAGCGGTACGACCTTCGCGATGCCCGAAGGACCGGAACGCGCCGAGCGGCTGCGCGCCGTGCTGCACGTTCTGTACCTGCTCTTCAACGAGGGCTACACCGCTACCACCGGCCCGGACCTCACCGCACCTCAGCTGTCCGACGAGGCGATCCGGCTCACCACCTGGCTGCGCCGGCTGCTCCCCGACGACAGTGAGGTGGCCGGGCTGCTGGCCCTGATGCTGCTCACCGAGGCGCGGCGACCCGCCCGCACGACACCGGACGGGGCACTGGTCCCGCTCGCCGAGCAGGACCGCAGCACCTGGGACCCGAAGCTCATCGGCGACGGGGTCGCACTCGTCACCGAGGCGCTGGCCCGGGGCCCGGTGGGCCCCTACCAGGTGCAGGCGGCCATCGCCGCGGTCCACGACGAGGCCGCGCACATGGACGCGACCGACTGGCCGCAGATCCTCGCCCTGTACGACCTGCTGGAGCAGCTCGCGCCGAGTCCGATGGTCACGCTCAACCGTGCCGTCGCCGTCGCCATGGTGCACGGCCCGTCAGCAGGGCTGGTTCTGCTGGCAGCACTGGAATCCGACAACCGGCTGGTGCGCCACCACCGCTTCCTCGCGACCCGCGCCCATCTGCTCGAACTGGCAGGCGAGCACGCCGCTGCCGCAGCCGACTACCGCGAGGCCGCCCGACGCGCCACCAGCCTGCCAGAGCGCCGCCACCTCACCATTCGCGCCACGCGACTCGGATCATAACGGCATCCCACACTCGGAATGATGAACCGAGGCCGGTCAGCCGTTGCGCCGATAACCTGCTGTGAAATTGCCAAGCTCGGTCCGCTCAAGAACATCCGCAGCTGCCGCCGACAGCGTTTGAGGTGTCGTGGCGTGCCCGTGTCGGCTTCCAGCGGGACGGGCGATGATCGGCTGCGCCGAGGGCACGGATCGCGTCCGTGGGCGGTAGCGGCCCGACCGTCACCTGGGGCGGCGGTGGTACGGGTCACCCCGCGGTGCCGACGGGAGACCGCGCGGGACGGTGGCGCAGTGACCGCCAGGTCGGCAGCGCGCTCGCCAGCACCGCCAGGAGCAGGCAGAGCCCCACGACCCCGCCGACCACGGACCACGGCACCACCAGATCGACCGGTACGCCGGCCTGCTCGGCGAGGCCGGCCCGGATGCTCAGCAGACCGACGAACGCGACAGCCCCTCCGAGCAGTGCACCGATCAGCACCACCAGGGCGGACTCGGCCGTGACCAGCCAGATGACCTGCCGTCGGGTCGCGCCGGCCAACCGGATCAGCCGCAGGTCGGCCACCCGCCCGGCGGCGGCCATCAGCAACGTGTTCGCCACGGCGACAGCTCCATAGCCGGCCGAGACACCGATCAGTAGCAGCGTGAAGAGCCAGACGAGGCGATCCTCGGCGCGGTCCGCCTCGGCCGCCCACTCGGACACGTCGACGATCCGTGCTCCGATCGGCGGATCGATCCGGTCCTGGACGTACACCGTGGAGGTGAGCGCCGAGGGGTCGTGTGCCCGCACCACGGATCGGGGCAGTAGCAGGTCGCCGGGGATCGAGTCGTCGGTGACGACGGCGACGACGCGCAGCGACACCGACTCTCCGTCGGCGAAGACCAGCGCGTACGGCTCGGCCGGCCGCCGGTTCGCCGAGGCGGGAAGGACCACCGCGTCGTCACCGCTCAGGTCGTCCAGTGCGCCGGCGACGACCGTGAGCGCCCGGTTCGCGGCGGCGAAGCCCGCCGGATCCACGCCGAGCGCGGTCAGTGGCCGGTTCTCCGGCGGCGAGTTCGGGTCGCTCTCGAAGACCGTCGTCGGGAGGAGGGCGGTGCCCCCGGTCGCCGCTACGGCCTGGTCCGACAGGCCTGGTGCGCGGTCGGGCACGACGATCCAGCCGGCGTTGACGTTGTCGGCCCGGCCCGCCGCGTAGGCAGCCGTGGTGGTCCGCACCATTCCGGCGACCAGCACCGCGAACGCGACAGTGAGCAGCACCGGGGCGGCGATCGAAGCGGTCCGCCGGGTCGCGGTCAACGCCCCGGCCCGAACCAGCATCCCGATCGCGCCACCCTGCCGGCGCACCGGCCACCGCACCATCCGCACCAACGGGCCGACGACCGCCGGAGCCAGCACGGTGGCACCGGCCACCAGCGCCATCACCGCGTACAGGGCGTACTGCGCCGCGACACGGGCCTCGCCGGCGGTCGCCGTCCCGACGCTGAGAGCGACCCCCACCGCGACGAGCAGCGTGCCGGTGGCGATGCGCAGCCGCCCGATCGGCCGCTGCTCCACCGCGGCATCGCGCAACGCCTCCAACGGTCGGACCCGCGCCGCCCGGCGCGAGGCCGACCAGACGGCCAGCAGCGAGATCACCGGCCCGGCGACGAGCGAGAGCGCGACCGGCCAGTGCTCGTACCCGACCCGGAAGGTCGACGGTTCGAAGCCGGCGTCGACAAGAAGCCGACCCAGCAGCGGCGCGAGCCCTCCGCCCACCAGCAGGCCGACGATCCCGCCTGCGGCGCCGACGACCAGCGCCTCGCCGTACACCATGCGGCGGACCTGACGCCCGGTGGCGCCGACGGCGCGCAGCAGGCCCAGCTCACGGCGGCGCTGGGCGACGGTGAACGCGAAGGTGGAGGCGACCACGAACACCGTGACGAAGCCGGCGAGGGCCGCCGTGGCGGTGAGCACCTGCATGCCGATCCAGCGGGTGCGGGCGTCGTTGCGGGGCTCCAGCGCGCCACGCGCGTCGCCGGTCAGAACCGATCCGTCCGCGCCGACGATGCCGCGAGCCGCCGTGGCGACCCGCTCGAGGTCGGCGCCCGCCGCGAGCACCAGCCCGATGGCCCGGACGCCGGGCGCGAGCGTGGCGGCCACCTCGTCAGCGACATGGACGCCGGGCCCGTCGACCAGACCGGTGACGGTGTACGACTCCGGGCCCGCCGCCGTCAGCAGGGTGACCGGCATGCCGAGACGCAGCCCGAGCGCACGGTCCACGACCACCTCGCCGGACCTGCGGGGCGGCTCGCCGGCCGTGAGGCGCAGTCCCCCGAGTCGGGCGCTGGACCAGCCGTGCCCCTGGTGGGTGTCCTCCCGCCGGTCATCGGTGCCCGCGGGTCGACCGTCGACGAGCGGCTGCGCGTAGAAGGTCCGGTCCGGCACGGCCGACGCGACACCGGGCAGGGCGGCCAGCCGGCCGACGAGCCCTGCCGTCGTGGTGGCGGACCAGGGCCGCGTCGGCACGAACGAGTCGGCCGATGCGCCCGCTTCCGGGCTCTGCACCACGACCGCCGCCCGCGCGAGCCGATCCGGCACCTGCGGGCGTCCGGAGGCGAGGAGCAGGGTGGCCGCCGCGACCAGCGTGACCCCGATGGCCACGGCGACGAACGCGCTGACCGACCGCCGGATGCTCAACACGCCGGCCCCGCAGGCGTCGCCGCGTGCTCGGACGGGCGGGCCGCACGCTCGGCGATCCGGGCGGCGACCACCGCCGCGATGATCTCGCCGTCCAGCTCATCGACGATGCGGCCGTCGGCGAGCAGCAGGACCCGATCGGCGTACGCGGCGGCGGCGGGATCGTGGGTCACCATCACGACGGTCTGCCCCTGGTCGTCGACGAGTGCGCGCAGCAGCCGGAGCACCTGTCGGGACGCCGCGCTGTCCAGCGCCCCGGTCGGCTCGTCGGCGAAGACCACCGCCGGGCGGGTGATCAACGCCCGGGCCACGGCGACGCGCTGCTGCTCGCCGCCGGACAGCTCACTCGGCCGGTGCCCGGCCCGGTCAGCCAACCTCACCGCGTCGAGCGCAGCGGCGACGTCCCGGGCCGGCGGGCGGCGGCCGGCCAGGCGCAGCGGCAACTCGACGTTCTGCGCCGCGGTCAGCGTGGACACCAGGTTGAACGCCTGGAACACGAACCCGATCCGATCGCGGCGTAGCCGGGTCAGCTCGTCCTCACTCAGGTCGTCGAGGCGGGCGCCGTCGATCGTGACGGTCCCCTCGGCCGGGCGGTCCAGCCCCGCCGCGCAGTGCAGCAGGGTGGACTTGCCCGAACCCGAGGGGCCCATCACCGCCGTGAACGTGCCGCTCGCGAAGCCGGTCGTCACGCCGTCGAGCGCCGTCACCCGCCGGGTCCCGGTGCCGTACACCGCGCGTAGCCCGGTCAGGGTCACCGTGTGTGTGGTCATGGCCGCCACGGTGCCCGGTGTGCGGGGTGCCGCGCGTCGTGCCGCCGTGGACACTTTCCGGCCCTCCGCCGGGTGGAGGCGAAGGGCCGGAGTCGCCGGTACGTCGTCCTCCGGGATGACCGCCCGCGGGTGGACGCGTCGGACCCGGCCGGCCGATACCGTCGTGCGGGTGACCGCTCCCCTGCTGACCCGGCGGCTGCGGCCGGTGGACCTGTACATCGTGGACGCCGTGCTCGCCGTGGCGGTCGGCGGGCTGCTCTGCCCGTATGCGGCCCTGGAATCGCCGCTGCACGGTGGCGTACGCGAGCCGCTCTGGGTGTCCGTGCTCGTCGGGATGTCTCTCGGGCTGCCGTTGGCCGTCCGGCGACGGTGGCCGGTCCCCGTCGCCGTCGTGATCAGCGGCAGCACCGCAGCGGCCCTGGTCACCGGCGTGGTCCCCAACTTCGCCGCCGCCGCGCCGGCGGTCGCCGTCGGTCTGTCCTTCTACACGGTGGCCGCGTCGACGGCCACCCGCAGGTCGCTGCTCAGTGCCGCCGGTTGTCTCGCTCTGGTGAGCGTCGCGCTGGCGCTGACCGCTGGTGATCTGTGGACGCGGACCGGTGCCGTCGTCTACGCCGCCGTCATGATCGCGCCTGCCTGGGTGATCGGCTGGTTGGTCCGTGAGCGACGCGCCCTCGCCGCCCTGCAGGGCGAGCATGTGGTCCGGCAAGCCGTCGCCGAGGAGCGGTTACGGGTGGCGAGGGAACTGCACGACGTGGTCGCCCACACCTTGAGCCTCATCGTGGTGAAGGCGGCAGTCGCCAACCACGTCGCCGAGATCGAACCCGGCGAGGCGGGAGCCGCACTGCGGGTGATCGAGGAGACCGGCCGCACCGCGCTGACCGATGTACGCCGGGTGCTCGGCGTACTGCGCGAGGACATCCCGTACGCTCCGACGCCCGGGCTGGACGAGTTGCCCGGGCTCGCCCGGCAGGCGGCGATCGGCGGTGTGGATGTTCGGCTCGACGTACGGCGGGAGGAACCGGCCGGCGCGGTGCCGGAGTCGGTGGGACTGACGGTCTACCGGATCGTGCAGGAGGCGGTGACCAACGTGGTGAAACACGCGGCGCCGGCGGCCTGCCGGGCGACGGTGACCGTCACGCCTCGCGAGGTCAGGGTCGAAGTGACCGACGACGGCCGCCGGCCTGTGCTGTCCGGTGGGCAGGGACACGGGCTGATCGGCATGCGGGAACGGGTGACGTTGCACGGCGGTGAGTTCCACGCCGGGCCACGCTCCGGCGGCGGCTACGCGGTGACGGCCAGTGTGCCCTACCGGGTGGCCGCGTGATCCGGGTGCTGATCGCCGACGACCAGGCGCTGCTGCGCGGCAGCTTCCGGCTGTTGGTGGATTCGACGCCGGGCCTCACCACGGTCGGCGAGGCGGGCACCGGTGTGGAGGCCGTGGCGCTGACCGCCGAGCACCAGCCGGACGTGGTGCTGATGGACGTGCGGATGCCAGAGATGGACGGCATCGAGGCGACCCGGCGGATCTGTGGCGACCCCGCCACGGCCAGCACCCGGGTCGTCATCCTGACCACGTTCGACCTGGATGAATACGTCTACGGGGCACTGCGCGCCGGAGCCAGCGGGTTCCTGCTCAAGGACACCTCGCCGGCGAACCTGCTGGCCGGCATCCGGGTGGTGGCCGCCGGCGAGGGGCTGCTCGCACCGACGGTGACCCGCCGGCTGATCGACGAGTTCGCTCGTCGGCCCGAGCCGGCCCGGCCGCTGCCGCGACGGCTGGAGGGGGTGACCGAGCGGGAACGGGAAGTGCTCATGCTGATCGGCCGGGGCCTGTCCAACGCGGAGTTGGCGGAGCACCTCGGTCTCAGCCTGGCCACCGTGAAGACCCACGTCGGGCGGTTGCTGACCAAGCTGACGGTACGTGACCGGGCACAACTGGTCATCGTCGCTTACGAAACGGGCCTGGTCGGACCGGGCGGCCATCGCTGAGCGGATCACCCTCCCCACGCGGCCCGTGCCGCTCAGGTCTGCTGGGGGAAAACCACCGGGCGGAGCCGGATGGTTGCCGGCTTCTGGCCGCGGCCGGTGTTGCCTAACGTCGATCTTGTGATCGAACTACGGGAGTTGACCAAGAGCTATGGGGGCCGGGTCGCCGTGGACGGGCTGAGCGTCCAGATCCAGCCGGGGGTGGTGACCGGCTTTCTCGGCCCGAACGGGTCCGGCAAGTCGACGACGATGCGAATGATCCTCGGCCTGGACGTCCCGGACCGTGGTGAGGCACTGATCGGCGGGGTGCCGTACGCGAGCCTGAGTTGGCCGTTGAGATCGGTCGGCGCGCTCCTCGACGCCGGGGCGTTCCATCCCGGTCGCAGCGGCCACGCGCACCTGGCCGCACTTGCCGCGAGCAATGACATCCCCCGCTCCCGGGTCGAGCAGGTGCTGCGCGTCGTGGGCCTGTCCGACGCGGCGAAGCGGCGCGCCGGCACGTACTCGCTGGGCATGCGCCAGCGGCTCGGCGTCGCGGTGGCGCTGCTCGGTGACCCGGGCGTCCTCCTGCTCGACGAGCCGGTCAACGGGCTGGACCCGGAGGGCATCCGCTGGATCCGGGACCTGCTGCGCGCGCTGGCCGTCGAGGGGCGGACGGTGCTCGTGTCCAGCCATCTGATCACCGAGATGGCACTGACGGCGGACCGGCTCGTGGTGATCGGCCGGGGCCGGCTGCTGGCCGAGACCACCGTTGCCGAACTCGCTGGCCGGCACGACACCCTGGAGGACGCGTTCTTCCGGCTCACCTCGCAGACCACCGACTACCGCGGAACGGAAGTGACATGAACGGCTACGGATTCCGGCTGGTGGCCCGGATGGAATGGATCAAACTGCGTAGCGTCCGGTCGACGTGGTGGCTGGCGACCGCCACGGTGGTCTCGATGGCGGCGGCAGGGGCCGGGGTGGGACTCGGCTACCGGTCCCACCTGCCGGCCGCTACCGCCGCCCAGATCCTGAACAACAGCCTCAGCGGTGCCATCCTGGCCCAACTGCTCCTGGGCGCGCTCGGCGTCCTGATGGTGACCGGCGAGTACGGCACCGGACAGATTCGGTCGACGTTCGCCGCCGTACCGCGGCGGCGGACCGTCCTGGCGGCGAAGGCAGCGGTGTGCGGTGGCGCAGCTCTCGCCGTCGGCGTGGTGGGAAGCCTCGCCGGCTATCTGGGCGGGCAGTTCGCGATCCGCGGCACCGCCATCCCGGCCGCTTCCCTCGGGGACCTGGCGGTCTTGCGGGCGGTCCTGCTGACCGGCGGGTATCTGGCCGCCACCGCGCTGATCGGGGTGGGTATCGGGGCGGTGGTGCGGCACTCGGGCGCCGCGATCGGCACGCTGTTCGGTCTGATGTTCGTTCCCATGGTCGTGGTCGGGTTGTTCGGCGAGAGCGGCATCGTGGTCGGACGCTTCGTGCCGCTGCTGATGCTGCTCAACTCGGTCGCGGTGACCTCGCCCGTACCCGGGCTGTTCGCCGGGTGGCTCAGCGTGCTGCTGATGGGTGGGTACGCGGCGGTGGCGATCCTGTGCGGCGGCATGCTGCTCCGCTTCCGCGACGCGTGACCGACGACAATGGGCCGATGACCGCGCTGCGCGCTCCGTTCACTACATCGGCCCTGCGCCAGGCCGTGTTCTGCGTGGCCGGTGTGCTCAGCGCAGCCGCGGTCCTGGCCGTACCGGCGCTCCTGCCTGCCCTGGGCGCCCTCATCCTCTGGGCGACCGGCGCCACGTCCCGGGAGCCCGCCCCGGCCGTCGCGCCGCTGTTCCTGGTGCTGTTCCCGCTCACCGTGGCGCTCCTGGTGGTGCTGGCCGCTCCGATCGGGCGCGCGATGGGAGCCGTCCATCGCCGGCTCGCGTCCCGGCTGCTCGACGTGCACGTGGCAGCCCCACCACCGCGACCCTCGCGGCGGGTGGGTGCGCTGGTCGCCGATGGGCCGGGCTGGCGGGCCGTCGGCTACGGCCTGCTCAAGGTGCCACTGGCGATCCCGCAGGGCTACGGCGTGTTCTGCTACCTGTTCGGTCCGGTCAACCTCAGTTACCCGCTGTGGTGGCCGCTGTTCCGCAACCACCCGCCCGGCACGCGCCTCGGGCCGGTGTGGGCACTGACCCCGTTCGGCGCGATCGGCGCGCGGACGTTCGCCGGCACGTTCCTCGTCGCCACGGCCGGTCTCGCCATGTTGCTGGTGGCGCCGTGGGTGATGCGGGCCGGCACGACGGCGGACGCGGCGGCGATTCGGTGGCTGCTGGGCCCGCGCCGACTCGCCGAGCGGGTACGCGAACTCCAGGCCAGCCGAGCCCGGGCCATCGACGACGCGGCCACGATGATGCGCCGGCTGGAACGGGACCTGCACGACGGCGCGCAGATCCGGCTGGCCACGCTGGCGATGAACCTCGGCATGGCGACCGAGAAGCTCGGCGCCGACGGCCCGCCACCCGACCTCGCGCAGGCCCGCGAACTGGTCGCGCTCGCCCACCGCGGCGCGAAGGACGCCCTCGCCGACCTGCGCGACCTGGTACGCGGCATCCACCCGCCGGTCCTCGACAACGGCCTCGGCGACGCGCTGGCAACCCTGGCGACCGGCAGCGCGCTCCCGGTCGCGGTGACCGTCGAGTTGACCGACCGTCCGGCACCGGCCATCGAAACCATCACCTACTTCTGCGCCGCCGAACTGCTCGCGAACGCGGCCAAGCACAGCCGCGCGACCAGGGTCGGGCTTGATGTCCTCGGATCCGGTCGACGCCTGAGGCTGCGGGTCACGGACGACGGCGTCGGCGGGGCGAACCCGGACGGCCCCGGCCTGACCGGCCTGGCCCGTCGGATCGCGGTCGTGGAGGGGCGGATGCGCGTGCACAGCCCGGCCGGCGGTCCGACCCGGGTCGAGATCGAGCTGCCCACACAGGTGTGAACGGAGGCGACGGCATGCGGGTGGTGATCGCGGAGGACGCCGCGATGATGCGCGAAGGACTGGTCCGGCTGCTCACCGACCGCGGCTTCGAGGTGTGCGCGGCGGTGGCCGACGCGGACACCCTGCGCTCCGCGGTCGCCGCCGCCGTGCCGGACGTGGCCGTGGTCGACATCCGGATGCCGCCCACGCACACCGACGAGGGGCTACGCGCCGCGATAGACATCCGTCGCGACTGGCCCGGGGTCGGTGTGCTGTTGTTCTCGCAGTACGTGGAGACCCGCTACGCGACCCGCCTGCTCGCCGACCGGCCCAGCGGCGTCGGTTACCTGCTCAAGGACCGCGTCGCCGACGTCGCCGACTTCGTGGAGGCGCTGACCCGGGTGGCGGCCGGCGGCACCGCGCTGGATCCGGAGGTGGTCGGCCACCTGATGCGGGCCGGGCGGGACAGGGTCGGGCTGGCGTCGCTGACCCCACGGGAGCGTGAGGTGCTCTCGTTGATGGCCGAGGGCCGGTCCAACGCGGGGATAGCGGCGGCTCTCGTCATCACTCCCGGGGTGGTGGAGAAGCACGTGGCGAACATCTTCGCGAAGCTCGGGCTGCCGTCCTCGGACGGCGACAACCGCCGGGTGCTGGCCGTTCTCCGCTATCTCGGCGGGTGATCGCACGCGACCCGGCGCCATCGTCGGGCCTGCTCGCCGGCCGGTAGCCGAAGTGGCTGCCGGCCGGCGGGAACAGTTCACGGTCAGCGGACGAAGGTGACGTCGCGCAGTCGTGGTGACGGACCGTCCAGCACGTGGCCGTTCCGGCCGCGTAGCCACCTGTCGAAGAAGGCGGCGATCAGCGTCTCCTCGATCCGGACGGCGTGGGTCGGCTCGATGTCGCCGATGGTCTCGGCGACGAAGCTGTCGGGAAGGCCGAGCTGCCGGGCGATCTGCGGGAGCAGCGGCACGATGTCCTTGTAGGAGTCCTCGCTCTTCGCGCCGTCGAGCCGCAGGTCGACGTGCCAGCCGGTGCTGTTGTTCCACAGCATCCGCCAGGACGGCGTCTGGTGGTGGTCGGTGCCGGGGTCGCCCATGAACATGAACGGCCGGTCCAGGCCGCGCCGCGCCACCGGCCACAGCTGGAGGGGGTCGGGGATGATCGGCGACTCGATGCTGCCGCCCATGTCGACCGCGGCCCTGATCCGGGAGTCGTCGCTCATGGCCTGCAAGGCGGTCAGCCCGCCGGCGGAGACGCCGAACATGCCCGCCCGGTCGAGATCCAGGGCGCCGGCGATGTCCCTGGGAAGCGGCCGACCCGCCGCGTCCGGGTTCGTGCCCCGGTCGAGTGCCCCCAGCTGATCGAGCACGAAGCGGATGTCCGCGATCCGGGTGTCGAACACCGTGGCCGCCAGTCTCTGGAACTCGTCGGGCTGGTCCGCCCGCCCGAACGCCTCCGGCAGCACGGTGCCGACGACGCGGCCGTCCGGGAACTCCACCTCGGAAGCCTCGTAGGTGTGATCGATGGTCGCCACCACGTATCCGCGGCTGGCCAGGTCCTGCACCAGCGTGGTGCCCCAGGTCCGCGGGTCGCCGGCACCGGCTGAGTACAACACCAGCGGGAACGGCCGCTCGCGTCGCGCCACCGGCGCACCTTGGTGGCCGCTGGTCCGGGTGGCGGCGAAGTCCACCGAGCCCGCCGGTATGCCGTACAGGCTGGCGCCGACGCCGGCGGCGCTGCCGAAGTGGGCCGCCGCTCCGGGCCGCATGTGGGGCGCCCGCGGGAAGCGGCCGACGTCCGTGGCCGGATACCAGAGGCTGACCATCAGCTCACGGTGGACCGGGGTCGCCGACCACGGGTCGGTGCGGGAGCGGTCGATCAGATGCAGGTCGACGGTCCCCACTTGGTAGGGCCCGGTCGGTGCCGGCAGTCGCAACCGAGCGGGCTCGTCGGACCGCTGCTGGGCCTGCGGTGCGACATTGCCAGCGGCGGACGAGGGTGCCGCGGAAGCGACCGTCACACAGCCGACCATCAACGAAGCGAACAGGGCGGTGCCCAATCTTCCGGCCATTGAGCGACTCCTCAGGAAACCAGGGCTGCGCCTGCGGCTGCCCTTCATCGACCTCACGCTATGAGCGCGACCTAGCTCGGCAGAAGGCAGCTTCCACCCACTTTCGTGCCGGGGATAACCCCCGCGGCGTACCTCTTCTCGGCACGGGCACGCGACGTGGGGCGTTCCGCCCGGCCAGTCGGCTCTCGTAGGCTCGGACGGTGCAGAGCAGTCAAGGGCGGATCATGGCGCAGATGTTGGATGCGGCAGAGAACGCCTCGCCGGTCGAGGCGGTCGAGGCGGTCACCCGGGAACTCGGCGTGACGCTCCGGGCACGTGCCGTCGCGTTCTTGATCGCGGACCTCAGCGGCCGGGCGCTGGTCCGGTTGGCCCACGTGCCGTTTGACGGCACGGGTGCGGGACGCCGGGGCGGTGATGAGGTCGCCACGGTGATGCCGTTCGACGGCGGCCCCGCCGAGCAGGCGTTACGCACCCAGCGGGTGCAGGTGATCGCGCAGCCTGGCGCGTGGACGGTGTTGGCGCCGGTGACCGACCGGGGTGAGGCGATCGGCCTGCTCGAGATGATCCTGCCGGACGAGCCGGACCCGCAGGCGCTGGAGGAGATCACCCGCACGGGGCACGTGCTGGCGTTCGTGGTGATCGCCAACCGGCGGTACACCGACCTCTTCGAGTGGGGTCAACGCACCACTCCGTTCACCCTGTCCGGGGAGATCCAGCGCCGCCTGCTGCCCGCCTCGTTCACGTGTGAGGCCAGCGCGTTCACCCTGTCCGGCTGGCTGGAGCCCGCCGCGAGTATCGGCGGGGACACCTTCGACTACAGCCTCGCCCGTGACGTCCTGCACTTCAGCGTCACCGACGCGATGGGCCACGGGGTGGCCAGCGCGCTGACCGCCACCCTGGGCGTGGGCAGCCTGCGCAACAGCCGCCGCCGCGGGGTGGGCCTGGTGGAGCAGGCCGAGGCCGCGAACGCCGATGTGGCCGAACACGCCACCGTGGCCGGCAACTACATCACCGCGGTCCTCGGCCGTCTCGACCTGCGCACCGGCGTCTGCGCGCTGCTCAACGCCGGGCACGTGCCGCCGATGCTGGTACGCGACGGAGACACCCGGACGCTGCCGCTACCGGCCAACTTCCCGCTGGGCATGTTCACCGGCGTCGAACACCGCGCCGGCGAGATCACGCTGCGACCGGGCGACCGTCTGGTGGTGGTCACCGACGGCATGCGGGAGCGCAACGCGGCCACGCTGGATCTACCGACCTTGTTGCGGTCGATCACCGATCTGCATCCGCGCGAGGCTGTCCGGGCGTTGGCCGACGCCGTACTCGAGGTCAGCGGACCGACTCTGGCCGATGACGCCACCCTGTTCATCCTCGACTGGCACGGCGGCCACAGCGAGGACCGGCGGACCAGCGCCGGCGCCGACCAGGGGCGTGCCAGCAGCGCGCTGCCCGGCTGACTACCGGCCCGTCGCGTGGTCCGTGGACGGCACATCGGCTTCGGCCGCCGGCACACTGTCGTAGACCTGGATCACGCGGTCCACCGACGTGACCGTCAGGACGCTGCGCACAGCGGGCTGCACCGCGGCGAGGCACAACCGGCCGCCGACGTCCCGCAACGCCTTGAAGGCCACCACCAGCGCGCCCAGCCCGCTGGAGTCCATGAAGCGCACCCCGGCCAGGTCCATCACCACCTGCCGGTCACCGGCGTCGACCAACCGTTGCAGGTGCTCGCGCAACTGCGGGGAGGTCGCCATGTCCAGTTCGCCGCGCACCTCGACCACGGTGCAACCCCGGCCGGGTCGGACCGACAGCAGCAGATCCACAACATCCTCCCCCACGCCGATGGTCCCGCCTACCCTATTCTGCCGGCAGGTGGACCGCCGTCGGACGGCGTACGTCGAGCCGGCACACTGACCGTTCCACCTCCGCAAACCCCGGGTCGGGCTGATCGCCACCGGAGCATCGCGCCTCCGGATGACGCAGTTCTCCGATGGGTCAGGCACGATCCGGGAAGGAACTACGTAATGCGGGTGAGCATGACCCTGTCACTCCCGGGTCAACCGTCCTCGGTGACCCGCGCCCGCCGTGTACTCACCACCCTGCTGAGCCTCACCGACGCCGCCGAGGACTGCCGTGGCCACCTCGCCGTGCTGATCACCGAGGCGTGCGCCAACGCGGTGCTGCACGGCGATCCCGACAGCGCCGTCGACATCACCATCGACATCGACGGCGACGTCTGCCTACTCGAGGTCGGCAACCGCGGCAGTACCCCCGACGGCGCTGGACTCGACGCCGAACTCCCCGCTCCGCTCACCGTCGGCGGCCGCGGCCTGCCCCTGATCGCCGCGCTCGCCGACACCGCCGCCTTCGTCGCCGGGCCACCGGACCACGTGCTGCTACGCATCACCAAACACCTCACCGGCACCCCACCGCCATCGGACCGATGACCGGCTGCTGGTCGCAGGACGCAGCTGCGGCGCCCGGGCACGACGGCCGGCCGATGAGCGGCGCCTCGGGCCGTCCGGTCAGTCGCGCTGCCCCGTGCCGTACTGCTGGTTCTGGTTCTGCCGCAGGGCTTCCTCGAGTTGGTCTTCGAGGATGATGATCCGGCAGGCGGCTTCCAGGGCGGTGCCCTGGTCGACCATCTCCCGGGCCCGGGCCGCCAGGCGCAGCTGGTAGCGGGAGTAGCGGCGGTGCCCACCGGCGGAGCGGTGCGGGTTGATCAGTTTCGCCTCGTCGAGGCGGCGCAGGAAGTCCTGCGTGGTGTCGAGCATCTCCGCGGCCTGGCCGATCGTGTAGGCCGGGTAGTTCTCATCGCCGAACATGTCATCGGGGTTCTGCCCCATGTCACCTCCACGTCGAGGGCCCCGGCGCTTACGCGCCGGGGCCCAGGGTTACGGGTCAGACACCATCTACCGACGGGAACGTCGGCTTGTCGTATCCGCACGAGCCACAACTGACGGCTTCGGGTGCGGGGATCGCATATGCGTGACCGGAGACCACCTCTCGTTCGATGGGAACTGCGGTGTCCGCCCGGCCTGACATGACGGCCGACGGCGGGCGATCCAAACGGTGTACGGCCCTCCCTTTCCTCTACTACCTGTTTCCCTGGCTGACGTACGGTCCGCCGGAGCTGGGGCCCACGCGACTTCACGGCCCGCACACGTACGGCGAACATCAGCTGGAGCCCTGAAAGAACCTTGGCCCCACCTGCACCCCGGCTCGTATCACGCCGGGTGACCTGCTCCTACTGCTTCTCGGGAGGGACGATGAAGACTGCTCCTCCCGCGCCGCCCGTCGTGACCTCACGGCCGGACGGCCCGTCTGCGTCCTGACGGATCTTTCCTCTCGACTTCAAGAAGAGTATGCCAGACCGCAGAAGATATCTAGCCGTTCCAGCCGAGATTTTCTAGCCGTCGACCATCAGGATGGCTGCGCCCGGGGCCGGCGGCGCCAGCCCACGCAGGAGGCGATCCGCGCCGGACGAGGCCGGGCCACCGGGCCGCCGGCGTCCCCGCACCGGCGGTGACCGGTGGCGGTCCGGCTGCCCCCGGCGTCAGAAGTCGTCGTCGAAGGTGACGCTCCCGCTCACGCCGACCTGGTACGCGGAGACCCGCCGCTCGAAGAAGTTCGACAACTCCTGCACGTCCTGCAGTTCCATGAACGCGAAGGGATTCGTCGAGCCGTAGAGCGGTGCGATGCCGAGTTGGGCGAGCCGGCGGTCCGCCACGTGCTCCAGGTACTGGCGCATGTCCGCCAGGGAGAGCCCGGAGACGCCCTGTTCGAGGAGGTCCGCGGCGAACTGGGCCTCGCACTCGACCGCCTCGGCCAGCATGTCGCGTACCTGGCGGGCCATCTCGTCGTCGAACAGGTCCGGTTCCTCGGCGCGGACGGTGTCCACCACGTCGAACGCGAACGTCATGTGCATCGACTCGTCGCGGAACACCCAGTTGGTGCCGGAGGCGAGGCCGTTGAGCAGCCCTCGGGAGCGCAGGTAGTAGACGTAGGCGAAGGCACCGTAGAAGAAGAGGCCCTCGATGCAGGCGGCGAAGCAGATCAGGTTGAGCAGGAACGCTCGCCGGTCCTCGCGGGTCTTCAGCTCGCGCAGCTCGAAGATCGAGTCGATCCAGCGGAAGCAGAACTCGGCCTTGCGGCGGATGGACGGGATGTTCTCGATGGCGGCGAACGCCGCGTACCGCTCCTTCTCGTCGGGAACGTAGGTGTCCAGCAGGTTGAGGTAGAACTGGACGTGCACGGCCTCCTCGAAGAGCTGCCGGGACAGGTAGAGCCGGCCCTCCGGGGAGTTGACGTGCTGGTAGAGGTTGAGGACGAGGTTGTTGGCCACGATGGTGTCGCCGGTGGCGAAGAATGCGACCAGCCGGGACACCAGGTGCTGCTCCGCCGGGGACAGCCGGGCCAGGTCGGCGAGGTCGGCGTGCAGGTCCACCTCCTCGACGGTCCAGGTGTTCCGGATCGCGTCCTTGAACCGGTCGAAGAAGTGCGGGTAGCGCATCGGGCGCAGGGTCAGGTTCATGCCGGGGTCGAGCAGCAGCTGCCCCGTCGCGGCGGTACGGGTTTCGGGAACGGTGGTCACTGGCACGCCTCGCAGCTCTCGGGGTTCTCCAGGGAGCAGGCCACCGCCTCCTCGTCGCGTACGGCGACGACGGGCTGGATGGCGACGGTGGCCTGCTGGATGCGCGTCGCCGGTCGGGAGCGCAGGTAGTAGGTGGTCTTCAGCCCGGACTGCCAGGCATAGCGGTACATCGAGGAGAGCTTGCCGATGGTCGGCGCGCTCATGAACAGGTTCAGCGACTGCGACTGGTCGACGTACGGGGCCCGCGCGGCGGCCAGGTCGATCAGTGCCCGCTGCGGAAGCTCCCACGCGGTGCGGAACAGTTCCCGCACGTCCGGCGGCAACTCGTCGATCGCCTGCACCGACCCCTCGGCGCGCTTGATCCGTTCCCGGATCTCCGGCGTCCACCGTCCCCGCGCCTTCAACTCGCGGACCAGGTACGTGTTGACCTGGAGGAACTCGCCCGACATGGTCTCCCGCTTGAACAGGTTGGACACCTGCGGCTCGATGCACTCGTAGCAGCCGGCGATCGAGGCGATCGTGGCGGTCGGGGCGATCGCGACCAGCAGCGAGTTGCGCAGGCCGTGCGCGGCGACCGTCGCCCGCAGCGCCGCCCACCGGTCCTGCTGGCTGGGCTCGGCACCCCACAGGTCCGGGTGCAGCTCGCCCCGGGCGGCGCGGGTCTCGGCGTACGCCGGGTGCGGGCCGAAGCGTTCCGCCAGGCCGGCGGAGGTCTCCAGGGCGGTCAGGAAGATCTCCTCCTGGATCCGGGTCGACAGCTCCTTCGCCTCGGCCGAGTCGAACGGCAGCCGCAGCGTGAAGAACACGTCCTGCAGCCCCATCAGGCCGAGCCCGACCGGCCGCCAGCGCGGGTTCGACGCGGCGGCCTGCGCCGCCGGGTAGTAGTTGATGTCGATCACGCGGTCGAGGAACACCACCGCGGTGCGGACCGTGCCGCGCAGCCTCGCCCAGTCGACGCCGTCGGCGGTGACGTGCGCGCCGAGGTTGACCGAGCCGAGGTTGCAGACCGCCGTCTCGGTGTCGTTGTTCACCTCGAGGATCTCGGTGCACAGGTTGGACAGGTGGATGGTGTTGCCCGGCATCCCGGTCTGGTTGGAGAGCCGGTTGGACGCGTCCTTGAAGGTCATCCAGCCGTTGCCGGTCTGCGCCAGGGTCCGCATCATCCGCCCGTACAGGTCCCGGGCCTTGACCGTGCGGACCGCCTTCTTCTCGGCGATCCGGTAGGCCGCGTCGAACTCCTCGCCGTACAGGTCGGGCAGCTCCGGCGCGTCGGACGGGTCGATCAGCGACCAGTCGCCGTCGGCCTCGACCCGGCGCATGAACTCGTCCGGGATCCAGTTGGCCAGGTTCAGGTTGTGGGTACGCCGGGACTCCTCGCCGGTGTTGTCCCGCAGCTCCAGGAACTCCTCGATGTCCGGGTGCCACGGCTCCAGGTAGACGCAGGCCGCGCCCTTGCGCCGGCCGCCCTGGTTGACCGCCGCGACACCGGCGTCGAGGGTCTTCAGGAACGGCACGATGCCGTTGGACCGACCGTTGGTGCCCCTGATCAGCGCGCCCCGGCCGCGCACCCGCGACCAGGCGATCCCGATGCCACCGGAGAACTTCGACAGCTTCGCCACCTGGTGGTACCGCTCGTAGATCGAGTCCAACTCGTCCCGCGGGGAGTCGATCAGGAAACACGACGACAGCTGGGTGTGCCGGGTGCCGGAGTTGAACAGCGTCGGCGAACTCGGCAGGTACGCCAGCGACGACATCAGCTGGTAGAACCCGATCGCCTCGCCCGGCGTGCTGGACAAGCCGCAGGCCACCCGCAGCAGCCAGTACTGGGGCGTCTCCACCACCAGCCGCGACCGCGGGTGCCGCAGCAGGTACCGGTCGGCGACCGTGCGCAGTCCGAAGTACTCGAACCGCAGGTCCCCGCCGGGGTCCACGGCGTCGTCCAGCTTGCGGGCGTTGCGGGCCACGAACGCGGCCGTGTCGTCCCCGATCAGGCCCAACCCGTGGGCGTACCGGATCGACTGGCTGAAGCTGGCCACCCCCTGCCCACGGACCTCCTTGTCCACGTACGCGGCCAGCAACCGCGCCGCCAGCCTGGAATACTGCGGTTCCTCGCCGATCAGCTCCGCGGCCGTCTGGATCGACAACTTGTCCAGCTCGGCGGTCGTCGCGCCGTCGTAGAGGCCGCTGATCGTCTTCGTCGCGATCCGCAGCGGGTCCACCTCGTCCAGGTCCGCGACCCAGCGCTCCACCGCCCGGACGATCTTGTTGACGTCCACCGGCTCGGCGTCACCGTTGCGCTTGCGGACCTGCATCACCTGCCGGCGCTGCTCCGGCTGAGCCGGACCGGCGGGACGATCCTCCCGCACCACAGTCATGACCTCTCCCTCGCGCTGTCTCCGATGGCCTCGGACGCGCGGGAGGACGCCACGGCGCTGCCGGGCAGGGGTCAGCTCCGGTTGCCGGCGTCGGTCGTCCCACGCGACCTTCGACCGCCGCCCACGTACGCGGACGGCGCGCTGGCAGGTCTTCGGACTCGTGGGCGTCGTGCTCGTTCCTACTGGCCGTCGCTTCCCGGGCCTGCTCGGCCCAGTGCTTCATGACGGCGGTCGTTCCCACTCACCGCTGCGGGGCAGTCCCGGTCTCGCACCGGGTTCCCTGTTGCCTCGGCGATCCTGGTTGGATGCCGAACCAGCCACGACAGGCACTATATATGGGCACTCTCTTCGAGCAACACCCCATATGGTGTGTCGGCGTGTCGTGGCGAGCCCTGCGGTCGGCGCTGGTACCGAGCGCTCAGAACTGGACGACGTGGCCCACCCGCGGTGGCGTACGGCCGGCGAGGACGTCGCGCCACGAGTCCCGCAGCGCCGCCGGCCCATTGCCTGGCCGCACATCGAGCCATCCGCTCACCACCTGCGCGAACCGCTGCCAGGCGTCGGTGAACCGCTCGTCGAGGCCGTCGCGGTCCCAGTCCTGTCGGCGTTTGCGCATCTGCACCGGAGCGAAGAAGACCTCCTCGGCCGCGTCGGCGTTCGGAATCTGGTTGGTGAGCCCGACGGCGATGTCCCGGACCAGCCGGTCGCCGAGGTGACCACGGAGGGCGGCCCGGGTCGCCGGCGCACCGGACAGGTCAAGGTAGACGGTGGCGACGTCGTCCAGGCTGTCGACATCGTCGTAGGAGAGAACCTCGTCATAGCAGCCGAGCGATCGGGTGAAGCTGAGGTTGCCGGGCGAGGTGAGCCCGACGAGGCGCGGGGCGCGGCCGTGCAGTTCGTACGCCGCGGCGTACGCCGTCTTGCTCGACGCCGACGACAGCACCAGCGACCGCGCGCCGTAGAAGTCGTTGTCCGCGACCTGGTCGGCCAGCATGAACGAGGTGAAGAAGAGCGGGCGGAACAGGACCAGCAGGTCCTCCTGATCGGCCCGGTAGGCGGGATCGCCGACGGTCGACCGGTACGCGTTGTACGGGGAGGGCAGGTCGGCGCGGTGGGCGCTCGCGTCCCGGAACCCGTACCCGTCCACCCGGTCGGGGCGTACCACGAGGTGGCCGGCGGGCGGGAGGTAACCGTAGACCCGTTGACCGGGCTCTACCCCGGCCACCTTGGACGCGGTCACCTCGGCGAAGCCCCACAGCGGCGGGAGGCCCCACTGCCGGTCCAGCCCGTGCCGTTCGGGTGGGAAGAACTCCCAGTAGCGCATCGAGTCGCCGAGCACCGCGTACGTCACGTTGTTGGCGGTGAGGCCGACGCGGTCGACGCGTAGCAGCGCCTCCCCGTCGGAGATTCCGGGCGTCGCGGCGCCGACGAGCGTGGTGCGTGCGAGATCGTTCCGAGCGACGGCGAACGTCCACGAGTCAGCCATGGTGTGACGCTAGAGAGCCGCGGGAACGGGAACAAGTGCACTGGGAGTGCAAAATCCCACTCGACGCGCCGGACTAGACGGGGACGGCCCGGCGCGGAGAGCGTCCTCCGCGCCGGGCCGGGATATCGGGTGGCGTCAGCCGGCCGCGCAGGTGGCCGTCGCGCCCGACCCGGTGCCGGTGCCCTGGAAGCCGAAGTTGGTCGTCTGCCCGGCGCCGACCTGCCCGTTGTAGCTCACGTTGGTGAACCGGACGGTGCCGCTGGTGCCGCTGGCCTGGGCGTTCCAGACGCCGGTGATCGCGGCGCCGCCGGGCAGCGTCATGGTCACGGTCCAGCCGTTGATGCTCGCGGAGCCGGCGGTGACGTTCACGCTCGCGGTGAAGCCGCCGGACCACTGGTTGACCGCCACCGACGCGGAGCAGCCGTTACCGGTCGGCGGCGGCGTGGTGGGGGGAGCCGTGGTCGGCGGCGCGGTGGTCGGCGGGGCCGTGGTCGGCGGCGCGGTCGTCGGCGCCGCGGTGGTCGGCGGCGCGGTGGTGGGCGGGTTGGGCGCGCCGTTGGCCAGGCTGTAGGCCAGGTCCGGCTGGAACGAACCGGCCGTGTAACGGCAGCCGTCCGCCTCCCCCGGCGGCTTCACCCAGAGGTACGCGTCGATGTTGCCGTCACCGGTGTTCGTCGTCGGGTACTGCCCGATGCGCCGGTCGGTGTTGTCGTCGGCGCACCAGTCACCGCTGGCACCCCCGTTGCGGCTGGTGTCGATGACCTGGCGCTTGCCCTGGATGCCCATGCCGTTGAGGGCGGAGATGACCGCCCGGCCGAAGTTCGCCTCGCTGGAGGTGGAGTTGAAGTTCGACACGTTGGTGAAGAAGCCGTCGGCGTACTGCACGCCGGCCGCCCGGAGCCGGTTGGCCGTGTCACTCGCGCTGTTCCAGGTGGAGTGGCCACCGTCGAGGTACACCTTGGCGTTGGGGTTGGCCGACTTGATGGTCTGGGTCGCCGTCGAGAGCGCCTGGTTGCGCGCGTTGAGCTCGTTGCCGCTCAGGCACGTCTGCAGGGCGAGCGAGTCGGTTTCCAGGATGATGATGACCGTCTGGTTGCCCAGTCCCCGGGCGAAGTTGGACACCCAGGTCTGGTACTGGTTGAGGTCCGGCGCCCCACCCGCGCTGGCCCCGCCGCAGTCCCGGTTCGTGATCTCGTAGACCGACAGCACCGGGATCTGCTGCGCCGAGTTGGCGGCGCCGACGAACCCGGAGACCTCGGACTGCACGGTCGACGGGTTGAAGTTGGCGAACCAGCGGGCCTGCGGCTGACTTGCGATCTTGTCGCGGATCGCGGCGGCCCGGTAGTCGCCGGAGTTGGCGGCGACCCAGCGCACGACGGCCGAGTTCGGGTCCCGGTAGAGCGATCCGGACAGCGTGCCGGCGGAGGCGCTGCCGACGGCGAGACAGACGCCGACGACGGTGGCGCCCGCGACGGCCGCCACGCTGGCTGCCACCGGTCTGCGGCGGAGCGGGGAGAGGGTAGCCACGACGTGTTGCCTCCTGATCACATAGAAGTTTCTAAGTTTGTGGGAGCGTTCCCATGAAGGTAGCGGAGGCGCGCGCCGCTGCCAAGATGTCGAGACTCATCGTTGCGACCGCGGACGCGTTGCCGGGTCGAGGTTCGGGCGGCGCGACGGACCGCGCGAACGCCGGCTCAGGTCACCACGCGGACGCCCGGCCAGCGTTCGGCCGGGCGGTGGCGGGCCAGTCGTCGCCGGGAGACCTCCGGGCTGACCCGGGTCGGGTTGCGCCGCCACACCCCGTCGAGCAGGTCGTCCAGGCCGTGCGGCGCGCACACCCCGATCCGGTCGTGTGCGTCGAGACGGACGGCCACGGCAGTGGCGTACTCGGGCCAGGTGGCGACCGCCTCGGCGATGCCGCGCAGTGGGGCCACCGGGTCACCGCCGAACTTCGCGGGATACCAAGCGTGCACGGCCGCCTGGTTCTTCGCCTCCCACGGCGGCTCCGGCCAGGCCGCCACCAGTCGCGCGGTGGCCCGCTCGTCGTGATCGCGGCTCAGGTCCGCCGGATCGAAGAAGACGACATCGACATCCCGCACCGACGACGGGTCGAAGCCGTCGCCGTACCGCTTCCCCCAGACCAGATCGCGGACCACGCCCGCGCCGATCCAGGCGTCCGGCAGGCCGGAGTCCCGAACGACGCCCAGCGCCCGGACCAGCCACGGGCTGCGCTCGATCAGGCCCCGCAGGTCCTCTTCCCGCATCGGTTCCCCTCGTGGCCGCTACCCGGGCCGGTCGGCGGTGCCGAGGACCCCGACGTCGTTCAGGTGGCGCAGTCCCTCGGCCCAGGAGCGGCCCAGCGAGGTTTCGCGATAGTCGATGTCGTGCTCGGCGCAGAACCGCCGGATCAACGGGCGGGCGCGACGCAGATTGGGACACGGCATGCTCGGGAACAGGTGGTGTTCGATCTGGTAGTTCAGGCCGCCGAGCGCGCTGTCGAGCAAGCGCCCACCCCGGACGTTGCGGGAGGTGACGACCTGCCGCCGCAGGTAGTCGAGGTTGTCGTCGGCGCCGAGGATGGGCATGCCCTTGTGGTTCGGGGCGAAGGAGCAGCCGAGGTAGAGGCCGAGCAGTCCCTGGTTGACGAGGACGAACGCCACCGCCTGCGCCGGGCTCAGGACCAGGAACACGGCAGTGACGTAGCCGCCCAGGTGCAGGGCCAGCAGTCCGGCCTCGACCGGCCGCCGGGCGATCCGGCGTGGGCCGAGGACCGCCTTCACGCTGGCGGCGTGCAGGTGCAGGCCCTCGAGCAGGAGCATCGGGAAGAACAGATAAGCCTGGTAGCGGACCAGCAGCGCAGCGGGGCCACGCCGCCGGCGGGCCTGCTCGGCGGTGAAGGACAGCGGCGCCAGGGTGATGTCCGGGTCCTTGCCCTCGGTGTTCGGGTGGGCGTGGTGCCGGTTGTGCTTGTCCACCCACCAGCCGTAGCTGATCCCGGTCAGGAGGTTGCCGTGCGCCATGCCGATCAGGTCGTTCGCCCGACGCGACCGGGCTATCTGCCGGTGCCCGGCGTCGTGGCCGACGAACCCGGCCTGCGCGAGGACCACCGCCAGGACCGCCGCGGTGCCGAGCTGCCACCACGATTCACCCAGCCGGACGAAGAGGACGCACAGCCCGGCGAAGGAACCGACGACGAGGCCGATCCGCACCGCGTAGTAGCCTCGCCGCCGCCCGAGTAGACCCGCCGCCCGGACCAGCCGGGACAGCTCCGCGTAGTCGCTGCCCCGCTGCCCGGCGGCCCCGAGACCGGCATCGCTCAGGTCGGGGCTCCGGTACGGCGGATCGGGCTCGGCGACACCGGGGCTGGGCGCCGTGGTGGGACCTGCGCTGCTGGCGAGCGGTTCGAGCGGATCGCCCATCACGTGGCCGGCGCGTCGACGAGGTCGGCCGGGTCGAGCCGCAGGATGGCGAGCAGGCCGACGTGCTCCGTGGTGTCCACCCGCTCCGGCAGCTCGCGCTCGACCCAGTCGGCCCTGACCTGCTGCCCGCGTTGGCGAAGGATGCTGACGATCCGCTGTCTGGCGATCTCCATCGGGTGCTCCCTTGTGAAACCGTCCGGAAGCATCGGGCTCACGGGCGGCCGTGCCGGTTGGATCGCACCACCATCGGGACGCACGGCGGCTCTGAGCGGGTCGCGGTCGATGGATCCGGCGGTCGCGACGTGGTCGGCGATCCGCCAGCATGACCAGCGGGCTGTTACGGCGGGAGTGACGTCGCGCAGCACCCGGGCAGGCTGGTGGCGGCGGCGCCTGGCGGGCGCCGGGAAACGGGTGACCCGCTCACCGTACGCCTCGCCGCGCGGATCCGCACCGGGCCGGGCCACCGTGCGCGCGGGCTCGGCCGATCGACGCCCCGTCAGGGTGACCGGACGCCGCCGCGCCCGCCGGGTCACCCCCGGCGGCGACGCCCGGCCCCGCGCTGTCAGCTCTGCTGCCCCACCGCCGCGCGGACCGCCTGGGCGGGGCCGTCGAGCCGGCCGTTGAAGGGCGGGAAGCTGTTCTCGCCCAGCCGGCCGCCGTTACCCGCCCAGCCGTCCTCGTCCTGCTGCCGTCGGCGCAGCGTCATCGCGCCCGCCGCTCCGGCCAGTGTCCCCGCCGCGAAGGCGAGCAGTACCGCCTGCCGGATGTTGGGGTGCCTCTTCCGCGCCATGCCTGCTCCCGATGTCCAACGTGTCTTCATGATGCTGATTGTCGGACTCCATGGCTGACCGTGACGGGCGAATCGGCACCCTTGTATGCCCGCCCGGGCGGGCCGGGCCGCCCGGGTGGGCAGGCGGCCCGGGCGTGGCCGCCGGCTACGCCGGGACGACGTCGAGCCGGGGACCGGCGGGTCGCCCCGCCCCGGCCAGGGCGAGCACGGTCTGGCCGGTGGCGTCGTCGACGACGGCGACGCGTACCGCCGCGGGCTCCGGGTCGATCAACGGCACCGCGAACACGGCCGTCGCCGGGCGGCCCTGGTAGCGCGCGGCGTGTCCGACGAAGCGCCACTCGCCGTCGTCCCAGTGCTCCCGCACGTCGGAGCGGAGCAGCGACGCCACCCGCCGGTAGGAGTCGCTGAGCTGGACCTGCTGCACGGTGGCGAGCAGCGGGAGGCCGGACCCGCCGCGCAGCGGGTTGGTCAATCGGGCCCGCAGCCGGCGCAGCGGCAGCAGCCAGGCCGCGTCCAGTTCCGGGGAGAGCGCCACCACGGCGGCGGCCTCGGCCAGCAGCACGGCGCCGCCGGCCCAGGGGCGGCTGGCCAGCGCGTCCGGCCAGGCGCCGGGGAGCAGCGCGGCCAGTCCGGCCGCCGCCACCAGCAGCGCCGCCCGGACCAGGCTGCGGCCGGCGACCGGGGTGGGGCGGCTGCTCAGGCAGCCGCAGGAGGAGGCGGGCGCGGCCCGGCGGGCGTACCCGAGATAGCCGAGGAAGCCGACGGCCAGCGCGGTCGCGGCGACCGCCGCCAGTCGCGGGGCGGGCAGCAGCAGGAGGAGCGCGCCGAGGGTCAGCTCGACGCCGCCGAGCAGGCGGTACGCGGGCAGCGCCCGGTGCTGGCCGATCAGCCGGGCGAGGGCCGTCCGTTGGGCGGCCGCCCGGGCGTGCCGGTTGAGCAGTTTGACGCGCGCGGACGAGATCAACACCGCGCCGACGACCAGCGGTTGCAGCGCCGCGATCAGGTCGATCATCAGTTCTCCCCTCGAGTGGACCGGCGGGTACGCGCGAGCGGCGCGCGCCGCCCGCCGGCGGCTCCGGGCCGGCGCGTCTGCCGCGTCGCGACCCGGAGCCGTCGGGCGTGCCCGGTCAGGCGGCGGCGTAGACGGTGGCGATGTCGATCTCGTTGGTGTCCGGGTGCCAGGCGCCGAGCACCTGGACGTGCCGGCCGACCCGCAGCAGGGACAGGTCGCTGACCGCCGGCGTGCCGTTGTAGACCGCGGCGGAGCGGCCCTGCACCACGTGGGCGACGATCCGCTGCCCCTTGTGGTCGAGGTGCAGCAGGTTGCGGCCGACGGCGGCGATGTGCGCGTGCAGGTTGACGATGTTGACCCAGACGGAGTCGGCGGCGAGCGTCCCGTCGGGCAGGCGGACGCCGCGGGCGTAGAGCCCGTCGCCGATGGCGACCTGGTCGAAGGTGGTCGGGTGCAGCTTCCAGATGCTGGTCCCGTCGGTGATCCGGATGGAATGCAGCACCGTGTCGGATCCGGTGACCAGGAGCAGGTGACCGGAGATCTTGCTGATCCGGCCCTCGACGAAGTTCGGGTCGGGGGCGCCGGGCTCGATGGCCGCCGCCTCGGCGGCGAACGCGGCCTCGGGGGCGAGCGAGCCGAGCCCGGTGGCGCCCACCACGCCGCCGAGCGCGGCGGTGGCGAGCAGGCGCCGGCGGTCCAGGGTCTGAGGCATGGGTAACCCTCCCGTTCAGACGGTGTCGACCGAGCAGGGCCGCAGCCCCACGGAGAGGCTGCCGATCGCGCTGAACGCCGCCGGCGTCAGGTCGATGATCCGGTTGCTGCCGCAGGCCGAGCCGCAGCAGGTGCGCTCGCCGCAGAACAGGTCGGTCTGCGGGCCGCAGTCGGCGATGGTGGTGCCGACCCGGGCGCCGTTGCAGAGGTTGGTGGTGTAGTGCCGGAAGCCGCACCCGCGCCGGCTCATGTTCAGCCCGCAGGTGTCCGGATGGGTGATGGCGTAGCACGCGTCCGAGGTGTTCGGCCAGGCGTGCTGGTAGTTGCCCGACCTGCAGGTGCCGCAGGCGCCGCCTCCCGCGGTGCCGCAGGGACCCCAGGCGGTGCCGCAGCAGAACCACGACACTTCGCCTTGTATGGCCGCCATGGATACCTCCCTCCAGAGGTGATCGACAACGATGGATGTCGATATAGATGGCGATTGTTATGTTGGAAAACACCTCCGTCAACACCTGCGGCGAAGATTTCCTACGGGTGGCACTACCGGCAGCCGGCGGCGGCAGGCGGGAGGCTCAGTCCGCCACCGGGCCGTCGCCGCGGGCCTCCGGCTCCGGGGGCGTGAGCGAGCCGAAGGCCCGCCGCACCCGGCGGTTCGCCTCCTCCTGCGGCAGCGCCGTGGCGACCAGCAGATCACTGGCGGCGGTACGCACCTGGGCCACCACCACGGCGCCGGAGAAACCCACCCCGGCGCGGTACGCGTGCCCGGCCTCGGCGACCGCCCGCTCCGTCTCCTCCCGGGTCCTGGTGGGCTCGGCGGCCCCCCGGGCGAACTCCCGGTGCAGCATCCGCACCGACCCGGCGAGTCGGGACACCGCCGCCGGCAGGGCCGCCGGGATCGGCTCGCCGTCCTCGATCAGGGTGACGGTGCGCCGGATCAGCGTGCCGCTGTTGCGCATGGCCCGGTCGATCGGGTCCACCGCCGCGGCGTACCGGCCGAGTGGCCCCTCCCGGGCGCCCCAGTAGACCGGGGACATCGTGCTGGCCTCCCGGGCGCCCTGCGCCGCCTCGCCGAAGGCGCCCAGCTCCGCCTTGTTGTTCCGGAGCCGGTCCCGGGCCGCCCGCGCCCGGACGGCGTCCCGCTCCCGCAGCGCGGCGGCGGTGGCGTCGAGTTGGTCGGCGAGCAGCTCCAGCGCGGGGCCGGCGGACCGGTTGATCAGCCGGAGCGGGTTGAGCGGCAACAGCACCGCGGTCACCACCAGGGCCGCCCCGCCACCGATCAGGGCGTCGGCGAACCGGGGCAGTTCGAGGTTCGACACCAGCGGCGTCAGGGTGCCGACCAGCACCGCCGTCGCGCCGGCCTGGACCACCAGGGCGGGGCTGCGGCCGATGAACGCCGCCACCAGGATCGCGAGCAGCACCATGACCCCGAGCTGCCACGGCCCGACACCGATCGCGCGGATCAACAGGTCACCGGTGAGGATGCCGAGCGCCACCCCGACGACCAGCTCGACCGTGCGGCGCAACCGCTGGCCGACCGACGCGGCCAGCGTCACCACCGCCGAGATCGGCGCGAACACCGGCTGCGCGATGTGCAGCAGGCTGTCGGCGACCCACCAGGCCAGCCCCGCGGCCAGCCCGGCCTGGGCGGCCAGCCCGAGACCGGCCCGGACCTGGCGCAGCCGATCGGGCAACGCCCCGGCCCAGCGCCGGGACAGGTCGGCGATCCTCCCGCCGGGCCGGGTACGTCTCGCTCCGCTGCCTTCCCTCGACGGACCCGCGCCGGCCACGGCCGGGGCTACCCGCTACGGCTCGATCCAATCCTGCCGTCCGGCGTGGGGTGGCCGCCGACGTCAACGACCAGCGCCCCGCGCCGAGCAGCCGGCCGGTAATCCGGTTGGCGGGCGGCCGGGGGGCGGCTAGCCTCGCCGCCAACGTCACTCCGACTGCCTGAAGAGGGTGTTTTGGTGCCCGTGCCGCGCCGTGCCGAGCAGCGTCGTCTTCTCTCGACGTCCCCACCCTTCTTCCCCTGGAGTGATCACCTTGGATCTGCCACGTAGTTTCAGCATCCGCGAGGGCGACCTGCGGATCCTCAACCCGATCGACGACGTCAAGCTGGCCACCCTGGGCCGGGTGATCGGGCTCCGTCCCGGCGCGTCGATCCTCGACCTGTGCAGCGGCAAGGGCGAACTGCTCTGCACCTGGGCCCGGGACCACGGCGTCACCGGCACCGGGGTGGACATCAGCACCGTCAACACCGCCGCGGCCCGGGCGCGCGCCGCCCAGCTGGGCGTCGCCGACCGGGTCCGGTTCGTCCACGGCGACGCCGCGGCCTACGTACCCGAGCAGCGCTTCGACCTGACCGCCTGCGTCGGCGCCACCTGGATCGGCGGGGGTGTCCCCGGCACCCTGGAGCTGCTGGAACGCGGGCTGCGCCCCGGCGGGATGGTCCTGGTCGGCGAGCCGTACTGGCGGCTCGACCCGCCCGACGAGACGACCGTGTCCGCCTGCCACGCCCGCTCCCGGGACGAGTTCCGGGACCTGCCCGGGCTGGTCGGGCTCTTCGGCGAGTGCGGCTGGGACCTGGTGGAGATGGTCCTCGCCGACCAGGACAGCTGGGACCGGTACGCCGCCGCGCACTGGCTCAACCTGCGCCGCTGGCTGGACGCACACCCCGACGACGAGTTGGCCGGCGAGCTGCGCCGGGAGCTGACCGAGGACCCGCTGCGGTATGTCCGCTACCGCCGCGAGCACCTGGGCTGGGGCGTCTTCGCCCTGCTCCGCCGCTGACCCGCGCGGCCGGCTCCCGCTCGTCCCGAGGGCGGGCGGGAGCCGGCTTAGCGGGCGGCTACGCAGGGTAGAACGCAGCCCATGGGACAGTTGCGCACCTCGCCGCCGCCGCCGGAGGCCGTCGACCTGGAGCGGTGGGTGCTCGACAGCCCGGACGGACTGCGCGACCTGCGGGCGTCGCTGCGCGACGCGCTGGACCGGCACGGGCTGGTGCAGGGCGAGGACCTCGACGAGGTGCCGCACCTGGTCGTGCTGGTCGCCACCGAGCTGGCCAGCAACGCGCTGCGGCACGGCCGGCCGCCGACCATCGTCACCCTGCTCGGCCGCGACGACTGCTTCCTGCTCGACGTGGCCGACCACGACGTACGCACCGTGCCCGAGCTGACCGACATCCATCCGCTGGACTCCGGGGGACGCGGACTGTTCCTGGCCCAGCAGCTCTCGCTGGCCGTCGGCTGGTACGCCACCGCGCACACCAAGAACATCTGGGCGTCGTTCCCCCGCCCGGCCCGGGCGGCCGTGGACGCCTGAGCGGCGAGCCTAGAAGCCCGCGACCGGATGCGGGACGTACGGCGCCTCCAGCTGCGCCACCTCGTCGTCGGTCAGCTCCAGTTCCAGCGCCGCCACCGCGTCGGTCAGGTGGTGCGGCTTGGTCGCGCCCACGATCGGCGCGGTCACCGCCGGGTTGCGGGCCAGCCAGGCCAGCGCCACCTGGGCCCGGGGCACCCCCCCGGGCCTGCGCGATCCGGGCCACCGCGTCGACCACCTCGCGGTCGTTCTCCTCGGTCCGGGCGTACAGCCGGCGGCCGAACTCGTCAGTCTCGGCCCGCGCGGTCCGCTCACCCCAGTCCCGGGTGAGCCGGCCCCGGGCCAGCGGGCTCCACGGGATCACCGCGATGCCCTGGTCGAGGCAGAACGGCAGCATCTCCCGCTCCTCCTCCCGGTAGAGCAGGTTGTAGTGGTTCTGCATGGAGACGAACCGGGTCCAGCCGTGCCGCTCGGCGGCCCAGAGCGCCTTGGCGAACTGCCACGCGTACATCGAGGAGGCGCCGAGGTAGCGGACCTTGCCGGCGCGGACCAGGTCGTGCAGCGCCTCCAGGGTCTCCTCGATCGGAGTGCCCGGGTCGAGCCGGTGGATCTGGTAGAGGTCCACGTAGTCGGTGGCGAGCCGGCGCAGGCTCGCGTCGATCTCGCTCATGATGTGCTTGCGGGACAGGCCGGCCCGGTTCGGTCCGGGCCCCATCCGGCCGTGCACCTTGGTCGCGATGACCACGTCGTCGCGGCGGGCGAAGTCCTTCAGCGCCCGGCCGACGATCTCCTCGCTGGTGCCGTCGGAGTAGACGTTGGCGGTGTCGAAGAAATTCACCCCCAGCTCCAGCGCCTGCTGGATGAAGGGCCGGCTGTCGGCCTCCGGCAGCGACCACGGGTGCCCACCCCGCCCCGGCTCGCCGTAGCTCATGCAGCCCAGGCAGAGCCGGGACACCTCCAGGCCGGTGGACCCGAACTTGACGTACTCCATGCGGTCGTCCTCCTCCTCGCACCCGCCGTCCATCTCACCACCGGCGGGCGCCCGACGCAGGCCGGCCGGCTCAATCCTCGGCCGGCACCGGGTCGTCGTACTGCCCGGGCGGGCCGGTGTGCAGGGCGCCGTCCGGCCGGGGCCACGGGTTCGGGGTGCAGCCGTGCAGGCCCAGGGTCTGCTGCTCCATCACCGGGGCCGGACCGCCGGCCCGCGGACAGCGCTCGTGCCCCCGGCCCAGCCGGTGCCCGACCTCGTGGTTGAGCAGGTACTGCCGGTACCGGCCAAGATCAGGGAACTG
Organism: Micromonospora sp. NPDC049836; assembly: GCF_044465125.1. Classification (NCBI taxonomy): domain Bacteria; kingdom Bacillati; phylum Actinomycetota; class Actinomycetes; order Micromonosporales; family Micromonosporaceae; genus Micromonospora; species Micromonospora sp. NPDC049836. The sequence continues at coordinate 632,538 of NZ_JBITLH010000001.1, forward strand.
CGGCACACCGCGGACCCAGCGGGCCACGTTGATCACCACCTGGTCCCCGTTGCGGCAGGAGGTGTAGTGGTCGGTCGGGTCGGCGCAGAGCCGGCCCCGGGTCACCGGGGTGGTCAGCAGCACGGTGAAGTCGGCCGGGTCGGCCGGCCCGACCCGTTGCAGCCGCCACTCGCCGCCGCCGGTCCAGCCGCGCGGATCGGCCAGGATCGCGCCGACCTCCCGCCCGAACCGCTCCACGTCGAGGCGGGCGATGCCCCCCTCCACCGCCACCCGGTAGCGCAGCAGCCGGCCCCCGCGCCCGGCCACCGCGCCGAGCGCGGTGGCGGTGCGGAAGGCGCCGGTGCCCCGGGCCGGGTAGGTGATCGCCGGGGTGGCCCGGCCGGCCGCCGTCACGACCGGCGGGGTCGGGGTGGCCGCCGGGCGGGCGGGGACCGCGGCGGGCACCGGGCCGCCGGCCGTGGCCAGCAGGTCGGTGGCGCCGCGCCGCGCCAGGTACGCCCCGCCGGCCGCCAGCCCGACCGCGACCACCAGCGCCAGCGCCGGCCCGACGCGCGACCCCCGGCGGCGGTGCAGACCCCGGTCCCGCGCGTTCCGCCCACCCACGTCGCTCTCCGTCCGTCGTGCCGCCCCGGTCCACCCGGGAGTGGTACGGACGCGCGGGCCGCGCGGTTGAACGCCCTCGGTGCGGCCGGCACCGACCGGTCGTCGGGTCGGACCGGAGAATGATCCACTCCGACTGCCGCAATCCGGCCTCTCCGCAGCGCCGGAGACCCCCGGTTGCGGCATCCCGGGTGGATCAGGCGGGGCCGGAGACCCCCGTTTGCGGCATCTCGCGTGGATCCGCCACGACGAGCGCCGGGGCGGCCGCTGGCCGACCGGCTGGACGGCCGAGGTGAGGGCGCTCACCAGCGGCGGCGCCCCGGCCGCCGGTACCGTTCCTTCCGGGGACCGCGGGTCGCGTTCCCAGCGGATCCGCAGGCGTCGCCGGACGACCCTGACCAGAGGAGGGGCCACCCGTGTCCGACGCCGACCGGCTGCTCGCCGACGCCCTCGCGGGGGCGCGCGGCACCGACGTACGCGAGGCCGAGCGGGCGCTGGACCGGCTGGTGGTCGGCGACGGCCCGGCGGTGGACGCGGCGCTGCTGGCCCGCCTGGTCCGCGCGGTGGGCCGGCTCTGGCCCCGCGGCTGGCAGCCGGTCGACCTGGACCGGATCGCGCTGCGGCGGCTGCCGCCCCGGGGCGCGCGGCTGCTCCGCGACGTGCTGGCCGCCCAGCGCCGCGAGCAGCCCGGCCCGGTCCCCGGCTGGTTCGACGGTCAGCTCGCCGAGCTGGGCGCGGAGTGGGACGGCGGCCCGGGCTGGCTGGACCGCCGGGCCCAGGGCGACCGGATCAGCACGCTGCGGGACGCGGTGGAGGCGCTGGCGCTGGTGGAAGGGCTGCCGCCGATCGCCGCGCTGCGCCCGCCACCCGGCGGTCCGGGTACCGCCCGGGGCGCCGGCGTGCCCGGTTCCGCTCGGGGCGCCGGGGCGCCGGGCAGCGGCTCGCGGCTGCTGGACCGGGTCCGTGCCCTGCTGGCCAAGGCCGAGTCGACCACCTTCCCGGCCGAGGCGGAGGCGCTGACCGGCAAGGCGCAGGAGCTGATGGCCCGGCACAGCATCGACGCCGCCCTGCTCGACGCCACGGCCGAGCGGCCCGACCGGCCGGGCGGCATCCGGCTCGGCACCGACGCCCCGTACGCGGCCGCGAAGGCGCTGCTCATCCAGGAGGTGGCCGGGGCGAACCGGTGCGAGTCGGTGTGGTCCGACGACCTGGGCTTCGCCACCGTGCTCGGCTTCCCCACCGACCTGGCCGCGGTCGAGCTGCTGCACACCTCGCTGCTGGTGCAGGCCACCGCCGCGATGCTGCGTGGCCGGGGCGAGCGCCGGCCGGGCAGCGGCCGGCGGACCAAGGGCTACGACGAGTCCTTCCTGAACGCGTTCGCCCTGCGCATCGGCGAGCGGCTGCGGGCGGCCACGGTGGCCGAGGAGCGGGCGGCCGCCGGGGAGCAGGCCGGCGAGCGGCTGCTCCCGGTGCTCGCCGCCCGTACCGACGCCGTGCGGGAGCGCCTCGACCAGCTCTTTCCCGGGGTCACCCGGCACCGGCTCCAGGTCCGGGACCGGGACGGCTGGGCCTCCGGCACCTCGGCCGCCGACCGGGCCTCGCTGGCTGCCGGCGCGCCGGACCGCCGGCCGGTACGCAGTCGCTGATTTTTTTCTCGGGCAGGATGTCGGATCGGAGGTCCCGGCTCCGACCCGTCTGCGAGAGGCGCCACCGGCCGGTGGCCCGTACCTGAGGAGTGGACCGTGAAGTACATGCTGCTGATCTGGAACCGTCCCGGCTTCGTCGAGGAGCTCTCCGAGGAGGACCGCAACGCGATCTTCGGCGACGTCGACCGGATCATGGCGGAGCTGACCGCCTCCGGTGAGCTGGTGGGCGGCGACGCGCTGGCCCATCCGTCGCAGACCCGTACGGTCCGGGCCGGCGCCCGCGCCGGTGCCGTCGAGGTCACCGACGGGCCGTTCGTGGAGAGCAAGGAGCAGTTCGCCGGTTACCTGATGGTGGACTGCGAGACCCCGGAGCGGGCCGCCGAGATCGCGGCGAGCTGGCCGGACGTGACGCACGGGGTGGGCGTGCTGGAGGTGCGCCCGGTGATGGACCAGGCCGGGACGGAGATGTGACCGAGCGGGCCGTCGAGGACCTGCTGCGTACCCTCGCGCCGCAGGTCCTCGGTGTGCTCGTCCGCCGGCACGGCCAGTTCTACGCCTGCGAGGACGCGGTGCAGGAGGCCCTGCTCGCCGCCGCCACCCAGTGGCCGGCGCAGGGGGTGCCGGAGCATCCGCGGTCCTGGCTGGTCACCGTGGCGACCCGCCGGCTCACCGACGAGTGGCGCAGCGAGCGGGCCCGCCGGGACCGCGAGGTCGCGGTGGCGGTCCGGGAGCCGGCGTACGCGACGGCCGCCGACGAGGAGCCGCCCGCCGAGGACGACACGTTGAAGCTGCTCTTCCTCTGCTGCCATCCGGCGCTGACCGGCTCCGCCCAGGTGGCGCTCACCCTGCGCGCGGTGGGCGGCCTGAGCACCGCGGAGATCGCCCGGGCGTACCTGGTGCCGGAGGCGACGATGAGCCAGCGGATCCGGCGGGCGAAGCAGCGGGTCGAGGCGGCCGGGGCGCGCTTCGTGCTGCCCTCGCCGGCGGACCGGGACGACCGGCTCCGGGCCGTGCTGCGGGTGCTCTACCTGATCTTCAACGAGGGGTACACCGCCTCCAGCGGCGACGAGCTGCACCGGGCGGAGCTGACCCGGGAGGCGATCCGGCTGGCCCGGGAGCTGCGCCGGCTGCTGCCGGACGACGGCGAGGTGGCCGGGCTGCTGGCGTTGATGCTGCTCACCGACTCGCACCGGGCGGCCCGGACCGGCCCGGGCGGGGAGCTGATCCCGCTGGCCGAGCAGGACCGCAGCCGGTGGGACCGGGCGGAGATCGCCGCGGGCGTCGCCCTGGTGACCGAGGCGCTGACCTGGTCGGCGCCGGGCCCCTACCAGGTGCAGGCGGCCATCGCGGCGGTGCACGCCGAGGCGCCGTCGGCGGCGGAGACGGACTGGCCGCAGATCGTCGCGCTGTACCGGGTGCTGGCCCGGATCGCGCCGAACCCGATGGTCACGTTGAACCAGGCCGCCGCCGTGGCCATGGTGGACGGCCCCCGGGCCGGGCTGGCGCTGCTGACGTCGCTGGACGCCGACGACCGCACCGCCGGGCACCACCGGCTCGCCGCGGTCCGCGCCCACCTGCTGGAGCTGGCCGGCGAGCGGGCGGCCGCACGGGCGGCGTACCTGGCCGCCGCGCGGGCCACCACGAGCCGCCCCGAGCAGCGTTACCTGGAGGTACGCGCCGCCCGGCTGGCCGCCGACCGATGAGTTTCACCGGCCGCCGACGTCCACCGGACATGACTCAGGTGACCGGTCAGATCTCGATGTCGCTGGACGGGTACGTCGCGGCGCCGGGGCAGAGCAGGCAGGATCCGCTGGGCCGGGGCGGCCTGCGGCTGCACGAGTGGCTCTTCGCCACGGACGGCTGGCGGGCCCGACACGGGCAGGCCGGCGGGGAGCGCAACCTCGACGCCGAGGTGGTGGCCGAGATGACCGCGAACATCGGCGCGTACGTGATGGGCCGGCGGATGTTCGGCGGCGGTGAGGGCGCGTGGGACCCGGGGTGGACCGGTTGGTGGGGGGATGATCCGCCGTTCCGGGTGCCGGTCTTCGTGCTGACCCATCATCCGCGCGAGTCGCTGGTGATGCGGGGTGGGACGGAGTTCCACTTCGTCACCGGTGGCGTCGAGGCGGCCCTCGCGGCGGCCCGGGCGGCGGCCGGTGACCGCGACGTCGGGGTGGCCGGCGGGGGAAGCACGCTCCGGCAGTACCTCGCCGCCGGGCTGCTCGACTCGGTCTGGCTGCACCTGGTGCCGATCGTCCTCGGCGGTGGCACTCCGCTCTTCGCGGGGCCGCTCGACGGCGTCACGCTGGAGCCGGTGCGGGTGGTCCCCGCACCGGCCGTCACCCACGTGTTGTACCGGGTCAGGCCCGGCAGTCCCGGGCCAGCCGGGGCGGGATCGCCACGAACGTCGAGCTGAGCCACTTCACCGGGCTGGCCGACCTGGCCCCGGCGTCGAGTTGCTGCGCGGTCCGGCCGACCAGCGTCCTGATCTCCGGGTCGGCGGCCCTGGCGGCCTGCTCGCGTACGTCGTCGGCCAGGTCGGCGAGGTCGGTCTTGACCTGGGCGTTGATCTGCTCTGGGGTGAGCTGCTTGCGGGTCGCCGCCGCGGCGTCGGCGGCGATCTCCCGGCTCTTGGCGATGATGAGCTTGTCCACCTCGGCGCAGACCCCGACGGTGTTCGCCGCGGTCGGCGGGGACGGCGTGGCGGTGGTCGGGGCGGGCTCGACGGTGGTCGGCGCGGCGGTCGGGCCGCCCGCCGGGGCCGCGGCATCCGGGCTTCCGTCGGTCTGGCAGGCCCCGGCGAGGGCGGTCAGGGTCACCAGGGCGGCGGCGCGCAGGGCGGTGGTGGCGGACATCCTTCTCCCCGTACGGTCGTCGGTCACGGTCGGTGGTCGGACCGGGGCATCCTCGCGGTGCCGCCACCCGGGCCCCGGACGGATCGGGCGGCGTGGCACCGAGTGTGCCAAGCGGGCGGCGCGGGCGCCGGACAGGCGGTCCGCGCGCAGCGCGCCGGGCCGGCGAGGTGCCGGCCCGGCGTCGCGGTAGTGGCGTTGGTCAGCTCTTGAAGGCGTCCTTGATCTTCTCACCGGCCTGCTTGAGGTCGGCCTTGGACTGGTCGTTGCGGCCCTCGGCCTCGAGGCGCTCGTTGTCGGTCGCCCGGCCGACGCCCTCCTTCACCTTGCCGGCGGTGTTCTCGGTCGCGTTGCCGATCTTGTCGTCGTAACCCATCGGAACCTCCACTCAGCATTACGTCCTGACGAGATGGAGGTACCCCGTCGCCGGTCGGCTCAACCACGGCCGCTCACCGAGGGTGAACGGACCCCGGCTCAGCCGACCGGTCGGAAGCCGCGCAGCCGGAGGCTGTTGGCCACCACGAAGACCGACGAGAAGGCCATCGCGGCGCCGGCGATCATCGGGTTGAGCAGGCCGGCGGCGGCCAGCGGCAGGGCGGCCAGGTTGTAGGCGAAGGCCCAGAACAGGTTGCCCTTGATGATGGCCAGCGTGCGCCGGGAGAGCCGGATGGCGTCCACCGCCGCCATCAGGTCGCCCCGGACCAGGGTCAGATCGGACGCCTCGATCGCCACATCGGTGCCGGTGCCCATGGCCAGTCCGAGGTCGGCCTGGGCGAGCGCGGCCGCGTCGTTGACGCCGTCACCGACCATGGCCACCGTCCGACCCTGCGCCTGGAGCCGGCGCACCGCGTCGACCTTGTCGGCGGGCAGCACCTCGGCGATCACCTGGTCGATGCCGACCTCGGCGGCCACCGCCTGCGCCACGGTGGCGTTGTCGCCGGTGAGCAGCACCGGGGTCAGCCCGAGCTCGCGCAGCCGGCCGACCGCCGCGCGGCTGGTCGGCTTGACCGCGTCGGCCACCGCGAGCACGCCGCGGGCCCGGCCGTCCCAGCCGGCCAGGACCGCCGTCCGCCCGGCGGCCGCCGCATCGGTCGCCGCCCGCGCGATCTCCTCGGGTACGTCGAGTCCGCGCTCGCGCAGCAGCCGCAGCCGCCCGACCACCACCTCCCGGCCCTCGACGGTCCCGGTGACGCCGAGCCCTTCCGCGTTGGCGAAGCCGCCGACCGCCGGCAGGGCGCCCCGCTCGGCGGCGCCGTCGGCGACGGCCCGGGCGATGGGGTGCTCGGAGGCGGCCTCCAGCGCCCCGGCCAGCCGGAGCAGTTCGTCGGCGTCCTGGCCGGTCGCCGGCAGCACGTCGACCAGGGTCATCCGGCCGGTGGTGACGGTGCCGGTCTTGTCCAGCACGACGGTGTCCACCCGGCGGGTCGACTCCAGCACCTCCGGCCCCTTGATCAGGATGCCGAGCTGGGCGCCGCGTCCGGTGCCGACCAGCAGCGCGGTCGGGGTGGCCAGGCCGAGGGCACACGGGCAGGCGATGATCAGCACGGCCACCGCGGCGGTGAACGCGGCGGTCGCCCCTCCGCCGGTGCCGAGCCACCAGCCGAGGGTGCCCACCGCCAGGGCGATCACGATCGGCACGAACACCCCGGAGATCCGGTCGGCGAGCCGCTGCACGGCCGCCTTGCCGGTCTGCGCCTGCTCGACGAGCCGGGCCATCTGGGCAAGCTGGGTGTCCGCGCCGACCCGGGTGGCCCGGACCACCAGCCGGCCCCCGGCGTTGACGGTGGCGCCCACGACGGCGGCGCCCGGCCCGACCTCCACCGGCACCGACTCGCCGGTGAGCATGCTGGCGTCGACGGCGGAGGTGCCGTCCTCGACCACGCCGTCGGTGGCGACCTTCTCGCCGGGGCGGACCACGAACCGGTCCCCGACGGCGAGCTGGTCCACCGGGATCCGGGTCTCCCGGTCGCCGCGCAGCACCGCGACGTCCTTGACGCCCAGTTCCAGCAGGGCGCGCAGGGCCGCGCCGGCGGTCCGCTTCGAGCGGGCCTCGAAGTAGCGGCCGGCGAGGAGGAAGACGGTCACGCCGGCCGCCGCCTCCAGGTAGATGTTGCCGGCCCCGCCGCCGCGGCTGATGTCGAATTCGAACGGGTGCACCATCCCGGGCATCCCGGCGTCGCCGAGGAAGAGCGCCCAGAGCGACCAGCCGAACGCGGCCAGCGTGCCGAGCGAGACCAGGGTGTCCATGGTCGCGGCGCCGTGCCGGAGGTTGATCGCGGCGGCCCGGTGGAACGGCAGCCCGCCGTAGACCACGACCGGGGCGGCCAGGGTCAGCGACAGCCACTGCCAGTAGTCGAACTGCCAGGCCGGGACCATGGCGAGCACGATCACCGGCACGGTCAGCACGGCCGACACCCACAGCCGGGTACGCAGCCCGCGCAGCTCGTCCACCGGCGCGGCCGCCTCGGCGGCGGCCTGCGCGGGCGGCGGCGGTACGACGGCCGTGTAGCCGGTCTTCTCCACGGTGGCGATCAGGTCCGCCGGGGTGATCTGGTCGGCGTACCGAACGGTGGCCTTCTCGGTGGCGTAGTTGACGGTCGCCTCGACGCCGTCCATCCGGTTGAGCTTCTTCTCGATCCGGGCGGCGCAGGAGGCGCAGGTCATCCCGCCGATCGCCAGCTCGATCCGGTTCGGCGCGACCGGCAGCGACTTCGCGGTCGAGGTCATCGCGGCACCTCCTGTCAGCTGTGTCCGTGCCCGGGGGCGCCGTGTCCGGCGTCCGGGGTGGGTGTGGTCGGGGTGGCCGGCGCAGCCGGCGGCGGGACGTCACCGGCCACCACCGTGAACTCGGCGGTGTGCACCGCGTCGTCGTGCCGGAAGTCCAGGTAGAGACGGTACGTGCCGATCGAGGGCAGCTCGGTGGTGAAGCTCACCGCCGGTCCGGCCGGGGTCTGCCCGTCGCCGGGCGCGCCCTCCGGGTGCACGTGCAGGTACGCCAGGTCGCCCTGGCGCAGCGCGACCAGGTGCCCGTACGCCCCGAGGTAGGGCTGGAGGTCGGTGACCGGGCGGCCGTCCCGGGTCACGGTCAGGGTGAGCCGGCCGGCCTGGCCGGGCTGTGGCGTGCCGGCCAGCGTGACGGTGTAGCCGTCGACGGTGCTGCTGGTCGCGGGGGCGGGCAGCGGGTGCTCCACCAGCGGGCCGGGGACGGTCACGTCGACGCCGAGCGTCAGCGGCTCGCCGCCGGTCGGGGTGAAGTCCGCGAACGCCCGCCAGACGCCGGGCCCGGCGAGCGGCGAGGCGACCCGCCAGGTGCCGTCGCCGGTCAGTTCGGGGTGCACGTGCCGGAAGCCGGAGAGGTCGCGGCGGGCGACGATCAGGTGCATCCGCTTGTCGTGCGCGACGTCGTAGCGGGTGACCGGCCGGCCGTCCGGGCCGGTGATCCGGAAGGCGAACTCGCCGGTGGGGGCGTTCACCGGTTGCAGCGTGTAGCCGCGGTCGGCGACGAGCAGCCCGCCGGGCAGGTGGTCGGTGGACGGGTCGGCGTGGCCGTCACCGTGGTCGGCCGCGGTGGGGTCGTGCGCGGGGTCGGTGGCGTCGTGGCGGGTCTCGGCGGCGGGCGCGACGGGGCCGGTCAGGTGACCGACCCCGTACGCCGCGCCGAACACCGCCGCGAGGCCGAGGGCGAAGCCGCTCAGCTTCGTCGCCGTGTTCATCGGGGTACCTCGGTTTCTCGGGGTCCGCCGGCCGTCACGCCGGGACGAGGTCGTAACCGGCCTCGTCCACGGCGGCGCGGACGGCGTCCGGGTCCAGTGGGCTCTCGCTGCTGACGGTGACCCGGCCGGTGGCCAGGTCGACCTGGACGTCGGTGACGCCCGGGATCGCGCTCACCTCGGTGCTGACCGAGTTGACGCAGTGCCCGCAGGTCATGCCCTGCACCTGGTACGTGGTGGTGACCATGTCGAAACTCCTTCCCGCACCCCCATCCTATACCCCCCAGGGGTAGGAGAGGGATGGACCGGCGCGTCCGGGCCGTTACCGATACCCGGTGTGGGTATGCCCACGACCGGACCGTACCATACCCCCGAGGGGTACGCTATCCTCGACGTCATGACCGCACCGACGACCCCGACCCGGGGCTACACCGCCAGCAAGGATCAGCTGCTCGCGCGGCTCCGCCGCATCGAGGGCCAGGTCCGCGGCATCGAGAAGATGGTCGAGGACGACCGCTACTGCATCGACGTGCTGACCCAGATCTCGGCGATCCAGGCCGCCCTGGACAAGGTCGGCCTCGGCCTGCTCGACGGCCACGCCCGGCACTGCATGCACGAGGGCGCCGCCGAGGGGCGCGCCGACGAGATGGCGACCGAGATGATGGCCGCCGTCGGCCGGCTGATGAAGCGGGGCTGAGTCGGGACTTCCGGCCCCGATCCCGGGCCTCCTGGCCCGCCCGCCGGGGCCCCGGCCCGCCGTACCGTCGAGGTGGCGACCGGAGCCGGCGTCACCTCGCCGGACCGGCCGACCCTCGGTACAGACGGGAGGGCGGCCAGATGATGTGGAACGGCCCGATGATGGGCTTGATGTGGATCTGGTCCCTGCTGGGGCTGGTGGTGCTCGGCGCGCTGGTGTGGCTGGGGTTCCGGCTCACCGATCCGGCGGGTGCCGCGCGCGCCTCCGCGGCGGCCCGGCGCATCCTCGACGAGCGGTACGCCCGGGGCGAGATCGACGAGGAGGAGTACCGCCGCCGCCGTGCCGGCCTCGCCTGACGCCCGTCCCCGCTGCGGTGCCATGCGCGCCCCGGACGGCGCGGTGGAACACCTTCCGGCATGACGACACTCCGTAGCGTGACGACGGATGTCAAACGCGACGCTGGTCACGCAGGGCCACGACGAAATAGGGCTTCTGGTCGGCTTCCGGACGTAGATCCCCGCCCGGACTCTCAGGTAACCTCGCTGCCGGTCACCGCTGAAGGCGCGAACCGGCGCCTGCGGTACCGCCGCCCAATCGCCCGCGGGCGAGCCGGGGAACCAGGTACATGGGGTGAGTCCGCGTCAGCGGTAGGGGCCGCTTCCGTCCCGAACCCGTCAGCTAACCCGGTCGGCGGCCGACGGAAGGGAAGACTGTGACGGCACCCCTGCGCCGCTGGATCACACCGCTGGTGACCGTGCTCGCCGCGCTCGCCATCGTCGCCGGCCCCACCCCGGCCCTGGCCGCGCCCGCCACCCCCACCCCCTCGGGGCACGAGGAGGACGACGACCCGCCGCTCATCACCGAGGCGATCGAGTCGGCGAACCGGCAGTACGTCCAGGCGAAGACCAAGCTGGCGAAGTCGCAGCAACGCCAGCGCCAGCTGGCCGGCGAGGTGAAGGCGGCGCAGGACGAGCTGGAGGCGCTGCGGCCCCAGGTCAGCGCCATCGCCGCGCAGTCCTACCGGACCGGCCGGATCGGTGCCATGGCGATGCTGCTGGAGAGCCGGTCGCCGGACTCGTTCGTGCAGCGCGCCGCCGGCCTGGACGAGCTGAACCTGGTCAACGCGCAGAAGCTCGCCGCGATCAACACCGCCAAGACCCGGGCCGAGCAGGCCAAGCTCGCGCTCGACGCCGAGGTGCGCGAGCAGCAGAAGCTGACCAACGCGATGGCCCGGGAGAAGGCCGCGGCGGAGAAGGCGCTGAAGCTGGTCGGCGGGCTCGGCTTCACCGGCGGCCTGGTCTCGGCCACCTCCCGGGTGGCCGCGATCGGCCCGGGCCGGACCGCCGACGGCGACTGGAAGTCCGAGTCGTGCAGCGAGAACGACCCGACCACCTCCGGCTGCATCACCCCGCGCACCCTGCACGCCTACAAGGAGGTCAAGAAGGCCGGCTTCAACCGCTTCGTGGGCTGCTACCGCCCCGGCGGGCCGTGGGAGCACCCCAAGGGCCGGGCCTGCGACTGGTCGCTGCAGAAGAGCGGCTTCTCCCCCTGGCACAACAACGACATGCGGATGTACGGCAACAACGTGGCCGCGTTCCTGATCCGCAACGCCGACCGGCTCGGCATCTACTACGTCATCTGGAACCGGCAGATCTGGTTCCCGGCGACGGGCTGGAAGTCGTACAGCGGGCCGTCCAACCACACCGACCACGTGCACATGTCGCTGCTCTGAGTCCGTACGCGCCGAACGGGCCGTCCCCGCGACCACGCGGGACGGCCCGTTCGTCTGTTCGGGGGCGTCAGCCGGCGACGGCGGTGGGCGCCGGACCGGCGGCGCCGACCGGCGCGGGCACGGCCCGGCCGGGAGCACCCGCCGGCACCTCCGCCACGGTGCGCACCTCGCCCGCGCCGAGCCGGTACGACATGCCGACCACCGCGCAGCGCCCGGCGGCCACCCGCTCGGCGAGCACCGCCGAGTTGGCGACCAGGGCCTCCACGGTCTGCGCGATGTGGATGTCGACGATCCCGTCGATGTCCGTCACGCCCTCCCGCAGCGCCCGGCGCAGGCTCGGCACCACCGCGTCCACCACGGCGCCGAGGTGACCGGGCGGGGTGGCGCCGGTGGCCGTGGCCTCCCGGGCCGCCTGCACCGCGCCGCAGGAGTCGTGGCCGAGCACCACCACCAGCGGCGTGCCCAGCACGGTGACCGCGTACTCGACGCTGCCGAGGACCTCGGGGCCGGTGGTGTGGCCGGCGGTCCGGACCACGAAGAGGTCGCCGAGCCCGCGATCGAAGATGATCTCGGCGGCGAGCCGGGAGTCGGAGCAGCCGACGATCACCGCGAACGGGTGCTGCCCGTCGGCGACGAGCGCCCGGTGGTCGGCGTCCTGATTCGGGTGCCGGGGGGCGCCGGTGACGAACCGGTTGTTCCCGGCCTGCAGCTCGGCGAGCGCTCGCTCAGGAGTGGTCGGCGTCAATACACTCACCTCATCCTCGGCGCAAAAGACCTGGTCAGCCCGGCCGGCGGCAGAGGCGGCCTCGCCGACCACAGTCACACGCAGCCGAACGCCCGTCAAGGTATACGTGATACAGACTTCATACGTCCGGAGGTACTTGACCGGCCGCCGCGACGCGTCCACGCCGCCCGTCCCGGTCGCCCGACGGCCCGGATCGGCGCCGCCGGGCCCTACCATGACCACCATGTCGACCACACCTGGCGCGCCCGGGAGCGCCCGGAACTGGACCTTCCTCACCAACCACGGGCACGTCCTGCTGGCCATCGCGCGCAACCCCACCGCCCGGCTCCGCGACGTCGCCGACGAGGTGGGGGTGACCGAACGGGCCGCCCAGGCGATCGTCACCGACCTGGAGGCCGGCGGCTACCTGCGCCGCACCCGGGTGGGCCGGCGCAACGAGTACACGATCGACCCGAGCGGCCACTTCCGGCACCCGGCCGAGGCCGACCAGCAGGTCGGCGCCCTGCTCGCCCTCTTCAGCGCCGGACCCGACGACGAGTCCACCGGGAAGTGACCCGCGGCGGCGGCCGGCGCCCCACCCCGCTCCCGTCACCGCACGACCGGGCCGGCGGCGGTAGTCTCACCGCGTGCGCGACAGCCTGCGGCCGGACGAAACGACGGTGAGCGCCCGGATCGGGCACCGGATCCGACCTGTCCTCTGTGGAGCGGTCGCGGCGCTGCTCGGCACGGTCCTGGTGGCCCCCGCCCCCGCCGCCGCGGCCCCCCGCTGCGGCCCGGCCGGCAACCCCGCGCCGACCGAGCAGACCTGGGCACTGGACCGGCTCGCCCCCGCCTCGGCCTGGCGGGTGACCAAGGGCGGCGGGGTGACCGTCGCCGTGATCGACTCCGGCGTCTCGGCCAGCCACCCGCTGCTGCGCGGCCGGGTCCTGCCCGGCGAGGACTTCAACGGCCTGGTGAAGCTGCGCGGGCAGTGCGACCTGGTCGGCCACGGCACCCTGATCGCCGGCATCATCGCCGGCCGGGAGGGCACCGGCGTGCCGTACAGCGGGATCGCGCCGGAGGCGCGGATCCTGCCGATCCGGGTGCTCGCCGAGAACCGGGAGAACTTCGACCCGGCGGTGCCGGGCGAGATCGGCCGCGCCATCCGCTGGGCCGCCAACCACGACGCCGACGTCATCAACCTGTCGCTCGTGACGCTGGACGACCCGGCCCTCAAGTCGGCCGTCGACTACGCCCTCGGCAAGGGGGTGGTCCTGGTGGCCGCCGCCGGCAACCGGCAGGAGAACCAGGAGGACCGGCCCGCCTACCCGGCCGCGTACCCCGGGGTGATCGCCGTGGCCGGCGTCGACGAGCAGGGCCAGCACGTCGGCAGCTCGGTCAGCGGCGACTACGTCGACATCGCCGCACCCGGCCTGAACATCGTCGGCCCGGCGCCGCAGGGCTCCGGATACCTCGCCGAGCCGCAGGGCGGCACCAGCTTCGCCGCCGCGTACGTCTCCGGGGTGGCCGCGCTGATCCGCGCCGCGCACCGCAACCTCACGCCCGACGAGGTGGCCTACCGGCTGACCCGCACCGCCGACAACCCGCCCGACGGGCACAACGCCTCGGTCGGCTACGGCACGGTCGACCCGTACCGGGCGGTGACCAGCCTGCTCGGCACCCGGCAGGACCCGCCGCTCGGCGCGATGCCGCCCCCCGCGCCGCAGGCCGACCCGCTGGCCTGGCAGCGCACCGTGGCGATCTGGGTGGCCGTGGTGGGCGCGCTGCTGGCCGGCGCGCTGCTGACGCTGCGCCCGGTGCTGGCCCTCGGCCGCCGGCGCGGCTGGCGGCCGGGACGCCGACCGGCGCAACTGGACAGCTGACCCCTCGCCGGGTCCAGGCCCGCCGCCCGGACCCGGCCCAGAGCGCGGTACGCGGCCCGGCAGGGCGCGGTGCGGCCCCGAAGACCCGGTGCGCCGTCCGAGCCGCGCCACGGACCCGTCAGGACGCGCGGTGGAGCGTCAGGGCGCGCTGTGGCGGTCGGCGGGAGCGGCACGGTCATCCGGCGGGGCGGAACGCACCGCGGCCCCGCCCCGGCAGAGCCGGGTGCGGGGCCGCGGTGGACCGGTCCGGGTCAGCCCCAGGCCTTCGAGTTGCTCATCTCGGTGGTCATGTAGTTCTCGCGGGCGATGCCGACCGCGCCACCGATCTCGTTCAGGACCTTGTTGATGTCCCGCACGGCGGCGTCCCACTGGGCCTGGTGCTGCTCGTAGGCAACCCGGTCCTGGCCCTCCCACTCGAGCTTGGTCAGCATCGAGCGCAGCGTGTCCAGCTTCTCGTCGATGGTCCGCGAGATGGCCTGCATCTGCTGGTTGCTGCTCTCGAGGACGGCGTAGTCAACCTTGATGCTCATGAGTTCCTCCTCTGCCTGTCTTCGCGGATCACGGGTTGAGAGCAGAGTGGAACTTGTCCAGCATCTGCTGCTGCTCTTCGTCGTTGACCTGGTGCGTCGTGCCCGACTTGTCGAGCAGGTCCGCGATGTTGTCCATGGCCTGGAGCAGCTTGGCCGTGTCCTCGTTCCAGCGCTGCATCAGGTTCTGGAAACCCGTGGAGGCCTGGCCCTTCCAGGCCATCGCCAGGTCGTCGACCACGTTCCACAGCTTCTTCAGCTCACCGTCGACGTCGCTGCGCGTGGACCGCACGTCACTCGCGGCGGTGTGCAGAGTCGCTGCACTGACCTCGAACGCCATGCTTCACACCCTTCCGTCATCTCTGTGGCGGCGGATCCGCCGCGCCCTCCCCCGCGGCAAGGCGTACACACCCCACCGACGGACACTTCAACCGAACCGTAGCGGACGACGTCCAACCCGCGCAGCCCTGCCTTCCCATCGTCGTCTTCCGACACGGCAGGATCCACAACGCAATCCGCCCCGGACCGTACGAGTTGGACGGTCGTTGGCCAGGTCAGGGCTTCGGCCGCCGACGATCCGCTCAGGCCGGCTCCGTCCACGCCGTCTGGATCAGCTGCTGGCCGTCCCGGCGGCGCACCAGGGTGCCCCGGCCCGGCGGCTGCGGGCTCGGCCGCAGGTTGCCGAAGACGGCTCCCTCCTCCCGGCTGCCGGACATCAGCAGACCCGGCGAGTCCAGCTCGCGCAGGCGTTGCAGCACCGGCTCGTAGAGGGCGCGCGCCACGCCGCCCACCCGGCGCGTGATGATCAGGTGCAGGCCGATGTCGCGGGCCTGCGGCAGCAGCTCGTGCAGCGCGCTGAGCGGGTTGTTGCCGCCGGAGGCGACCAGGTCGTAGTCGTCGACCAGGATGTAGAGGTCGGGTCCCTTCCACCAGCTCCGGTCACGCAGCTGCGCGGTGGTCACGTCCGGGCCGGGCAGTCGGTTCTGCAGAGCGTTGCGGATCGAGCCGAGGCCCTGGCTGAACACCTGGTTCGACGGCGCGTAGTCCAGCAGGTGATCGCCCTCCACCGCGCCGAGCAGGCCGCGCCGGTAGTCGGCGATCACCAACCGGGCCTGGGCCGGGGTGTACCGCTCGGCGATGCCCCGGGCGATCAGCCGCAGCAGGTTGGTCTTGCCGCACTCGGCGTCGCCGAACACGGTCAGGTGCGGCTCACCGGCCAGGTCCAGGTAGACCGGGGCGAGCGCCGACTCGTTGACGCCGATCGGGATGCCCGGCGCCGACCGGTCGATCACCTTCGCCAGCTCGGCGACCGCCAGCTTGCGGGGCAGCAGCCGCACCTTCGGCGCGGGGCGGCCCGGCCAGTTCGCCGCCACGTGCCCGGCCAGCGCCACCGACGCCTCGGTCAGGTCCTCGATCTCGCGCTTGCCGTCGATCCGCGAGATCGCGGTGAGGAAGTGCAGCTTGTCCCGGGTCAGACCGCGGCCGGGCGTCCCGCCCGGCACGTTCTGCGCCGCCCGCCGGTCGATCTCCGACTCGGCCGGGTCGCCGAGCCGCAGCTCCAGCTTGGTGCCGAGCAGGTCGCGCATGTTGATCCGGATCTCCGCCCACCGCACGGCGGTGACCACCACGTGTACGCCGAAACCGAGGCCCCGGTTGGCCAGGTTGGTGATGGTCTGTTCCAGCTCCTCGTACTCCTGGCGCAGCGTGTTCCAGCCGTCGACGACCAGGAAGATGTCGCCGAACGGGTCATCGGCGAACTCACCGGCGGCACGGCGCCGCCGGTAGCTGGCCACCGAGTCGATGCCGTGCTGGGTGAAGCGCAGCTCCCGCTCGTCGATGATCGCGACCACCTCGGCCACGGTCCGGCGGACCGCCTCGGTGTCCCGCCGCCCGGCCACCCCGGCGGTGTGCGGCAGCCCGTCCAGGCTGCGCAGCGCGCCACCGCCGAAGTCGAGGCAGAAGAACTGCACCTCGCGCGGGGTGTGGGTGAGCGCCAGCGAGGCCAGCATCGAGCGCAGCATGGTGCTCTTGCCGCTCAGCGAGGCACCGACGATGACCACGTTGCCGCCCGCGCCGGCCAGGTCCACCATCATCGGGTCGCGCCGCTGCTCGTACGGCCGGTCCACGATGCCCACCGGCACGCTGAGCCGGCCGCGGCCCGGCCAGTCGGCGGTGGTCAGCCCGAACGTCGGGTGCACGCTCAGCGGCGGCAGCAGCTCGGCCAGGCCCGGCGGCTCGGCCAGCGGCGGCAGCCAGACCTGGTGCGCCGGGCGGCCCCGCCCCTTGAGCCGGTCGATCAGCACGTCGAGCATCGCCACGGCCTTGCCGTCGCCGCTCTGCTCCGGCTCCGGCACGACCTCCGTCGGGGTGGGCAGGGCCGGCGCCGGCACGTAGTCGATGCCGTACGGGACGATCCGGCGCTGCACCTGGGCCCGGACCGACCGCTGCACCTGCCCCGGCGCCCGGTACGGGCCGGAGACGTACGCGGCCCGGAACCGCAGCATCGTGCTGGTGTCGGTCTTCAGGTAACCGTGACCCGGCGCGTTCGGCAGCTCGTACGCGTCCGGCACACCGAGCACGATCCGGCTCTCCACCGCCGAGAAGGTCCGCAGACCGATCCGGTACGACAGGTGGGTGTCCAGCCCGCGCAGCTTCCCCTCCTCCAGCCGCTGGCTGGCCAGCAGCAGGTGCACGCCGAGCGACCGGCCGAGCCGGCCGATCATCACGAAGAGGTCGATGAAGTCCGGCTTGGCGGCCAGCAGCTCGCTGAACTCGTCACAGATGATCAGCAGGCTGGGCATCGGCTCCAGCGGCTCACCGGCCGCCCGGGCCTTCTCGTAGTCGTACCGGGAGACGTAGTTGCCGGCCGCCCGCAGCACCTCCTGGCGGCGGTTCATCTCGCCGGCCAGGGCGTCCCGCATCCGGTCGACCAGCGGCAGCTCGTCGGAGAGGTTGGTGATCACCGCGCTGGTGTGCGGCAACGCGTCCAGCGAGGCGAAGGTGGCGCCGCCCTTGAAGTCGACCAGGACGAAGTTGAGCTCCTCCGAGGAGTGCGTCACGGCGAGCGCGCCCACCACCGTACGCAGCAGCTCGCTCTTGCCGGAACCGGTCGCGCCGATGACCAGGCCGTGCGGACCCATGCCCTCGTGCGCGGACTCCTTGAAGTCCAGCTCCACCACGTTGCCGTCCGGCCCGACCCCGAGCGGGATCCGCAGCCGGTCCCGGTGCCCGCGCGGCCGCCAGGTCTGCTGGGTGTCCACGGTGGCCGCGTCGCCGATCCCGAGCAGGTCCGGCAGCTCCATGCTGCGGGACAGCGGCTCCTCCGCGGTGGCGCCCTGCTGCTGGGAGAGGCGGAAGGGGGCGATCTGCCGGGCCAGCCCCTCGGCGGCGGCCGCGCTCAGCCGGTCCGGCCGGCCCAGCCGGGAGGTCGTGGTGCCGCGCACCAGGTCCAGCCCGGTGCCGTCGCCGGCGTCCAGGCAGAGCAGCCACCGGCCGGCGTCCCGCGGGACCGTGCCGGAGAGGTCGATGACCGTGGCGCCGAGCAGACCGGCGCCCATCAGCGCGCAGGTCGCCGAGACCTCGCCGCCGTCGAGCAGCACCACCACGTGCGGCGCGGTGGTGAGCGGCTTGGCCTCCGGCGCGAACCGGGGCCGGCCGCCGAGTTCGTTGCTGAGCGCCACCTCCGCCTCGGCGAGGCTGGCGAAGACCATCCGACGTGCCCCCGCCGCGTCGGTCCGCCCCGGATGCTGGGCGTGCGGCAGCCACTTCACCCAGTCCCAGGCCGGCTGCCGGTCCGGCGCGGCCACCACCGCCACGATCAGGTCGTCCGGGGCGTGGAAGGTGACCAGCTGGCCCACGGCCGCCCGGGCCAGGTCGAGCACCGCGGCCCGGTCGCCGCGCAGGGCCACCCGGCTGAACGCCCGCAGGGACAGCGCGGTGGGCAGCTCCGGCACGCTGGTGTGGGCCCGGACGAAGCGGCGCAGCGCGATGGCGCTCATCGGCTCCAGGTCCTCGACCGGCTTGGTCTCCGGCGGCACGATCTCCACGGCCAGCCGCTGCGGGCCGAGCGCGATCCGGACCTCGCCGAAGTCGTCCTCGGTGATCCGCCGCTCCCAGAGCCGGCGGGAGGCGGCGATCGACCAGAGCGCGTCCGGCTCCGGGTGCCGCCAGGTCATCGCGGCCCGCTGCTGCTCGGCGGCCCGCCGGGTGCGCTTGCGCATCTGCGCCAGGTAGCGCATGTAGTCGCGCCGCTGGGCGTTCAGCTCAGCCTTGTCGTTGCCGCCGTTGCCGAGGGTGCCGATCGCCATGCCGAGCATCGACACGCCGAACAGGCCGCCGGCCACGTACGTCATCATGCCGCCGCCGCGACCGGCGTAGAGGAAGGCCATCGCGCCGACGCCGCAGAGCATCGGCAGGATCATCAGCACCTGACCCATGCCCTTGGACTGCGGCTCGGGCAGCTCGGGCGGGGACTCCAGCAACACCTCGCCCCGCGGCAACGCGGGCCCCGGTTGACGCGGAAGCCGGCGGAACACCACCGTACTCACGGCTCTCCCTCCCAGAAGCTGCCCTGATCGTGGTCTGCCGACGGCCCGAGACGTCGGGTGGGCAACCTGTGCGACCGCCATCGTAGGTAATCTCCCGGAGGCGTCGTGGACCCGTGGGGGGCGACGTCACCGGCCGAGGTGGATCGTAGGCGAGCACGAGGAGGCCAACAGTGGCGACGAAGACGGCGACCGGCGGGCTCAGCCGGATCACCATCGTGGCGCCGCGGACCAGGATGGATCTGGCACTGCCGTCCGACGTTCCGCTGGCCGACCTGCTGCCCACCCTGCTCCGGTACGCGGGCGAGGACCTGGCCGACGAGGGCGTACGGCACGGCGGGTGGAGCCTGTCCCGGCTCGGCGGTCCGCCGCTGGACGGTGGCCGCACCGCCGCGCAGCTGGGGGTCCGCGACGGCGAGGTGCTCTACTTCAACCCGCGGGCCACGGCCGCCCCCGAGATCGTCTTCGACGACGTGGTGGACGCGGTGGCCACCGCGACCAACCAGCGGCCCGGCACGTGGCAGGTCGGCACCACCCGGTCGTTCGCCGTGTTCTTCGCCGGCGCGGCGCTCGCCGCCGGGGCGGTGGCGGCGCTCCTCACCGGCCCGCCGCAGCTGCCCGGCGCGCTGGCCGCGCTGGTCGTCGCGGTGACCCTGCTGGTGACCGCCGCGGTGCTGTCCCGGGCGGCCGGCGACAGCCGCACCGGCGCCGTGCTGGCCATGGTGGGGCTGGGGTACGCGGCGATCGGCGGCCTGCTGGTGCTCGCCGGCGACCGGAAGCTCACCGAGCTGGCCAGCCCGCACGTGCTGATGGCCGCGACCGCGGCGGTGCTCTTCGGCGCGGTCGCCGCGCTGGCCGTCGGCGACCGGCTGCCGCTGTTCCTCGGCGCGGTCGCGGTCGGCGTGGCCGTCGCGGTCGGCGCGGCGCTCTGCCTGGCCTTCGGCATCGGCGCGGCGGCCGCCGCGGCGGTGGTCGCGACCGTCGCGTTCGCCGCCCTGCCCGCGCTGCCGATGATCGCCTACCGGCTGGCCCGGCTGCCGGTCCCGTCGATCCCGACCGGCCCGGACGACCTGAAGACCGACACCGAGGCGGTGGACGGCCCGCAGGTGCTGCGCAACAGCGAGCGCGCCGACGCCTTCCTCACCGGTCTGCTGTGGACGGTGTCGCTGCTGGTCCTCGGCGGCGAACTGGTGCTGGCCGACAACGGCCGGCTGCCGTCCGTGCTGCTCTGCCTGGTCCTGGCCCTGCTGTCGCTGCTGCGGGCCCGCCCGTTCCTCGGCCGCGCCCAGCGCACGCCGGTGCTGCTCGCCGGCACCGGCGGTCTGGGGCTGGCCGCCGCGGCCACCTTCGGCGCCGGCTCGCTGCCGGTCCGGCTCGGGCTGATCCTGGGCGGGCTGCTGCTCGCCGCGGTGATCAGCCTGATCTACGGGCTGACCGTGGCCGGCAAGCGGATCTCGCCGGTCTGGGGTCGCACCCTGGACATCGTCGAGATCCTGCTGATCATCGCGGTGGTGCCGCTGGCGGTCTGGGTCTGCGGCCTCTACGGCTGGATCGTCAACCTTCGACCGTGACGGTGCCCATCGCGGTGGCCACCGGCGCGGTGGCGTAGACGCCCGGGCCGTGCTGCCCGTCCAGCGGGCGGGCCGGCACGCCGCACCGCTTCGCCACGTCCCGGACGACCTTCACCAGCGCCTCCGCGTGCCCGTCCATGGCGGCGACCCGCAGCAGCGGGGGCACCCGCCGGCCGCCCGGCAGCACCAGCGCCGCGACCGTGTGCGACGGCGCGGAGGTGGCGGTCACCGCGTCCACCAGCGGGCCGAGTGCGCCGTTGGGGCGTACCCGCAGGGCCAGGCAGTGCTGGGTCCAGCCGCCGCCGCGCAGGCTGGTCCAGCTCTCCACCGGCGACTCCGGCGCCAGGTCCAGCCCGGCTCCGGAGACCACCGCGGCGTGCAGTTCGTCCCGGCTGAGCACCCGGTGGCCGAGGCCGGCCGCGGTGAGCGCCTTGCCCAGCCGGCCCATGCCGGCGGACACGGTGCGGTGCACGCCGCGCAGGCCACCGCCCCGGCTCACCGCCTCGGCGCGGGCGTCGGCGACGGAGAGGCGCAGCGCCACCCAGACCGTCCGGTGCGCGGCCGGCGGCGCGCCGGGCGCCGGGTACCAGACCAGGGTGTGCGAGACGACCTGGGTCTGGGTGACCGGGCCGGCGAAGTCGGCGAGCACGGCGAGGGCCCGGTCCACCACCGCGGCCTCGACCGAGCCGGCCGGCGCGCCGGGCCGCCCGGTCAGCGCGACCGCGGCGAACCAGCCCCGCTCGTCCTGCCCGATGCCGAGCCGGGTGCCGCGCTCGGTCAGCTCGACCACGTTCAGCTCCGGGGCGAGCGCGGCCAGCCGCGGATCGCCGGCCGGCACCGCGCCCCGGGCCCGCTCCCGGCGGCGGCGCAGCCGGCGGCGCAGCGCCAGGTCCTCGTACCACCAGCGGCCGCCGCGCCGGGCGAAGGCGGCGACGACCGCCAGCAGGGCCGGTACGCCCACCGCCGGCAGCACCCAGGTGGGGCCGGCGGTGGCGAACCAGACCGCGAGCGCGGCGCACTCCAGCACCACCAGCTGGCCCACGACGACCGGGCCGAGGCGGCCCCGCCGGCGCTGGTCGCTGGGCGCGACCGGACGGTCGTCCGGGGCGGCGGGGGCGGTGGCCGTACGACCGGGTGGCGCCTGGACCTGCGTCATCGGTAGCGTCCCTTCTGGACATCCTGGGCATCCGCCGGATCATTGCGGGCCGGGAGGGCGGGCGGGGTCCCGGTGAACCCCCGGCGGCCCCTTATCGTAGGGAAGCCCGCGGCGGAGTTCGGACCTGATCGCCGTGGACCCACCCCCGCCGGAGGTTAGTCATGCGGACCCGCCGCGATCAGGTGCAGGCGTACCGCTTCGTCACCCGCCGCATCGTCTCCGCGCTGCTCTCCGGCGACCCGGAGACCAGCGACCTGCCGATGCGGCGGCTCGGCATGGCGGTCTTCGGCAGCGTGCTCGCCGCCGCCGTGGTGCTCGGCGGCGCCGGGGCGTACGGGCAGCTCACCGGCAACGCGGCCCCGCTGGCGGCGGACACGCTGGTGATCGAGCGGGAGACCGGCGCCACGTACGTGTTCACCGAGGGGAAGCTGCACCCGACGCTCAACTACGTCTCGGCCCGGCTCATCCTCGACAAGGCCGACCCGCCGGTGCGGACCATGTCGCGGGCCTCGATCAAGGACCGGCCGCGCGGTCGCACGGTCGGCATCGTGGGCGCCCCGGACGACCTGCCGGACCGGAAGTCCCTGGTCGGGCTCCCCTGGTCGGTGTGTGACGTGCCGGACCCGGTCGATCCCCGGCGGTCCACCACCCGGCTGGTCATCGACCGGCCGCTGGCCGGCGGCGCCCCGCTCACCGACGAGGCGGTGCTGGTCCGCACCGACGAGGCGCGGTACCTGCTCACCGGCGGCGCGCGGCTGCGGGTGGTCGGCGAGGAGCAGGCGCTGGTCGCGTTGAAGATGGCCGGGGCGCCGGCCCTCGGCGTGGGCCAGCAGTTGCTCAACGCGGTGCCGGTCGGGCCCGCGCTGCGCAAGCCGAACATCGAGGGGTACGGCAGCGCGAGCGGCCTGGCGGTGGCCGACCGCCCGGCCAAGGTGGGCCAGGTCTTCCGGGCCGCCGACCAGTACTACGTGCTGACCCGGCAGGGGCTGGCGGCGATCCGGGAGGTGACGGCGCTGCTGCTGCTCGGCGACGGCGGTCAGGTCACCGACATCACCCCGGACCAGGCCGGCCGGCTCCTCACCGACCAGCGGCTGGAGCCGGACGGCCTGCCGCAGCGGCTGCCCGCCCTGCACGAGGTGCGGGCCGGGCACAGTGTGCTCTGTGTCACATACCGGGCGAGCGGGGCGGGCCAGCCGCCGACCACCACGCTGGAGGTCTTCGACCAGCCCCCGCCCGAGTTGACCGCGGCCACCGGGGTCGCCGCCCGGCAGGGCTCGCGGGACGCGGTACGGACCGCCGAGAGCGTGCTGCTGCCCGGCGGCAAGGGCGTGCTGGCCCAGGCCGCGGCCGGGGAGACCGGGAAGGCCGCGGCCGGTGCCACCGTCTACCTGATCACCGCCCAGGGCGTGCGTTACCCGCTCGGCGCCGACGCGGGCGATGCCCGGGTCGCGCTCGGCTACGGCGACGTCGCACCGCTGGCGGTGCCGGCCTCGCTGCTGGCCCTGGTGCCCACCGGGCCCGCCCTGCAACGGCGGGACGCGATGGCCTACTTCGACCCGGGCGCGGCGTCGGCCGGCCCGGACGGGCCGGCCGATTCGGCGGCGGGCACCGACCCGCCGGCCCAGGGGGGCTGACCACCGTTCGGTCCGATGTGGAGCGGCGGCCGGACACGGGTCGCCCTGGCTGGCCCGGGTCGACTAACCTGAGCGTGGCCAACGATTCTCGACGATGACTACGGGGATGCAGCCATGAGCGGGCGCACCACAGTTGACGTACTGTCCTTGGAGGATTTCCACCAGCGGCTTGAGCGGCGGCTGAGCGAGGCTGAGGCGGTGTTGCGGAAGCTCAACACCGCTATGCAGTGCCGCCCCCCGGCGTTGGGCACGTTCACCGACGCGACCGACAACGCTCGCCGCTACTCCGAGACGTACCAGAGTTTCGTCAACCACGCCGAGCGGCTGCACCGGGCGATCGTGGCGGCCAAGCAGGCGACCAAGACGATCATGACCAACTACCGGACCGCCGAGGCGCGCAACGCCGCCGCCGCGGCCGACATCGTCGCCGCCCTCACCGGGTTGTCCAAGGCGATGAAGCCGGCGAAGGGAGAGGATCCGCGTGTCTGAGTACACCCAGCGCTACGAGCACGTCAGCCACAAGGAGCTCTACCAGGCCGTCAACGCCGGCGACCCGACGCAGATCGACGCGCTCAGCGCCCAGTGGAGTTCCCTGAAGGACACCCTGGAGGGGCTCGGCCGCGACCTGCGCCACGACCTCGAGGCGCTCGGCAAGACCTGGACCGGTGCCGCGTCGCACGAGTTCCAGCAGCGGCTGAGCCTGGTCGCCACCTACTCGGGCAACCTGGCCGAGGGCATGGCCGGCGTCCGGCAGGGCCTCGACATGATGGCCACCGAGCTGCGCGCCGCCCAGACCAAGGCGGAGAGCCCGGAGGAGACCGACGACGACGACAAGATGCTCTCCGGGGCCACCAAGGGTTTCCTGGTGGGCGGCCTGACCGGCGCGGTGATCGGCGGCGTCGTCGGCCACGAGCAGGACCAGGCCGAGCAGGAGAAGGCGCACCAGCGGATGGTCAAGGTCGTCGCCGACCTGGCCGAGGGGTACGACTTCTCCGCGTACGGCCGGATCGTCGTGCCCGATGAGCCCGACAAGCGGCTGCCGGGGCACTCCGACCCGCCCGGCTCGTCGCTGAAGGACGGCCCGTCGGTCGGCACGCCGCACAGCGGGCCGACCTCCGGCACGTTCGGCCCGGGAGCCAGCGCCACCGCGACCACCTCCGGGGTGCACCACACCGCCCCGAGCAGCGGCACGCCGGGCAGTGGCGGGCCGGGGAACGGCACCGGGACCGGCGGCGTGGGCGGCCCGGGCACCGTCGGCTCGGTCGGCACCGTCGACCCGACCGGCACCTCGCTGGCCGGCGCCGCCCCGCTGACCACCACCGGCCCGACGAC
Organism: Micromonospora sp. NPDC049836; assembly: GCF_044465125.1. Taxonomy (NCBI): domain Bacteria; kingdom Bacillati; phylum Actinomycetota; class Actinomycetes; order Micromonosporales; family Micromonosporaceae; genus Micromonospora; species Micromonospora sp. NPDC049836. Next base: position 657,146 of record NZ_JBITLH010000001.1, read on the forward strand.
CGGCCTCCCCGGCAGCACCATCGCCGGCGCGTCCACGACCGTCCCCACCGGCGGCGGGAACTCGCCCTTCGGGCTCTCCGGCGGCGTCGTGGGCACCGGGGCGCTGGCCGGCTCGACCGGCACGCCGACCGCGGGCCGCCCCGGCGGCCTGGAGAACCGGGCGGCCACCGGCTCCGGGCGGCTCGCCGGCGGCCGGAGCGTGGTGGTCGACGCCGACGGCCGCGGCAACGGCACGAAGGGCACCGGCGGGCGTCCCGCGCCGGCCGGCCGCAACGGCGTGCTGGGCCGGCAGGGCCAGCACGACGACGAGTCGGACGAGCGGTTCACCTGGCTGACCGAGGACGAGATGGTCTGGGGCGACGGCCGGTCGGCCGCCCCGCCCGTGCTCGGCACCGACTGATCGCAGACTGATCCGCGGCGCGGCGTCCCTCCACGGGAGGGGCGCCGCGCCGTCGTCGTACCGGGTCGCTCCGTCCACAGCGCAGCGTGGGGCGGGTCACGTCGGTGGCGAAGATCGTCGGGATGCAGGAGGCGGAACCGACCGATAGGTTGAGTATGTGCTGGCCGTAGCGTTCACTCCGCCCCTCTGGGCGACGACGCTGCGCAGCCTCCGCCGGCTCACCCGGATGGCGGCCACCGCGCTGGTGCTCGCCGTCGGGCTCAACGGTCTGGCCGCCGCGCCGGCCGGCGCCGATCCGGTCCGTCCGGCCGCGACGAGCCGTCCGGTCGCCGACCTCCGGCTCGCCCCGGCCGGGCCCGACCTCCGCACCGTCCGGTACGCCGCCGCCGTGGATTCCGCCGGTCCCGGCACCGCGACGCCGGCCACCGGTGCCCTCGTCCCCGGAGCGAACGCCGCCGCCCGGGACCTGCGCGCGACCTCGGCGGGGCCGGCGGTCCGCGTTCCGGCCCACCGCTCCACCCCGGAGGTCGCCTCGCCGCCGGCGCAGGCCGGCCCGGCCGTGCCGCCCACCGACCCGGGCCGGAGCACCGTCGCCCGCCGCGGCCCGCCGCGCGCCTGACCCCGCCGGCCGCCGTGCCCGCCCGCGCCGCCTGATCCACCGCGGCCCGGCCGGAACCCGACCGGCCGCCGTGGCTCCCGGATCCCCGCCGGCCACGTGGCCACCGGAACCCCACCGGTCGCCGTAGCCCTCGGATCCCGACCGCCCGGCACGGCCCGCCGGAACCCGACCGGCCGGCACGGCCCGCAGGATCCCGAGCGGCCCTACGGCCAGCCGGAACCCGATCGGCCATGGCGCGGCCGGGCCGATCCCCGGGGCACCGCCGCACGGCGATCCGTGGCACGAACCCCGCCCGTCAACCGGGCCCCCGACCGTGACTCCCGAATGTCCCACCTTGAGGTGCTGGTGATGCAGACCGTCTTCTCCACCGTCCTGCCCGACGTCCCCCGGGCCGCCCTGATCTGGCTGGCCCTGATCGCCGTGCCGGCGATCGCGATCGCCGCCCTGATCATCTGGCCCGGCCGGCTCCGTCCGGTGTTCGCCGGACGGATCAGCGAGGCGGCCAGGCCGAGCAGCCTGGAACTGGCCGAGGAGGCCCGCGAGCAGGCCCGGTACGCCCAGGAGGTGGAGGTCGCGGCGGCCCGGGCGGCGGCCACCGCCGAGCGGCGGCGCACCGAGTGGCTGGCCGCCCAGGAGGAGGTGGACGAGGCCTGGCGCGCGTACGAGGCGGCGGAGGAGGACGTCCACCGGCTGGCCGCCGCCGCCGCGCTGCCGCTGCCGCGGACGGCACAGACCCCGGCCGAGTACGCCGACCGGGAGCGCTGGCTGCACCGGGCGGCGCTGGACGCGCAGTGGCGCAAGGAGATCACCGTCGAGCAGCTGAGCGACATCCTCGGCCACCGTGGCTGGGACCCGCGCCGGCACCCGGTGGAGCAGGAGCTGCTGCTGCGCCGGCTGGTCCGGGACAACCTGCGCGCCCGTCAGCGGACCGCCCGGGAGCGGGAGCAGGCCGCCTGGCGGGACGCCGAGCTGGCCGCGGCCGCCGCGCGCAGCCTGCGCGAGGAGGCGTACGCGGCGACCCGCCCGGCCGTCGAGCCGCGGTCCGCGCTCTCCCTCGCCGACCTGACCGGCCCGGAGGCCACCCGGGAGCTGCCCGTACGCGACCCGGCGCCGGCCGCCCGGGGTCGGGCGGCGGTGGCCGCGTACTGATCGTCGAGCGCCACTGGCCGGGCTCGGCTAGCGTGACCCCGTGTCCCGCGAGACGTGGCTCCTGGTGGTGCTCGCCGGCCTGGTCGCCCTGGCGACGCTGGTCGGCGCGGTGCTGCTCGCCGTCCGGGTGGTCCGCACCCGCCGGTTGCTCGGCGCCCTGGGCGTCGGCGGCAAGGTCGCCTTCTACGGCGCGCTGATCTACACGATCCTGCCGGTCGACCTGCTCCCCGACCCGATCTACCTGGACGACATGGGCGTGCTGGCCGGCGCCCTGGTCTATCTGGGGCGGCTGGCCGCCCGGCACCGGGCCGCGCAACAAGCGCTGCCGGGCCAGACCGCGCAACGCGGCCTGCCGGACTCCGCCGCGCAACGCGGACTGCCAGGCCGGACCGCGCAACGCGGCGTGCGGGATTAGGCGGCGCAACACGGCGTGCGGGACCAGGCGGCGCAACACGGCGCGCGGGATTAGGCGGCGCAGCGCGGCGGGCCGGACCGGCCGGGGTTCCCCACACCACCCGATCCACCACGCCGCCCCGTGTCATGATCTGCCCCGGGCCGCCGACCGGACCGGCTCGACGGACATCGACGCGGCCCGCTCGGCCGCCGGCGACGGGGGACGGGACATGGCGGGCGACCACCGGCTGGAGCCGCACGACGCGCGGGTCGCGGCATTCTTCCGGGACCGGCACCTCGCCACGCTGACCACGCTGCGCCGCGACGGTACCCCGCACGTGGTTCCGGTGGGCGTCACCCTCGATCCGGACGCCGCGCTGGCCCGGGTCATCACCTCCGGCACCTCGGCGAAGGCACGGCACGTCGCCGCGGCCGGGCCGGCGGGCACCCCGGTCGCGGTCTGCCAGGTGGACGGCCGCTGGTGGCTGACCGTTGAGGGTCGGGCCGTGCTGCGCCGCGACCCGGAGTCGGTGGCCGAGGCCGAGCGCCGGTACGCCGAGCGCTACCGCCAGCCGCGTCCCAACCCGCAGCGGGTGGTCATCGAGATCGCCGTGACCCGCCTGATCGGCAGTCTCCCCGCCGACCGACCGGTCTGACCCGCCTGACCCGCCTGACCCGCCAGCGGGTGTCGCCCGCGTCGCGCGCCCGCTGACGAACCACCCGGACCGACCCGGCCGCGCCTACCCGGAATCGGGTCGGTCGGTGCCGTCTGTCCGGTTCGGCGGTGAGCGCCGCCACCTGCGGAATCAGGGGCAGCCGGGGGCCGTTGCACTTCCCGAACGACCGCCGAGCGCCAGTCCCGGTGCTCCGTCCGGCGGAGATCCCGTGCGGACGGCAACCCCCGAATGGAGCCTCGACCGTGATCGCAATTGTCCGGAAGTGCCTGCTCTCCGTCGCCTGCCTCGCCGCCTCCGGTGGTGTGGTCGCGGGCCCGGCCGTGGCCGCGCACGCCGCTCCCGCCAGCGTGGTGAAGGGCAAGGGCGAGCGCAGCGCCGGCTACGAGTACCAGGCCCAGCCGAACTTCTACTACTGCGGCCCGGCCTCGACCCGGATCGCCCTGTCGGCCGAGGGCAAGGAGATCAGCCAGGACGAACTGGCCGCCAAGCTCGGCACCACCGAGAACGGCACCGACTCGGCCATCGACGTCACCCGGGTGCTCAACGAGTACACCGGTGGCAAGTACAGGACCACCGAGATCCGGGACGACGTGGCCACCCGCGAGCAGGTGGAGCGGCTGCGCGCGGACATCAAGGCCGCCGTGGACGCCGACCGGCCGGTGGTCGCCAACATCCTGGGCGGTGCGCTGGACATCGACGGTGTCGAGCACAGCTACCCCGGCCACTACCTGACCGTGGTGGAGTACAAGGACGACGGCAACACGGTGCTGATCGCCGACCCGGCCAGCCCGAACGCGCCGACGTACTGGATGGACGTGACGCAGCTGGCCAACTGGATCGCCGGCCGCGGCTACAGCTCCTGACCCAGCGACGGCAAGGGCCGGCCTCCCCCACGGGAGGCCGGCCCTTCGGCGTACGCCGGGTCGGGCTCAGCGGGTCAGGATCTGCGCGAGCACGTCGTGCACGTGGGTGTTGGGGTGCTTGCCGGTGAACTGCTCGGCCAGCGGGCCGTACGCGGTGACCGGCACGTCGGCGCCGGTGTGCCCGCTGGTGGTCCAGTCCAGGTTGAAGCTGAAGCTGCTGCCCTTGATCGGGAACGGCCCGTCCTCGGCGGAGATGTCGTCGCCGGACTCGTCGGAGCTGCCGGTGTCCTCGACGGTCAGGCCGCCGCACTCGTGGTCACCGGTCACCACGACCAGGGTGTCCCGGTGGCTGGCCGCGTAGTTGCGGGCCACGGCCACGGCCTTCTCCAACTCGCCGAGGGCCTGGAGCATCCGGGTGCCGTTGTTGTCGTGGGCGAACTCGTCGATACCCTCCTCCTCGACGAAGAGGAAGAAGCCCTTCTTGTTCGTCGACAGGGTGGACAGCGCCTTCTCGGTCATGGTGGCCAGGCTGGCCGGCGGGTGGTAGCTGTCGCCCTCGCCCTCGGCGCGCTGCTGGAACAGCTCCTCGTTGCCGAAGAGCCCGAGCAGCTTGCCGCCCTTGGCGGCGCGGAGCTGGGCGGCCGTGGCGACGTACTGGTATCCCTTGGCCTTCGCCTCCGTGATCAGGTTGCCCTTGGTGCCCTTGCTGGCCTCGGCTTGGTCCTCGGCCGGATGGTCCGGGTACGCGCCCGGGACGTCGGCGGGCAGCCACCAGTCCTCGCCGCCGCCGAGGATCACGTCCGGCCGGGTCACCTCCAGGTACTGCCGGGCGATCTCGTCCTGCGCGGAGCGGTTGGCGGTGTTGGCGAAGAAGGCCGCCGGGCTGGCGTCGGTGACCTGGGCGGTGGTGACCAGGCCGGTCGCCTTGCCGGCCGCCTTGGCCTGGGCACCCAGGGTGGGCAGCGGGTTGCGGTCCACGTCGACGCTGATCGCGCCGTTGTAGGTCTTCTCGCCGGTGGCCCAGGCGGTCGCCGCGGCGGCCGAGTCGGTGATCGGCGTCGACGGGTCGTGCGGGCTGGTGGTGAGCTGGCCGGAGTAGGGCAGCTTGTCCATGGTGAGCTGGCCGTCGAGGCCGGCCAGGTAGAGGCGGGCCGCCTCGCGGTGGGCGGCGGACATGCCGTCGCCGTTGATGAAGATGACGTTGCGCGCCTTGCCCTTGGCCGGGCCGGCATCGGCCGCGGTGATCGGGTTGGCGAGGCTCAGCCCGGCGGCGGCGATGGCGCCGGCGACGACCGGGGCGAGCAGCCTGCGGCGGGAACGGACGGTCACGGGGGTCCTCCTGGCGGATGGAACGCTCATTGCGACCACCACGCAACCGCACTCCCCAGCCGAGGGCCTGACCAGCGGGTTAACGGAGGACGGCGGCTACCCGGACTCTTGTCGCCGGGGGCAACCGTCCGTCTCCTGGTTTCCCGGGGCAACCGGCCGCCTCCTGGCCGCCGGAACCGTGGCCTCTGGTCAGCGGCGGCGGGCGGTCACTCCTCGGGCGCGATCCGTCGCAGGCTCGTCACATCGGACACGATGATCGCCTCCATGGGGCAGGAGTCGGCCGCGTCGAGCACCGCCTCGGCGGCGAGGATCCGCTCCACCAGCGGCCGGGACAGCCCGTCGACCAGCACGAAGTGGTCGGGGGCGATGCCCGCGCAGATCCCGGACCCGATGCACCGGGTCGGGTCGACGTGCAGCCGCCATTCGGTCCCCTCGCTCACCGGCTCCCCCTCCGTTCGCGCGGACACCCGACGGCCAACTCCGCGCGCCTCGACAATGAGTCATGCTCCGACTGCGGATAGTAGCGAGATTGGTCGATGAGGACCAGAGGGGCGGTCGTACCCCGGACACCGCGCTCCCGGGCCGTCCGCCAGGGACGACCCGGGAGCGCAGGCGGGATCAGCGGTCGGTGTCGCCCTGTCCGGTCCGCTGCTGCGCCATGTCGACGCCCTTGTCGATCTGCTGGTCGTACTTGCCGCCGGTGCGCTTGTCGGCCATCTCGCCGCCCTTGTCGATGCCCTTGTCGACCTGCTTGTCGTGCTGGTCGGCGAAGTCCTTGGCCTTGTCCATGAAGTCGCTCATGTCGGATCTCCTCTCGGTGCCTTCCTGCCTTCCCCGGCCGGGTGGGCACAAACGCGTCCCGCCCGGTTGGCGGCCGGGTGTCGGATTCCCGCCCGTCGGGTACGGAACGGCACGGTCGAGGAGGGTCGGCACGCCCGTCGGGCCACCGGACGGCCAGGTTCGAGGAGGGGGCCGACGTGGAGGATGAGCGCGGGCGCGGGTCCGAGGCCACGGACAGCGCCAGGGCGACCGACAGCGCCGAGGTGGCGGACGGCGAGGTGGCGGACGGCGCCGGGGTGGCGGACAGTGCCGGGCCGGCGGCCCGGCGGCAGGCCACCGTGCGCCGCGAGGCCGGTCCGGCCGCGGGGCCGCGCCAGGCATGGGCCGGCCTGCCCTGGCCGGTACGGACGGCCGTGACGTGGAGCGCGTGCCTGGTCGTGGTGGTCACCGGGCTCTGGCTGCTGGGCCGGATCGCGGTGCTGCTGGCGCCGCTGGCGGTGGCGCTGGCCGGCACCCTCTTCCTCGCCGCGCTGCTCGACCCGGTGCTGCTGCGGCTGCGCCGGCTGCGGGTGCCGGCGGCGCTGGCCGCCCTGCTCACCATCCTGCTGCTGCTCGGCGTGCTGGTCGGGGTCGGCGCGCTGGTCTGGAACCTGACCGCGAGCCAGTTCGGCGAGCTGAGCCAGCAGCTCGACCAGGGGCTGGCCCGCGGGCGGGACTTCGTCACCTCCAGCCTGCCGGTCACCGACGCGCAACTCGACCGGCTGGTCCGGCAGGTCCGGGACGGGTTGAGCGGCAGCGCCCCCGACCCGGTCGCCGGTGCGCGTACCGCCGCCGAGGTGGCCGGGTCGGTCCTGCTCGGCCTGGTGCTGCTCTTCTTCCTGCTCAAGGACGGCCGGACGATGTGGGGCTGGGTGCTGCGCCGGGCGACCGGGCCGCACCGGGACCTGACCACCGAGGCGGGCCGCGCCGGGTGGCGGACGCTCGGGGCGTACAGCCGGGGCACGATGATCATCGCGGCGATCGACGCGCTCGGTATCGGGCTGGGACTGGTGGTGCTGCGCGTGCCGCTGGCCCTGCCGCTCGCGCTGATCACCTTCGTCGGCGGGTTCGTCCCGATCATCGGTGCCACCGTGGCCGGGGCGGTCGCCGTGCTGGTCGCCCTCGCCGCGAACGGTCCCACCACCGCGCTGCTCACCCTCGCCGTCGTGATCGCCGTCCAGCAGATCGAGGGCAACCTGCTGGAACCGCTGGTGATGAAGCGGCAGGTACAGCTCCACCCGGCGGTCATCCTGGTCGTGGTCACCGCGGGCACGCTGATCGCCGGCATCGCCGGTGCGTTCGTCTCGGTGCCGATCGCCGCGGTCACCTGGCGCGTCCTGGACACGGTGCAACGCCACCGGGTTTCCCAGCCGGCCGGCTGACCCCCCTGGCCGCCCCGGTCAGGCGGGGTGCGGCTGCCGGAGGTGGCTGCCGAACCAGGCCCCGGCCTGCTCGGCCACCTGGTCGAGGGTGCCGGGCTCCTCGAAGAGGTGCGTGGCGCCGGGCACGATCCGCAGCTCCGCCACCTCCCCGAGCTGGTCGCGGGCCTGCTCGTTGAGCACGATCACCTGCTCGTCGAGGCCGCCGACCAGCAGCAGCGTCGGGGCACGCACCGCGGCCAGCGAGCTGCCGGCCAGGTCGGGACGCCCGCCCCGGGACACCACGGCACCGACCCGGTCCGGCCGCGCCGCCGCGGCGACCAGGGCGGCGGCCGCGCCGGTGCTGGCCCCGAAGAGCCCGACCGGCAGCCGGCCCAGGGCCGGGTCGGCGGCCAACCAGTCGACGATCGCCGCCAGCCGCTCGGCCAGCAGTCCGATGTCGAAGCGCAGCTCGGCGGTGACCTCGTCCCGGGCATCCTCCTCCGGGGTCAGCAGGTCCACCAGCACGGTGGCCAGCGACCGGTCGTTGAGCTGGTGCGCCACCGCCACGTTGCGCGGACTGTGCCGCGAGCTGCCGCTGCCGTGCGCGAACAGCACCACGCCCACCGCCCCCGGCGGCACGATCACGTCCCCGACCAGCCCGCCGTCCACGACCGGCACCGTCACCTCGTACCCCGCCATGCTCCCCACCTCCACCCGGCGGATACCCCCGCCCACCGCGCCCTCACCCGGGTCCTGTGGAGCTGACGTCGGAAACGACTCGGACCGGCGGTGAGCACCCGCCCAGATCGGCAGATTCGGCCGCGCGCCCCGACGTTCCGGACGGATCGCGAGATCAGAAACGACTCAGCTCCCCAGCGTGCCGCATCCTGTTCGTCGGTCCAGCCGCCGACCCGGTACGCGGAGCACGGCCGGGGCGACGGGCGTCACCGCGGGGTTGCGTTGACGTCGGTGGCAAGGTTTAGCGTCGGCTGGGCGAGGTGAGCTGGGAGGCGGCATGCGGATCGGGGAGCTGGCGCAACGAGCCGGGACCAGCACCCGGACCCTGCGCTACTACGAGTCCCAGGGGCTGGTGCGGCCGGGGCGCTCGGCCAACGGCTACCGGGTCTACGACGAGGCGGAGCTGCGCGTCGTGCACGAGATCCGGGCGCTGCTGGCGGTGGGCTTCGGGCTGGACGACATCCGCCCGTTCGTGGCCTGCCTGCGTGCCGGCAACAGCTCCGGTGACGTGTGCCCCGACTCGGTGGCGGTGCTGCGGCGCAAGCTGGCCGAGGTGGACGACTACCTCGACCGGCTCGGCACGGTCCGCCGGCAGCTGCACGATCAGCTCGCCCGCGCCATCGCCCATCGGGAGGAAACATGCCTCAGGACACGCAGGCGCGACTGACCTCGGTCACCGACGCCACCTTCGCCGCCACCGTGCTGGCCGCCGACCGGCCCGTGGTGGTCGACTTCTGGGCGGAGTGGTGCCCGCCCTGCCGCGCCGTCTCCACCCACCTCGCCGAGCTGGCCGAGGAGTTCGGCGACGCACTGCGCATCGTCGCCCTCAATTCGGACGAGAACCCCGAGACGACCCGGGCGTACCAGGTGATGTCGATGCCGACACTGCTGACGTTCCGGGACGGGCAGGTGGTCGGCTCGATCGTCGGGTCCCGGCCCAAGAACCACCTGCGGCTGAGCTTCGCCCGGCACCTGGACGGTTGAGCGGCCGGGGATCGGGAAGGCGCGGGGTGACCACGGACCCCGACGGATCGCGAGGATCGTCATGGCGAAACAGGACAGGTCCCGGGAGCAGGAGCTCGCCGAGCAGAAGCGCCGCGAAGAGGAGTTGAAGGGCTCGTCGGAGTGGGCGGACCGCGCCTCGCTGGCCCGCACCGCCGACGACCCGAAGGCGGCGGCGCCGCGGGACGCCGGGGGCCGGCCGTCCAACGGCCGCCAGTTCTGACGTACGCCTGCGCCGCCCCGGACCGCGATGACGCGGTCCGGGGCGGCTCAGGTGCGGTGACCACGCGGCCCGGGCGGCTCAGGTGCGGTGACCACGCGGTCCGGGGCGGCTCAGGTGCGGTGACCACGCGGCCCGGGCGGCTCAGGTGCGGTGACCACGCGGTCCGGGGCGGCTCAGCTCAGGTTCTCCGGCAGGTGCATCAGGGGTGACCGGCCCGGGGGCTGCTCCGGTGGCGGCCCGGTCGGTGGCGCCGGCGGCACCGGCACGGTGACCGGCTGGGCGGCGGTGACCCGGACCGGTTCGCCGTGGTGGCGCAGGGTCAGCACGGTGTCCGCTCCCCCGTTGCGCAGCGAGTACGTGGCCTGGTGCGGTCGGACGTCCACCCGCAGTCGCATCCCCCGCCACTGCAGCGCGAACTCCAGCCGGCTGAGGCGGCTGGAGAGCCGGGGCGAGAAGGAGAGCGTCCCGTCGTGGTCGCGCAGGCCGCCGAAGCCCGCCACCAGCGCCAGCCAGGTGCCGGCGAGCGAGGCCATGTGCACCCCGTCGCGGGTGTTCTCGCTCAGGTCGTGCAGGTCCATGAGGGCGGCCTCGCGCAGGTAGCGGTGGGCCAGTTCGGGGTGGCCGACCTCGACCGCCATCACCGCCTGGGTGCAGGCGCTCAACGAGGAGTCCCGCACGGTACGCCGCTCGTAGTAGTTAAAGTTGCGGACCTTCTCGTCGTCGCTGAACGCGTCCCCCCGCCAGTGCATGGCCAGCACCAGGTCCGCCTGCTTGACCACCTGTTTCCGGTAGAGGTCGAAGTACGGGTAGTGCAGCAGCAGCGGGTACTTCTCCGGCGGGGTGTGCTCGAAGTCCCACTCCTGCAACCGGGTGAAGCCCTCCACCTGCCCGTGCACCTGGGCCTCCGGGTCGTACGGGAGGTGCATGGAGTGCGCGGCGTCCCGCCAGGCGGCCGCCTCCTCCTCGCTGACGCCCAGGTCGAGGGCCTGGTCCCGGTGGCGCATCGCGCAGTCGGCGGCGGTGAGCAGGTTCCGCTGCGCCATCAGGTTGGTGTAGACGTTGTCGTTCTTGACCGCGGTGTACTCGTCGGGGCCGGTCACCCCGTCGATGTGGAACCGGCCGCTGCGGTCGTGGTGGCCGAGCGAGCGCCAGAGCCGGGCCGTCTCGACCAGCAACTCCAGCCCGATCTCCTCCTCCAGCGCCTGGTCGCCGGTGGCGAGCACGTAGCGGCGCAGCGCGTCGGCCACGTCGGCGGCGATGTGGAAGGCGGCCGTCCCGGCGGGCCAGTACGCCGATGACTCCGGCCCCTCGATGGTCCGCCACGGGAAGGCGGCCCCGTGCAGGTTCAACGTCCGGGCCCGCTCCTGCGCCTGGGCGAGCGTCGAGTAGCGCCAGTGCAGCGCGTCCCGGACCGCGCCCGGCTGGGTGTAGGTGAGCACCGGGAGCACGAACATCTCGGTGTCCCAGAACGCGTGCCCGTCGTACCCGGGACCGGTGAGGCCCTTGGCGGCGATCGGCCGGCGTTCCGCCCGGGCGCCGGCCTGGAGCACGTGGAAGAGACCGAACCGGACCGCCTGCTGCACCTCCGGGTCCCCCTCGACCCGCACGTCGGCGGCGTCCCAGAACCCGTCCAGGTATTCCCGCTGTTCCCGGCGCAGCCCGTCCCAGCCGTCCAGCCGGGCCGCGGCCAGCGCCGCCCCGACCTGGTCGCGCAGCGCGGGCAGCGACCGCCGGCTGGACCAGCCGTACGTCAGGTACTTCACCACCCGCAGCTTCTGCCCGGGCTTGAGCACGCAGCCGATGGTGGTGCGCACCCAGTCCTCGTAGCCCTCGGACTCGATGCTGGTGCGCTCCGGGGCGTCCACGTCGTGCGCCATCTGGGCGGCGACCCGCAGCCCGCTGACCTTAGTGCGGTGGATGAGCAGGCCGCCGTCGTCGGTGGTCAGCTGCTCCTCGGCCTGCAACGGTGACTCGAGCACGGCGGCCACCCGGGGGTCGCGGCTCTGTGGCGGCAGCGCCTCGTTAGCCACCAGCTCGGACTGGAGGATCAGTCGGAGCGGCCCCTCCAGCGCCTCCACCTCGTAGTGGATCGCGGCGACCGCCCGCTGGGTGAACGACACCAGCCGGGTGGTGCGGACCTTGACGTCCCGGCCGGCCGGTGAGCGCCAGTGCAGTTCGCGGTGCAGGGTGCCGGCGCGCAGGTCGAGGACCCGCTCGTGGGAGAGCAGCTCGCCGTACCGGACGTCGAGCGGCTCGTCGTCGACCAGCAGCCGGATCAGCTTGCCGTTGGTGACGTTGACGACGGTCTGCCCGGACTCGGGGAAGCCGAAGCCGGCCTCGGCGTACGGCAGCGGCCGCAGCTCGTAGAAGGAGTTGAGGTAGGTGCCGGGCAGGCCGTGCGGCTCGCCCTCGTCGAGGTTGCCGCGCAGCCCGAAGTGCCCGTTGGAGAGGGCGAAGACCGACTCGGACTGGGCCAGCACGTCCATGTCGAGCCGGATCTCCCGGACGTGCCACGGTTCGACGGGATAGGCCCGTTCCCGGATCACCGGGCCGGCTCCGTCATCAGCTCGGCGAGGTCGGTGACCACCACGTCGGCGCCGTGCGCGCGCAGCTCGTCGGCCTGGCCGACCCGGTCGACGCCGACCACGTAGCCGAAGCCGCCGGCCCGGCCGGCGGCCACCCCGGCGAGGGCGTCCTCGAAGACCGCGGCCTGCCGGGGCGCCACGCCGAGCAGTTGCGCGCCGGCCAGGAAGGTGTCGGGGTGCGGCTTGCCGCGCAGCCCCCGCTCGCGGGCCACCACGCCGTCCACCCGGGCCTCCAGCAGCCGGTCCAGCCCGGCGGCGGCGACCACCGCGGCGCAGTTGGCGCTGGCCGAGACGACCGCGCGGCGCAGCCCGCTGGCGGCGGCCGCCTCCAGGTAGCGCACCGACCCCGGGTAGACCTCGACGCCGCCGTCGGCGATGCGCTGCAGCAGGATGGCGTTCTTCCGGTTGCCCACCCCGTTGACCGTGTCCGCCTCGGGCGGGTCGTCGGGGCCGCCCTCGGGCAGGGTGATCCCCCGCGAGGCGAGGAAGGAGCGTACGCCGTCGGCTCTCGGTTTTCCGTCCACGTACCGGTTGTAGTCCGGGCCGGGGTCGAACGGGCGGAACGGCTCGCCGGTGGCGGCCGACCGTTGCTTCAAAAAGGCGTCGAAGGTCTGGGTCCAGGCGGCGTTGTGCACCTTGGCGGTCTGTGTGAGGACGCCGTCCAGGTCGAAGAGACAGGCGGTCACGTGAGCGGGTAGGCCCAGCATTGCCTGAATCTATCCACCGGCCCCGCTGGGCAAACCCGATTCGGCCGTCAGCGGTTCGGGCGGAGCGTCCAGACGACGGTGAGCGCCGAGGTGACGGTGCCGTCCTCGGTGCCGATCTCCACCTCGACCGGGAACTCGGGCCGCTGCCCGGCGTCCAGCTCGGCGAGCACCTCGGCGGGGGCACGGCCCAGCCGGGCGGTGGCCCGCACCGGCCCGACGGCGACCTTCTGGTAGCGGATGGTGGCGGTCACCGCGAGCGGCACCGCCCGGTCGAGCACGGTGCCGAAGGCGGCGAGCACCACCGCGCCGGAGGCGGTCTCCCCGAGCGTGAACATGGCGCCGGCGTGCGGGCCGCCGACGTGGTTGTGGTGGGCCGGGTCGTCGGGCAGGCGGACGACGGCGCGTACCCCGCCCTCGGCCTCGGGCGCGACCTCGACGAATTCGATTCCGAGCGTGCGGGCGAACGGCACGGCCTCCAGGAGACCGGCCGCGACCTGGCGAGAGTCGACGGTCATGACCGAACGCTACTCGCCAGTAACCAGCCCCGGCAAGGCCGGCCTCGCCGCCCGGGGAGGCCGGAATCAGCGCCAGCCGACATCGATCCGGTCACCCCGCTCGTCGAAGAAGTGCAGCGCGTCCATCCGGATCTGCACGGAGAGCGGATGGCCCGCCGACACCGCCGGGTACGGGGCCAGCCGGACGGCCAGCTCGGCCGGGCGGCGGTGGTGCCGGCCGGGGTCCGGCAGCACGCTGGTCCGGTTCCCGCCGCCGATCGGGGCGGCGGCCTCCGGCGCCTCGGCGGCCCGGCCGGTGAGGCGCTGCATGACCTGACCGAACCGGCGCAGGCCGCGCTGACCGGGCAGGGCGTTCTCCACCGGGGTGCCCATCTCGTCCACCACGATGGCCGTGGCGCCGATGTCGAGGAAGGCCAGCGACTCGTGGCCGTGGTGCTCCAGGTACCGGATCCGGCCCTGGAGCACGTCACCCGGCGTGTCCGGGGCGACCGGGGTGAGCGCCTCGGCCCGCATGCCCACCACGATCCGCTCGCCGTGGTAGTGCGCGACCGCCCGGCTGCGGATGTCGTCCCAGGGCAGATAGAGCGACTGCTCGCCGAGGTTCAGCGCGACGTACCGGTCGAGGTGGACGTAGACCGAGGCCTCCAGCAGGTTCATCCGGGGGCTGCCGAGGAACGCGGCCACGTACAGGGTCGCCGGCCGGCCGTACACCTGGGTGGGGGTGCCGACGTCCTGGAGCACGCCCTTGCGCATGATGGCGACCCGGTCGGCCATGGTCAGCGCCTCGGCCTGGTCGTGGGTGACGTAGATGGTGGTGACGCCCAGCTCGCGGGTGAGGCCGGAGATCTCGGCGCGCAACTCGGCACGGAGGCCGCTGTCCAGGTTGGAGAGCGGCTCGTCCATCAGGAACAGTCCGGGCCGGCGCACTATCGCCCGGCCCATGGCCACCCGCTGCCGCTGGCCGCCGGAGAGCTGGCTCGGCTTGCGGCCGAGCACGTCGCCGATGCCGAGCGCGCTCGCCACGTCGTGGATCCGCTCCCCGCGCGGGGACGGTTCGACGCCGGCGAGCCGCAGCGGGAAGCCGATGTTGTCGCCGACCGTCATGTGCGGGTACAGCGCGAAGTCCTGGAAGACCATGGCGATCCTCCGGTCCCGCGGTGGCAGGTCGTTGGCGACCTCACCGTCGAGCATCACCGCCCCGGTGGTCGGGTCCTCCAATCCGGCCACCATCCGCAACACGGTGGACTTGCCGCAACCCGAAGGGCCCAGCAGCACCATGAACTCGCCGTCATTGACGTCCAGATTTATGGTGTCGACCGCGACCGTTCCGTCCTGGAAGACCTTGGTGACATCCTTGAGCGCGACGGTGGTCACCGTCTCCTCCCCCAGCTGCTCGGCTGAACCCGGACATGACTGTGACCAGGATCATCGGATCAGCACATCGGGTAAACGTTCCATGTTCCTTCCGTGACAGACCGATTACAGCGGATCGGCGGGTACCGATCAGTAAGGTGACCCGTCGGTAACCCCGCTCAGGCCAGCTCGCCGAGAAAGACCCGCCGGACCACCCGCTCCGCCGCGTGGCCGTCGTCCAGCGCGCAGAACCGGGCCCGGAACCGGTCCCGAGCCCGCTCGGCCGCCGGCCCGCGTACCGTGCCGGAGCGGAAGACGTCGAGCAGGGCCGGGAAGTCGAGGGCCACCGCCCCGGGCGGCTCGGCGAGCAGGTCGAAGTAGACCCCCCGGGCCACCCGGTAGGCGTCCCAGTCCGGGGCGTACACCACGATCGGCCGGTCCAGCACGGCGTAGTCGAACATCGCCGACGAATAGTCCGTGACCAGCACGTCGGCCGCCAGGTAGAGGTCCTCCACCGAGTCGTGACCGCTCACGTCGAGCACCCCGCCGGCCGCCGCCGCACCGCGGGGCCGCCGGTCCCGGTCGTGGAAGTAGTGGCTGCGCATCAACAGCCGGCCGGACGGGCCGAGCGCGTCGAGCATCCGGTCCGGATCGAACGGCGGCCGCCAGCCGGGCAGGTGCTCCCGGTGCGTCGGGGCATAGAGCACCACGTACTCGTCGGGGCCGAGGCCCAGCTCCGCGCGGACCTGGCGGCATTCCTGCGGGGTGGCCAGGGCGAGCCGGTCGTTGCGGGGGTAGCCGACCTCGAGGGAGGTGTACCCGGCCGGGTACGCCCGCTCCCACATCTGGGTGGAGAAGCTGTTCGCGCTGACGCTGTAGTCCCAGCGGTCCACCCGGTGCAGCAGCTTCGTGAAGTTCATCCCCATCGCGCCGACCGGATACCGCTGCTGGTCCAGCCCCATCACCTTGACCGGGGTGCCGTGGTGGGTCTGCAGGTGCACCGAGCCGGGCCGCTTGCGGACGAAGTCCGGGAAGTTGACGTTGTTGACCAGCCAGCGGGCCCGGGCCAGCACCCGGTAGTAGCCCGGGCTGCCCGCGACCACGTACTCCACGCCCGGCGGCAGGCTGGCCACCCGGTCCCGCCGCACGATCCACACCCCGCGCACCTGCGGCGCGAGCCGGCGGGCCGCCGCGTAGATCGCGGCCGGATTGCAGGAGTACCCCCGGTACCAGTACGCGGCGTAGACGGCCAGGCTCGGGTCCAGCGGCCGGTGCAGTTCGGCCCGGTAGTACTCGCGCAGCGCCGCGTCCCGGGCCCGCCGGGCGGCCCGCCGCGCCTTCGGCAGCACCCGGCGCCGGGCCCGACGGGCGACCCGCGCGGCCGTCTCGGCCACCTGGTTGGCGTCGCGCAGCGCGCTGAAGGTCCGCCACCGCCCGGCCGCCACCAGCCGGTGCTTCAGCCCTTCCACGCCGGCCGGCACCGGATATCCCTCGGGCGGCCGGAAGCGGACGTGGTCGGCGTGGATCTGGGCGAAGAACGCCGGCCGCAGCTCGGCGGCGATCCGCTCGCCGTTGCCCAGCACCGTCAGGTAGTGCCAGATCATCCGCTCGAAGACGGCCGGGCGCAGCGGGGCGACCGCCGGCCCCCACCGGTCCATCAGCCGGAACACCCGGTGCCACTGGGCGAAGACCTCGAAGTGCCGGTCGCCCCGGGTCCGGGTGATCGCCCCGGTACGGCGCTGCCGGTAGTTGAGGCAGACCCGGTCGAGCACGCCGATCCGGTCGGCGGCCATCAGCGCCGGATAGCTGAACGAGACGTCCTCGTACCAGCCCGGTTCGAAACGCAGCCCGCGGTCGAGCAGGAACTCCCGCCGCAGGACCCGGTTCCAGGCGGTGTGCAGCAGCCGTACCGCCTCCGGCCGGTCCCGCAGCCGGAACGTCTCCGCGCCCACCGGTTCGGGAAAGACGTCGCGCATCGCGCTGCGGGTGCCGGTGTTGTTCCAGTGGGCCCGGACGTGGTCGACGATCAGCACGTCCGGGCGGGTCGCCAGCAGCCGGTCGGCGACGTGCGGCAGGCAGCCGGGGACCAGCCAGTCGTCCCCGTCGACGAACCAGACGTACTCGCCGACGGCCCGGTCCAGCCCGATGTTGCGGGCCGGACCGAGGCCGGCGTTCTCGGTGAGGCGGACCGGGCGGACCCGGGGGTCGCGGTCCGCGTACTCGAGCAGGATCTCGCCGCTGCCGTCCGGGGAGGCGTCGTCGATGCCGATCACCTCGAGGTCGCCGTAGGGCTGCTCCAGGATCGAGTCGAGGCACTCCCGCAGGTAGCCCTGCACCAGGTAGGCCGGTACGACGAAGCTGAGCAGAGTCATCCCGGCCGGCCCTCCGTCAGCCCGGCAAGCGCTCACCCCCGCTCACCGGGACCGGGGTCCGGCGGGCGCGGGCCGGCAGGACCACCCAGGCGAGGGCCACGCTCGCGACAAAAACCACGAGAAGGTACGCACCGAGTGTAGCCAGAGCAATGCTCACGATTCCGGCGTTTGCCGCTGCGGCCAGCAGGATGGAGCGCCCCTCCCAGCCCAGCGAGGCGGCGTGCAGCGGCGGCGCGGCCTGCCGCTTCTCCAGCCGGGCGGTCAGGTCGTAGTGGTGCAGGGTCAGCACGAAGACGTACCCGAAGATCAGCCAGGCGGGCGCGTCGCCGACCACCCCGACGGCGATCGCGAACAGGTACTCCCCGGCCCGCAGCGCGGCGGGGACCAGCCAGTCCAGCGGCCCGTCCGGCGTGGCCCGGACACCCACCGCGGCCAGCAGCCAGACCAGCACGGCCACCCCCACCAGCCAGCCCGGCGTGTCCGCACCCCAGCGCCAGGCGAGCAGGAGCAGCGCCAGCGGCGCCAGCGCCGGCAGCACGGTCAGCCACAGCACGCCCACCCCGGGGCGGGCGGCGCGCAGCAGGACGCGGGTCAGGCCCGCCGGCAGGGCCGCCGCGAACCGCCGGACCAGCGGCCCGTCGTCCCGGTGCAGGGTCACGTCGACCGTGGTCAGCACCGGCACCTTCATCCACCGGGCGCGCAGGGTCCGCAACGCCCCGGTGTACGCGAACGCCAGCGTGCCCCAGACCAGCACCGCGCAGAGCGCCACCAGCGGGCCGAAGAGCGCGGCGGCCAGCGCGATCAGCGCCCACCGCTCGCCGATCGGGAAGACGACCGTCCGCTTCAGCCAGTACGACACCGAGCCGGTGTCCGCCTGCACCTTCGTCGAGGCGGCGTTCAGCTTCCCGCCGATGCCGCCGGCCGCCCCGGCCGCCGGGCGCGGTCGCCGGGCCGCCTCGTCGTGCAGCACGCCGTACCAGGCGTCGGTCATGTGCCGCACGGTCTGCAGGGTCATCGCGGCGATCGCCAGCGCCCAGCCGTGGCGGAAGCCGGCGTGCGTGGCGCCGTAGCCGAGGCCGGCGTAGACGACGTACTCCTTGGCCCGGTCCGCCATGGTGTCCAGCCAGCCGCCCCAGGCGCTGAAGTGCCGGGTGTAGCGGGCCAGTTGCCCGTCCACGCAGTCCAGCACGAAGCCCAGGTAGAGCAGGACCCCGCCGGCCACCAGGGCGGGCCGCCCACCGGCCGCGAAGAGCAGCGCGGCGGCCACCGCGAAGGCCACCGAGATCATGGTCACCCCGGTCGGGGTCAACCGCAGCCGGGCGGCGGCCTTCGTCACGTACGGGGACCAGGTGCTGACGAAGAAGGTGGTGAAGAAGTCGTCCCGCTCCTTCACCGACAGGCGCAGCTCCGCCCGGTCCTCGTCGACCCCGGCCACCGCCGCTTCGGCCGCCCGCAGCTCCGCCTCCGTGCCGACCCGGTGCGCCACGAGCAGGCGTACCCGGTGGGCGAAGGTCAGCGTGCCGGCGGCCGCGAGCGCGGCGAAGAGCCGGTCCACGGTGCCCCCCTGGCCCGCCGCCGTGCGGGCGGCGGCCGCGAGGGCCGGCAGGTCCCCCGGCCCGACCCGCAGCGCGCCGCCGAACACCCCGGTCGCCCCCGCGGGCTCGTCGACGCCGACGACCTGGCCGCGTTCCTCCCGGACCGTGGCCTGCCCGATCGCCGGCGGGTCGGTCAGCACCAGGGCCACCGTCGGGCCGACCGGACTGGTGGCCAGGTGCCGGAGCACGGCGGTGTGCGCCACCAGGTCGGCCCCGCTGACCAGCACCGGGCCGGTGGCGCCGGTGACCAGCGCGGCCAGCTCGGACAGGTCGGCGGCCACCCGCACGTCGGCCGCCCCGGCGTCCCGCCACTGCCCGGCGAGCCGGTCGGCCAGGCGCTCCCCGGCGTCGGTGGTCAGGCCCGCCGCGGCACCCGCGGCGAGCACGATCGCGAGCGTCACCGCTTGGCCCCGCCGGCGTACGCCCGCAGCGCCTCGTCGATGGTCCCGTCGACGGTCAACCGTCCGGCGTCGAGGTAGAGCCCCCGACGACAGAACCGGGTGAGGTCCTTTTCGTTGTGTGACACCAGCACCAGCGTGCGCCCTTCCGCGAGGAGTCGCTCGATGGTCGCATAGCACTTCGCGCGGAACTCCGCGTCCCCGACCGCGGTCACCTCGTCCATCAGCAGGATCGGGTGGGGCAGTTGGGCGATCACCGCGAAACCCAGCCGCACCTTCATGCCCGAGGAGTAGTGCCGGACCGAGGTGTCGATGGAGCGTTCGATCTGCTCCCCGGCGAACGCGACGATCTCGTCGAAGTGTTGCCGCAGGTAGCCGGCGGAGAGGCCGTGCAGGCCGCCGACCAGGTAGAGGTTCTCCCGGCCGGTGAGGTCGTTGGAGAAGCCGGCGGAGAGTTCCAGCAGCGGGGCCACGTCGCCACGGACCCGGATCCGGCCCTCGTCGGGGATCAGCACCCCGGCGATCAGCCGCAGCAGCGTGCTCTTGCCGGTGCCGTTGCGCCCGATCACCCCCACGGTCTCACCCGGCTCGATCCGGAACGACACGTCCCGCAGCGGCCAGAAGTCGCCCGCCCCGGCGTCCCGCGCGCCTCGGTGGATCAGCAGCTCGCGCAGCCGCAGCTGGCGGCGCCGGTTGCGGACGAACCGGATGCCGAGCCCGTCCGCCTCGATGATCGCCGCCATTCAGAGTTCCTTGAGCACGGCCGGTTCCAGCCGGCGGAACGACCACCAGCCGAGCGCCAGCACGAGCAGGCTGCCCAGCACGGTCACCGTGAGCAGCCGGGCGTCCGGGAACTCGTCCGGGTACCAGATCGCGTGGTGCAGCTGGAAGATGCCGACCAGCGGGTTCAGCTCGTACCCGAACTTCACCCAGGCCGGCATGCCGGAGTCCCGGACCAGGGTGAGCGGGTAGATGATCGGGGTGGCGTAGAAGAGCAGCCGGATGATCAGCCGCATGAACCGCTCGATGTCCCGCATCAGCACGTTGGCCGCGGAGAGCAGCAGCGCCACTCCCACCAGCAGGACGAACTGCACCCCGACGGCCAGCGGCAGGGCGAGCAGCGACCAGCCGGGGTGGATCTCGCCGTGCGCCGCGTAGACCGCCGCGATGGCGATCAGGATGGGCAGGCCGGCGAGGTACTCGGCGAACCGGCCGGTGACCCGGCCGATCGGGAAGACCTGGCGGGGCACGTTCATCGTGGTGATCAGCCGGGCCTGCCCGGTCAGCGCGTTGGTCGCCTCGGTCAGCGCCGAGCTGGCCCACATCCAGGCGAAGATGCCGGTGATCAGAAACAGCGGGTACGACCCAGCCGCGTCACCCAGGTGCCGGCGGGTGGCGCCGGAATAGAGCACGCCGAAGACGAACCAGTAGATCAGGCCCATGCCGAGCGGCTCGATGAGCGACCAGAGGTAACCCAGCACGGACTGCTGGTACTTCACCGCGAGGTCCCGCCGGACCAGGATGCGCAGCGAGTGGCGGGCCGACCAGAGCGCGGCGACTCCTGTCGTCACCGTCCCATCCTCGCCGCCGGCACCCGGCGCCGGCGCTCGTACCGGCCGCGTCACCCCTTCGGGTTCAGCACTCGATCACGTTGACCGCGAGCCCGCCCCGCGCCGTCTCCTTGTACTTGACCTTCATGTCCGCGCCGGTCTCCCGCATGGTCTTGATGACCTTGTCCAGCGACACGTGGTGCACCCCGTCGCCGCGCAGCGCCAGCCGGGCCGCGGTGATCGCCTTGATGCTGGCCACCGCGTTCCGCTCGATGCACGGGATCTGCACCAGGCCGCCGACCGGGTCGCAGGTGAGCCCCAGGTTGTGTTCCATGCCGATCTCGGCGGCGTTCTCCACCTGCTCGGGGGTGCCGCCCAGCGCCTCGGCCAGCCCGGCCGCAGCCATCGAGCAGGCCGAGCCGACCTCGCCCTGGCAGCCGACCTCGGCCCCGGAGATCGAGGCGTTCTCCTTGAACAGCACGCCGATCGCGCCGGCGGCGAGCAGGAACCGGACCACCCCCTCCTCGGAGGCGTCCGGCACGAAGCGGGTGTAGTAGTGCAGCACGGCCGGGATGATCCCGGCGGCGCCGTTGGTCGGGGCGGTGACCACCCGCCCGCCGGCCGCGTTCTCCTCGTTGACCGCCAGGGCGAAGAGGGTGACCCAGTCCATCGCGCGCAGCGGGTCACTGGCGTTCGCCTCGGCCGCCAGGCTCCGGCGCAGCTCGGCGGCCCGGCGGCGGACCTTGAGCCCGCCGGGCAGCACGCCGTCGCGCTCGCAGCCGCGCGCCACGCACTCCCGCATCACCCGCCAGATCTCCAGCAGCCCGGCCCGGACGTCGGCCTCACTGCGCCAGGAGAGCTCGTTGGCGAGCATCACCTCGCTGATCGACAGCCCGGTCCCGGCGGTCACCGCGAGCAGTTCCGCGCCGGTGAGGAAGGGGTACCGGACCCGGGTGGCGTCCGGCTTGATCCGGTCGGCCCCGGCGGCCTCCTCGTCGACCACGAACCCGCCGCCCACCGAGTAGTAGGTCCGGGCCCGGACCTGGTTCCCGGCCGCGTCCAGGGCCACGAAGGTCATCCCGTTCGGGTGGTACGGCAGCGAGCGGCGCCGGTGCAGCACCAGATCCCGGTCCGGGTCGAAGTCGACCTCCTGGACGCTGAGCAGGCCGAGTCGCCGCTCGGTGCGGATCCGCTGCACCCGGGGCCCGACGGTGTCCGTGTCGACGGTCTCCGGGGCCTCCCCCTCCAGCCCGAGCAGCACCGCCCGGTCGCTGCCGTGGCCGTGCCCGGTGGCGCCGAGCGAACCGAAGAGTTCGGCCCGTACGCCGGCCACGTCGGCGAGCACCCCGTCGGCCTTGAGCCCGGTCACGAAGGTCCGGGCGGCCCGCATCGGCCCTACCGTGTGCGAGCTGGACGGCCCGATGCCGACGCTGAAGAGGTCGAAAACACTGATCATGGCTGCACTTCCTCGCCGCCGCGCCCGTCGTGCGGGCGCGGACCGAGTGGTGCCGCCCCGGGGCCGGGACGGCGGGCGGGTCCCGGGTTGCGGGTGCCCGACCGGCGAGCCTACCCGCCCAGCTCACCCGGCGACCCGAACCCGCCCGCTCGCCTCCCCTCACCCCACGCCTCGGCACCCCGGCGACGACCGGCCCCGCGCCTCGGGTGCCCTTTCGGCATCGGGACGTCCCGACATCGAGATCTTGGTAAGAAACGGCCCTTATAGGGGCCGTTTCTTACCAAGATCTACAGCCGTCCCAGGATGCGAATCGCGGATCCCCGGATGCGGGAGAACCTCGCCGGGTCGGGTGGCGATCGGGCAGCAGCCGGCAGCGGGAGAGCGGGGGCGCGTGAAGTGGGGATGGCGGCGAGAGAGCGGGGGCGGGTGGGGCAGGGATGGTGGCGGGAGAGCGGGGCGCGTCGGTGGGGGGCCGGCGGGGTAAGCACCTACGGGTGCCGGGGCCCCTGATCCTCCTCGGGACCGAGGGCGCGGCAGGTAACCGTTTCTAGCCTGGAATCCAGCGCGGCGGATCGCCGCGGAGTTGGGAGTACGACTGATGAGTCGCAAACTGGTCCGGCCCCGCCAGGGGCGCATGTTCGCCGGCGTCTGCGCCGGCCTGGCCCAGCGGTTCGGCCTCTCGGCCGGGATGGTCCGGCTGCTGTTCCTGCTGTCCCTGCTGCTGCCCGGCACCCAGGTGATCGTCTACCTGGTGCTCTGGATCCTGATGCCGAACGAGGACCGGGTGCGGTACTGACCCACCGCGCGGCCCGCCCGGCGGGCCGCGAGCACGGCAACGCGCCGGCGAGGACGTCCGCTCCCGGGGTGATGCGCCTCGGGCTGCGGCCGTCCGGCAGGCCGGGAACACGGCAACGCCCGCCCCACCCGACCAGGCCGGGAACACTGCAACCCCCATCCCACCCGACCAGGCCGGAAACACGGCCACCCCACCCGACCGGGCCGGGAACACGGCAACGCCCGCCCCGCCCGACCAGGCCGGGAGCACGGCAACGCCCGCCCCGCCCGACCAGGCCGGGAACACGGCAACGCCCGCCCCGCCCGACCAGGCCATGAGCACGGCAACGCCCGCCCGGGCGGGCCGGGCGGGCGTCGGGGTCCGCCGTTCAGGGTGCGGTGTAGCTGACCGTGATCTTGGTGTAGCCGAGCGAGCGGAGCAGCCCTTCCAGCATCTTGCGGGTGTTCTCCTGGGCCCGGGCGGTGAGCCCGCTGTCCCGGGCGGCCGCGCCGATCCGGTCCTCGGCGAGCTGGTAGACCTGCTGCTGCCGGTTGGGGTCGCCGCCCACCAGGTCGTTCAGCCGGTTGATCAGGCCGCGCTCCTCGGCGAAGACGTAGCTCTTGTCCATGTCGAGGTCGGTCTCGCCGAGCTGCGGTGCCGGCAGCTTGATCTCGACCGACTTGCCGTCGTCGGAGACCACCACCGCCCCGTCCGCGATCTTGGAGAAGTCGACGTACGCCTCGACCCGGCCGGCTCCGACGAAGAGCGTCCGCTCGTTGAGCAGGAAGTCGGGCACGTTGCGCCGGTCCTTCTGCACGTCCACGACGACCTGGAAGTTGCCCTCGGCGGCCACGTAGCGGCTCAGGTCGCGGATCGACTTGAGCAGCGGCGGCTGGCTGCGGTCGGTCTGCTCCTTGGCGAACGGGTTGCGGAAGTCCGGCAGGAGGCCGGTGGCCTGGATGCCGAGCAGCACCACCACGGCCAGCGCGACCGCGCCGAGCACCCCGAGCAGACCGCGCACCGGACGCGCGGACGAAGCCGGGGCACCGGCCCCGGGCTCGGGTGGAACGTCCGACCGGGCGCGGAGCGACTCCCCGGTCGGGTATTCCGGAAACTCCCTGGTGGGCTCGCTGATGTCACCGTCGCGGGCCATCGCCCCTCACCATCCTCGTCAGAAACATCGACTGAGAATGACGGTACGGCCACCATGCGACAGTCGCTCGTCGAGCGACCCGAACGGGTGAATCCGGGTTTCGACGGAGTCGCTGGACTGATCCACCGGGAAGCCCGCCGGGCCGAAGATCGGCGGGTCGAGGGCCCCGGCAGGCAGGGTGGCGGCGAGCCGCGGTGGTCGATTCAGGCGAAGGCGGAGAGCCCGGTCAGCTGCTGGCCGATGACCAGCTGGTGGATCTCGGAGGTGCCCTCGTAGGTCAGCACGCTCTCCAGGTTGTTGGCGTGCCGCATCACCGGATATTCCCCGGAGACCCCGTTGGCGCCGAGGATGGTCCGGCACTGCCGGGCGATCTCGAGGGCCTCCCGGACGTTGTTCAGCTTGCCGACGCTGACCTGCGCGGGCCGCAGCCTTCCGCTGTCGGCGAGCCGGCCCAGGTGCAGCGCGAGCAGCAGGCCCTTGTTCCACTCGACGGCCATGTCGGCGAGCTTGGCCTGGGTGAGCTGGAAGCCCGCGAGGGGCTTGCCGAACTGGGTCCGGGTGGTCGCGTAGGACAGGGCGGTCTCCAGGCAGTCGCGGGCCGCGCCGAGTGCGCCCCAGACGATGCCGTGCCGGGCCTCGGTCAGGCAGCTCAGCGGCGCCTTCAACCCGACCGCCTCGGGCAGCCGGGCGTCCGCCGGCAGCCGCACGCCGTCGAGGGCGATCTCCCCGGTGAGGGAGGCGCGCAGCGACATCTTGTGCCGGATCTCGCGCGCCGTCACGCCAGGCGTGTCCATCGGTACGGCGAAGCCGCGCACCCCCTCGTCGGTGCGCGCCCAGATCACCCCGACGTCGGCGATCGGCGCGTTGGTGATCCACATCTTGCTGCCGGTGAGGATCCAGTCGTCGCCGTCGCGCCGGGCCCGGGTGGCCATCGAGGCCGGGTCGGAGCCGTGGTCGGGCTCGGTCAGCCCGAAGCAGCCGATCGCCTCGCCGGCGGCCATCGCGGGCAGCCAGCGCTGCTTCTGCTCCTCGCTGCCGTAGCGCCAGATCGCGTACATGGCCAGCGAACCCTGCACGGAGACCAGCGAACGCACCCCGGAGTCGCCGGCCTCCAACTCCAGGCAGGCCAGCCCGTACGCGACGGCCGTCGCGCCGGCGCAGCCGTACCCGGTCAGGTGCATGCCGAGCAGGCCGAGCTTGCCGAACTCGCGGGCCAGCTCGCGGGCCGGGACCTGGCCGTCCTCGTACCAGCCGGCGACGTGCGGGCGGACCCGGTCGTCGATGAGCCGGCGCACGACGGCGCGGATCTGCCGCTCCTCCTCGCTGAGCGACGCGTCGATGTCCAGCAGGTCCAGCGCAGTCATGCGGCCACCTTAACGAAGACTCAGGAAGACGTCACTCGCCCTGACCGCTGAGCACCAGCACCCGGGCGTGGATCTGGTTGCGCTGCTGGAGCGCCGCGCGCAGCGCCCGGTGCAGGCCGTCCTCCAGGTAGAGGCCGCCGTTCCACTGCACCACGTGCGGGAAGAGGTCGCCGTAGAAGGTCGAGTCCTCGGCGAGGAGCTTGTCCAGCGCAAGCTCGCGCTTGGTGGTGATGAGCTGGTCCAGCCGCAGCGGGCGCGGCGGGATCTCCGCCCACTGCTTCAGCGTGAGGTTGTGCTCCGGGTAGGGCCGCCCGTCCCGGACCGCTCTGAAGATCACGGCGCGCTTCCCTCCCCCTACCCGGCCGGTGATGTCGGTGCCAGCCTAACCGCACGCGGCACACCGCGTTTTACTCCCTCATGTCGGTTTCGCCACGCCGGTACCCCCGCGTGGGACGGGCGAATCACCTCAGCTCCACCGGCCCCGCCGGACGACCTCGGCCATCGGCCGACGTCCCCGACGCAGCGACGGCGACCGGTGGTCCGGCGCCGGGTAGCCCACCGTCACCGCACCGATCGGCTGGTACTCCGGCGGCACCCCGAAGGCCGCCCGGTACGCGTCGAGCCGCTGCGGCGGGATGCCGAAGAAGCACGCGCCCAGCCCCTCGTCCACCGCGGTGAGCAGCATCAGCAGCGCGGCGAAACCGGCGTCCACGTGCCAGTACGGCACCGGCCAGCGGTCGGTCGACCGGTCCGCCCAGCCCTTGTCCGGCTCGGCGTAGCGGTCCAGGTAGGCCGAGGCGTTGGCGTGCGGCACCACGATCAGCGGGGCGCGGCGCATCCCGGCCAGCCAGCGTTCCCGGCCCCCGCCGCCCGGCGTGGCCGCGGCCCAGAACCGGTCCCGGTCCGCCGGCTCCTCCAGCACCAGGAAACCCCAGCCCTGGGCGAACCCGGCCGAGGGTGCCCGGACCGCGTGCGCCAGCAGCCGCTCCACCACCTCGGGCGGGACCGGCCGGTCCGGGTCGTAGTTGCGGACCATCCGGCGGCGGCGGACGACGTCGGCGAACTCCACGCTCAGCCGCCCGGCCGGATGCCCCAGGCGCCCCGCCAGGTCTGCTCCGGCTCGAGGATGATCAGATCCCGGCCGGAGCGGAACGCGTCCGCCGGGCAGGTCATCGGCTCGACCGCCACCGACCGGCGGTACCGCTCCCCGGTGAGGGTGTCCCCGGTGAAGACCTGCCACCAGCCGAACGCCTGGTCGGCCCAGATGTGCACCGCCGACCCGTCCGGCGCGGCCAGGGTGACCGACGAGCCGCCGTCGGCGTCCCGCACCAGGTCGCCGAAGGCCAGGTCCAGCACCGCGGCGCCGATCACGCGGGGCTCGGTGAAGTCGTACTCGGTGCCGGCCACCTCGGTCGCGGCCACCGGCAGCAGGCGGCTGTCCAACAGCACCCGGTTCCGCCCCGGCACCCGCATCGACACCTCGTCCACGGCCGCCTTCGGCAACCGCAGGTAGGGGTGGACGGAGAAGCCGAACGGCGCCGGCTCGCCGGACAGGTTGGTCACCTCGTGCTCGGCGCGCAGCCCGTCCGCCCCCACGCTCCACCGGGTGCGCAGCCGCAACGCCCACGGGTAGCCCGGGGTCGGCGGCAGGTCGTAGCCGAGGGTCACCGCGTCCGGGGCCGCCTCGACGAGCTGCCAGGCGGCCCAGTTGACCAGGCCGTGGATGGCGTTGTGCCGGGCCGGCTCGGTCAGGTCGAGCTGGTACGACCGGTCGCCGAAGCGGTACACGCCGTCCCGGATCCGGTTCGGCCAGGGGGCCAGGATCTGCCCGGCCGAGCCGGCACAGATCTCGTCCTCCGCGTACCCGTCGACGTGGTCGACCCCGTCCTGGCGGTAGGTCCGCAGGCCGCCCCCGACCTCGACGACGACCGCCTCGTGCCCGTCGGCGGCGATGGTCCACTGCGTCCCCGACGGGGACCGGTACCCGGCGTTCTCCATGCCGGGGACCTTAGTCCGTCCGGGGCCCGGGATGCCGGGCCGGCGCTGCCCGTCCCAGCCGTCGGTCAGTCCGGCCGGGCCGCCGCCCGGTAGCGCAGCAGGGCCGGGAAGACCGCCACCAGCAGGACCGCCAGCACCGCGGAGGCCAGCCCGCCGGCGACCATCGCCGCGCCGGTGCCG
Organism: Micromonospora sp. NPDC049836; assembly: GCF_044465125.1. Classification (NCBI taxonomy): domain Bacteria; kingdom Bacillati; phylum Actinomycetota; class Actinomycetes; order Micromonosporales; family Micromonosporaceae; genus Micromonospora; species Micromonospora sp. NPDC049836. The sequence goes on from NZ_JBITLH010000001.1 coordinate 684,720, forward strand.
AACGCGGCGGCCATCGCGCCGGCCCGCAGGTCACCCAGGCGCGGGCCGCCGGCGACCACCACCGTGTTGACCCCCTGGAGCCGGCCGCGCATCCGGTCGGGCGCGTAGATCAGCAGCATCGACTGCCGCAGCGTCGCGCTGACCAGGTCCGCCGCGCCGGCCAGCCCGAGCAGCGCCACCACCAGCCAGAGCTGGTGGGCCAGCCCAGCCAGGGCGATGGCCACGCCCCAGCCGACCACGGCCACGGTCAGCGCCAGGCCCTGCCGGCGTACCCGGCCGATCCAGCCGGAGGTGAGGCCGCCCAGCATCGCCCCGATCGCGATCGCGCTGTAGAGCCAGCCGACCGCCGCCCCGCCGCCGAAGCGGTGCTGCGCCAGCTCCGGGAAGAGCGCCCGGGGCATGGCCAGGATCATGGCGATCAGGTCGATGGCGAACGACAGCAGCAGCACCGGCGTGGTGGCCAGGTACCGGAAGCCGTCGACGATGCTGGCCAGCCCGGCCCGGCGTGGGGTGGCCGCGTCCCCCGGGTCCGGTTCGGGCGGCATGGCGGGCAGCCGCAGGGTGGCCCAGAGCGAGACGGTGAAGAGCAGCGCGTCCACCGCGTACGCGATCGGCAGCCCGACCTCGGTGGGCCAGGCGGCGAAGATCAGACCCGCGGTGAGCGGCCCGAACACCGAGGTCGCGGTGAAGGTGGTGTAGTTGAGCGTGCTGGCCGCCGGGATCAGCTCGGCCGGGACCAGCCGGGGCAGGATCGCGCTGCGGGTGGGCGAGGTGACCGCGAAGGCGATCGCCTGCACCGCCACCAGGACCAGCAGCAGCGTCGGGCTGCCGACCCGGAACAGCGCCTGGAGCAACAGCGACAGGGTCGACGCCCAGAGCAGCGCGCCGCCGGCCAGCAGCACCCGGCGGCGGTCCCGGGCGTCGGCGACCGCGCCGCCCCAGAGCCCGAACACCAGCAGCGGCACGAAGCCGGCCACGCCGAGCAGGCCGACCCAGAACGAGACCCGGGTCAGCGCGAACATCTCCACCGGTACGGCCACGGCGGTGAACTGGAAACCGAACATCGCCACCGCGTTGCCGAGCCAGACCCGCCGGTACGCGGGCACCCGCAGCGGGCGCAGGTCGATCGCCCAGCGGCGCGCTCCGCGCGGCCGGGCCTCCTTCAGTCCCGTCACGGCGCCAGCCGCTCGGTGGTCCAGGCGCCGTCCCCGGTGCGCCGGTAGCGCAGCCGGTCGTGCAGCCGGCTGGCCCGGCCCTGCCAGAACTCCACCGTCTCGGGGTGGACCCGCAGCCCGCCCCAGTGCGGCGGCGTGGGGATCTCGGCGACCGCCGCGAAGCGCTCGGCCGCCGCCCGGTACGCCGCGTCCAGCGCGGCCCGGTCCGGCACCACCCGGGACTGGGTGCTCGCCCAGGCGCCGAGCTGCGAGCCGCGCGGCCGGCTGGCGAAGTACGCCTCGGTCTCGGCCCGGTCGACCCGGGCCACCCGCCCGGTGACCACCACCTGCCGCTGCATCGGGAACCAGGGGAAGACCAGGCTGGCCCACGGGTTGGCGGTCGCCTCGCCGCCCTTGCGGGAGTCGTAGTTGGTGTAGAAGACGAAGCCGTCCGGGTCGTACCCCTTCAGCAGGACGGTCCGCCCACTCGGCCGGCCCTGCGCGTCGGCGGTGCCGACCACCATGGCGTTCGGCTCGGGCAGCGGGTACGCCACCGCGTCGGCGAACCAGCGGACGAACTGGCTGTGCCAGTCGGGTGCCAGATCGGATTCGGAAAGGCCCAGGTCGGCGGCGTACTCGTTACGCATGCCGGCCGGGGCTGGTGTGTCGCCGGTCACAGTCTCCGTCCTTTTCGTCGGGGCGACCGCGTCCCCCGACGCTGGCCAGACCCCGCCACCCAGTCTTGTCCAGGTAGCGCGCCTGTCCACCGGCGGGGGTGTCATGTGGCGCACACCCACCGTGGGTCGCGGACTCGGTTACCGAGCAGGCAAGATGTCACGAACACATCCCTGAGGGTCGCCTAAGCCGCGGGCCGGTCGAGCCCGCGCGGCCACCACCGCCGGAAGCCAGGAGACGACATGGCCGACTTCAAACCGGGCCTCGAGGGCGTCGTAGCCTTCGAGACCAAGATCGCCGAACCGGACCGCGAGGGCGGCGCGCTGCGCTACCGCGGCGTGGACATCGAGGATCTGATCGGTCAGGTCTCCTTCGGCAACGTCTGGGCGCTGCTGGTCGACGGCCGGTTCGGTCCCGGCCTGCCGCCGGCCGAGCCGTTCCCGGTGCCGGTGCACTCCGGCGACATCCGCGTCGACGTGCAGTCCGCGGTCGCCATGCTGGCCCCGTACTGGGGGCTCAGCCAGCTGCTCGACATCTCCGACGAGCAGGCCCGCGAGGACCTCGCCCGGGTGTCGGTCACCGCGCTCTCCTTCGTCGCCCAGTCCGCCCGCGGCCTCGGCCTGCCGGCCGTGCCGCAGAAGGAGATCGACAAGGCCGAGACCATCGTCGAGCGGTTCATGAAGCGCTGGCGGGGTGAGCCCGACCCGCGGCACGTCAAGGCCGTCGACGCCTACTTCATCTCGGCCGCCGAGCACGGCCTGAACGCCTCCACCTTCACCGCCCGGATCGTCGCCTCCACCGGCGCCGACGCCGCGGCCTGCATCTCGTCCGGCATCGGCGCGCTCTCCGGCCCGCTGCACGGCGGCGCCCCGTCCCGGGTGCTCAGCATGCTGGAGGCGGTCGAGCGCAGCGGCGACGCCGAGGGGTACGTCAAGGGCGTGCTCGACCGGGGCGAGCGGCTGATGGGCTTCGGTCACCGGGTCTACCGGGCCGAGGACCCGCGCGCCCGGGTGCTCCGGCGCACCGCCAAGGAGCTGGGCGCGCCGCGCTTCGAGGTCGCCGAGGCCCTGGAGAAGGCCGCCCTGGCCGAGCTGCAGGCCCGCCGCCCGGACCGGGTGCTCGCCACCAACGTCGAGTTCTGGTCGGCCGTGGTGCTCGACTTCGCCGAGGTCCCGGCGCACATGTTCACCTCGATGTTCACCTGCGCCCGGATGGGCGGCTGGTCCGCGCACATCCTGGAGCAGAAGAAGCTCCAGCGGCTGGTCCGCCCGTCGGCCCGGTACGTCGGCCACACCCCGCGCAAGCCGCAGCAGGTCGAGGGCTGGGACGCCATCCCGCACGGCGTCTGAGCTGTCCGGCCCGGGCCCCGCTCGACGCCCTCGGTGGCGGCGGGGGCCCGACGCAACGTGCCCAGGGGGCCCGGTCCGCGACGGACCGGGCCCCCTCGCGCTGTGGCGCATCCCTCAGCTCCGGGGGTGGGACCAGCCGCCGGGCCGGCCGGCCCGGGTGCGAGGATGAAGGCCGGCAGCGCCGCCGGACCGGGCTCGGACCCGGCCCCGCCGCGCGTGCGCGCGTGGCCGCCCACGGTCCGCGCCCACTGAAGGGCCGCCCTCCCCCCTGCGGAAGGATCGAGACAACAGTGGCTGACGCACCGACCATCCGGATTCCCGACGACATCAGGCCCGCCGACGGACGTTTCGGCTGCGGGCCGTCCAAGGTCCGTCCGGCGGCGGTCTCCGCGCTCGCCGAGGTCGCCACCAGCTACCTGGGCACCTCGCACCGGCAGAAGACGGTCCGCGACCAGGTGGCCCGGCTGCGCCGGGGCATCGCCGAGTTCTTCTCCCTGCCCGAGGGCTACGAGGTGGTGCTCGGCAACGGCGGCACCACCGCCTTCTGGGAGGTCGCCACCTTCGGCCTGGTCCGCGACCGGGCCCAGTTCGCCAGCTTCGGCGAGTTCGGCGCCAAGTTCGCCAAGTCGGTCGCCGACGCCCCGTTCCTGGGCGAGCCGACCGTGCGCAAGTCCCCGGCCGGCAGCGCGCCGACCCTGGTCGCCGAGGCGGGCGTGGACGTCTACGCCACCCCGCACAACGAGACCTCGACCGGTGTGGCCGTGCCGATCAGCCGGGTGCCGGGCGCCGACGAGGGCTCGCTGCTGCTGGTCGACGCCACCTCCGGCGCCGGCGGCCTGGAGGTCAACGTCGGCGAGACCGACGTCTACTACTTCGCCCCGCAGAAGTGCTTCGGCTCCGACGGCGGGCTCTGGCTGGCCCTGATGTCGCCGGCCGCGCTGGCCCGGGCCACCGAGATCAAGGAGTCGGGCCGCTACATCCCGGCCTTCCTCGACCTGGTCACCGCGATCGACAACTCGCGGCTCGAGCAGACGTACAACACCCCCGCGCTGGCCACCATCTTCCTGGCCGCGGAGCAGACCGACTGGATGAACGCCCAGGGCGGCCTGACCTGGGCGGCCAAGCGCACCGCGGAGAGCGCCGGCATCGTGTACGGCTGGGCCGAGCGCGCCGAGTTCGCCACCCCGTTCGTGGCCGACCCGGCGCTGCGCTCCAACGTGGTCGCCACCGTCGACTTCGCCGACGGGGCGGACGCCACGGCGATCGCCAAGGCGCTGCGCGCCAACGGCATCGTGGACACCGAGCCCTACCGGAAGCTGGGCCGCAACCAGCTCCGGGTCGCGCTCTTCCCGGCGGTCGAGCCGGCCGACGTCGAGGCGCTCACCGCGTCCATCGACTACGTGGTCGAGCGACTCTGACCACCTCGTGACGGTGGGTGGTCGTCGCGCCTCCGACGACCACCCACCGTGATCATCGCCGCAGCTCAGTCGCGACATGCCGGGGTGTCGCATCCCCCACCTTCGGGTAGATGGGCGTACGGTGGTCCGAGACGCCCGGGTGGCCGGCTCGCGGCGTGACACGGCCAGCGAAGCGGGACGGAGGCAAGCCCATGCGCCCAGTACGCTTCGTCGCCCTCTCCGAGGACGGCCAGGCCCTGGTGCTCGCCGACGAGGTCGGGCGCCTGCTCGCCCTCCCCATCGACGAACGCGTCGCCTCGGTGCTGCACGCCGAGCCCGGCGCGACGCCCCTCACGGTGGTGCCGACCGCCGCCGACCCGATCCCGTCGCTCTCCCCGCGGGACATCCAGGCCCGGATCCGCTCCGGCGAGTCCGCCGAGGACGTCGCCCGCATCGCCGGCGTCCCGGTCGACCGGGTGCTGCGCTACGCGGGCCCGGTGCTCCAGGAGCGGGCCATGCTCGCCCAGCACGCCCGGCGTACCCGGCTCAAGGGCGCGGAGAAGCCGACCCCGCTGGCCGAGGTGGTCAACGGCCGGCTGGCCCAGCACGGGATCGACACCGAGAAGATCTCCTGGGACGCCTACCGGCGCGACGACGGCACCTGGCGGATCATCGCCACCTGGCCGTCCGGCAAGGCCACCGCACAGGCGGTCTGGGATCTCGACAAGACCCGCCAGCAGGTCGCCCCGCACGACGACATGGCGCAATACCTCTGCGCCGAGCGGCCCACCCCGATCCTCGGTCAGGAGCCGGCACCGGAGCGGGGCGGCCACGCGCTGCCCGGCCCGTCGCGCGGCGAGCCGAGCCGGGGCGGGCACGGCCTGCCGCAGCCGTCCGAGCACGCCCGTCCGGGGCGGGATCCGATCCGCGCCGGCCGGGACGCCCTGCTCGCCTCGCTGGACCGTCCGCTCGGCGGCACCTCCGGCCGGGGTCTGGACACCCGCTCCCCGGCCGCCCTGGCCGGGTCGGAAGCGTCCCGCCAGCGGGCCGTCACCGGCGGGGCCGCGGCGCTGCTCGGCGGCGGTCAGGGTTCCGCGTTCGACGACGACTCGGACGCGCCGAAGGAGGTCCCGGCCGTACCGTCGCTGGCCGTGCTCCGGCCGCGCCGCACCGGCACCCCGGCCGCGGCCGCCGGTGGCGCCGAGTCGACGGACGCCGCCGGCAAGCCGCGCAAGCGGCTGCCGAGCTGGGACGACGTCCTCTTCGGCAGCGGCCCGGCGGCCCGCGAATCATCCTGATCCACCCTGGCATCGCAAGGCACTCTAAGTGCCGGCGTGCCAGGGTGGACCCATGGAGTACACGAACCTCGGACGCACCGGTCTGTCGGTGAGCCGGCTCTGCCTCGGCACCATGAACTTCGGGCCGCAGACCGACGAGCCGGACAGCTTCGCCATCATGGACCGGGCACTCGAACACGGGATCAACTTCTTCGACACCGCCAACGTGTACGGCTGGAAGCTCGGCGAGGGCGTCACCGAGCAGATCATCGGCCGCTGGTTCGCCCAGGGCGGCGGACGCCGCGACCGGGTCGTGCTGGCCACCAAGGTCTACGGCAAGATGGGCGAGTGGCCCAACGAGCAGGGCCTCAGCGCCCGGCACATCATCCGGGCCTGCGAGGATTCGCTGCGCCGGCTGCAGACCGACACCATCGACCTCTACCAGATGCACCACATCTCCCGGACCACGCCCTGGGAGGAGATCTGGCAGGCGATGGAGACCCTGGTCGCCCAGGGCAAGGTCCTCTACGTCGGATCGTCCAACTTCGCCGGTTGGCACATCGCCCAGGCGCAGGCGGCGGCGGGCCGGCGCAACTTCCTCGGCCTCGTCTCCGAGCAGTGCATCTACAACCTGATGACCCGGTACGTCGAGTTGGAGGTCGTCCCGGCCGCGCAGCACTACGGGCTGGGCATCATCCCCTGGTCGCCCCTGCACGGCGGGCTGCTGGGCGGGGTCATCCGCAAGATGGCCGAGGGCGGGGCCGCGCGGGGGGCCAGCGGCCGGTCGGCCGACGCGCTCGCCGAGCACCGCACCACCATCGAGGCGTACGAGAAGCTCTGCGCGGACCTCGGCCACGACCCGGCCGACGTGGCGCTGGCCTGGCTGCTCTCCCGCCCCGGGGTGACCGCGCCGATCGTCGGCCCGCGCACCATGGACCAGCTCGACCGCAACCTCGGCGCCCTCGACGTGGACCTCGACGAGGACACCCTGACCCGCCTCGACGAGCTCTTCCCGCCCGTCGGCAGCGGCGGCCCCGGCCCGGAGGCCTGGGCCTGGTAACACCCCCGCCCGACCCGCCCTCGGGGGGCAGGCAGCGGATTGCGGCATGTTGGGGTCTCCCCTCGTAGGGATGGCGCGACATGCCGCAACCCGCTCCCGGGGCCAGCGGAGGCGGCCGCCCCGGGGTGAGGCGGGGTCGCGGGGTGGGTCAGATGGGCCAGGCGGCGAGGCGGTCGTAGGTGGGTTCGGGGCCGGGGTGGCTGCGGACCAGGACGAGTTCGTCGGCCGTCCACTCCGGACCGGCGTAGTCGTGCAGCGCCTCCCGGTCGGCCAGGATCTCGGCGCGGTCGATCCGGTCCCCGGGGCGGGCGATGGTCAGGTGCGCCCGGAACGGTTTCTCGTCGTACGGCAGCCGGGCCCGGCGCAGCCCGATCCGGATCAGCCGGGCCAGGGTGGCCAGCCCGTCGGTGTCGCCCCGGACGTCCACCCAGAGCACGGTGAACCGACCCCGCCCGAAGCTGCCGCCGCCGGAGAGCCGGAGCCGGAGTGCGCCACCCCGGCCGTTCCGGTACGTCTCGGCGGCTAGGCCGAGGGCGCTCTCCACGTCGACCAGCCGGCTCTCCTCGACGTCGCCGAGGAAGGCGAGGGTGAGGTGGGCGTGCGCCGGGTCGGCGAGCCGGACGTTGGTGCCGGCGGCCGAGGCGGCGCCGATCCGGAGCCGGGCGACCTGCGCGGCCAGGTCGTCCACGGCCGGCCGGGGCGGGTAGACCGCGACGAAGAGCCGCACCGGTCAGCGGTGCCGCTGGTGGTGTGCGGCGCGGGCCGCGGGCAGGCTGAGCCCGGCGGCGTGCAGCAGCCCTTCCACCCGGACCCGTTCGATCTCCCGGTCGACGCCGTCGAGTTCGGTCAGGTGCTCGGTGATCCCCAGCGCCCGGCAGGCGGCGCGCAGCCGCTCGTCGTACGCGTCGATGACGGCGCCGTGCCAGACCACGGACCGGTCGGCGGCGGCGAGCCGGTGACCGCCGAGCCGGCGCAGGTCGGTGGCGAGCTGTTCGAGCGGTCGGCGGCCGGCCCGGTCGAACTCGGTGAGGTCGATGTCGCGGGTCAGGGCGTCCGCTTCGATGGCCCGGTCCAGCCGGGCGATGGTGCGCCGTTCGCGGCGTTCGTCGCGCCATTCGGACCAGCCGCAGACCACCCGGTCGATGATCTCGTCGGCGCAGAACATCAACGCGATGAGGGCGGGCAGGCAGCAGACGGCGAGGATCGTCAACGCCAACAGAAGTCCCCGCCCTACTTCCACATATCGACGCTAAGCCGAGTCGGGGCCCCCCGCCACCTGATTGCCGACATCCGCGCGCGAATGAACGATGAAGGACCGGTCCCCGGGGCGGGAACCGGTCCTTCGGACGGTCGACGGGTCACTCCGCCCCGGGCGACACCACGTAGAACCGGGGCATGGGCAGCATCCGCAGGCGCAGCCGGGCGCCGGAGCGGCGGAGCTGCCAGCTGAGCGCGACGAGCGCGGCGGCCAGCGAGATCAGCCCGCCGGTCCAGATGCTCGCCCCGGCGCCGTAGGTCTCCGCGACCCAGCCGATGATCGGCGCGCCGACCGGGTTGGTGCCGAGGAAGACCAGCACCCACAGCGCCATCACCCGGCCCCGGAAGGAGGCGTCGACGCCGAGCTGGACCCGCTGGTTGGCGGCCTGGGCGAAGAAGACCATGAAGAACCCGGTGGGCAGCAGCAGCGTCACCACCAGCCAGTACGCCGGGGCGAGCCCGACCAGGGTGCCGAAGGTGGCGGTACCGACCGCCGCGCCGAGGACCAACCAGACCGAGGGGCGGCTGCGCCGCCCGGTGCCGGCCAGGGCGCCGACCAGCGCGCCGACCGCGAGGGCGGTGGTGAAGAGGCCGAAGGAGGCGGCACCGGTCTGGAACACGGTCTTGGCGAGCGCCGCGAGGGTGAGCTGGAAGTTGAACAGGCTCATCCCGATCACGGACATGAGCGCCATCGGCAGCAGGATGTCGGGGCGGCGTGCGACGTACCGGAGGCCGTCCACGACCCGGGCCTGGTCCCGTTCGCCGGTCGGCGGCAGGTCCTTGCGGTGCAGTTCGCTGGTCCGCATCCGGACCACGTTGATCAGCGGCGCGATCGAGCTGAACGCGGTGATCAGGAAGACCGGGCCGACGTCGAAGGCGGCGATGGCCAGGCCGGCGACGGCGGGGCCGAGGATCCGGGCCGAGTTGAAGGTGGCCGCGTTGAGCGACAGCGCGTTCGGCAGCAGCGGTACGCCGACGAGTTCGGAGACGAACGCCTGCCGGACCGGGGTCTCGACCGCGTTGAAGACGCCGAGCAGGGCGGCGAACACGTAGACGTGCCAGAGCTGCACCAGCCCGGTGACCACGAGGAGGCTCATCGCCAGCGCCAGCACGGTCCAGAACAGGTTGGCGACGAAGAGCAGCATCCGCTTGTCGTACCGGTCGGCGAGCCGGCCGGAGAGCAGCGTGAGCAGCAGGACGGGGGTGAACTGGAGCGCGGTGACCACGCCGAGCGCGGTGGCCGAGTTGCCGGTCAGGTCGAGGACGAGCCAGTCCTGGGCGATGTACATCATCCAGACGCCGATCAACTTGATCAGCTGTCCGGTGGCGAAGAGTCGGTAGTTGCGGACTCGTAGGGACTGGAACATCGTGCTCAACTTGGACTGCACTCTTGGTGCGCCTCCTCGCGATCAGGTACGCCTCATCCACAACGGACGAAGCGGACCGCGAGACGCGGGTACCCGCTCAGGCGCGAGCGATGCCCTGCAGGATCTCGGCGGCACGCTGCAGCGTGTCGCGTTCCTCCTCGGTCAGCGCGGCGAGCCGCTCGGCCAGCCACGAGTTGCGGGCCCGCTCGAACTGTTCGAGCACGGCCTGTCCGCCCTCGGTCGCCGCCAGGATGACCTGCCGCCCGTCGGTCGGGTGGGGGGTCCGCTGCACGAGGCCGCGGTCCTCCAACTTCGCAACGATCTTGGTCATCGTGGGCGGCTGCACCCGCTCGATGTCGGCCAGCTCCCGGGGGGTCAGTGCGCCCGCCAGCTTGAGGCTGGTGAGCGCGGAGAGCTGGGTGACCGTCAGGTCGCCGACCGGGCGGGCCTGCCGGACCCGCCGGTTGAGTCGGGTGATCGCATCTCGCAGCTGAGGGGCCAGCTGCGCCGGTGGCACGCGTTTCGCCGTCACCGTCCGCTCCGTCACAGTAGTTAGCTTAACTAATGAGCCTGGCTAACGACATGCGATATGACCAGGCTCACGAGGAGGTCTGCCCTGGTCACGACCGGAGCCCGAATCGGACCCGGGCCGCGACCGGTGGGTGTCACAGCACCGCGGACTCGATCGGACCGCGCAGGAAGTACAGGACGAACAGCACCGCCACCCCGTACAGCAGGGGGTGGATCTCCCGGCCCTTCCCCTTCGCCAGCTTCACCAGCACATAGCTGATCACGCCGGCGCCGATCCCGTTGGAGATCGAGTAGGTGAACGGCATCAGCACGATGGTCAGGAACGCCGGGATGGCGATCTCGTAGTCCGTCCAGTCGATCGTCCGGACCGCCGTCATCATCAGGAAGCCGACCACCACCAGCGCCGTCGAGGCGGCCTCGAAGGGCACCACCACCGACAGCGGCGCCAGGAACATGGCCAGCAGGAACAGGCCGCCGGTGACCAGGTTGGCCACCCCGGTCCGGGCACCCTCCGCGACCCCGGCCGCGCTCTCGATGTACGACGTGTTGCTGGACACGCTCGCCGCGCCACCCGCCGCCGCGGCGATCGAGTCGACCAGCAGGATCTCCCGGGCCCGGGGCGGGGTGCCCCGCTCGTCGAGCATGTCCCCTTCCTGGCCGATCGCGACCATGGTGCCCATGGTGTCGAAGAAGTCCGTGATCATCAGGGTGAAGACGAACATCAGCGGGACCAGCCAGCCCACCCGGCTCCACGAGCCCAGCACGTTGAACTGGCCGAGCAGCGAGAGGTCCGGCAGGTCGACGATCTTGTCCGGCAGCTTCGGCACGTTCAACGCCCAGCCCTTCGGGTTGGGCTGACCGTCGACGAACGACGGACCGATGTGGCCGACCGCCTCCACCACGATCGCCAGCACCGTGGAGGCGAGGATGCCGACCAGGATCGCGCCGCGGACCCGGCGTACCACCAGCACCACGGTGAGCAGCAGCCCCACCACGAAGACCAGCATCGGCCAGCTGACGATCTTGCCGTTGATGCCGAGACCGACCGGCACGGTGGTGTTCGCGGCGTCCGGCACCCGGCGGACGAAGCCGGCGTCGACCAGGCCGATGATGGTGAGGAAGAGGCCGATACCCACCCCGATCGCCGTCTTGAGCTGGGTCGGCACCGACCGGAACACCGCCGTCCGCAGCCCGGTGAGCACCAGCACGGCGATCAGCACACCCTCGATCACCACCAGGCCCATCGCGTCGGCCCAGGTCATCTCGGGCGCGATCTCGAAGGCGACCAGCGCGTTCACGCCGAGCCCGGCGGCCAGCGCCATCGGGAACCGGGCCACCACGCCCATCAGGATGGTCATCAGGCCGGCCACCAGCGCGGTCGCCGCGGCCAGCGCCGGAATGGCCAGTTTCCGCCCGTCGCCGTCGACGGCGCTACCGAGGATCAGCGGGTTCAACACCACGATGTACGCCATCGTGAAGAAGGTGGCCAGGCCGCCGCGTACCTCCCGGCCGGGCGACGAGCCACGGGCGGAGATCTCGAACCAGCGGTCGAAGGCGTTGCGCGGGTGGGTGGGGTCAGGTGGCGTGCCGTGGTCCGGCGGCGGCGCTATGGCCATCGGTGTCCTCGCAATTGATCGACGGCAGTCGCGCGCATCGTCCCAGATCACCGGCGGGCAGGGAAGAACGATCGCGTACGCTGTCCCGGTGCCCCAGAACGAACCGCCGCGGCCCGAGCCGCTCGACCCGCCGATGGTGCCGTTCGCCGTCGCCGGATTGATCATCTGGGCGGTGGCCGGGCTGGTGCTGCTGATCTTCTTCCGAGGCTGGCTCACCGAGCACGGGCACGAGAACTGGCTCTGGACCTGCCTGGCTGGTTTTCTGTGGGGCTTCCCGGGGCTGGCCGTGATGATGCGCCACGACGCCAACCGGCGTCGCCGCCGGGCGGCCGCCGCCGGTCAGGGCTGACGGTCAGGGCTGACCGTCAGGGGTGGCCGTACGGCTCCGCCGGCTCGGTCGCCTCCACCGAGCCCGGGGCCCGGCTCACCGAGACCGCCTCGAGCGCGCTGTCGTCGTAGATCGTGGGGAGTTCGTCGACCGGGGTGTCGGCCGCCTCGACCAGCGTCTCCGAGTGCGCGCCGCAGCCGTGGTCGGCGCTGACGACCCGGCCGTCGTCGGGGGCGTAGAAGTTGCCGCAGGCGCCGAAGGACTGCCGCAGGGAACCGGCCAGCGGCAGGTAGAAGCCGCAGGTCCCGCAGCGCGCCGCGGCCGGCGCGGCCACCGAGATCGGGGCGTTCGGGCCGTGCTCGCCGTCGTACCAGCGCTGCGCGGCCTCGGTGCGGCCCTCCCGGGACAGCACCCGGGGCCGGCCCAGGCCGAGCTCCCAGGCGGTCTCCTCGACCGCCGGGTCGTCGGAGAGCAGGTAGCCGGGGGCGAGGCGCTCGTCGTCCGTCGAGGTGGGCAGCAGGTCGCCGGGGCCCAGGTCGCCCGGCTTGAGCCGCTCCTGCCAGGGCACCCAGCCGGGGGCGAGCAGCGCGTCGGCGCCGGGCAGCAGCACGGTCTCGCAGATGGTGACGGTGCGGCTGCGCGGCGCCCGGGTCACCGTGACGGCCCACCGCCAGCCGCGGTAGCCGGCGAGGAGACACTCGAAGTAGTGCGTGACGAGACGGTCGCCCTCGGCGACAACCTGGAGGTGCTCGCCGACGTCTGCCGGGTCGACCTCGGTGACGGCCGCGCGGGCCACCTCGACGGCGGCGGCGCAGACCTGGTCGAGCCGGGGGGCACGGGCGGAGGCGGGCCTGGTCACCCGACCATTGTTCCCCATGCCCGGTACCGGCCGACAGGGACTCCCCGGAGTCGTTATCCCCGGCTGGTGGGGCACGCGTGGAGCGAATGGGCAAGGATGGGTGGCATGCCGCTGTCCTCCCGCTCCGGCCGGTCCGTCCTCGGGCGAACCGTCGGCACGGGCATCCGCGCCACCCGCCTGCTGCTCCGTGGTTCGCTGCGCAGCGGCCGGTGGATGACCCGGCGGGCCGGGTCGGCCCGGGCCCGCAGCGCCGGCAACGAGGTCGGCATGGTCCGCCTGTTCGACCTGCACGCCCTCTCCTGCGCCGGGGACACCCTGATCGCCATCGGCCTGGCCGGCACGATCTTCTTCGACGTGCCGCTGGGCGAGGCCCGCAACAAGGTCGCGCTCTACCTGCTGGTGACCATGGTGCCGTTCGCCATGCTCGCCCCGGTGGTAGGCCCGCTGCTGGACCACTTCCGGCACGGCCGCCGGTACGCACTGGCCGCCACCATGCTGGGCCGGGCGTTCCTGGCCTGGCTGATCTCCGACTACATCGGCGGCTTCGGGCTCTATCCGGCGGCGTTCGGGGTGCTCGCCCTGTCCCGCGCGTACGGGGTGGCCCGGTCGGCGGCGGTGCCCCGGCTGCTGCCGGAGGGGTTGGGGCTGTCGCAGGTGGGCGCTCGGGCGAGCGTCTACGGCACGGTGGCCGGCGGCCTGGTCGCCCCGATCGGGTTGGCGGCGTTCTGGTTCGGGCCGCAGTGGCCGCTCCGGGTGGCGTCGCTGATCTTCCTGATCGGCATGGTCATCTCGTTGCGGCTGCCGCCGAGGGCCGACTCGGAGCCGCCGGAGCGGGTGCCGCACCCGCTGCGGGCGCTGCGCCGGCGGGACCGGGAGCGGCCGCTGGGCCGGGGCCGGCCGGCCGGCCGCCTGGTGATCGCCACGCTGGTCGGGGCCGCGGCGCTGCGCCTGCTCTACGGCTTCCTGCTGCTCTTCCTCGCCTTCGCGATCAAGTCCGGTGATCTGACCACCATCTTCTTCGGCCGGGACCTGGGCGCCCAGGCCGCGCTGGGGCTGGTCGGCGCGGCCCTGGCGGTGGGCAGCTTCCTGGCCACCGCGATCGGTACCCGGCTGCGCATCCACCGGCCGACCGCGATCCAGTCCAGCGGCACGATCATCGCGGCCGGGGTCGCGGTGCTCGCCGCGGTGAAGTTCTCGCTGCCCCTGGTGGCCGTGCTCTGCCTGGTGACCGCGCTGATCAGCGGCATCGCCAAGCTGGCCGTCGACGCCTCGATCCAGGAGCGGATCCCGGAACGGCTGCGGGCCAGTTCGTTCGCCCACTCGGAGACCGTCCTGATGCTGGCCTTCGTGGCCGGTGGCGGGCTCGGCCTGGTCCCCTTCACCGGCCGGATCGGGGTCGCCGTGGCCGCCGGGGTGGCCGCGCTGGTGGCCGCCCGAGGGGTGCTGGTGGCGAGCCGGTTGCGCGGCGAGCACCTGGTCGGGCGGGCGCTCGGCGACGACGAGTTGGCGGCGCACGAGGAGGAGTTCGCCGACCCGGCACCCACCTCGCCGGCCCCGCCGCCGGGCCCCGCTGCCGCCCCGCCGGCCGGCGGCGTCCCGGCAGGCGATCCGGACGACGACGGGCTGACTCCGCCCGGATTCCACATCTACCGCCCGTCCTCGGCGGTCGGCGGCCCGGGTGGCGCCGACGAGGAGAACCGGCGCGAGCCCCGGGGTCCGCTGGCGTGAGCGGACTGCTGGTGGTGACCGCCGTACCGGTCGAGGCGGAGGCCGTGCGGGCGGGCCTGGCCGACCCCGCGGTGACGGTCGCCCCGGTCGGGGTGGGCCCCGCCGTCGCCGGTGCCGCCACCGCCCGCCTGCTGGCGCTGGCCGAGGCCGCCGGCCGACCGTACCTTGCGGTGGTCAGCGCCGGGATCGCCGGTGGCTTCGTGGGGCGGGTGCCGGTCGGCGGCACCGTGCTGGGCAGCCACAGCGTGGCCGCCGACCTGGGCGCCGAGTCGCCGGAGGGCTTCCTCCCGATCGAGGAGCTGGGCATGCCGCCCGAGCTGATCGGTGCCGGCAGCGTGGTGCCCGCCGACCCGGACCTGCTCGCCACCCTGCGCACCGCCCTGCCGGCGGCCGTGGTCGGCCCGATCCTCACGGTCGGCACGGTGACCGGCACCGCCGCGAGCACCGCGGCCCTCGCCGCCCGGCACCCCAGCGCGGTGGCCGAGGCCATGGAGGGGTACGGCGTAGCCGTCGCCGCCGCGCAGGCCGGCCTCCCCTTCGCCGAGCTGCGTACCGTCTCGAACCCGATCGGGCCCCGCGACCGCAGCGCCTGGCGGATGCGCGAGGCGTTCGCCGCCCTCACCGCGGCGGCAGCCGCTCTCCGCTGACCGCCGGCCCCGACCCGGCCGGCCGGTCCAGCCGCAGCGCCGCCGGCCGGCTGGCCTCCAGCCGGAACCCGCAGGCGAGCAGGAATTGGACGTCGCCCAACTCGGCGATCGAGTGGGCCGAGCGGATGCCGGACCGGTCCATCTCGCTCGACAGCGCCTCGACCAGCCGGCGGCCGATGCCGCAGAACCGGTACGCCGGCACGACGAGCACCCCGTCGAGCACGATCTCCCGCTCGCCCGGATCGGGCCTGCCGACCAGCACGCCGTCGTTGCGCTCGTGGGCGCGCAGCTCCCCGATCCACCTGTGGATAACGCTGTGGAAAACCCGCGAAGCTGGGGACGGCACGGATGCGGCACGGGTGCAGCACGGGTGGTAAGCCGCTACTGACTTGATGACGTCGACGACTCAGCTATGAGTCCATCCGCCCCTCCGCAACTACGCAACTCGGCCAATCCGCACCCGATCCGTTCACGTCATCACGTCGGTAGTCGCCGGGGAGGGGTGCCTCGCGCGCAGCTACCGGGCGGGTGGCGGGGGCTGGCGAGGGCGGGGTTACGGTGGGGGTGTGGCGCTCTCCCTGGCGATCTCCCCCTGTCCCAACGACACCTTCGTCTTCGACGCGCTGGTGCACGGCCGGGTGCCGGGCGCGCCGGCGGTCGACGTCACCTACGCGGACGTCGACGTCACCAACACGGCGGCCGAGCGCGGGGCGTTCGACCTGGTGAAGGTGAGCTACGCGGCGCTGCCCTGGCTGCTCGAGGACTACCACCTGCTGCCCTGCGGTGGCGCGCTGGGCCGGGGGTGCGGGCCGCTGGTGCTCACCCGCGGCGACCGGGCCGACCTGTCCGGGGCCACGGTGGCGGTGCCGGGCGAGCGGACCACGGCGTACCTGCTGTTCCGGCTCTGGGCGGCGGACCAGGCACCGGCGCGGATCGAGGTGGTGCCGTTCCACGAGATCATGCCGGGCGTCGCGGCCGGCCGGTACGACGCGGGGCTGGTGATCCACGAGGCGCGCTTCACCTACCCGCGGCACGGGCTGACCGCGCTGGTCGACCTCGGCGAGTGGTGGGAGGGCGACACCGGCCTGCCGATCCCGCTCGGCGCGATCCTGGCCCGCAAGGGCGCCGTCGACCCGGTCGAGGCCGCCGCCTGGGTCCGTGAGTCGGTCCGGCAGGCCTGGGCCGACCCGGAGGCCAGCCGGGAGTACGTCCTCGCCCACGCCCAGGAGATGGAGCCCGACGTGGTGGACCGGCACATCGCCCTCTACGTCAACGAGTTCACCGCCGACCTGGGCGAAGCCGGCTTCGCCGCCGTCGAGGCGCTGCTGGGCCGGGCCGCCGACGCCGGGCTCGTCCCTCAGACCTCCAGCTCGCGCGCCACCGCGTGGACCAGCTGAGCGATCTTCTGCGCGGCCTTGCGGTCCGGGAACCGGCCCCGGCGCAGATCCGGCTGGACCTTCGCCTCCAGCACCTTGATCATGTCTTCGACCAGGCCGTGCAGCTCCTCGGCCGGCCGGCGGCGCAGCTCCGCCACGGACGGCGGCGCCTCCAGCAGCTTCACACCCATCGCCTGCGCGCCCCGGCGGCTGTCGACCACGCTGAAATCGACCCGCTGGCCGCCCTTCAGGTCGGTGACACCCGCCGGTAGCGCGCCCTTCGGCAGGAACACGTCGCCACCCTCGTCGCTGGTGACGAACCCGTATCCCTTGGCCGCGTCATACCACTTCACTCGACCCGTCGGCACTTGAAACCCCTGCTTTGCTCTCGTGACCGCTACCCCTCCCAGGCTAGCCGGATGATCCGGTCCAGCGCCCCTGGGAATCCGTTGAGATCATTCAGCACCTGCTCAGCTCCGGCCGCCGCCAGCTCGTCGGCCGAGCACGGCCCGGTCGCGACGCCCACGCCTGGGATTCCCGCCGATCTGGCGGCGATCATGTCGGCCACGTGGTCGCCCACGTAGAGGGTCGCCCCGTGCTCGCGCAGCGCGGTCGCCTTCTGCTCGGCGAAGAGGTCCCCGGCCAGCTCGTCGACGGCCAGCCCGAGGTGGTCCAGGTGCAGCTTGGCCAGCCGGCCCAGCTTGGCGGTGACCACCATGACGCGGCCGCCGCGCGCGTGCACCGCCGCGAGCGCGGCCTCCGCGCCGGGCATCGGCACGGCCGGCGTGATCGCGTACGCCGGGTAGAGGTCCCGGTAGAGCGTCACCGCCTCGTCCACCTGCTCGGGCGGGAACCAGTGCGCGATCTCGGTGCGCAGCGGCGGCCCAAGGCGGGAGACGGCCAGCTCGGCGTCGACCGGCACCCCGGTCCGTGCGGTCAACGCCCGGAAGCAGGCGGCGATCCCGGGACGCGAGTCGACCAGGGTCATGTCGAAGTCGAAACCGACCATGAGCGGGGGCATGCCGGAAAGGTACCCGCCGGACCCGAAGCCAGCCGCACGTCCGAGGGGCGCGACCGGCCCCTGCCGGGCTAGCGTGGAACGACGATGACCACCTCACTCGCCGATCACCTCCGGACCCTCCCGGACGAGTCCCTCGCCGCCCTGCTCCAGCTGCGGCCGGACCTCGTCGTACCGGTGCCGGCCGACGTCTCCGCCCTGGCCATCCGCGCCCAGTCGCGGGTCTCCGTCGCCCGGGCGCTCGACGGGCTGGACCAGTTCACCCTCCAGATCCTCGACGCCGCCCGGCTCACCCGGGACCCGGAGGGCGGCGGCACCAGCGTCGAGGCCATCCTGGCGATGGCCACCGCCGGCGCGCAGCCGCCCGCGCCCACCACCATCCGGGGCGCGGTGAACCGGCTCCGGGCGCTCTTCCTGCTGTACGGGCCCGAGCACGACCTGCAGGTGGTGGGCGGCGTCGACGAGGTGTCGCCGTACCCGGCGGGGCTGGGCCGGCCGGCGGCGGAGCTGGACCCGCGGGCGGCGGCCGTCTGCGCGGACCCGGCGAAGCTGCGCCGCACGCTGCTGTCGGCGCCGCCGTCGGCGCGGGCGATCCTGGACCGGCTGGCCGCCGGCCCGCCGGTCGGCACGGTGCCACCGGGCGCGCTGGACGCCCCGGCCAGCGGCGCCGAGGACGTCCTCCCGCCGGACCTGGTCAACGGGGGCGCGCCGACCGGCTCGCCGATCCGCTGGCTGGTCGAGCACCGCCTGCTGGTCCGGATGTCGGGCGGCAAGGGCGGCGGCACCGTCGAACTCCCCCGCGAGGTGGCGCTGCTGCTGCGCCGGGACAGCGGCCCGCTGGGCCCGTTGCGGAGCAGCCCGCCCGTGGTGGCGAGCCCGCCCCGCGAGCAGAAGTCGGTGGACTCGGCCGGTGCCGGGCAGACCATGGAGGTGGTCCGGCACACCGAGGCGCTGCTGGACAGCCTCGCCGCCGAGCCGG
The DNA here is from genome assembly GCF_044465125.1 of Micromonospora sp. NPDC049836. Lineage (NCBI taxonomy): Bacteria > Bacillati > Actinomycetota > Actinomycetes > Micromonosporales > Micromonosporaceae > Micromonospora > Micromonospora sp. NPDC049836. The sequence continues at coordinate 703,338 of NZ_JBITLH010000001.1, forward strand.
CCCCGGTGCTGCGCTCCGGCGGCGTCGGCGTGCGCGACCTGCGCCGGATGGGCCGCAACCTCGGGTTGGACGACGGCACGACCGCGCTGCTGTTCGAGGTGGCGTACGCGGCCGGGCTGGCCGGCGAGCTGGACCTGACCGGCTCCAGCTCGGCCCGGTACGGCGGCGACCAGCAGATCCTGCCCACCGCCGGGTACGAGGTGTGGCGGGCGGCCTCGCTCGCGCAGCGCTGGGAGCAGCTGGCCCGGGCCTGGCTGACCATGACCCGCCAGGCGGGCCTGGTCGGCCAGCGCGACGACCGGGACCGGCCGATCACGGTGCTCTCCGCCGAGGCGGAGCGGGCCAGTGCTCCGGCCGTCCGGCGCTCGGTGCTCGACGTGCTGGCCGACCTGGCGCCGGCGGCCGCGCCGACCCCCGAGGAGGTGCTGGAGCTGCTCGACTGGCGGACGCCCCGGCGGGCCCGGGGGCGGGAGGCCGCGCACCGGGAGGTGCTGGCCGAGGCGGCCCAGCTCGGCGTGACCGGGCTCGGCGCGCTCACCTCGTACGGGCGGCTGCTGCTGACCGAGGTGGCCGAGGCCGACGAGCGGGCCGACGACCCGCTGGGGCTGCGCTCGGACGCCGAGTCCGGAGAGCCGTCCACCGCCGTACGGGCGCTGGACGCGCTGCTGCCCGCCCCGGTCGACCACTTCCTGCTGCAGGCCGACCTGACCGTGGTGGTGCCCGGCCCGCCCGACCCGGCGCTCGCCGGCGAACTGGACGTGGTGGCCGAGCATGAGTCGGCCGGTGGGGCGAGCGTGCACCGGGTCACCACGGCCAGCGTCCGCCGCGCCCTGGACGCCGGCTACTCCGCCGACGACCTGCACACCCTGTTCCGCCGCCGGTCCCGCACCCCGGTGCCGCAGGGCCTCACGTACCTGATCGACGACGTGGCCCGCAAGCACGGCGGCCTTCGGGTCGGCTCGGCCGGCGGATACGTGCGCAGCGACGACGAGGCGCTGCTCACCGAGGTACTGGCCGACAAGCGGCTGGAGCCGCTGGCGTTCCGCCGGCTCGCCCCGACGGTGCTGGTCACCCCGTACCTGGTGCAGCGGATGCTGGCCGCGCTGCGCGACGCCGGGTACGCGCCGGTGCCGGAGGACGCCACCGGTTCGGCGGTGCTGGCCCGGCCGAGAACCCGGCGGGCGCCGGCCCGGATGCCGGCCACCCGTACGGTGGATCCGCTGGCCGCGCCGCGGCTGCCGCTGCCGCGCCTGCTCGGCGTGGTGGAGCAGATCCGGCGCGGTGACGCGGCGGCGCGGGCGGCCCGGCGGGCCCCGGCGGTGGTCCGCGGCGGCGGGGCGCGCACCGGTCCGGCGCCGGCGCACACCCACAGCGAGGCCCTCGCGGTGCTCCAGCAGGCGGTCCGGGACAAGGCGCTGGTCTGGGTCGGCTACGTCGACGCGCACGGGGCGACCGCGTCGCGGCTGGTCCGGCCGGTGTCGATCGGGGCGGGCTACCTGCGCGCCGAGGACGAGCGCACCGAGATGCTGCACACCTTCGCGCTGCACCGGATCACCGCGGCGGTGCGGGAGGACTGAGCCGCACGGGTCCGGCGTGGCACGCCTGACGCCGCGCCGCGTCGCCGGGTCAGCGCCCGTTGCGGCGGAACGCGCCGATCACGGAGACGGCGAGGAGCAGCCCGAAGCCGGTGCCGGCGGCCTCACCGAACGAGGCGACGAAGCCCTGCCGCTGCACGAGCAGCCCGAAGAGGAACCAGCCGAGCAGGCCGGCGGCACCGGCCGCGTACCCGATCCGGACCGCGGTGGACACCTCATGCTGCTCGTCCTGCTCGACGGCCATCCCAGCCCTCCGCCCCGTCCGGAATCCCGCTCCCAGGGTGGCACCGTGACGACCGTACCGACCAGGGGTTAAAACCCTGATCCGGGCGCAAGGTCACGCGGGCCGGGCTCGCGCGGCCCGGGCGCCGCGTCCGAGGTCGCGCGGCCGGGGTGACGCGGCCGGGGTCAGGTGCCGGGGCGGCGGCCGAAGACGACCACCCTGGTACCGACCGAGCCCAGTTCCCAGAGCCGGACGGCGTCGCGGTGCAGCAGGTTGACGCAGCCGTGCGAGCCGATCGAGCCGTTGTGCAGGTAGGTGGTGGTCTCGTGGAAGCCGATGCCGCCGTTGAAGCGCTGCCAGTAGGGCAGCCACACCTCGTACGGGTTGGACCACTCCTTCAGGTTCCGGTTGGCGACCCGGTAGGTGCCGCTCGGCGTGGCGTAGCCGGCCATGCCGGTGCGGGTGACGGTCGGGCCCAGCACCACGTCGCCGCCGCGCATCGCCCACACGGTCTGGTGGGTCAGGTCCACGCAGAAGGTGAGCCCGGAGCCGGCGTTGCAGCGCTTCACGTCGGTGCTGGCCAGCCGCTTCGCCACCGAGTACGTGGTGGTGCCGGCGCGCCCGGCGGCGGGGCTGATCGAGTACCGGCGCTGGAACTTCTTGATCGCGGCGCAGTCGGCGGCTGACTGCTTGCCGTCCACGGTCACCGGCCCGAACCCGCCCAGCCGGGCCAGGTACGACTCGACGGCCCGCTGGTGCTCGCCCTGCGGGCAGCCGGTGTACCCGGTGCTGCTGGGCTTGGGCGAGGCGGGCGGCTTGGGCGAGGTCGCCGTCCGGCTGGGTTTCGGTGTGGCCGCCCGGCTGGGCGTCGCCGACGGGGACCCGGTCGTGGGGTCCGGCCCGGGCGTCACGCTCGCCCCCGATGCTCGTTCCGTCACGCTGACGGGGGCCGGGGCGGCTGCCCCGGATCCGTCGCCTTCCGGATCGAGCGTGCACGCACCGGCACCGACCAACACGACCGCTGCCAGGGCGACGACCCGGCTGATCAACCGGACAGGCTTCATCTGGTCCTCCCCCTGACAGTTGTCCCGCTTGCTAGACGTACGGGAAGAGTGTGACGTTGCCTGTCCAGCATGACTTTTTCCGGACAGCTCCGGGCGTGCAACACTGGATGGTCCGCCTTCGGCAGGTCAGCCGGGGTGCGGGCGACCCGGGCCGGGCGAGGGAGAGGGCACTGGCGTGAGCGGTGGACCACTGATCGTGCAGTCGGACAAGACCCTGCTGCTGGAGATCGACCACCCGGACGCGCAGGCGTGCCGGATGGCCATCGCCCCCTTCGCCGAGCTGGAACGCTCCCCCGAGCACGTGCACACCTACCGGCTGACGCCGCTGGGTCTGTGGAACGCCCGGGCCGCCGGCCACGACGCCGAGGGCGTGGTGGACACCCTGATCAAGTACTCCCGCTATCCGGTGCCGCACGCGCTGCTGGTCGACGTGGCCGAGACCATGGACCGGTACGGCCGGCTCCAGCTCGCCAACGACCCGGCGCACGGGCTGGTGCTGCGGGCGCTGGACCGGATGGTGCTGATCGAGGTCGCGAAGAGCAAGAAGCTCGCCGGGATGCTCGGCCCGAAGCTCGACGACGACACCATCCAGGTGCACCCGTCCGAGCGGGGCCGGCTCAAGCAGGCGCTGCTCAAGCTCGGCTGGCCGGCCGAGGACCTGGCCGGTTACGTGGACGGCGAGGCGCACCAGATCGACCTGGCCGAGGCCGGCAAGGACGGCGGCAAGCCGTGGACGCTGCGGTCGTACCAGCGGGAGGCCGTGGAGGCGTTCTGGGCCGGCGGCTCCGGGGTGGTGGTGCTGCCCTGCGGTGCCGGCAAGACGCTGGTGGGCGCGGCGGCGATGGCCGAGGCGAAGGCGACCACGCTGATCCTGGTGACGAACACGGTGGCGGGCCGGCAGTGGAAGCGGGAGCTGATCGCCCGCACCTCGCTGACCGAGGCGGAGATCGGCGAATATTCGGGCGAGCGCAAGGAGATCCGCCCGGTCACCATCGCCACGTACCAGGTGCTCACCTCCCGCAAGGGCGGCGCGTTCACGCACCTGGACCTGTTCGGGGCGCGCGACTGGGGTCTGGTCATCTACGACGAGGTGCACCTGCTGCCCGCGCCGATCTTCCGGTTCACCGCGGACCTCCAGGCCCGCCGCCGGCTCGGCCTCACCGCGACGCTGGTACGCGAGGACGGCCGGGAGGGCGACGTGTTCAGCCTGATCGGCCCGAAGCGGTACGACGCGCCGTGGAAGGACATCGAGTCGCAGGGCTGGATCGCCCCGGCCGAGTGCATCGAGGTACGGGTCACCCTCACCGACGCCGAGCGGCTGTCGTACGCCACGGCCGAGGCCGAGGAGCGCTACCGGATGGCGGCGACCGCCCGGACGAAGCTGCCGGTGGTGCGGGCACTGGTGGACCGGCACCCGGACGAGCAGGTGCTCGTCATCGGCGGGTACATCGACCAGCTGCACCAGCTCGGCGAGTACCTGGACGCGCCCATCGTGCAGGGCTCGACGACCAACAAGGAGCGCGAGCGGTTGTTCGACGCGTTCCGGTCCGGTGAGGTCAAGACGCTGGTCATCTCCAAGGTCGGGAACTTCTCCATCGACCTGCCGGAGGCGGCGGTCGCGATCCAGGTGTCGGGGACGTTCGGGTCGCGGCAGGAAGAGGCGCAGCGGCTGGGACGGGTGCTCCGGCCGAAGGCCGACGGACGGCAGGCGCACTTCTACACGGTGGTGTCCCGGGACACCATCGACACCGAGTACGCCGCCCACCGGCAGCGGTTCCTCGCCGAGCAGGGGTACGCGTACACGATCGTGGACGCCGACGACGTACTCGGCCCGAAGCTGCCAAGCGTCGACTGACGCGCCCGCCGCACCGGAGGCGGATGTCCCTCGTAGTCGCTACCGACCTGACGGCGTGAATGACTCACCCCCGTGACCTGTGGCCCAAGACGGGGCCGATTCCGAGCGGAACCGGCCCCGTCGACACCACGCTTCGATCTACCGGACCGTGACGACGTGGCTGGTCCGCGCGTACGTGAAGGTCTGATCACCGTCCCACTGCACGGTGTACGTGTACTGCCCGGCCGCGCCGGGCGTGTCGGTGAACTGGAAGGTGCCGTCCGCGGCGGGGGTCACCGCCGGGAGGTAGACGGTGCTGATGTCCTCACCGTTGAGGACCCGCCACACCGTCAGCGTCGTACCCGGGGCAATTGGCCGCCCGGGGGTCTGCAGCACGCCGCTGAACCGGAGGTGCCGGCTGCTGGTGGCCGTGCTCGGTCCGGTCAGGGTCAGCGTGGAGGGCTGCCGGGCCACCTCGACGGTGACTGTCGCCTGACTCCAGCGGAAGGCCGAGTTGCCGTCCCAGAGCACCTCGTACTGCAGGGTCCCGCCGACCGGCGGCGTGTCGGTGATGCTGAAGGTGCCGTCCGTGGCGGTCGTCAGCGGGGCGAGCGCCGCACTGGTTCCGTCCGGGTGTCGGCGGGTCACCAGCAGCGGCTGCGCGCCGGGCGCTGACCCGTCGGACAGGGTGAGCCGGCCGGTGACGGTGAGCGGTACGAGCGCGGTGCCGGTGGCCGGGGCGGTCGCGGTCACCGAGGACGGCGCCAGGGTGGCACCCCGCAGCCGCCACAGCGTGTAGCGCCCGGTGCTCATGTCGAACAGCACGGTGAACGCGTCGGTGCCGGAGAAGGTGAGCGCGCCCTCCACCACCTGCCCGGCCGGGTTGTCGGCGGTGTGCAGCCTGGTGGTGGTTGCCGCGTCGTACACCGCGATGCGCGGGCCGGCCAGCTCGATCTGGTCACGGGAGGCGCGCGCGCCGATGACGTGGGCGCCGTCCGCGCTGAGGGCGACAGCGTGCGGGAAGCCGACGAAGGTCGGCTCCTCGCCGTACGCTCCGACGCGGGTCAGGCTGGTGGTGTCCCAGATGTCGTACCGGAAGGGCTCGTCGAACGCGGTGATCGCCTTCGAGCCGTCCGCCGTGATGGTGATGTCCCGCAGGCGGCCGAGGCGGAAGGTGTGACCGTCGATCACCCCGCGGAGGGTGGCGGGCGTGGTGCTGACGTCGTACACGTTGAGGTCCGCCGGGCTGATGCCGTTCTCACCGGCCACCACAGTGGATCCGCCGGCGGCGATCATCGGTGGGCCGTACAGGCCGCTGGCGATGCGGACCGGCTCGGGGGTCGTCGTGGACAGGTCGAGCCCCACGACACCGCCGCTCCAGCTGTTGGTGGGGCCATGCCCGACCCAGAGACGGTCGCCGGCCAGCGACAGGTACGTCGGGTAGGGATACGCGGCCAGGTCGAACCGTCGGGTGACGGTGAGGGCCGCGGTGTCGATCTCGGCGATCTCGTTCGAGCCGTTGAGTGCCGCGTAGAGGCGGCTGCCGTCCGGCGTGACGGCCAGGCCGTACGGCTCGGCCAGCCCGGTGATGGCGCCGACCGTGCTGCCACTCTCGTCGGTGACGGCGATCCGGTCGTTACCCGAGATGAAGAGCCGGCCGTTCGCAGCGGCGATGTCCTTGACGAACTTCACCCCCTGCAGAACCGTGCTGGTGTCCGCCGCTCGGGCGGGTGCGACGACGGCGACGAGCCCGGCGGTCGCGACCAGTGCCGATGCCACGGCCGCGCGGGCCACTGTGCGGAACCGCATAAGCGGTCTCCCTTCGGTTGATACCCCGTGATGCCCGACGGGCCAGCGCCTCTGATCGGAGGCGGGCGCCGGGCCGGCGACAAGATCGTCGCTCCATTGTTAGTGGGCGATGTCTTCGCCGGAGGCGTTACACGGATCCGCAGGGATCGATCGCTGCTTCACGATGCCGGGAGCGCCGATCTTCCGGTTCACCGCGGACCTCCAGGCCCGCCGCCGGCTCGGCCTCACCGCGACGTCGGTACGGGTCACGCTGACGGATGCCGAGCGGCTGTCGTACGCCACGGCCGAGGCCGAGGAGCGTTACCGGATGGCGGCGACCGCCCGGACGAAGCTGCCGGTGGTGCGGGCGCTGGTGGACCGGCACCCGGACGAGCAGGTGCTCGTCATCGGGGGGTACATCGACCAGTTGCACCAGCTCGCCGAGCAGGGGAACGGCGTACACGATTGTGGACGCCGACGACGTACTGGGACCGTCGCTGCCCTCGTTCGACTGACAGCGGATTCCGTCGCAGACCGGGCAACTCTCAGAGGGTGACGACCGCGTCCTCAGCGAAGGTGAACAGGCCAGCGTCGAAGGTGATGGTCTTCAACTTCGTGCCCTTCGGCACATCAAAGAAGACGTTGGCCTTCACCGAGTTCCCCGGGTTGATCTCGTCGAGGAAGCCCTGCCCGTCTTCGTTGCCGTAGATCCCAGCTTCACCATCGGCATCGAAGTCCCGGCCGGACGCATCCTGAGCGGTTATGGTGCCGTCGGCGTGAAACGTGTGTGCGCTCTTGGTGACGTTCTTGACGGTCACGCGAATCCTGCAGTAGGTGCCCTGCGCCTTGGCGTTCAGAAAGCTGTCGCCAACCTGGGAGATCCCGCACTTCAAACTGTTGACGGTGAACTCGAAGTCTCCGCCGCGAACCGTATCGCCGATACTGAACGTCTTCGGCTTGGCCGGCGCCGGAGCGGCAGTCGTCTTCACGGGCGCGGGTGCGGCAGCGGCGGTCGTCTTGACCGGTGCTGACGGCGCGGAGTTGCTGGCCTTCGCAGCAGGGACGTCCCTACTGGCCGAGAGGCCCTCCGGGGTCTTCTCATCGCTGAGCAGACCGATCACCGTCGAGCCGCCGCAGCAGAGCAACACGAACACGCCGGCACCGATCAAGGTCGGAAGGAGCCAGGCGGGGCGCTTCTTAACGGGCGGAAACTGGCCGGACGCCGGTGGCGGGTACTGACCGGGCATGGGCGGTGGAAACTGGTTGGCGGGCACGTGCGCGAACTGAGCCGTCGGCGGCATCGGCGGCTGGCCACCCGACGGCTGATTCCGGGCCGGGTCGTAAGGCATGTTCATCTGATGGGGTCTCCCAGGTCTTGGCTCGCACTGCCACGCCTCGCACACGATCAGTTGCAGGCTGCCACAGCTTGCCCGGGGCAACAGTCATCTACCCGGTGCCACTTGCCAGGCTGATTCGACCAGGTAGGCGACTGATACGGCGACCGTCACATCCCACGTAGAGCCGCTAACCGCTCACCATGCGGTGACCCAGCCACGCCGGACGCACCCTTGGGACAGGAATCCATCATTGCCAGGTAGCGGAAAGGCAACGACCCCTCGCCGAACAGGCAACGCCTGAGCGATCTTCCAGCCCTGACCGCGCCCGGGCCATGCTGACGTCGTCCCACTGTTCAGGCGGCGCTGAGTTTCCGCAGCACGTACTGGTTGAGGCTCATGCCGTCCTCGGCCGCCTGGATCGCCAACTCGCGGTGCAAGCTTGCCCCGACGCGCAGGTTGAACTTGCCCGAGTAGTGCCGGTCCGCATAAGGCTGTGGCACCGGCTCTCCCTCCTCCGCCAGGTCGTCGATCACCTGGCGCAGCAGGTCCTCAAGGCCTCCCAAGGCGTCGACCTGGGAGGACGCCAGCCAGGAGAGCGACGGGAACTCAGCGCAGGTGGCAACGAACTCCTGGTCCTCGGCGGACCAGGTGACGCGGTACGTGTAGTGCGTGATCTCAGGACGCCCATCGGGCTGCATCACATGGCCTCCTTCTTGTCGATCGCCTTAAGCACCTGCCGGACCTGGTACGCCTTCGCCTTGCCCTTGTCGTCCTGGATGTTGACGCGGGGGTCGCCCGCCCAGGGCATCTTGAACACCGCATGGGAGGTGCCCGTCTGACGCGGCTTCCCGAAGTAGTGCTCGCACACCCGATAGAGATCGTTGTAAGCGATGTTGCGTGGGTTCTTCCGCATCGCTTCAACGACTCTGACGACCGACGGCACCCGCCTATGGTACTACAGGCGGTACCACTGCTACATAGCCAATCGAGAACGTGGCGGAACGGAGTCGCCCCGGCCTAGTGCATCGAGATACGGGTCACGCTGACGGATGCCGAGCGGCTGTCGTACGCGACGGCCGAGGCCGAGGAGCGTTACCGGATGGCCGCGACGGCCCCACGAAGCTGCCCGTGGTGCGGGCGCTGGTGGACCGGCACCCGGACGAGCAGGTGCTCGCCAGGTGCTCGTCATCGGCGGGTACATCGACCAGCTGCACCAACTCGGCAAGTACCTGGACGCACCCATCGTGCAGGGCTCGACCACCAACAAGGAACGCGAGCGATTGTTCGACGCCTTCCGGTCCGGTGAGGTTCGCACCCTAGTCATCTCCAAGGTCGGGAACTTCTCCATCGACCTGCCGGAGGCGGCGGTCGCAATCCAGGTGTCGGGGACCTTCGGGTCGCGGCAGGAAGAGGCGCAGCGGCTGGGACGGGTGCGCCGACCGAAGGCCGACGGACGGCAGGCGCACTTCTACACGGTGGTCTCCCGCGACACCATCGACACCGAGTACGCCGCCCACCGGCAGCGCTTCCTGGCCGAACAGGGGTACGCGTACACGATCGTGGACGCCGACGACGTCCTCGGCCCGTCGCTGCCCTCGTTCGACTGACCCCTGCGTTAGCGTCGCCGCTTCCTGATCGCGCCGCGATCTCGAGTACAACCTGGGGCTGAGGCGCCGGACGCGGGCGTCCTACTTAGCCCAGCGATAGCTAGCGGAGCTTGTCGTCCGCGAAGTAGGAAACGATCCTTCGCAGGAAGTCTACGAGCTGAGCAGGAGGTGTCGCGTAATGGGACTTTTCAAGCACCTCGACAACCCAGCTTTGCTTTTTGACGTCCAGAGGGATCCATCTCTCTAGCTCGCCAACGGGAACGAGGAAGATGCCGATAGTTTCAAGTTCCCGCAGCAACCGATCGGCCGCAGAACGCGCATAAGGCAAGACGGACAGGCCACCCAGCTTAATCTGTTGCCAGGGCGATCTGAACGCTACGGCCGCTTTAATCGCCTCTGCGACTCCAGTCGACACCGGAGCCTTTCCCGGCAACTTCGATAGCAGGGTTGAGATCTGAGCCCGAGCCGCGTCTACGGTGAGGATTGAGGGACCCATCGCCTGAACCGCTGCCGAAACGAGCTGGAAGTCCTCGTTGAAATTTTCCCAACGCCCACCAGCCCCCTCGATTGTAGACCTCAGGACGCTTGCATCGTTTAGTAGATCAAGGTCCGCAATTATCGCTGATCTGACGTGGAAATCATGTAGTTGCCGTGCGGCCTTGCCAAGTCGCGACTTGCCACCCACATGGGTGAACATCAGATCGAGACCCCCAGGATCGTCCTTCACGCAAGCATCCATCACGGCTTGGTAGAACCGACAGTCGCCGTCTCCCTCGCACAAAATTACCCCGTCGTGGAACAGGCCATCGAGAAGGTCCGAGTACCGCAAGAGTGGGTCAGCCCACGTTTGCTTGATCCGAACTGGCAGGACCGTGGCAGGAACGAAGGTTTCCGCTTCTTTCTTAAGGCGTACAATTTGTACAGGGCGGCCTGTGTACTCAAGTACGCCCTGTAGGAAGTGTCGGCTGTGCGTCGCAACAATAAGTTGGCCATCCACCGGTGCCGACTCACCCAGCAGTCGGCCTAGCCTGCGAGCCTGCGGCGGATGCAGAAATGCCTCAGGTTCGTCAATAATCGTGACCTTTTTAGACGTATGCATGACCTGAAGAAGTAAGCCAATGAAGGCTTTGACACCATCGCCTTCCGTCGAAATCGAGCGCATTTCTGCATACTCTCGCAGAATATCCCTCGGGGGCGGCGGTGGGGGCAGATCCCGGCTCAGTTTTCCGATCCTGAGCCCAATGCTAGCACCATAACGATTCAACGTTATGTCTATCCCGAACGCGGCACGAACCCATCTAGCCAATTTAGCTTCTACTCGGGTATTGCTATAGAGGTACTGCATGGGATCGGTGGGCTGCTCATAGATAAGATCATGAAGACTGGCTTCCTGGAGGAGTCGAAGCCTTTCCTCAGCCCAATGACTTGCGACAAAGAATTGAGCGACGTAACCGATCCGATCCGAGTCTCCCCAAGCCGCACGTAGCCCTGAAACGCTAATCTCGCCGGAAGAGCCCTTGAAGCCCAACTCATGCTGGCTACTAATGAAGGTTTCAGGAGAAACATTCTCCTGAAACCAGCGGATTACATCCTCGACCGTTCCTGACTTTTTCGCCACAATATCATCGAGAACCATGTGCGGCTTAATCGGTGGCGGATTGAAGCACCGGGCATAGATTTCTCGAAGCAGTGAGGATTTACCACTACTGTTGGGCCCGACGACGACTAGGGTTCCACTCTTCGGAGCCAAAATAGATGCACCATTTGCGAACCGTAAGCTTTCAATGCGCACTTCTACGGGCACTCAAGCCTCCTCCATGAAGCATAGGGCCCAGAGAATGCGTCGCGTTTCGGAGCCAGGGCAATTTTCCTTCCTACTGACATCCACAGAAGCGATCTTGTACCTGCTCAATGAGCACCGGGCTCCGCAACGAAGACACCGCGACCAGGGCGTCCGACCAGGACGCCCTGGTGCCGCAACCTCGCTACTGCTCGGCTAATCGTGGACTGTGAGACGTCATAGGAGTCGGCCAGCGCCCGTCCAGACGGCAGCTGGGAGCCGGGCGGATAGGTCCCGTTCTCGATCTTCTTCAGCAGATCGTCGAGCAGCTCGTCCATCGTGGGCGGAATAGGCACGTCAGGCCCCTTGCAGTCGGTTGGCCCGCTCAGTATCGATCAACAGCTTCGGCAGAGGCAACGCACGTAGCACCGGTGACATAGGTGGGTAGCTGACTCGGAGACATGCTTGACATAGGTGACTCGGTGGCAATACCGTCGCTCTCGGTGATGCGGTGCTGTTGCGGTCGGTTGGCGCCTCTCGTACCGGTCTCGCATCGCCGTCGAGACCTCACACCCTCCGCGCTCCCCCGGCGCGGCCCTGCCGCCATACCCGTCAACCGGCTGCAGGGCAGGGCGGTCTCCGCCGGCGGCGACCCGGCGGAGGCCGCCCCACCACACGTCGACCAACCCGACGAAGGGCGGTCCCCCGTGCGCAACCTGATCCGTCGGCTGGTCGGCCGACGCAACGAGAGACGGCCGATCGCAGAGGCCAGGAGAAGCCAGCCGCTTCGCCCGTGGCAGATCCGCGAGCGCTGCTTCAACGTTCGGCGGCGCGGCCTCGACCCCGTTGAGATCCGCGCCTTCCTGCACCAGGTCGCCGACGAACTCACCGTCGCACAGACCGGCCTGCGCGTCGTGCAGGAGGAGAACCTGCGTATCAAGAACGCCCTGCGCGCCTGGCAGAGCGCCCAGTCGGCCGCCCGCCACTACCGATGACCGGCCGCTGGGTGATCCACCTGCCGGTCACCGCCCCCGACCTGCATCGGGCCCGGATCTTCGCGCGTACTGCCGCTCGGGTGCTGGCCCACTTCAGTGCCCGGGTCGAGCCGGGCGGAGTGACCGTGTCGGCCGAGGACGAGCAGTGCGTACGCCATTGGGTTTTCTGTGACCGGCCGCTGCCGGACGGCGCCGGGCGGTGCGGGCTGCCGGTGGATCACAGCTCGGGGTGCGCGCGGCGCGCGCCGTGGCTGCACCGCCGCTGACAACGCTGGCAGCGGCGGGACGGGGTGGCGGGCCGCGACCTCTGCAGCAGGGGTGCGTTGCCGCCGACCTCGTCAGTCGTCGCGTCGGGTGGACGAAACCCCTTCCTCTGACTGGGCTGCGTCGGATGCGAAGCTGCTGCACTCGAGGCACGTGGACACGATCGGGTGCGCGCAGGCGAGTACGTGGTCAAGGAAGTCCTGCGCGGCGTGTAGCCGGCGGATCTGCTCGGCGATCCGGTCCCGCCGGTCCCGCACCAGCGCGGCGCGGCGCTGACCGTCGCCGCGATACAGGTCTCCGATCTCGCTCAGCGACATGCCGGCCCGTTGGCAGAGCCGGATCAGCCGCGCCCGCGTGATCGTCTCGTCGTCGTAGCTCCGGTGCCCGTTGGCGAGCCGGGCCGGTGCGAGCGCGCCGACCTCCTCCCAGTGCCGCAGCACGTGCGTCGGGACGTTGACCAGCGCCGCCGCGTCTCCGATTCGCCACGTCGTCACGCCGGCTCCTTCCGGATTGACTTCAGGTCGACCTGAACTTCTACGGTGCAGCCCACACCGCATGACGCGACAGGGCAAGAGGGGGACGTTCATGATTCAGACGGTCCGGGAGGCCGCGGTGGCGGCCGGCGCGCTGGCGGCGGTGCCGTACCGGATGCTCCGGCCGCGTCCGGTCGATCGGCGCTTCCTCGCCGGGCTCTCCGACGCCGGCATCCCGCGCGGGAATGTCGAGGTCGAGCTGATCGCCTTGGACCAGACGGTGCGGTCGGTGCCGACGCCACTGATCGCCGAGGCCGTCCGGCGACCGCGCCGGGTCGGCAACGCGCTGACCACGTACGTGATCCGGCATCCCGAGGTCACCGTGCTGCTCGACCCGTCGGTCTGCGCCGACGTCGGCGAGCGGGTGATCGGCGAGCTGCCCTGGACGTTGCGGCCGGCGGTGCGGCCGCGCTACCAGGTGCTGCCGACCACGACGGCGCTGGACCGCGCCGGCATTCCCGCCGACACGATCGACTTCGCCCTCCCCACCCACCTGCACTGGGACCACGTCTGCGGGCTGCTCGACCTGCCCGGGCTGCCGGTCATGGTGCGTCAGCGGGAGCGGGACTGGATGATGTCCGGCGACACCGCGCCGGCGGGCGGCGTACGGGCCGCGCTGCGGGGCCGCCGGCTGGACAGCTACGAGTTGGCGGGGCCGCCGGTACTCACCTTCGAGCGCAGTCACGACCTGCTCGGCGACGGGTCGGTGATCATGGTGGAGCTGGCCGGGCACACCCCGGGCAGCGCCGGTGTCCTGCTGCGAACCCCCGACGGGCCGGTGCTGGTCGCCGGGGACGCCGCGTGGCACGGGCTGCAGATCGAACACGTCCGGCAGAAGGCGCCGTACCCGGGGTGGCTCGCCGACGACGATCGCGACGAGGCCTTCCGTACCCTGCACCGGCTGCACGCCGTCCGGAACCAGGTCCGCATCATCCCGACCCACGACCCGAGCGCCTGAGCCGACCACGGCGGGTGCGCGCGGCGCGCGCCGTGGTGGTGAGCGCCGCGCGCCGTCAGCGGCGGGTGCGCAGGTAGCGGGCGCGGCGGCCGGCGTCCTGGAAGCCGAGCCGGCGGTACAGGTCGGCGGCCGGGTTGTTGTCGTTGACGCAGAGCCACGCCTCGCGGGCGCCGTCGGCGGCCAGGCCCCGCAGCGCCCGCGCCACCAGGTACGCCCCGACCCGCCGCCCCCGCCAGCCGGGGACCACGCCCACCTGGTCGATCCAGGTGTCGATGACGTTGAGGAAACCCACGGCGGCACCGTCGGGGCCGCGCGCGACGAGCGACAGGTCCGGCCGGTACCCGTCGTCGTCGCCCAGGTCGCCCAGCCACTCGTCGGCGTCGGGCTCGGTGAAGCCGGGGCGGTCGGCGAAGCTCGCCCGGTAGGTCTCGAACAGCTCCGCGTCGAGCGTCGCGGGCTCGGTCGTGACACCCTCGGGGCCGGCGACCTCGGGGAGCGCGGTGAGGTCGTGCCGGAGCACCCACTCGGTGAAGGTCCGCTCGAAGCCGCGCGCGGTGAACAGGGCGTCCGCGCCCGGGCTCCACGACTCGGTGGTGAGCAACAGGTCGGCGTCGCCGGCCTGCTCGCCGGCCCAGCTCAGCAGCCGGCCACCGAGACCCTGCCCGCGCCAGGCCGGGTGCACCAGGCCGGTGCTGGTGGCCGGCGTCCGCCCGGTGCCGACCCCGACCGCCGCGACCAGGCCACCGTCGTGCCAGGCGGCGAGGGTACGGGTCTGGAGCAGTCGCGCCCGCAGCAGCGGCGGGTCGGTGAACAGCGGCAGCCCACCGTCTTCGGCCAGGCACGCCTCGGCCAGTGCGGTCAGCGCCGGGAGGTGTTCCTCGCCGAGTTCCTGCCAGGTCAGCACGTCCGCCCGTTCCTTCCGCCCGCCTGGAGAACCGGCCGAGGGCCGGCCGGCGCGTCGGCGCGCCCGGGCAGTAGGCCCTGCGGGGCCGGCGATTGTCAACCGGATTCGGCCCGCCGACCCGCGCCGGCGGGTCAGGGTCGCAGCACGGCGGCAGCGGGCGGGTCAGGGTCGCGGGGCGCCTGGGGACGGCGAGCCAGGATCGCAGCGCGCCGGCAGCAGGCGGGTCAGGGTCGGGGGGCGCCGGCGGCGGCGAGCGCGTCGAGCAGGGCCCGCAGCCGCCGCTCCCGGCCGAACCGTCCCTCGTAGAGCCCGACCTGCCAGGCAGCCGGGCTGCCCACCCGGTCCCGCCAGTGCCCGGCCAGCTTGCGGGTGCCGTCGCCGGTGGTCAGCGCCTCCGCCACGGTGGGCGGCACGTCGAGGACGAGGAGCGGGCCGCCGGGCCGGTCCCGGTCCACGCGTACCCCGGTGAGCGCGCCGGCCGGCAGCCGCAGGTCCCACCAGTCCGGGGCGGCGGGGTCGGCGTCGGCGAGTTCGTCGGCCCACACGCCGCGCAGCCGGCCGCGCACCTCCCCGTCGGCGACCTGGAGCATGGGATGCCCGGCGCCGTAGCCGTACCAGGTGCTGGCCGCGACGGTGAGCAGCAGGTACGCCACCGGGCCGAGCACCACCACCACGGGTACGGCGACGAACGGCAGCCACGGCACCTGCCCGGCCAGCGGCGCGGTCACCAGCAGGGTGAGGACGCCGGCAACGATCAGCCCGACCAGCCCCAGCGCGGTCACCGGGCGGGCCTGGTAGCCGGCCCGGATCGGCCGCAGCGTGCCGAGCACCCGCAGCAAGGGCCGCCGCAGGCGCAGCTCCGGCGCGACGGCGCTCATGACCGGCCGAGGTTGCCGCGCAGCTGTTCCAGCTTCTCCCGCTGCGCGTCGACGAGCCGCTGGTACTGGGCGACCTGCTCCCGGGCCTGGCGCACCGCGTCGGTGCCGAACCCGTCGGCGGCGCCCCGGGTCATCTCGGCGACCACCTCGGCCAGCCGGGTGCCGGCCGCGTCGGCCGCCCGGCCGGTGGCCGCGAGGATCGCCTCGCGCAGCTCGTACGTCTGCATCCGCCGGGTCTCGGCGGCCAGCTCGATGTCGACGAGGCGGCCGCTCGCACCGCACGTCGCCCGCACCAGCCCGGTGTCGTCGGTGCCCTCGCCGGTGAGGTCCTGGATCTGGCCGGCGAACCGGTTCGCCTGCTCGGCCATGCCCTCGATGCGGCGACGGGCGTCCGGGTCGATCACGATGTCTCCTCTTTCCCGGTCAGGCGAAGTTCTCGCCGACGCGGAACTCGGTCAGGTCGGGCGTGCCGGCCGCGCCGTCGTCCGGCAGCGCCATCAGCTTCAGGAAGTCCTTGGCCAGGCCGTTGATGACCGCCAGGACCAGGCCACCCAGCGCGGTCACCGCCGCGACCATGGTGGTGACCGAGCCGGCCACGGCCGCCCCGGCGGCCTCGATGATCGGCTCCAGCACGACCGCGGCGCCGGGCACCAGCTCGGCGGCGCGCATCGCGATCAGCCAGGTCAGGAACGGCACGGTCATCGCGCCCAGCGCGATCCACAGCCCGCCGAGGGCGATCTCCAGGGAGTGCAGCGCCTCGCCGAGGGTACGGATGTACGCGCCCAGCTCGTCCAGGTGGCCCTTGAGCTTGGTGGCCATGATGACGAAGTTGTCCTTGCCCTCGCCCTTCCAGGTGCCGGTGGCCGCCGCGCACATCTTGTCGAAGTTCGCGTTGAGCGCCTTCTGCAGGTTGTCGCCGTGCCGCATCAGGTCCGCGCCGGACTGGGCGATGCCGACCGGGTTGGCCACGAACAGCGCGGCGGCGGCCACCCCGATGATGAACGTCGGGCAGAGCGCGGCGCAGGCCGACATGCCACCCATGACCGCGCCGATCTCGGCCAGCGTGATGGTGGCCGCCACCGTGGCGGTGCCGAGCACCGCCGGGTCCGTGACCAGCTGCGCGGTGCCGGTCCGGCCGTACGCGTCGCCGAAGCCGCTCATCGTCGCGGGCGTGCCGCCGAACCCGCCGACGTGCAGGTCCTCGGCGCGCTCGTACTGGTCGGCGACGACGCCCAGCTTCGTGCCGATCTGCCGGCACACGTCCGCGGCCCCGCGTACGTCCTTGACCAGGAAGTCGACGCGCTGGATGTACAGCGCCTCCACCGGCGACAGGGCGAGACCGAACCCGGGTGCGTCGACGGCCCCGTCGCGGGCCAGTTCGTCGGCCGCGTTCGCGTAGTCGTCCGCGATGGTGGTGCCGATGGTCCGGCCGTGCGCCCGGACGTCCTCCGGGTCCACTGTGAAGTCGGCCATGCTGCCTCCCCGTCTGCACTGCGCTTCCCGGGCATCGTAGGGGATCACTGGGTGCCGGGACGCCCCCGCGCGGTGGCCGGAACGCACTGGGACCGGGTGCCCGGTCTCGCGCCGGGGGCCGCCCGCCGCCGTTTGCCTCCGCTCACCAGGCGGACGGCTGGGCGGCATGATGCTCGCGGCAGATATGCCGCTGAGGCATGAATATGCCGCGGCGACGTGGTCACAGCACCTGGGTGACCCGTTCGGCGGCGATGCGGGCGTCCAGCCGTGCCCGGTCGAGGTTGGCGCAGAGCAGGACGGACGCGCCGGCCGCGAGGGGGGCCAGCAGCCACTTGAGCGGCTGCTCGTGCTCGGCCACGTCGACCAGCAGCCGGTCCCCGGCGCGCAGGTCGAGCTGTTCGGCGACCGCCTTGGCCAGCGCGCCCCACTCGCCGTAGCTGGTGCCGTCCGGGCTGGCAGGGTCGCTCGGCTGCAGGGCGGCGAGGTCGGGGGCGGCGGCCGGGTGCCGCAGCACCTCGGCGGACCAGTCCAGCCAGCCCGGCGGCACCTCGGCGAGCGGCTCGGCGCCGGTGCCGACCAGGTAGCGGTGCGTCCCGTCGGGCACGTCCTCCAGCCAGTCGTCGAGGCGTTCCGGGGTCACGAACACCGCGTCGTACGGCCGGTCGGCGCCCGGTTCGAGCACCGGCAGCCCGGCGAGGGCGCGGGGCCGGAACGAGACGGACAACCCCACCGACCAGGCCCCGATCAACACCGCCGCGGTACGCCAGTGCGGCGGCAGCAGCACCGCGACCCGGTCGCCGGGGCGCAGTCCGCAGCCGTCGCGCAGGAGCGCGGCGCAGCGGCCCGCCCAGTCGCCGAGCTGGTGCGCGGTCAGCGCGGTCCGCTCCCCCGTCGCGTCGTCGCAGTATGTGAGCAGCGCGGCCTCGGTGGGTGCGGCGCCCACGACGGCGCTCGGCTGTCCGGCCATCGGTTGCTCTCCCCCCTGGCGGTCAGCTCACCCTAGCCGGGTGAACCGGTCGACCAGCAGGGCCAACCGCCGCTCGTGTTCCGCCTGCCGCAGCCGGCCGTTGCGCATCAGGGTGACCAGGCCGTGCAGCCCGCTCCAGAACGTCTCGGTGAACAACTCCAGGTCGTCGTGGCCGGCGAACGGGCGCAGCGTCTCGGCCAGCTCGGCGAAGGCCCGGGCCAGCTCGACCGGCGTCTCCTGGCTGCCGAAGGAGAGGTCGACGGGGAGGGTGAAGATCGCGTCGTAGAGCGCCGGCCGGCGTTCGGCGAACGCCGCGTACGCGGTGGCGATGCCGGCCACCGCCTGCCGCGGGTCGGTCGCGGCGGCCCGGGCCGCCGCCAGCTCGACGGCCAGCTCGCCGCAGCCTTCCACGGCGACCGCCGCCATGATGGCGTCCTTGCCCTTGAAGTGGCTGTAGAGGACGGGCTGGCTGTACTCGATCTCGGCGGCGAGCCGGCGGGTGGTGACCGCGTCCCAGCCCTCCGACTCGGCCAGCTCCCGCGCCGCGGCGATGATCGCCCGCTCCCGTTCGGCCCGCTCCCGCTCCCGGCGGGCTTGAATCGACATGCCGGAACTCTAGCACCGCTAGCCAATCTGCCGACGCTCTGCTAGCTTCGCTCTCAGACCTAGCGCCGCTAGAATTTGGAGCCGGACATGCTCACCCCCATCGCCTACGGGCTCGCCGTCGTCCTCAGCCTTCTCTGCGTCTTCATCGGTGCCCGGTTCCTCCTGGCACCCCAGGCCTCGGCCGCCGGCTACGGCGTACCGGCCAAACCGGACGGCGACCCGGCCTACCTCACCATCAAGGGCCTGCGGGACCTCAGCTACGGCCTGCTCGGCCTCGCCCTCATCGCCTTCACCAGCGCCGAGGCCGTCGCCTGGTACATGCTGATCGTCGCGCTCAACCCGCTCGGAGACACCGTCGTCGTGCTGCGCAACGGCGGGACGAAGGCGGTCGCCTTCGGCATCCACTTCGCCACCGCCGTCGTCGTCCTCCTGGACGCCGCCCTGCTGTTCGCCCGGTAGCGGGCGAAGCCCAGCCGACCCGGGCCGGGCCATATTGAGCAAAAGGTTGCGGCACCGATCAACCCGACCGGTGCCGCAACCTCATGATTGCTTCGCGCCCTTGCGGGGCGTGGGTGCCGGCCCGGTCAGCCGGCGCCGCCCGCGCGGAACGCCAACCAGGCATCGCTCATCCGGTCCGCCTGGCCCGGGGTGAACATGTTCATGCAGGAGTCCTGCGTGTAGTCCATGAAGTTGTGGATCGGGTCCAGCCCCGGCGCCGTGCAGGTGTCGGCGCCCACCGGGCAGTTGAACTGCGGCGCCGCCTCGCGCGGGGTGTCGGCCACGAAGTCGCCGGAGGCGGAGCAGCCGTGCGCGAAGGTGTGCTCCAGCATCAGCCAGTGCCCGACCTCGTGCGTCAGCGTGTCACCGAGGGCGTACTTGCCCGCCGTGCCGCCCGGCATCGACTCGTCGAGCATCACCACGCCGTCGATGTAGTCGCGGCCGTTGTTGTAGTCCTTGGGGAAGTACGCCCAGCCGAGCAGCCCGCCGCCGATGTTGGCCGCGTAGACGTTCAAGGTCTCCGAGTCGCCGGTGTACAGCGCCTTCTTCATGTCCCGCTCGTTCTTGCCCGGCACCACCGTGTACCAGGCGCTGTTCACCGTCCACGTGGTGTCGACGAGGCTGAACCGGAACGGGGTGTCGGCGGCGTCCGCCGCCGTGCGGCCCGCGTACGAGTCGTTCAGCACCGTCATCTGCGCCGCGATGAGGGTGTTCCACCTGGTCCGCTCGGCCGCACTCAGCGGGTGGTCGGAGATCATGTGGAAGACCGTCGGCACGGTGACGCTGCCGTTGGCCAGGCGCGGGGAGTCCTTGATCACCCCGTAGGCGTTCGCCTCGTTCTTCGAGTACAGCTCCGGCTCCTGGGCGGTGGCGCCCTCGGCGACCCGGGCCACGCTGGGCGCGCCGGCGGCCGGGTCGCACGCCGCGCCGCCCGGGGCGGTGGTGGCGGGCGCGGCCATGCCCGCCGCGCCGTACGCGCTGCCGGACGCCAGGAGCGTGGCAGCTGTGGCGGTGAGGACCGCCAGTCGGAAAGTAGATCTCCTGTGCATCGGTGCACCTTTCTCAACGGGGCGGTGCGGATCGACGCGTCGTTGCCCTGACCACGGTCGATGACGTCGTCGTTGGGGGTATGAGAACACGTCGACGGCACCGACAGAAGACCCGGCGAACAGGGTGGATGCCGATGTAACGGAAGCGGATCGCGGGGCGCTGTTTGACCCCGCCCGCCGAGCGCGGAGTCAGCGACGACCGTCCACCGGTCAGCGGCCGGCGGGAAGTTCGGGGCCGCCGTCCAGCAGCGGGGCGAGCAGGTCGCCGTACTCCTCGACCCGGTCCAGGACCTCGGCGGAGGTGAACTGGCGGACGGCCGGCCTCCCCCCGCGCGCGCCTGCCTCGACCTCGTCCCAGGTCAACGGGGTGGACACCGACGGCGCCGCCTGCGCCCGCAGCGAGTACGGCGCCACGGTGGTCTTCGCCGCGTTGTTCTGGCTCCAGTCGATGAAGACCTTGCCGGGGCGCAGGTTCTTCGCCATCTTCGACACGATCAGCTTGGGGTGCGCCCGCTCCAACTCCTGGGCGATCCGCCGGGCGTACCCGGACACCTCGTCGGCGGACTGGCTGCCGGCGATCGGGCAGGAGAGCTGCATGCCCTTCTTCCCGGAGGTCTTCGGGTACGCCTCGATGCCGTCCTCGGTGAGCCGGTCCCGCATCAGCAGCGCCACCTGGCAGCACTGCTTCAACGCCGCCGGGGCCCCCGGATCCAGGTCGACCACCATCAGGTCCGGCTGCTCGCCGATCTTCCACTGTGGCGTGTGCAGCTCCAGGGCGGCGAGGTTGGCCAGCCAGACCAGGGTGGGCAGGTCGTCGGCGACCACGTAGTCGATGGTCTCCCGCCCCTTGCTCGACCCGGGGGCGGGCAGGTTCTCGGTGCGTACCCAGTCGGGGGTGGCCGCCGGGGCGTTCTTCTCGAAGAACGAGCCGCCGTCGACGCCGTTCGGGAAGCGGATCCGGGTCAACGCCCGGTCCCGCAGGTGCGGCAGCAGCACCGGGGCGATCCGGGTGTAGTAGTCGATCACCTCGCCCTTGGTGAAGCCGGCCTTCGGGTAGAGGACCTTGTCCAGGTTGGACAGCTCCAGGGCACGCCCCTCGACGTCCACCTTCAGTCGGTCACCCGGCATCGTCGACCTCCTCGGCGGGCTTGTCCGGACGCAGGCGCAGGATCCGCGGGAAGCGCAACCGCCCGTCGGGGGTGCGCTGGCCGTACTTCACCTCCACCACCACCCGTGGTGCTACCCAGATCGCGCCCCGGGCATCCTCGCGCGGCACGTCCCCGGCGAACGGCGACGCCGCGTCGCGCAGCGGTTCCAACTCGCGCAGCAGTTCCCGTTCCAGCGCCGCGCCGATCCCGCCGCCGACCCGGCCCCGGTAGATGAGCCGCCCGTCCGGCCCGGGCACCCCCACCAGCAGGCCGCCGATCCTGCGGGCGCCGGGCCGCCAGCCGCCGACCACGAAGTCGCCGGTCACCTCCAGCTTGACCTTCACCCAGTCCGGCGAGCGCACCCCCGGCCGGTAGACCGAGTCGGCCCGCTTGGCCATCACCCCTTCCAGACCGTGCTCGCCGGCCGCCGCGTAGGTGGCCGCGCCGTCGCCGAAGCTGGGCGGCACCGCCCACCGGGCCGCGCCGAGCCCGAGCGACTCCAGCGCCGCCCGCCGCTCCCGGTAGGGGCGGCCGGTCAGGTCCTCGCCGCGCAACCGGAGCAGGTCGAAGATCATGTACGTGACGGGCACGGTCGCCGCCAGCCGGGCCGCCTTGACCGCGTTGCGCACGTGCATCCGCTCGGCCAGCGCGGTGAACGACGGCTGGCCGTCGGTGAAGAGCACCACCTCGCCGTCGAGCAGGGCGTCGTCGACCTGCTCGGCCAGGGGGATCAGCTCCGGGTACGCGACCGTGATGTCGACGCCCGAGCGGGCGTACAGGTGCTGGCGGCCGCCCACGATGTCGGCGAGCGCCCGGATCCCGTCCCACTTGAACTCGTACGCCCAGCCGGCACCGGCCGGGAGCTGCCCGGTCATCGCGAGCATCGGCTTCATCGGCGCGCCGGGCACCATTCGACTCTAGTTGCACCCGGAAGCGCGTGCGGGACGTTCGATCGTTTGCGATCCTGGTCAGAACCGGGGAGAGGAGCGCGTGATGCGGGCGATCTGGAAAGGAGCGGTGTCGTTCGGCCTGGTGTCGATCGGGGTGAAGGTCTACTCGGCCACCGAGGAGAAGGACATCCGCTTCCACCAGGTGCACCGCGAGGACGGCGGCCGCATCCGGTACAAGCGCACCTGCTCGGTCTGCGGCGAGGAGGTGACCTACGACGACATCGCCAAGGGGTACGACATCGGCGGCGGCGAGATGGTCATCCTCACCGACGAGGACTTCGCCGACCTGCCGCTGACCACCTCGCACGCGATCGACGTGCTGGAGTTCGTCCCCGCCGAGCAGGTCGACCCGATCCTCTACAACAAGGCGTACTTCCTGGAGCCGGAGGGCTCGGCCACCAAGCCGTACGTGCTGCTGCGCGACGCGCTCGCCGACTCGGAGCGGGTGGCGATCGTCAAGGTGGCACTGCGCCAGCGGGAACAGCTCGCCACCCTGCGGGTACGCGAGGGCGTGCTGCTGCTCAACACGATGCTCTGGCCGGACGAGATCCGCCAGCCCGACTTCGGCTTCCTGGACGAGGACCTGAAGGTCCGCCCGCCCGAGCTGGCGATGGCCAGCTCGCTGATCGACTCGATGGCCGGCGAGTTCGAGCCGGACGCCTTCACCGACGACTACCGGGCCGCGTTGCAGGAGGTCATCGACGCCAAGATCGAGGGCCGCGAGGTGGTCCAGCCGGAGGAGGAAGAGGCCGCGCCGGCCGCCGCGGTGGACCTGATGGCCGCGCTGAAGGCGTCCGTGGAGCGGGCCCGGGCGGCCCGGGGCGAGGCGCCCTCGGGTGGCGGGGCCGAGCCCACCCCGATCTCGTCGGCCCGCTCGGCGCAGAAGGCGGCGAAGGCCCCGGCCAAGAAGGCCGCCGAGAAGAAGGCCGCCGCCAAGAAGGCCCCGGCCAGGAAGGCCCCGGCCAAGAAGGCCGCCGAGAAGAAGGCCGAGCCGGCCAAGAAGACGGCCGCCAAGAAGGCCCCGGCCAAGAAGGCGGCGGAGAAGAAGGCCGCGCCGCGCAAGTCGGCCTGACCGCCCGGCGTCGACCCGGGCGGGCCCGGCGGGGGCCCCTGACGTCGAGCCGGGCCTGGCGGGGCCCGGCGTCGAGCCGGGCCGCGTCCAGCTGGTGGCGGCGTAACCGCTCCCGGAAACCGCCCTCGACCGGCCGGTTGTCCGATCCGGCCCCGGCGGCGAGAGCACAGGGGGCGTCGGGACGGGTACCGTGTGCGCTGGCCTCGGCGGCGGCCCGCCGGGGGCGCACCCACCCCACCCAGCAGGGAGTCGACGTGAGCGAGCGCGTGGAGAACCGGTCGGCGGGCCAGGGCCAGGGCCCGGGCACCAAGGCGGAGCGGCGGCTGGCCGCCCAGCTGGCGGCGAAGCAGGCCGCCGAGAAGCGGCGCCGCCGGCAGTCGATGCTCGGCGCCTTCGCCGGTGTCCTCGCGGTGGCCGCGCTGATCGGCGGCATCGTCTGGCTGAACAGCGGCGACGACGACAAGAAGGCCGACGCGGGCGCCAGCACGTCGCCGAGCGCGGTGGTCGAGCCGACCGCGGCCGCCCCGGCGCTGCCCGAGGGCGCCGACCCGGCGCTGGGCACCCGGCCGAAGGTCGAGGCCGGCACGGGCGAGGTGAAGAAGCTCGCCGTGACCACGCTGATCAAGGGCAAGGGCCCGGCCGTCAAGTCCGGCCAGACGATCACCACCAACTACGTGGGCGTCACCTACAAGGACGGCAAGGAGTTCGACGCCTCCTGGAACAACGGCCAGCCGGCCACCTTCCCGATCGGCGTCGGGCAGGTCATCAAGGGCTGGGACCAGGGCCTGGTCGGGGTGCCGGTCGGCAGCCGGGTGCAGCTGGACCTCCCGGCCGACCTGGCGTACGGCACCAAGCCGCCGGCCGGCTACCCGGCCGGGGCGCTGCGCTTCGTCGTTGACGTGCTCGCCGCGCATTAGGTCACAGCAGGCTTCCGTCCGGTCACCCAGCGGCAGTAGGTTCAAGGTCACCGCGGGCGGTCCACCGCCCGCGGCGACCTGCCCACCGACGCGGAGGTGCACGTGGCGGCGCTGGACGACCCGGGAACGGCCCGGGTGATGTGGACCTGCTTCGAGCCGGTCCACGCGGTGACCTACTTCCACCCCCGGGCCCGGGCCGCCTACGAGGCGGTCGGGCTCCGCGGCTACTGGCGGGGCTACTTCGCCGGCCGGGCCGCCCCACTGGGGCCGGTCGGGGCGCCGACGGTGGTCGCCGCCTTCTTCAGCTTCGCCCCGGCGATGGTGGCCCGGGCGCTGCCCTCGGTGTGGCGGCTGGCCACCCCGCAGGAGGCGCTGCGCGCCCGGCTCACCGGGGCGGTGCAGGCGCTCGCCGAGTTCACCTACGAGCTGCCCGAGGCGCACCTGGTCGAGGCGGCCGACCTGCTGGAGGAGGCCGCCGGCCGGGTGGAGGTCGCCGGCCGGGTGCTCGGCGCGGTCAACGCCGCCCTGCCGCAAGGGGAATATCCGCTGGCCCGGCTCTGGCAGGCCGCCACCACGCTGCGCGAGCATCGCGGCGACGGGCACGTGGGGGCGCTGGTCACCACCGGCCTGGACCCGGTCGAGGTGGTGGCCTGGCGGTGCCGGGTCGACCAGTCCCGCGAGTTCCACCAGGCCGCCCGGGGCTGGACCGACGAGGAGTGGACGGCCGCCGAGGAGCGGCTGGTGGCGAAGGGGTGGCTGACCCCCGAGCGGACCGCCACCGAGCACGGCACCGCGACGTTCCGGGCGGTCGAGGAGGCCACCGACCGGGCCGCGCTCGGCCCGTGGCGGGCGCTGGGCGCGGAGCGTACGGCTCGGCTGCGCGAGCTGCTCGACCCGATCGCCACCCGGTGCCGCACGATCATCCCGGCGAAGGCCCCGATCGGGCTGCCGGCACAGCGCGGCAGCGCCCGGGACGCGTCGGCCCCGACCCGCTGAGCCAGCGGCTGGGCCGTTCCTGATCTGGCCGAGGTCCGGATGGTCCGTTGGCACGGGCCTCGGCGTCGCGCCAACGGACCATCCGGGTCGCGGTCAGCCAGCCCCGGGTGGATTGGCCGGCGCGACCAGCTCGAGCGCCTGCTCCGTGGTCAGGTTGGACGAGCGGGGATCGACCGAGTCGAAAAACCGCGCACCCGTGTCGCGGGCGAGCGCGACCAACGCGTCCAGCGCGGGCGTGATCTCCTGCCGGAATTCGTGTACCGGCTCGCCCCAGGATCTGTCGGCGATCTCGACGACCACCCGTTGTACACCCTGCGCGCCGGCATAGACATAACCGTCAATGCTGGCTCGCGCTCCGCTGAATTCAAGCTCGACAACGTCGCCGTCCTCGATCGGCAGATCCAGCTCGGGGTCGTCGCCGAACACTTCCCGCAATCTGCCGAGGACGACGTCGACCGGCAGGTCGGCCCCCGGCTCGCCGGCTTCATCGAATCGCATGACGACAAGTTGGTCACCCATAAAAGGCCGGGTTGGGTCGACCAGCCGGTCGACCCAACCCGATCACCTCCTCAAGCGCTTATTCGGGGAAGTGGATGGTATAGGGGATGTTATTCCGGATCAAGCAGTCGAGCACTTCCTGGGTCGGGCCCAGGCTGTCGTACGCGTTATGCGGCAGGAAATGCCAATGGACCCCGCGAACCTTGTACTTGCTGGTCTGCTTGTTCGCGTCCACCACGTCGACCGACGCCTGCTTGAGCATCCAGGCGTCCTTCTCGCATTCGGCCAATTCGCTGCCGTAGTTCGGGACGCCGGTCTTCACCTCGTGCAGGGTCAGTTCGCCCGGCGGATCCTCAACGGCGACGTCCGGCTTCCGGGAAACGGATCTCGGCGTCGGATACTGAGGCGTCAACACCTTCAGGTTGCGGTGTCGGGTGCCGGTCAGCAGGGTGTTCGCGACGAAGTCCTCCCCGTCCCGCCAGCCGTACATGTAGCGGACCCGCGGACCCGCGACATGCAGCGCATTCTGGTAGGCGGCCCGCAGCCGGGCGAAACTCGTCCGCTCGCCCTTGGCGAGGCGCAGCATGCCGGCCCGCACCGAGAGAGTGCTGAATCCGGCGCTCGGGACACCGGCGTCCTGAAGCGCGGTCCAGTCGTCGCCGAGGATCTGTTCGAGCGCGGCTTCCTTGATGCTGTCCGGAATGCTCTCGTACGTGGCGACGAGCAGGACGACCTGTTCGAGTCGGTGCGCGAACTTGAGGACGAACCGCAGGGCCTTCCCCGGAATCGCCACGGCGTCCCCGACGTAGGGGACGACGCCGAGGATGCTCAGCCCCGCACCGATCCAGTCGCCGTGGATCAGCCCGGCGATGGTGTCGCGGATGTCGGCGAGGCCGCCGACGATCCAACCGACGACCGGGATGAAGCTCAGCGCGCCGGAGCACAGGTTCCCGGAGAGCCAGGCGATCGAGTCGCGCGGGGCGAAGTCGCCGGCGAACATGCCGAGCAGGAAGTCGGACACGTACGTCCACTTGCTGACCTGCTCGTCCGGCCGGCCCGGGTCGAGGCCCTGGTCGTCCTTGTGCGCCACCTCGTAGTCGTCGCGCAGGCCGTCGCCGTCGGTGTCCTGAACCAGGGGGTCGATACCCAGGTCGTTGATCTCCGTGCCGTCGGACAGGCCGTCGCCGTCGCTGTCCACATTGTTGACGTCGGTGAGGGCTTCCTCCTCGGCGACGTCGATCAGCCCGTCACCGTCGGTGTCGGCCTCGTTCGGCACCGGCACGATCGGCGGCACGTCGCCGGGCGCCGGCGGGGCGCGGGGCTGGTCGGGGACCAGTGGGTTGCTGCCCTTGGCGACCTCGGTGCCGTCGTTGACCCCGTCACCGTCGGTGTCCGGATTGGTGGGCGAGGTGCCCAGGTCCTGTTCCTGGAGGTTGCTGAGGCCGTCGTGGTCGACGTCCTCGTCGCCGTCGGTGACCGAGTCACCGTCGGTGTCGACCTGGTTCGGCCGGGTCCAACCCGCCAACTCGGTGATCTCGAACTTGTCGGTCAGCCGGTCGCCGTCGGAGTCGACCAGCAGCGGGCTGGAGCCGAAGCGCAGCTCGACCACGTCGATCACGCCGTCGGAGTCGTGGTCGCCGTCGTAGCTGATGCCCAGCCGGGTCAGCACGTTGAAGCCGCTCGCCCAGGCCCGGCCGGCCTGGATCGTCGCCGGCTCGACGTTGGCCTTGACCAGCATCTCGTCGGCCTTGGCCAGGTTGCCCTTGGCCGCCGCCAGATCCGCGAACGCCTCGGTCAGCCCCGCCGGGGCGGGCGCGGGTGGTGGGTTGGCCCGGAACGGGCCGATGGTCGCCTCGGCGTCCTGGATCGCCGCGTCGGCCAGCAACCGAGCGCCGGAGAGGGTCTCCACCAGCGCCCGGACGTGCGCCTGCTCCGCCTCACCGTTCGGCGGGCTGGCCCCGGTCAACCGGCTCTTGAGGAACGACTCCAGGGGTTCCAGGTTGTCGAAGGCGACCTCGCCGTCGGCGGCGCTCTTGAGCCGCGCGCCGTCGAAGTACCGGCTCTGCACGTCGGCCAGCACCGGGGCGAGCCGGCTGTCACCCAGCCCACCGGTCACGTACGGGGCCAACGCCTCGGCGGACTCGGTGATGTAGAGCTTCGCGTCGCGGGTGTACTTCGCGGTCGGGATCTTCCCGACCTCCGTCTGCCAGAGCGGCGTCTCCCCCGCCGACGCCGAACTGCCGAAGAGCGCCAGCTGCGCCACGACGGCGGTCGCCACCGCCGCAGCCAGGCCTCTTCGTCGTAGTCGTCCATGGAATCTCATACATACTCCCATGTATCGATTGGATGAGATCCTGCGCAGACTAGCCCGCGCGGGTGAGCGCTCGCCGCCCCGTTACGCGCGGAGCCGCCACCACATCGGACGCGTCCCGCGATCTGGACGGGCGTCGCCGCCCGCGCGGTTGCGCCACCGGCACACCCACCCGGCCGCCCTGAGCGGCGGACACCCGACCGGTTGGTCCGGCAGGATGGGTACGTGGTGGACGCGGTGCTCTTCGACCTGGACGGCGTGCTGGTGGACTCCGAGCCGGTCTGGGAGGAGGTCCGGCGGGCGTACGTGGCCGCGCACGGTGGCACCTGGCAGCCGGACACCCAGCGCCGGCTGATGGGGATGAGCACCGCCGAGTGGGCCGCCTACCTCAGCGGCGAGCTGGGCGTGGACCGCGGCGCCGAGCAGGTCGCCACCGAGGTGGTGGCCGAGATGACCCGCCGGTACGCGCGGCGCGTACCGCTGATCGACGACGCCGACGCGGTGGTGCGCCGGATGGCCGCGCGCTGGCCGCTCGGGCTGGCCAGCTCCTCCCCCACCCGGCTGATCGCGGCGGCGCTGGACGCGATGGGCCTGGCCGACACCTTCGGCGCCACGCTGTCCACCGAGGAGACGGCCCGGGGCAAGCCGGCGCCGGACGTCTGGCTGGCCGTGGCGGCCCGGCTGGGCGTGGACCCGGCCCGCTGCGTGGCGATCGAGGACTCCTCCAACGGGGTGCGCTCGGCGGCCGCCGCCGGGATGCGGGTGGTGGCGGTGCCACACGGGTCGTACCCGCTGGACCCGGACGCGGCGGCCCTCGCCGCGGTGCTGCTGCCCGCGATCGGCGCGCTCACCCCCGAGCTGGTGGCCGGGCTCGGCTGAGCGACCTGCCGCACCTCCGGTCCACGCGGTGGTACGTCCGGCATGCCATCCTCCTGCCCGGGTGTGCCTGGTTGTACGGTTTCGGGGGCGCGCCGGACCGGAATGATCAGGCAGCGTCCGGGTAGCGCAGCCGGTGGCGACGTGGCGACGGGGAGGGGACGGCGATGAAGGCGGTCGTGTACGAACGCAACGGGGACGCCTCGGTGCTGGCGGTGGTCGAGCGGCCGATCCCGGAGCCGGGCCCCGGCGAGGTGCTGGTGCGGATGGCGGTGGCCGGGGTGAACCCGACCGACTGGAAGGCCCGCCGGGCGTGGCCGCTGCCGCAGGGCTGGCAGATTCCCGGGCAGGACGGCGCCGGGGTGGTCGAGGCGGTCGGCGAGGGGGTCGACCAGATCCTGATCGGCGAGCGGGTGTGGCTCTGGGAGGCGGCCTGGCAGCGGCCCTGGGGCACGGCCGCCGAATACACCGTGGTCCCGGTCCGGCACGCGGTACGGCTCGGCTCGGCCCCGTTCGACCTCGGGGCGGCCCTGGGCATCCCGTTCATGACCGCGCACCGGTGCCTGACCGCCGGCGAGTTCATGCCGGAGAAGCTGCACGCCGGCGCGCTCAGCGACCATGTGGTGCTGGTGCAGGGCGGGGCGGGTGCGGTGGGCAACGCGGCGATCCAGCTCGCCCGCTGGGCCGACGCCTGCGTGATCGCCACGGTCAGCAGCCCGGAGAAGGCGCAGCTCGCCGCGGCGGCCGGGGCCAGCTTCGTGATCAACTACCGGGAGCAGGACGTGGTCGAGGAGGTCCGCAAGATCGCCCCCGACGGGGTGCACACGATCGTCGAGGTCTCCGCGGCCCGCAACGCCGCCGCCGACGTGCAACTCCTGCGCACCGGCGGCGCGGTCTGCGTGTACGCCGATGACGGCGGCACGGAGGTGACGCTGCCGATCCGGCCGCTGATGATGCCGAACGCCCGCTGGCAGTTCGTGCTGATCTACACGGCGCCGAAGGCGGCGAAGGCGCAGGCGGTGTCGGACATCGCGGCGGCGGTGGCGCAGGGCGCCATCCGGGTGGGCGAGGAGGCCGGCCTGCCGCTGCACCACCACCCGCTGGCGGCGGCCCGGGCGGCGCACGAGGCGGTGGAGAACTCGGTGGTCGGCAAGGTGCTGATCACGACCAGCGAGGCAGGCTGACCCGAGCAGATTTCGCCATCATCGGGACAGAGGCGAACAAGTTTCGCGAGAATGACGGTGCGGGTCGCCCCGCACAAAGGGACGGGCGGCCCCGGCGCGGTGCGAACGCCGGGGCCGCCCTCTGGGGAGGGATGTCGTGAAAGACCGATGCCCCTACCCGTGTTGGCGACGGTACGCCGGAATGTGTTACGGCGCGGTCAGTTCGCGTACCTCCAGGCCGCCTTCGGCGTACCGGGACCGGACCACCTTCTTGTCGAACTTGCCGACGCTGGTCTTCGGGACCGCGTCGATGAACGCCCAGCGCTCCGGCAACTGCCAGCGCGCCACCGACGTCGACAGGAAGTCGCGCAGCTCCTCGGCGGTGACCGAGGCGCCCTCCCGGATCACCACGGTGGCCAGCGGCCGCTCGTCCCAGCGCTCGTCGGGCACGCCCACCACGCAGGCCTCCAGCACCGCCGGGTGACCCATCAGGGCGTTCTCCAGCTCCACCGAGGAGATCCACTCCCCGCCCGACTTGATCACGTCCTTGGCCCGGTCGGTCAGCGTGATGTAGCCGTCCGGCGACAGGGTGCCGACGTCCCCGGTACGCAGCCAGCCGTCCCGGAACTTCTCCTCGTCCGGGGCCTCGTCCCCGACGTACCGGGCGGTCACCCACGGCCCACGGACCTCCAGCTCGCCGACGGAGGTCCCGTCGGCGGGCAGCGGCTCCCCGAGCGGGCCGACGATCCGGGCGGCGACCCCGGCGGGCACCCGGCCCTGGGTGTAGCGGTAGCGCCAGGCCGTCTCGCCGGTCGCGCCGGCCGGCGGCCGGGAGACCGAGCCGAGCGGCGACATCTCGGTCATGCCCCAGGCGTGGATGACCTCGATCCGGTGCCGGTCGTGGAAGGCGTGCATCAGCGCCGGCGGGCAGGCCGAGCCGCCGACGATGACCTCCCGCAGGGCGGAGGTGTCGACCTCGTGGCTGTCCAGGTAGGCCAGCAGGTCGGTCCAGATGGTCGGCACCGCGCCGGCCAGGGTGGGCCGCTCGGCGGCGATCATCGCGGCGAT
Source organism: Micromonospora sp. NPDC049836 (assembly GCF_044465125.1). Lineage (NCBI taxonomy): Bacteria > Bacillati > Actinomycetota > Actinomycetes > Micromonosporales > Micromonosporaceae > Micromonospora > Micromonospora sp. NPDC049836. The sequence goes on from NZ_JBITLH010000001.1 coordinate 734,690, forward strand.
CGGCTCGGCCTGGAGGAACCGGTCCGGCATGATCAGCGACGCCCCGGAGAGGAACGCCGCGTACGGCAGGCCCCAGGACATCGCGTGGAACATCGGCACGATGGCCAGTTCGCGGTCCTCCGGGCCGAGGCCGAAGCCCTCCGGCATGCAGACCTGGAGCGAGTGCAGGTAGATGGAACGGTGCGAGTAGGCCACCCCCTTGGGGTTGCCGGTGGTCCCGGAGGTGTAGCAGAGCGCGGCGGCGTCCCGCTCGTCCACCTCGGGCCAGTCGTAGACCTCCGGCCGGCCGTCCAGCAGCGCGTCCCAGTGGTGCACGGTGAGCCGGTCGCCGGCCGCGGCCAGCAGCGGGGCGGGGTCGCCGCCGCCGACCACCACGACGTGCCGCACCGTGGCCATCTCCCCGATCACCCGGGCCAGCAGCGGGATCAGCGTGCTGTCGACCAGCACCACCCGGTCCTCGGCGTGGTTGGCGATGTACGCGACCTGGTCCGGGAAGAGCCGGATGTTCAAGGTGTGCAGCACCGCGCCCATGCTCGGCACGGCGAAGTACGCCACCAGGTGCTCGTTGTTGTTCCACATGAAGGTGGCGACCCGCTCGTCGCCGGTCACCCCGCACTCGTCGCGCAGCGCGTGGGCCAGCCGGGCGGCGGTGCGGCCGACCTCGGCGTACGACATCCGGCGGGGTTCGGCGCCGGTCCAGGTCACGACCTCGGCCGTGCCGTGCACGGTGGCGCCGTGTTCGAGGATCCGGGCGACCTGGAGGGGGGCGTCCATCATCGTGCTACGCATGGGTAACAACGTAGTGTCGCCGGTCACACGTACGGAACCCCCGGAACGGCCGACGTGCCCCGGCAGGGTGCGTAGATTGTCCGGGTGAGCATCTCGTGGGCCGACTCGTACGTCGGGCAGCTCCGCGCCCTCGCCGGTGACCGCACCCTGATGTTCGTCGGCGCCCGGGCCGTGGTCCGCGACAACGCCGCCCGGGTGCTGCTGATCCAGCGCTCCGACAACGGCCAGTGGGCGCTGCCGGCCGGGGCCATGGAGCTGGGCGAGTCGATCGCCGACTGCGCCGTCCGGGAGGTACGCGAGGAGACCGGGCTGCGCGCCCTGCGGGTCAGCGCCTTCGCCCTCTACACCGGCCCCGACCGCACCCACACCAACATGTACGGCCACACCTACCAGATCTTCACCACCGCGTTCCGGGTCGAGGAGTGGGACGGTGAGCTGCTCCGGATGACCGACGAGACCACCGACGCCGGCTTCTTCCACCCCGAAGAGCTGCCCACCCCGCTCTCCGCCAGCGTCCACGAGACCCTGGCCGACCTGGACGTGTTCGAGCAGACCAACCGGCTGATCCTCAAGTGACGGCGACCCCGGCGGGCCGCCCGCCGCAGCGTCGCCGCGACGTGACCGTGACCCCGGCGGGCCGCCAGGCCCCGCGCCGGCCCGGTCCGACCGGGCCCGGCCGGCGCGGCTGACCGGCCCGGTCAGAGCAGCGTCTGGGACTTCGCCTCCATCTCGGCGGCGGCCTCCTCCTTCGACTCCTTCGCCAGCGGCTTGCCGCCCGGCGCGGCGGCCTTGCCGCCGAGCGGATCCGCCCCGCCGGTGGCGCCCTGCGGCCCGGTGCCGCGCAGCTGGGCGTTCGGCATCAGCAGGGTCACCAGCACGGCCAGGATGGCGATCAGCCCGGTGGTGAGGAAGACCGGGTGCAGCGAGTCGACGAAGGCGCCCTGGATGGCGGCCCGCACCGGACCGGGCAGGGCCAGCACCGTCGCCGGGTCGTTGATCGAGATGTCGGTGCCGCCGTTGGCCGCCACGGCCGCCCGCTGGTCGGGCGGCAGCTGCGCGATGGCGGCCGGCAGCCGTTCGCCGAGGTGGCGGGTGAGCTGGGACGACAGCACCGCGCCGAGGATGGCCACCCCGAACGAGCCGCCCAGCGAGCGGAAGAAGGTCGCCGAGGAGGTGCCGGCGCCCAGGTCCCGCGGGTCCACCGCGTTCTGCACGGCCAGGATCAGCGACTGCATGCACAGCCCCAGCCCGACGCCGATCACCACCATGAAGCCGAACGCGACCCAGAGCGAGGTGGCCACCTGGAGCTGCCGGAACAGCAGCATGCCGACGACCAGCACGGCCGAGCCGGCCACCGGGAACCACTTGTACCGCCCGATCCGGCTCATCGCCCGGCCGGTGATGATCGAGGTGACGATGATGCCGGCCATCATCGGCAGCATCAGCAGACCGCTGCGGGTCGGCGAGGCGCCCTTGACGAGCTGGAGGTAGAGCGGGATGAAGATGATCGACCCGAACATCACCAGACCGAGCACGAACCCGGCCAGGTTGGCCAGCGAGAAGGTGCGGTTGCGGAACAGCCGCAGCGACAGGATCGGCTCCGCCACCCGGGCCTCCTGGAGCACGAAGAGCACCGCCAGCACCGCGCCGGCCACCAGCAGCCCCACGATCACCCCGGAGCCCCAGGCGTACTCGTTGCCGCCCCAGCTCAGCGCGAGCAGCAGGCAGCTCACCGCGGCCACCAGCAGCCCCGCGCCGAGCCAGTCGATGGCGTGCTCCCGGCGCTGGAACGGCACCAGCCGCATCACGTGGTAGCAGACCACGATCGCGAGGATCCCCAGCGGCACGTTGATGTAGAAGATCCACCGCCAGTTGGTCTCCGCGAAGTAGCCACCGACCAGCGGGCCGGCCACCGAGGAGATGCCGAAGACGGCCCCGAACAACCCCTGGTAGCGGCCGCGCTCCCGGGGGGAGACCACGTCCGAGATGATGGTGAACGCCAGGGTCAGCAGGCCACCCGCGCCGAGGCCCTGCACACCCCGGGTGACGATCAGCTGGGTCATGTTCTGCGACAGGCCGGCCAGCAGCGAGCCGAGCAGGAACGTGCCGATGGAGAAGAGGAAGACCGGGCGGCGCCCGTACAGGTCGGCCATCTTGCCGTACAGCGGCGTCGAGGCGGTGGAGGCGAGCAGGTACGCGGTGACCACCCACGAGTAGTGGTTGATCCCGCCCAACTCGCCGACGATGGTGGGCAGCGCGGTTCCGACGATGGTCTGGTCCAGTGCCGCCAGCAGCATGCCGGTCATCAGGCCGAACATCAGCAGGCGGATCTGGCGGGCGGGCAGCACGGGACGAGCGGCCTGGGCTGTCATCCCGCTTCCTTTCCCACCGGGGGCGGATCATGCCCCCGGTGGGAGAAGAAGTCAGTGCTTCCCCTCGGCGAACTCCTCGACGATCTTGGCGCAGAACGCCGGCAGATCGTCCGGCTTGCGGCTGCTGACCAGCCCGTTGTCGGTGACCACCGGCTCGTCGACCCAGCTGGCCCCGGCGTTGGTGAGGTCGGTACGCAGGCTCGGCCAGGAGGTGATCCGGCGGCCCCGCACCACGTCCGCCTCGACCAGCGTCCACGGGCCGTGGCAGATCACCCCGACCGGCTTGCCGGCGGCGAAGAACGACTTCACGAACCGGACCGCCTCCGGGTCCGTCCGCAGGAAGTCCGGGTTGGCCACGCCGCCCGGCAGCACCAGCGCGTCGTACGCCCCGGCGTCCGCCTCCTTCGTCGTCACGTCGACCGGGTACTTCCCGCCGTGGTCCAGGTGGTTGAAGGCCTGGATCTCGCCCGGCTCGATCGAGACCAGCTCGACCCGGGCGCCGGCGCTCTCCACCGCCTCCCGGGGCTTGGTGTACTCGACCTCCTCGACGCCGTCGGCGGCCAGGAAGGCGATCCGCTTGCCCTGCAGTGTCGCTGCCATGGTGTTTTCTCCTCTCCGGGGTGTTCTTGACCCGTTCCCGAGGCCGGCGCGGCGAAACCGGACCCCGGCGTGGCCCGCCCCTCAGCCGGGCAGGTTTGGCCGGACCGGCTCGGGGGACCCGAAGGGGCATGGCAGGAGCAGCAGCGGAAGAGCGCCGGCTCGCCACCGTCGTGGAGAGCTGGCTGGGCCGCCCCGTGCTGGTGGTCGGCGACGCCATGCTGGACGAGTGGCGGTTCGCGGAGTCCGACCGGCTCTGCCGGGAGGCGCCCGCCCCCGTCCTCACCCTGCGCCGACGCATCTCCGCGGCCGGCGGCGCGGCGAACACCGCGGTCAACGTCGCCGCGCTCGGCGGGCGGGCCGCCCTGGTGGCCCCGGTCGGCGCCGACGTGGCCGGCGACGAACTGCACGACTGCCTCGACCGGGCCGGCGTCTGGGACCGTACGGTCAACCAGCCGGGCCGGCCGACCCCGGTCAAGCGGCGGATGCTGGCCGGCAACCAGATCCTGCTCCGCGAGGACTCTGGCGACCCGGACGACGCGCTCGACGACGACGGGGTGGCCCGGCTGCTGACCGCGCTGCACTGCGCCACCGAGGAGTTGCACGCCGCCGCGCACGGTCAGCCGCTCACCCTGGTGGTCTGCGACTACGGCCTGGGCGCGCTGCCCGGCGGGGTCCGCGCCTGGCTGGTCGCCAACCGCGACCGCTACGCCACGGTCGCCCTCGACGCGCACGACCTCGCCGACTGGCGCGGCCTGAACCCCACCGTGGTGACGCCGAGCTTCGCCGAGGCCACCCGGCTGCTGGCCCGGGCCGCGGCCGGGTTCAACGGCGCCGGGCACCCGCCGAGGCGGGTGGACGGCCTGCACCTGGACCACCAGGACGACCCGGCCGACGGCCCCTCCGAGCTGGTCGTCGGCGCGGCCCCCGGCGGCGCCGGTGAGCCCGCGCCGGCCCCGGACCCGCTGCGCGACGGCAGCCGCCTGGCGATGGGCGCCGCTCCCGCCGGGCACCGGCCGGCCGGCGCCCCGCACCCGACCGCCGGCCCCGCGCCGGCCACCGCCGGACCGACCGGCGAGCCGACGCCCGGCGAGGAGCGGGTGGCGCTCACCGGCGACGGGCTGAGCGTGACCGGCACCGGCGTGACGGTCAACGCCGAGGCCGGCGAGGGCGTGGACCGGGCGGTGCTGGCCCAGTCGCGCCTCGACGAGCTGCGCGCGCACACCGGCGCGGACGTGGTGGCGGTGACCCTGGACACCGAGGGCGCGGTGGTCGGCGGGGCCGACGGCGAGCCCCGGCGCAGCCACAGCACCCCGGTCCCGGCCAGCCACGCGGTGGGCGCCGGGGACGCGTACCTGGCCGCGATGACCCTGGCGCTGGCGGCGGAGGCGAGCTTGCCGACCGCCGCCCAGCTCGCCCAGCTCGCCGCCACCATCACCGTCTCCGACACCGGGACCTGCGTGTGCCGGCGGGAGGACCTGCTGGACGCGCTCGGCACCGGCCCGGAGCAGGGCGACCATCCGACCCTGGTGGGCGCCGCCGAGCTGGGCGCGATCGTCACCGAGCACCGGCGGGCCGGCCGCTCGATCGTGTTCACCAACGGCTGCTTCGACGTGCTGCACCCGGGGCACGTCCGCTACCTCACCCAGGCCCGCGCGCTCGGCGACCTGCTGGTCGTGGCGGTCAACTCCGACGGCAGCGTACGGCGGCTGAAGGGGCCGGACCGGCCGGTCAACCCGGTGGAGGACCGGGCCGCGCTGCTCGCCGCGCTCGAGTGCGTCGACCACGTGGTGGTCTTCGAGGAGGACTCCCCGGCCGGGCTGATCGAGGCGGTCCGCCCGGACGTCTACGTCAAGGGCGGCGACTACCCGCCCGAGATGGTTCCCGAGGCACCCCTGGTCCGCCGGCTCGGCGGGCAGGTCCGCACCCTCGGGTACGTGCCGGACCGCTCCACCTCGGCGATCATCGACCGGATCCGGGCCCAGTCGCCCATCCCGGCCGGCGCCGAGACGACCCGCCGCGAGGCCACCCACCACGAGGCCAGCGGGCCCGGCGGCGGGGGCCGGCCCGCGGTGGGCGAAGGCAGGTCGGCGTGAACCGACCGCTCGACCTCGGCGACCCGGCAGGGTTCCGCCACCCCCGGCAGCTCGACGTGCTGATCCCCACCCGCAACCGCCCGGCCGAGCTGGCGGTCACCCTCTCCGGGCTGGCCGCCCAGGAGGGCGTACCCGGCTTCGGCGTGGTGGTAAGCGACCAGTCCGACGAGGACCCGGCGTACGCCCACCCGGCCGCGGCCACCATGGTGCGGGCGCTGCGCCACCGGGATCACCCGGTGCTGCTGACCCGCCGGCTGCCCCGGCGCGGCCTGGCCGAACACCGCGCCTACCTGTTGAGCCGGTCGGTCGCCGAGTACGTGCTCTGCCTCGACGACGACGTCTGGCTGGAACCCGGCACGCTGTCCCGGCTAGTCACCGCGATCCAGGAGCTGGGCTGCGGGTTCGTCGGCAACGCGGTGCACGGCCTGTCGTACGCCGACGACGTCCGGCCGGAGACCCACGGGCACTACGAGGAGTGGCCGGGCCGGCCCGTGCCGGAACGGATCCGCCCCGGCACCCCGCAGTGGCAGCGGGCCGCCATCCACCCGGCCGCGAACCTGCTGCACGTCACCGAGAAGCTGCGGCTGCCGCCGGGCGCCTGGCGGGCGTACAAGATCTCCTGGATCGGCGGGTGCGTGCTCTACGACCGGGCCAGGCTGGTCGACGCGGGCGGCTTCGAGTTCTGGCGCCGGGTGCACGAGCGGCACCAGGGCGAGGACGTGGCCGCCCAGCTCGCGGTGATGGCGCGCTACGGCGGCGCCGGCGTGCTGCCCAGCGGGGCGTACCACCTGGAGTCGCCGACCACGGTGACCGAACGGGAGGTGGAGGCGTGGGAGGTGGTCCTCACCGACCAGCCGGCCTGACCGCGAGCAGCTCGCGGGCGGCCTCCACCACCTCGATCACCGGTACGTCGGCGACGAACGAGTCGCGGTGCGGGCACTCGCCGTCGCCGGGGCGGTGCGGGTAGATCCCCGGGGTGCAGTCGACGCCGCAGACCGGGCAGTGGGTGGTCCACGAGGCGATCGGCCGGTGCCGGCCGCGCAGCGGGGTGGCCCCGTTGATCAGGTTGCCGACCCAGTAGACCCCGACGGTCGCGGCGCCGACGGCCGCGGCCAGGTGCAGCGGCCCGGTGTCGTTGGAGATCACCAGCGCGCAGCCCTGGTAGCAGGCGGCCAGCCCGCCGAGGCTGAGCGTGCCGACCTGCGGGCTGACCGGCACGCCGGACGCGGCGACCACCGCGTCGACCGTCTCCTGCTCGGCCGGGGTGCCGGTGACCAGCACCTCGTACCCGTCGCCGGCCAGCGCCCGGGCCACCGCGCCGAACCGGTCCGGCGGCCAGCGGCGGCGGTTGTCGGTCGCCCCGGGGTGCAGCGCCACCCGGGGCCGGGCGGGCGCGCCGAGCACCCGGCCGGCCTCGGCCCGGTCGGCGTCGGTGACCGCCAGGGCCGGGGTGATGGTGGTGGCGGGCGCCCCGACCAGGGCCACCACCTCCAGCGCCCGGATCACCTCGTGCTGGTAGTAGACGTAACGCAGCCAGCGGTCCAGCGGCGGCGCGTCGGCGGCGCGCAGGCCGGCGGTGACCCGGGCCCCCAGCCCGGCCACCACCGGGTTCGAGTTGGCGCCGCCGCCGTGCACCTGCAGCGCCAGGTCGAACCGTTCCGTCCGCGCCGCGGCCAGGAAGTCCGCCATGGCCGCCGGTTCCTCGCCCGGCGCCGGTTCCCGGATGCCGGGCGCCGGCGGCACCACCAGCACCCGGTCCACCGGGCCGGGGCGGTCGCGCCAGAGCGTCGCGTGCCAGGGCGCGCCGAGCAGCACCAGCTCCGCCGCCGGGTACGCGGCCCGCAGCGCCTCCAGCGCGGGCAGGATGAAGATGAAGTCGCCGAGCGCGTTGGCCCGCAGCACGGCGATCCGTTCGACGTCGGGCACCCGCTCCCCGACCGGGCCGAGCACCGGCGACGGCGGCAGGTCGCGGCGCGGCGCGCTGGGGTTGTCGCCCGGGGTGCCCACGCGACCCCTACGGCCGGTCGATCTCGTCGACCGTGGTGTCCGGGTGGTGCAGCTCCCGGTCCGCGGCCGGATCGGCCAGCCGCCGGCCGTCCCCGGTGGCGGCGCGGGGACCGGACCGGCCGACGGTGATGGTGCGCGGCGCGGGCCGGGCGGCCCGGGGCAGGTGCACCCGGAGCAGGCCGTGGTCCATCACCGCGTCGATCCGGTCGGGGTCCACCCGGGACGGCAGGTCCACCCGGTACTCGAAGCCGCGCGTCTCGAAGCCGCCGGGGATGCCGTGATCGGCGTTGACCTCGGCCTCCGAGCGGGCCCGTACGCACAGCTCCCGGTCGTCCAGCTCGACGGCGACCTCCTCGGGCGCCACGCCCGGCAGCCGGACCACCACGGCCCAGCCGTCGGCGGTCTCGGTCAGTTCCACGTCGGTACTGCCGCCGGTACGGCCACCGACCAGCCGGCTCAGCTCCGCGCGCAGCGACTGGAGCTCGCCCATCGGGTCCCAGCCCTGCTGGCGCCCCCGCCAGCCTCGACCGCCACTCTGTTCCGTCATCGCGCCTCTCCGATCCGCTGGTTCGCCGTGGGGGGTCGCAGCGAGCTCGGGGCGTTCAGGTCGTGCTCCGGGTCCACCCCGACGCCGAGCCGGTCGACCAGCTCACCGCCGAGCCACGCGCTGACCCCGAGGATCGCCACGGCGACCACCTCGATGGCGATCAGGGCGCCGCCGGCGGCCCGGGAGTCGGCGTTGAGCCGGACCACCCAGACCGCGGCGAAGAGCAGGATCACCGCGAGGTTGGCGGCGGCGTGGGTGAGCCCGACCCGCTTCGCGCGGGTGCCGGTCGGCAGGGCCAGCAGGTCGACCGCGCCGGCCGCCGCGGCCAGCAGGCCGCCGATCAGGCCGACCGCGATGTTCCAGTACGCGACCTCGCCGAGGAAGTCCGGCCCGCCGACGGTGTCCACCACGTCGAAGATCACCGCGGTGACCAGGAGCGCCACCGGGAACATGACCAGCATCGGGTGCACGGGGTGCCCGAGCACCTTCAGCCGGCTCTCCATCTCCGCCTCCATCGATCGGTCCGGGCGCGCTGCGGCTTAGCCCGTACCCGGGCCGACCGGGGGCAAACCTGGTCCGGCGCGCGCCCCTAGGCTGACGATGACGGAAACCGGCCGCGCGCGGGCCGGAATCGCCGTCACGGTCGACCGACGGGGGAGGCAGGCGTGCCGACACAGCAGATCAGTAGCCCGGAGGAGTTGCGCGAGGTGCTGGGGGCGCCGATGCCCCGGGCGCTGACCAAGGAACGGACGGCGCTGCACGCCCGGGACCGGGAATGGTTGGCCGCCTCGCCGTTCTGCCTGGTGGCGACGGCCGGCGCCGACGGCAGCTGTGACGTCTCGCCGAAGGGCGACCCGCCCGGCTTCACCCTGGTGCTGGACGAGACGACCATCGCGATCCCCGAGCGGCCCGGCAACCGGCGGGCCGACGGCTACCGCAACATCCTGGCCAACCCGCACGTCGGGCTGATCTACCTGATCCCGGGGCGCACCGACACCCTGCGGATCAACGGCCGGGCCCGGCTGCTGCGGGACGCGCCGTGGTTCGACGACCTGATGGTGCAGGGGCACCGTCCGGTGCTGGCCGTCGAGGTGACGATCGAGCAGATCTTCTACCACTGCGCGAAGGCGTTCCTCCGCTCCGAGCTGTGGCGGCCGGAGACGTGGCGGCCGGACGTACTGCCGTCCCGGGCCCGCCTGGTCAAGGAACTCGAGGCGCCCACGGCGAGCCTGGAGAGCCTGGAGAGCCACTACGGGCCGGAATACCTGAAGACCCTCTACGCCTGATCGGCCGGGTCGCCGCTCCGACGACCTGGACTGGGTGTACGGCGCCGCGCCGTGGGCCCGGGTCGACGGTGTCGACCCGGGCCCACGGGGTGTTCAGCGCGTCGTCACTGGGTGACGGAGGCCGTCAGCTGGAACGGGTTCGCCAGCAGCGGGCTGGTGCGGCGCGCCTCGACGACGAACTCCCAGACGCCCGGCTTCGGCTTGGCGTAGCTGCGGGTGAACGGGTCGCAGCCGTTGCCGTCCTGGTAGTTGGCGTAGCAGTAGATGGTGCCGGCGCTGGACTTCTCCGCCTCGAGACCGTCCGGGCCGTACGCCCACCAGCGGGTCTGGCTGCCGTCGGCCAGGCCGGCGAGGTTGACGGTCAGGTCGGTGGCGCCGGCCGGGACCGCGACGCTGTAGATGAGCGTGTCGTTCCGGTCGACGGTGCCGGCCACGGACCAGGTGGCGCCCGGGGTCAGCGCGGTGGCGGCCTCGACGGCCAGCAGGGCGGACTGCTCGACGGCCTGCGTGGCGCGGTTGTCGATGGTCAGCACGGCGCTGTGGATGCCCTGGCTGCCCGGGGCGGCGGTCACCTTGACCACCGTCGGGACGCCCTTCGCCAGGCTGACCTTGCCGGGCGCGGTGAAGGTGCCGTCGTTGCCCCGCAGGTCGAGGACGTAGTCGAGCGCACCGTCCGGGCCGCTGGTGCGGGTCAGGGTGAGGTCGTAGGTGCGGGACTCGCCCACGCCCTGACCGCCCTCGCCCGGCGCGCAACTGTTGTAGAGACCGCTGCCGGTGTGCGGCGTGACGAGCTTGGCGGAGAGGCTGGTGCAGACCGGCGCGGAGACGGTCACCTCGTCGGTGCCGGCGACGCCCTTGGCCAGGTACTGCCAGGCGTGCCCGACGTTGAACTCGCCGCGGCCCTGGGCGATGGCCGGCTCGTCCTTGTTGTAGTCGGCGGTCGAGAAGATGGCCCGGCGCAGCTCGGCCGGGGTGGCGCTGACGCCGTTCTGCCGGGCGGCGGAGAGCAGCAGCGCGGCGGCGCCGGTGGCCTGCGGGGACGCCATCGAGGTGCCCTGCAGCATCGAGTACCCGGCCGGCAGGGTGTAGCCGGCGTCGGCCACCAGGCTGTTGGCGATCCAGGTCGGGGTGGGGGCGATGGCCGCGCCGGGCGCGGTGATGTCCGGCTTGAACCCGCCGTCCTCCCGCGGTCCCCGGGACGAGAACGGGAAGACCGCCCGCGCCTGGGTCACGAAGGAGCCGTAGTTGGCCCACCAGGTCTGCTTGGAGACGGAGGCGCCCACGCTGACCACGGTGTCGGCGGAGGACGGGTCGCCGACGCTGTTGGTGCCGGCCCCGGAGTTGCCGGCCGAGGAGAAGATCTGCACCCCGGTGGTGGCGATCAGCCGGTCGTACAGCAGCGCCATCGCGCTCTGCCCGTCGTTGAGGGCAGGGCTGGAGCCGATGGACAGGTTGATGACGTCGACGTGGTAGTTGGTGGCCAGGTCCACCATGCCGTCGGTGAGGGCGGCGCTGGAGCAGCCGCTGTGCGTGCAGGCCCGCATGGAGACCAACTTGGCGCCGGGCGCCTGGCCGTTCATCCGCCCGCCGAGGACCCCGTTCGCGGCGGTGATGCCGGCCACGTGGGTGCCGTGCGCCTCGTCGAGGGTGTTGATGTTGACACCGATCAGCGCCGAGCTGAGGCGCCGGGCCTCGACGGTGAACGGCTGGCGCTCGTTGACCTCGGTCGCCGGGTTGTCGGTGCCGATGTACCCGATCTGGTGGTTCTCCCGGTACGGCCGGTAGCGCTCGTCGGCGGTGAAGGCGTGGTCCTGGTTGAGGTCGATCCACACCGCGTTGTCCGACTCGCGGTAGGCGATACCCAGCGTTCCGGTGAGGGTGGGGTCCACGTAGCCGGCGACCGCCAGGTTCTTGCGGGTCAGGTACATGTCGTCGCTGCCACCCTCGGGCAGCGTCCAGGTGATGTCGTACTTGTCGACGGTCGACCCGGTGACCTTGTTGCCGTTGGTCAGCGTCAGCCAGGTGCGGTCGAAGAGGATGTCGATCAGGTTGCGCGGGTCGCTGCCGGCGACGGTGTCGACCAGCTTGCGCTCGCCGGTCGTGGTGGTGGCCAGCGCCGGGTGGGTCGGGTCGACGCCGGTGTCCATGATGCCGATGGTCACGCCGCGGCCGTCGTACGTGGGGTGCTCGGTCTTGAAGGCCACCGAGCCGGTCTCCCGGGTCGGCAGGTACGGGTTGTCGTCCGGGGTCGCCGCGGACGGCGCGGGCGGCAGCTCGCCGGGCTGGCCGACGCCACCGGCGCCGGCGGTGGTCTGCTCCAACTCGAGCAGCTCGTCGGCGTCCACCCGGAGCACGGAGTCGATGGCGACGGCCTGCTCCACCAGGGCGAACGGGACGTTCGCCTTGACGTAGCCGATCTCCGGGTCGATCCGGGTGACCTCGACGCCGAGCTCGGTGAGCTGCCGGGCCACCTCGTCGGTGCGGCCCGCTTCCACCGCCAGCATCAGGGTGACGAAGTCGGGGACCGGCTGGGCGGCGTCGGTCGGGACGGCCCGGGTGCGGGACTGGGCGGCGTACCGGGCGATGAGGGCCCGGTCGTGGCTGCCGAGCTTGTCGGCGACGCTGCCCGGCGGGGTGGCGGGCTCGGCGTGGGCGGGCAGGGAGGACAGGGTCAGTCCGCCGGCAACAAGTGTCGTGGCCAGTGCGGCGGCTGCTCGGCGGGTGCGCTTGGCAGGGGAGGTCACTCGACATCCTTCAGGGCTGGGATGGGTTGACGCGCACACACTGCCACCGGTGACACCCGGCCCATCAGCCCTCTGAGCTGGCAGTTCAACGCCATGGCGTAAATCCGTCAGCCGCTCGGCGCGGCTGCGCCGGACCCCTCCCACCGCCGGGGACGCGGTCGGCTAGATCCACTCGCGGCGGGCGGCCTGCCAGCCCAGCTGGATCCGGCTCTGCACCCCGGCGACGGTGAGCAGCCGCTGCACCCGGCGCTGCACCGTCCGCATGCTCACCCCCAACTGCGAGCCGATCGCCTGGTCGGTGTAGCCGGCCAGCAGCAGGGCCAGCAACCGGCGGTCGTCGGCGGCCAGCGACCCGTCCGCGGCCTCGGAGAGCGCGACGGGCACCGGCAGCGCCGACTCCCAGATCCGGTCCACGATCCAGGCGAGGCAGTCCACCAGCGGGCGGGCGTGGATCACGAAGAGCACCGGTTCCTCGGCCGCCGGGTCGGGCGGCACGAGCGCCGCCTGCCGCCGGTCGAAGACCATCAACTTGAACGGGACGGCGGCCACCCGCATCTCCTCGCCGAGCGCCGCCCACTCCTCGAGCAGCAGCGGGATCTCCGGGCTGCCCGGGTCCAGCAGGTCCCGGTCGTACACGACCCGGTACTGGATGCCGGCCCGCAGCGCCTCCCGCTGGGCGACGTTCTCGCTGGCCGGTACGGCGACCGTCGGCCGCCTGCTGAGCGCGGAGATGTCCCGGGTGGTCTCCCGCTGCAACATCGCGTACCGCTCGGCGATGGCCCGGGCGCCCCGGACCACCTCGACCGCCTCGGCGCCGCGCCACGCCTCCCGGGCGTGGAACCGCTCGGCCAGCTCCGCGATCACGGTCTGCGCCCGGCGGAGCTCGTCCATCCGGCGCAGCGCCAGCAGCTTGAGGGTGGGGTCGGGCGGGGCCGCCCGGATCGCGTCGGCGGGATCGGACGGCAGGTCCACCAGACCCTTGGCGGCCAGCCCCGCCAGCGCCCGCCCGACCGCGGGGCCGGCGAGCCCGGTCCGCTCGGACAACTCGTCCGCGTCGCCCGCCGGCCGGGCGGTGAGCGCCAGGTAGACCTGCTCCTCATCGGGCTCGACGCCAACGGCCTCCAGCATCCCGACTCCTCCGCTCAGCAGCCCGACCCACTCTGTGAGCTGGGATTATGCAGCAGCTCTCGGGTGTGCCGGAAAACCTGGTCCGCAGACCGGGACGGCCCGGGGCCGGCCCGCCGGGACCGGTCCGGCGGGGCCGGCGGCCGGCACGGTGGGCGCGGACCGGCGCGGGCGGCCGAGGTTGAGGGCGGCTTCCCGGGGTACGGATTTCTCAGCGGACGACTGAACGACGAGGAGGATCCATGACCACGAAGGTCGAGAAGTCCATCGACGTGAATGTTCCCGTGAGCACCGCGTACAACCAGTGGACGCAGTTCGAGGAGTTCCCCCGGTTCATGGGCGGCGTGCGGGAGGTGCGCCAGCTCGACGACCGGCGGATGCACTGGGTCGCCGAGATCGGCGGGGTGAAGCGCGAGTGGGACGCCACGGTCCTGGAGCAGGTGCCGGACCGGAAGGTGGCCTGGGCGGCCACCAGCGGCGCCACCAACGCCGGCGCGGTCTACTTCCAGCCGATCGACACCGACCGCACCCAGGTCCGTCTCTGCCTGGAGTACGAGCCGGAAGGGCTGGTCGAGAAGGCCGGCGACAAGCTGCGCGTCGTCGAGAAGCGGACCGAGGCCGACCTGGAGAAGTTCAAGGCGTACATCGAGGGCCGGGGCGCCGCGACCGGCGCCTGGCGCGGCACCATCGACGACGGCCGTGCCCTCGGCACGCCCGGCGTCGCGCACGCCGCCGGCTCGGTGGGTGACGACGGCAAGGCCGGCCTCTCCGGCAAGGCGGTGGCCGCGGGCACCGTGGCGGCGGGTGCGGCGGCCGGCGCGGCGGCGCTGGCCAAGCACCGCCGGGACGGCGAGGACGACACCCCACCGGCGGAGCCGGCGACCGGGTACGTGGTGACCGACCTGCCGGCGCAGCGGGCGGGCACCTTCCCGCCGGACCCGGCCGACCCGAGCCGCAACGTCTGACCTTTCACCTCCCTGCCGGAGCGAGCCCGGTGGGCCGGCCCCGAGCCGTGCCTGCCGGGCTCGCTTCGTCGCAGCTGACCGGGCCCCGTGCGGGCCTCCGTGGCCGGTGGTGGCCCAGGTCACGACGTACCGCTGTCACAGGAACCGGGCCGCCGGGGTCTTGTGCTCGTCCGGTACCCGCAGAGCACGAGGAGGATCGACGTCATGGACGCCCGGTTCAACATGTTGGACAACGAGATGGCCGTCAAGTTCTTCAAGCGGTTCGCCAACGCCAGCCTGGTGATCCAGCAGTCACCGCTGCCGAAGTCCACTCAGGAGCTGGTGTCGCTGCGTGCCAGCCAGATCAACGGCTGCGGTTGGTGCATCGACATGCACACCAAGGAGGCCGCCGCCGAGGGCGAGAGCGCGGTCCGGCTCAACCTGGTCGCCGCCTGGCGCGAGTCGACCGTGTTCACCGAGGCCGAGCAGGCCGCGCTGGCGCTCGCCGAGGAGGGCACCCGGCTCGCCGACGCCCACCAGGGGGTGTCCGACGAGACCTGGGCGCAGGTGCGCAAGCACTACGACGACGACCAGATCGCCGCGCTCGTCTCCCTGGTCGCCCTGATCAACGCGGCCAACCGGCTCGCCGTGATCGTGCACCAGCGGGGCGGCTCCTACGAGCCCGGCATGTTCGCCGCCGCGCTGAGCTGAGCGCCGGCGCAGTCCGGCCCGGCCCGGGATCGTAAGGTCCCGGCCCGGCCCGGCCCGGCCCGGCCGGGCCGGGCCGGGCCGGGCCGGTCCTGGCCGTCGCTGGCGGTCGCTGGCGGTCGCTGGCGGTCGCTGGCGGTCGCTGGCGGTCGCTGGCGAGAATGTGCGGCACGACGGAATCCGCGGCGGCCGGGCCTGTTGGCGTGGCTGTGCCTGCCGTCGATCCTCGACGCGGGCCTCGCGTTGGTCTTCGCCTCGTGCCTGTCGCCGCACCTCTACCCCTGACCCGGTCCGCGGCGGCACAGGGGCGTGCGGGAACAGCGGCGGGCTAGGCCTCGGTCGCGTCGACGCCCATCAACTCGCAGAGCTTCCGGACCCGCTCGACCCGCTCCGGGTGCAGCTTGTCGCGCAGGATCCGGCCCGGCAGGTTGATGCAGTTCTGACCGGTGTACGCATGGCAGACGGGGCAGGACACGTATTCCGGGAGGCACGACGACAACGGCATACCCTGGGACAACGCGGCAATGGCCATCTTGCGGACCGCCCGGTACAGCTCCTCGTCGCGATGGACGGCGGCCGCATCCGTTATGTACTGCAGACCGGACCAGAACCAGAGCGCAGCCTGCTCGCCGCTCAGCGCTGTCACCTGCCGAATGAGCAGGCTCTCGGGGGACTCGTCCGGGTGGCCCATGCGCCGAGTCTCCCCGGCGTCCGGGTGAGCAAACCTCGGTCCGGGTCGGCCCGGACCACCGGTCCCGGGTACGGATCCCGCCTACCGCATCCGGAAGGACGCGCGGTTCGAGGCGGGACCATCACCGGCCACGGTGGCGTTTTCGCAGGTCAGGAAGCGGTCGCTGACGTGGCCGACGAGCAGTCCGGGTATCGCCACGACCGCCACGATCGCCACCACGGTGACCTTGAGGCGAAGTCCCGGGAGGGGCGAAATAACAGGGTGCGCAGCCGGTGACGGAAACGGCTGGAATATCGCGGCCCACGTGGTCAAGGCTGATCGGGCCAACGCCACCTCCGCCGTCCACCTGTTCATGAGCGGCGGTTCCGGTCACTAACCTCGGTGACATGGCAGAGCCCTCGGAGTATGAGCTTGCGGCGTGGCGGGACATTCAGCAGTTCAAGGGCAGGCCGCTGTCGGCCGCGTTGCGCAGAGCCGGCGAGGGCGTGTCCAACGGCGCGGCGGCACTCGGTCGGCGTGCGACGACGTACCTGGAAAACCACCCGGGAGCCCAATCGGTCGTGTCGCGGGGGCGGGGCATCGCCGCCAAGGGCGCGAGCGCTATCGGTGCCGGGGCCCGCAAGGCTGCCGGCGTCGTCCCCACCAGCGCGGCAGATTGGAGTGGCAGCGCTCTGGGCTCGATGCAGCGAACGGTGGCGAAGATCTCCCGAGCAGGGCTCTCGCCCAAGCGAGTGGTGGAGCTCCACCAGAAGCGCGGACACGACGTCACCAAGCTCTCCGACCTGCGGCGACTCGACCTCGAGAAGATCCACGCGGTCCGTGGTCGGGCCTTGAGCTGGTACTACCCGGCTACTGCCGCAGTCTCGGGAATGGGTGCGGGGCTGGTGATCTCGGGAGGCGAGCTGGCTACCGCGGTCTCCGGCGGAGCGGCGGCGGCGCCGTCGGGAGGTGCCATCGTCAGCGCTTTCGCCGGCGACGCCGCAATCGTCATCGGACTCGCGTCCCGCGCCGTCGGCCATGTCTCACTGCTGTACGGCTACGACCCCGAAGAACCAGCCGAAAAGCTCTTCGTGCTGTCCGTGGTCAACGCTGGGACGGCCGCATCCGTGGGCGCGAAGAACGCCGCCTTCGCCGACATCTCGCGCCTCACCCAGGCACTCGTCCGAGGTAAGACGTGGAAGGTCCTGAACGATTCGGTCGTCGCCCGGATCGCCGGACGGTTCGCGGAAGCGTTCGGCCACACGCTCACCAAGAAGGGCCTCGGCAAGGTCGTGCCGGTAGCGGGGATCCTGGTCGGTGGCACCATCAACTGGACCACTCTGGAGGGAATCGTCGACACCGCCGAAATGGCGTACCGGCGCCGGTTCCTGCTGGAGAAATACCCGCAGCTCCTGGCAGATGAACCAATCGACGCCTTTGTTGTTGAGGACACGGACGACCCGAACGACGTTGTCTACGACGGGTTCAACGTGCTCGACGAACTCGCTGTGGAGGGCGGACCCGACCTGCGCTGAATCCGGACCGCCTCGCCCCCGTCCGCCGCCTCCCCGACCACGGCGAAAATGCCGCCCACCAATCCGGAACACGAACGCTGCCGCCAGGGTCAACGCACTCATCACGGCGTACCCGCCGATCAGCCAGACGTGGCCCGGCTCCACCGATCGTGGAGCCGGGCCACGGTCAAGGGCAGATCCAGGTGTGCGGTCGGCTGCGCCCCGAAGGGTGATCAGTCGGCACCGTCGGTCGGGGTGGGCGCCCCGGTGGCGGGCCGGTACCGCACGTTCACGATCGCGGTGGGTGGCCGTTCGCCGACGTGCCGGAGGGTGATCGGTTCGCCGCCGGGGTTGTCGAAGAGCCTGATGCCGTCACCGAGCAGGACGGGTGCGACATGCAGGTCGATCTCGTCGAGCAGACCGAGGGCGAGCAGTTGGCGGCCGATGGTCGCCGAGTGCACCTCGAGGTTCTTGCCACCGGCCGCCTTCAGCCCGATCCGTACCGCCTCGGCCGGGTCGCAGTTCAGGAACGTCACGTCTTCGGCCGGCGTGGCGCCCTCCGGGTGGTGGGTGAGGACGAAGATCGGTCCGACCCAGGCGCCGCCGTAGGGGCGGGCGCTCGGATCAGCGTCCCATCCGGCGCGGCCACGGAGCACGGCGCCGGTGGTGCCGACGTACTCCTCGACGAGGCCGGGGCGGGACAGGGTGCCGGTCATCCAGCCCATCGCATGGTCCGGTCCGGCGACGAACCCGTCCAGGGACATGGTGAAGTGCCAGAGCACCTTTCCGGCCGCCGTCTGCGGCGCGGTGTCGATCATTGTTGGGTTGGCCATGGGTGTTGAGACGGGTGCCGGCGGAAAAGGTCATCGGTCCAGCGAGGGCGGCAGCAGGAAGGCCGCAAAGAGCACCGGCTCGTGGAACGCGGTGAGCTCGGCGATGTGGCCGTCCTCGATCCGCAGCACCCCGATGGCGAACGGCAGGTAGGCCTGCCCGGCCGCCGCCCGGACGTAGCCCGCCACACCGAGCTGACCGTTGACCGGTACGTCGAGCATGCGCATGGCCCCGACGTACTCGGCCGAGCCGGGGTCCCAGCTTCGTGCCAGCGCGCCGAGCAGCGACTCCCGGTCCGAGAACCACTCGGGATACGGCGGCATCGTCGCCCGGACGTCCGCAGCCAGGAGTTCGGCGAGCTGGACGAGATCGCCGCGCTCGACCGCTGACATGTACCGGCGCACCAACCGACGGTCGTCGTCGCTGGGTGGCGCGGTCGGCGCCCATTCCGTGCGGCCCGGCGGCAGGTGGTCGCGCAGGGTGGCGCGGGCGCGTTGCAGCGCGCTGTTGACCGAGGCGACGGTTCCGTCGAGGGCTTCGGCGGTCTGCCGGGCGGGCCAGCCCAGCACGTCGTGCAGGATCACCGCGGCGCGCTGTCGGGGCGGCAACTGCTGGATGGCGGCCAGGAAGGCCAGCTCCAGGGTCTCCCTCGCGACGGCCGCCGCCTCCGGCTCATCGGACCGCGCGGCGACCGGCTCCCGGAGATGATCGGGGAACGGCTGCAGCCACGAGGCCGCTCCGGCTCCCGAGGGCGAACCGGCCTGGTACGGCAGCAGGCGAGGCGCCCGGCCGCGGAGGACGTCGAGGCACACGTTCGTCGCGATGCGGTAGAGCCAGGCGCGTGCCGAGGAACGTCCCTGAAAACCGCCGCGGCCGCGCCACGCCCGGAGGAACACCTCCTGGACCAGGTCCTCGGCCTCCTGGAAGGAGCCCAGCATGCGGTAGCAGTGCACCCGCAGCTCGGCCCGGTGCCGCTCCACCAGGTCAGCGAACTCCCCGTCGTCCATCCGGCGACCGTACTCAACGGCGACGGCAGGCAGGGTCCGTGGCAGTCCGCCACCGCCTCAATCGGGCCGCCGGACGGAATCCCCACGAGGTGGTCGAACGGGGCGGCGGATCACGGGCGGCCACACTAACGTGCCGCTAATGCGCATTCCACCTCTGCCTCAGGCATCGCTGGATCTCACCGGCGACAAGGCTGCGAAGCGAGCAGTCGGCAACCGTCCGGCGAACGTCACCGCACCCATCACGATCGACGCCTACAACCCCGAGTGGCCTGCCATGTTCGCCAAGGAGGAGGCCGTTGTCCGGGCTGCACTCGGTGCCAAGGCTCTTGCCGTCGAGCACGTCGGGTCGACCGCCGTGCCCGGGCTGGCGGCCAAGAATCGACTCGACATCGACCTCATCGTTGCCGACCCGGCAGACGAAGCCGCCTACGTGCCTCCGCTGGAGGCCGCCGGCTACGTCCTCCGCACCCGCGACCTTGACTGGTACGAGCACCGCTGCCTCTGGAACCACGACCACAGCGTGAATCTGCATGTTTTCGGCCCCGACTGCGATGAGTACCTGCGGCACCTGATCCTCCGGGACTGGCTTCGCACCCACCCCGAAGATCGCGATCGCTACGCGGCCGAGAAGCACCGAGTCGCCCGGGACCACCCGATGGACATGGCGCTCTACGTCCAGGGCAAGTCGGCGATCATCCTCGACATCCTCAAGCGCTGCGGGCTGCGCTGAACAGCGCCCCCCCTCCGTCAACCTCAGCGCGCTCATTGTGGGGGCACTGCGAGATGTACACGGGGAAGGCGAACGGCTCCAGGCCCTGCTCAAGTTGCCCGTGCTGCCGACCTCGGCACATGGAGATTTAGCAGCGGAACCACCCGACCCTCGGGCAAGGAGAACACCGGTTACCTCGGCTCGTGGTGCACGTGGCGGGGGGCGGGTCGCGGTGTCCCAATATTCAGACCCGGGATCACTCCGGGGACCTACCAGTGCCCGCCCCCCGTAGCCGCGCTGTCCCCGTGGGGTTGCTCTGACCGGCCAACTGCGGCGCACCGTAACAGGCGGTTGCGACATGAAAGTCCTGGGCCGGCGATTAGAAGAAGATCTCGGACGGGTGGTCACGCTAGCCTGCCCCTGGTCACGCAGTCTGTTGCTGTCTGGCCGTGTCGGCGTCTGCCGGCAGTCTCGGCTGTACAGATGGCTGTACGGGGAGGGGTTCGCTGATGACGCTCTCGGCGGAAGACAGGTTGGCGGTCCACGAGCTGATAGCTCTGCACGGGCATCTCATGGACGCCGGCGAACTCGACAGGATGGACGAGCTGTTCGCTGTCGACGTGGTGTACGACGTGACAGCCTTCGGAGCTGGCGAGCTGCACGGCTATGAGGCAATCAAGCAAGCAGCTCTAGCCCTCGGGGACAGGAACCCTGTGGGCCACCATGTCACGAACGTCTACGTAACCGAGGACGCGGACGGCACCGTCCGGGCTGTGTCGAAGGGGATTGGCATCAATTCCAACGGCTCGGCCGGCAGCGTGGTTTACGAGGACATCGTCCGTCGAGAGGCCGCAGGGTGGCGGATCGCATATCGGAAGGTGAAACCTCGACGGGCACCGCTGCATCCATGACTTCACCTGTCGTCTGCGAGGGCGGATCTCCTCGTCGGCGCGATCAGGTTCGTTCGGTGGCAAGGGGCGGTCCGGCCTGACGTATGCAAGATCGACGAGCTGGCCGCGCAAGTCGCCGGGAAGCCGCGGGACGCCTCGGTGTTCATTGCCCCAAACGGCGGGCCGCTGCGTAGCACCAACTTCCGCTGCCGGGTGTTGGCGGCGGCGGTCGGGGCGGGCCGGGCCGGGCTGACTCCGCACGACCTACGACACACGGCGGCAAGCCCGGCCGTGGCGTCGAGGGCCAACGTCAAGGCGGTGCAGCGGATGCTCGGACACGCCTCAGCGTCGATGAGCTGGACGTGTACGCGGGCCTGCTCGGTGACGGCCTGGACGCGGACGCCAACCGGCTGGACGAGGCGGTAGCGGCACCGCGACAAGGACTGTTCAAGGACTGGCACGGCCGGCAGCGAGCCTGTCGACCTTGGGAAACGGCGAAGCCCAGGTCGTTGACCTGGGCTTCTGTACCGAGCCGCCTGACGGAATCGAACCGTCGACCTACGCATTACGAGTGCGTCGCTCTAGCCGACTGAGCTAAGGCGGCAACGATCGTCAAGTGTACGGCACACCGCGCCGGCCGCCGAACGGGATCCCCCGCCCGCCCGATCCGGACATCGAGGAAGGTTCGGTACGTTCGCCGGAGAGCGGTTCCGATCGGCCCCGACTACCCTGCGGCGGGTGAGCGACGATCACGTACCGGCGGGGCGGCCGATTCCCGAGGCGCATGCCGGGGAGCGGGCCGGCCGGCGGCCGCGCAGCCTCGACCCGTTGGAGCTGGGCTTCACTCCGCGCAAGCCGGTGCCCTGGCTGGCGCCACTGCTGCTGATCAGCACCGGCCTGCGGACGCTGCTGGCGATGCTGTTCGGGGCGTACCTGGACAAGCGGGAGCTGCAGAACGCGTTCGACGACGCCACCTCCCGGCAGGTCGGGTCGGACGGCGGGCTCTGGTTGGACTACGTGGCCGACCTGGGCGACGGCTTCGACGCCACCTACTCGGTGGCGTACCTGCTGGCGCAGCCGGAGCTGACCGTCGACGGTCACCGGCTGCCGCGGGCGCAGACCCTGGTGATGGGGGGCGACCAGGTCTACCCGTCGGCCGCCTACGCGGCGTACGAGGACCGGTGCAAGGGGCCGTACCAGGCGGCGATGCCGCTGTCGCCGCCCGAGCGGCCGACGCTGTTCGCGGTGCCCGGCAACCACGACTGGTACGACGGCCTGACCGCCTTCCTGCGCCTGTTCGTCCGGTCCCGGGACCGGCACTTCGCCGGCTGGGGCACCGGGCAGTCCCGGTCGTACTTCGCGGTGGAACTGCCCGCCGGCTGGTGGCTGCTCGGCCTCGACGACCAGTCCGGCTCGTACCTGGACGACCCGCAGCTCACCTACTTCGACGAGGTGGCCCGGAAGCTGACCCCGCGCGACAAGATCATTCTGGCGGTACCGGCGCCCACCTGGGTCAAGGCCGCGGATCATCCGACGGCGTACGACTCGATCGACTATTTCATCCGTACGATCATCGCCCCCACCGGCGCCCAGGTACGGTTGCTGCTCTCCGGCGACCTGCACCACTACGCCCGGTACACCGGGCCGGAGCGGCAGCTGATCACCTGTGGGGGCGGCGGCGCCTACCTCTACCCGACGCATCAGCTGCCGGAGCGGCTGGAGGTGCCGCCGCGCGACACGCTGTCCCGCCGGGCCAGCCGCACCCGGGAGTACGCGCTGGCGGCGCGCTACCCGGACAAGGCCCGCTCGCGCCGCTACGGCTGGGGGATCTTCGCCCGGCTGCCGTTCCGGAACCCCGGTTTCACCACCCTGCTGGGCACTCTGCACACGCTGCTGATGCTGGCCATGGCCGGCGTAGCGGCGGACCACGCGGGCACCACGGAGCAGCGGCTGTTCAGCGTCCCGTTGGTGATCATGCTGCTGGTGACCCTGCTCGGGGCGGCATTCTTCGCCAAGCCGCCCAGCGCCGGCGGCAAGCGGCACGCCCGGCACTGGATCCTCGGCGTGGGCCACGGGCTGGCCCACGTGGCGCTGGCCGCCGCCGGCACCTGGCTCTGGCTGCGCCTGCCCTTCTACGACTGGCCGTGGCCACTGCCGGCGGTCGCCGCGGCGGTGCTGTACGGGCCGGTGATCGGCCTGGTCGCCAGCCAGTTGGTGGCGCTGTATCTGCTGGTGGCCGGGGCGTTCGGGGTGAACGTCAACGAGCTCTTCGCCGGGCAGGGCATCGAGGACTCGAAGGCGTTCCTGCGGCTGCGGATCGACCCGGACGGCACGCTGACCATCTACCCGATCGCGGTCGACAAGGTCGCCCACGCGTGGCAGCTCAACCCCGACCAGTCCCCCGAAGCCTCCTGGCTGACCCCCCGCCAGCCCCTGCACCCCCGCCTCGCCGAACCCCCCGTCGTCCTGCGCTGAAGCCCTCAGCCGCGTTGATCAAGGAGTTTGCGTCAGGAGCCGCGCGATGTCCGACGCGAACTCCTTGATCACCGGGACATGGGGCCTGGGCGCGGCGGGGTGGGGGGTTAGGGGGCGTAGCGCTGGTCGTGGGCTTGGCGGGAGCCGCAGACGTCGGCGCGGGAGCACATGGAGCGCGAGCCGTCGGCGTCCAGGCGCACAGTCACCGCGTCTCTCGGGACGCTGTGGCCGACCACCCGGCCCTCCCCCTCCGGCGTGGTGACGCGGCTGCCGATCGCCGGGGCGGACTCGGCAAATTTGGCGTACAGCGGATGCTCGTACTTCAGGCAGCACATCAGCCGACCGCACGCGCCGGAGATGCGCAGCGGGTTGAGCGGCAGGTCCTGGTCCTTGGCCATCCGGATGGTCACCGGCTCGAAGTCGTTGAGGAAGGTGGCGCAGCACAGGTCCCGACCGCAGGAGCCGATCCCGCCCTGCACCCGGGCCGAGTCACGGGCGGAGAGCTGCCGCAGCTCGACCCGGCAGTGCAGGGTCGCGCCCAGGTCGCGGACCAGGGAGCGGAAGTCCACCCGGTGCGGCGCGGTGAAGTAGATGGTGGTGCGGTCGCTGCCGGTCTCCGGCGTACCGAAGACGTGGTCGACCGCGACCACCTTCATCGGCAGCCCGTGCTCGCGGATCAGCCGCTTGGCCGCGACCTTGGCGTCCGCCTTGCGCCGGCGCAACTGCTCGTCGCGGCGCAGGTCGTCCGCCTCGGCCAGCCCGGCCAGTTTCGGGAAGCCGGCGGTGTTCTCGCTGACCCACTGGGCGGCCCAGACACACTCGGCCACCTCGGGACCCTCGTCCGTCGGCACCAGCACCTTGTCGCCCACCTGCGGGCGCAGCTCACCGGGATCCAGGTAGTAGAGGCGCCCGTACCGGTTGAAGCTGACCGCGCAGAGCATGCCCATGCCCACCACCCTACGACCTCGGCCGGGTCCCGGCCGGGTCGGCGGTCGCCAACCGGTCACCCGGCGCAGCGATTCACGAATGTCGACTCGACCGAACCGGTTCCGACCCGTCGGGCCGTTGCTCCTCGCCCGGACGGCTGAAACATGAACGAGCCGGAGGACAAACGGCCGCGGACCGCGTTGAGTGAAGCCAGACCTGCGGGGGGTGCAGGGGAAGGCCACGGCGTCGCCGCCGCGGTCCGGCCACGGCCGGCCCGGCGTGCGACGCCGTGGACCGTGTCCGGCCCGGTTCAGTGGCCGATCCGCGTGGTGCCGCCGTGCCGGTACGGGCCGGTGGCCTGCTCCCGCCAGGTCGTCTCCGCCAGGCTCGGGGCCCACTGGCGCAGCAGCGTCTCCGCCCCGTCGTAGGCCACGCCCAGCACGCCCAGCACCCGGACGGCGATCTCCGCCGCCGCGTGCGCCCCGAGGCGGCCGGTGTCCGCGCCGGCGCGGGTGGCGGCGTGCACGGTGACCGCCTCGGCCGAGCGCAGCACGTCGGCGAGCGCCCGGGCCAGGGTCAGCCGGCTGCCCTCGACCCAGTCGGCGAGGGCGTCGGCGTAGCCCGCGGTGGACTCCAGCCGCCCGACCAGGCTCTCCGGCCCCTCGTCGAGGTGGCGCAGCAGCGCGGCGCGGGCCTCGTCGTACGCCCCGGCGGCCGGCCCGGACCAGGCGACCGGGTCGGCGAGCATGGCGCAGGTGTCGTCGTACCCCCGGACGAGCCGGCGCACCGCGTGGCCGGCGCCGGTCAGCGGCGCCGGGTGCAGGTCGAGGAACTCGCGCACGGCCGCGCCGGGCAGCACCTGCATGCGGCGCAGCAACGGCCAGAGCCGGTGCCCCTCGGGCACCCCGGCGGCGAGCAGCGTGTCGACCCGGCCGAGCAGGTCGAGGCCGGGCTCGGCGAGCCGGTCCAGGGCGTCCATCAGGCCTCCCGCCGGAACCGGTGCCGGGCGGACTCGTCGGTCGCCGCGTACCGGTCGGCGGCGCTGCGCAGCGCGGCCGCGGCGGCGGCCAGCCGGGCCGCGGCGGCGGCCGCCTCGCGGGCCCGGTCGCCGGTGGCCGTGGTCCACTGCCGGTGCAGCGCCCGGCCGATCTCGCCGGGCCGGCCGGCGGCGTGCGCGCCGAAGGCCGGGTGGGCCGGGTCGGTGGCGGTCACCGTGCGGGACAGGGTGGCGAGGCTGGCGCCCGCCTCGTCGAGCCGGGCGGCCAGCACGCGAAGGGTCTCCATGTCAGGCTCCCGCCAGCGGCCGGTACGCCGCGAAGGTCTCGTTGTGCAGCTTCTCCCGCGCCCACTGGGCGGCGTCGGCCGCCGCGGTGACCGCGGCCTGCACCGAACCGGCGACGTCCCGGGGGTGGCGCTGGTGCAGCGGGCCGAGGAAACGCACGTCGGTGATCCGCCCGCCGGCGGTCACCACCACCTCGACCAGCCCGTCCGGCGACCGGACGGTGACCTCGACCGTCGCCACGGCCCGGTCGAACTCGGCCTGCAGGGTCTCGATGCGCCGGTAGCGGCGCACCGCCTCCTCGATCCAGGCCTCGTCGATCTCCCCCCGCGGCATCGGCGGCTCCTCCCGGCTGCTGGACGACGCCGCCGGCCTGCCGGCGGCGCTGCCCCTCACTGAGCGTGCCGCCACCGTCACCGCGGCACACCGGACCGTACCGCACCGCAATTGCGCGTGTCGATGCCCTGTGGACGGCGCGGGAACCGCGCCGAGCCCGCCCTCCGGGCGGCTCAGCCCCGCCAGAGGGCGAGCATCATCGCCTCCACCGCGATCCGCGGCTTGACGTTCGCCTCGATGGCCGCCCGGCACTCCAGCACGGCCTCCAGCCGGCGCAGCGACCCGTCGGCGGCCCACTTCTCGGCCCCGGCGCCGGCCACCGCGGCGGTGTCCGTGTGCACCGGCGCGACCGGGGCCCGCAGCGCCATGGTCAGCGCGTCCCGGTAGAAGCCGGCCAGGTCGACCAGGGCCCGGTCGAGCGCGTCGCGCTGGGCCCGGGTGGCCCGCGACTTCTGCCGCTTCTCCAGGTCCTTGAGCTGGCCGGCGGCGCCCCGCATGGCGCCGGCCGCGCCCCGGCCGGTGCCACCGGCCCCGAGCGCCGTCTGCAGCGCGGACCTCTCGGCCTCGTCGAGTTCGGCGACCGACGCGGCGGCCTCCGCCTCGGCCGCCTCGATCAGCGCGGACGCCGCGTCGAACGCCGCGCCCACCCCGGTCAGCCGGCGCGGCACGGCGAGCACCGCCTCCCGGCGCTGCCGGGCCTCCGGGTCGCGGGCCAGCCGCCGGGCCCGCCCCACGTGTCCCTGCGCGGCCGCCGCGGCCCACCGGGCCAGGTCGGGCGCGATGCCGTCGCGGCGCACCAGCACCTCGGCCACCGCGTCGGCCGAGGGCTGCCGCAGCGGTACGACCCGGCAGCGCGACCGGATGGTCACCGAGACGTCGTCCGGGTGCACGGACGGGGCGCAGAGCAGGAAGACCGTCCGCGGTGGCGGCTCCTCGATCGCCTTGAGCAGCGCGTTGCCGGCCGCCTCGGTGAGCCGGTCGGCGTCCTCGATGATGACGACCTGCCAGCGCCCGCCGGACGGGGTGCTGGCCGCGCGGAGCACCAGCGCCCGCATCTCGCCGACCCCGATGGACAGCCCTTCGGGCACTACCAGCCGCACGTCGGCGTGGGTGCCGGTCAGCGTGGTGTGGCAGCCGGGGCACTGGCCGCAGCCGGTGCCGTGCACGCACTGCAACGCGGCGGCGAACGCCCGGGCGGCCACCGAACGGCCGGAGCCGGGCGGCCCGGTGAAGATCCAGGCGTGGGTCATCCCGCCACCGGGGTCACCGCCGGCCGTCGGGTCCGCCGGTTCCGCGCCGGCGCGCAGCACGGCGGCGGCCGCGGCGGCGGCCCGCCGCAAGGTCGCCACGGCCTCGTCCTGACCGACCAGGTCGGCGAAGACGTCCACCGTCAAGGGGAGCGCTCCATCGTCACCAGCTCCGCGTCGGATAACTCGGGCTGGACCGTGGTGTCCGGGCCGTGGGCCGGGCGGGGATGCACGATGCCGGCCGGGTCGACCAGGAACTCGTCCACCCGCCGGGCCACCGCCTCGGCGATCTCGCCGACCGGGCGGGCGGCGTCGAGCACCAGGTACCGCTTGGGGTCGGCGGCGGCCAGGTCGAGGAAGGCGTACCGGACCCGCTCGTGGAACGCCAGCGACTCGGCCTCCAGCCGGTCGGCGTCCCGGCTGCGGGACTCGACCCGGGACAGCCCGGTGCGCGGCTCGACGTCCAGGAGCACCACCAGATCGGGCTTGAGCCCGCCGGTGGCCCACGAGGAGAGCCAGGAGACCTCCTCCACCGGCAGCGTACGGCCGGCGCCCTGGTAGGCCAGGGACGAGTCGACGTACCGGTCGCTGACCACGACGGCGCCCCGCACCAGCGCCGGCCGGACCACGGTGGCCACATGGTGCGCCCGGTCGGCGGCGTAGAGCAGCGCCTCGGCGCGCGGCGACGGGGCCTGGTCGCCGGACTTCTCCAGCACCAGCGAGCGGATCCGCTCGCCGACCCCGGTGGCGCCCGGCTCGCGGGTGACCACGACGTCCCGGCCCTGCTCGCGCAGCCGCTCGGCGAGCGCCGCGAGCTGGGTGGACTTGCCGGCGCCCTCGCCGCCCTCGAAGACCACGAAGAGGCCGGTGGAGACGAAGGGCTCGGCGGGCATCAGCGGGCGGCCCCGGATCGACCCCCAGAGGTCGGCCAGGACCGGCACGCCCTTCTTGTCGTCCATCTGACCGAACGCGCTGATCCCGGCGAAGATGCCGGCGGCGCCCGCGACGAGCAGCAGCAGGCGGGTCGAGGAGATGGAGATGCCCAGGTCGGCGATGGTGAGCTGGCGGGAGCCGCCGACCCCGACCAGGAGGCTGCTCAGCGCGATGGCCAGGATCAGCACCAGCCGGGTGCCGATCTGCACCACCGCGAAGACCCGGCCGCGCACCTCGTCGGCGACCTCGCCGCCGAGCAGCGTGGTGCCGGCCAGGAACGCCATGCCGGCGCCCGCGCCGACCAGGATCGCGCCGATGATGGCCATGGACAGGTGGATGGCGAAGGCGAGCACCAGCACCGAGGCGCTGGCCAGCACGATGCTCATGCCGAACCAGCGCCGCCGGGACATGTCCCGCACGATCATCGGCCCGAGCCCGATGCCGAGCGCCAGGCCCACGAAGATCGCGCCGAAGAGCAGCGAGAACGCGGCGTCACCGGCGCCGAGCGAGTTGGCGAAGAACTTGCCCGTGCCGACCACGATGCCGCCGCCGGCGAACGCGCCGAAGATGCCCAGCACCAGGCCGCGGACCAGCGGGGTCTGGCCGATGTATTTCCAGCCCTCGGAGAACTGGCGGAACATGCTCTGCTCGGTGCGCTCCGCCTCGCCGCGCTGGGCCTCGCTGATCTCCTTGATCCCGAACGCCACCACGAGCGCGGTGGCCAGCCGGGAGAGGGAGTTGAACCAGAGCGCGAGCTGCGCCGGCTGGGCCCAGTCGGGCAGGTTGCCGCCGACCGCGCCGGGCAGGCCGCGGGTCAGCACGGCCAGGGCGATGGCCGCGGCCACCGGGGTCAGGCCGTACGTGGTGATCAGGGTGAGCTGGTTCGCCACTTCCAGCCGGGTACGCGGGATGAGGTTGGGGACCGCGGCCTCCTTGGCCGGGATCCACAGCAACGTGATCGACTCGATCAGGAAGGTGGCGATCAGCGCCCAGCCGACCACCAGGCCGCCCGCGGCGCCGGTGAGCGCGTAGAGCGGGATCGAGGCGAACAGCACGAAGCGCAGCAGGTCGCAGACGACCATGGTCCACCGGCGGTCGAACCGGTCGGCGAAGACGCCCGCCACCGGGCCGAGCACCAGCGCCGGGAGCAGCCGGATGGCGGTCACGCCACCGAACGCGGCGCCCTGGGCGGTGCTGCCGGAGACCTGCGAGGCGGCGAAGAGCGCGGTGGCGAGCAGGCCGAGCCAGTCGCCGAAGGAGGCCGCGCTGAGCACGATCCACAGCCGGCGGAACGGCCGGATGCGCAGCACCGAGCGGATGGCGGCGGCACCGGACCGGTCGGTCTGGGCGCCGGGCGACGACACGCCGGACGACTCGCCGTTGTTCTGGCTTTCGATGGCCGTACCTCCACGTGCCGGCCCAGAGTTGGGCATCCCCGGTGGAACACTCTAGTCGCGCCCGGGATGCGCCCCCGGAGCGACATTCGCCTGCTCGCCGAGCCTAGGCCGCCGGGACCGTCGCCCGCAGCCCAGACAGACGCGAGGGTATTTCGCATTGTCCCTCAGACAGTTAGCGTGCAGACGTGGTCAGCGACAGCGACAAACTGCGCGATCGTCTCGAACGGGCGACCGCACACCTCGATCCGCCCTTCGCCGTGGTCGATCTCGCCGCCTTCGACGCCAACGCGGCGGCCCTGGTGGACCGGGCCGCCGGCAAGCCGGTCCGGGCCGCCAGCAAGTCGGTACGGGTCCGGGACCTGCTCACCCGGGCGCTGGACCGGCCCGGCTGGCACGGCGTGATGGCGTTCACCCTGCCCGAGGCGAACTGGCTGGTCCGCACCGGTGTCAGCACCGACGTGCTGGTCGCGTATCCGACAGCGGACCGGGGCGCGCTCGCCGCGCTGGCCGCCGAGCCGGCGCTCGCCGACGCGGTCACCCTGATGGTCGACGACCCCGCCCAACTCGACCTGATCGACCAGGTCTGCCCGCCGGGCCGCCGGCCCTCGCTGCGGCTCTGCGTCGACCTGGACGCCTCCTGGCGACCGCTGCGCGGACGGGTGCACGTCGGCGTGCGCCGCTCCCCGGTGCACAGCGCCCGGGCGGCCGGCGCGTTCGCCGCCGCCGTCGCCGCCCGGCCCGGCTTCCGGCTGGTCGGGCTGATGTCCTACGAGGCACAGATCGCCGGGCTCGGCGACGCCCCGCCCGGGCAGGCGATGCTGGGCACCGCGATCCGGGTCGCCCAGCGCGGGTCGTACCGGGAACTGCTGGCCCGGCGCGCGGCCGCGGTCGCCGCGGTACGCGAACACGCCGACCTGGAGTTCGTCAACGGCGGCGGCACCGGCAGCGTGGCCGCCACCAGCGCCGATCCCGCGGTCACCGAGGTCACCGCCGGTTCCGGCCTGTACGGGCCGACGCTCTTCGACGCGTACCGGGCCTGGCGGCCGACCCCGGCGGCGTACTTCGCCTGCGCGGTGGTCCGGCGGCCCGGGCCGGGACTGGCCACCGTGCTCGGCGGCGGCTGGATCGCCTCCGGCCCGGCCGCCGACAGCCGGTTGCCCCGCCCCTGCCTGCCGGCGGGGCTGAAGCTGCTCGGCGCCGAGGGGGCGGGCGAGGTGCAGACCCCGCTCGCCGGCCGGGCCGCGGACACACTCCGGGTCGGCGACCGGGTCTGGTTCCGCCACGCCAAGGCCGGTGAGCTGTGCGAACACGTCAACGAGGTGCACCTCGTCGAGGGTGACGCGGTGGTGGCCACCGCGCCGACCTACCGCGGCGAGGGGCACGCCTTCCTCTAGGGGCTCCGCCACCGCCGGCCGGGCCGCGTGGGTGTCGGCCGGCTCCCCGCACCGTGGGCCGGGCCGCACCGTGGGCCGGGCCGCACCGTGGGCCGGGCCGCACCGCCGTCGGCCGGGCCGCGTGGGTGTCGGCCGGCCCCCGCACATGGTGACGGCGGGCCCCGGCGCACCTCGGGAACCCGCCGCTCGTCGTTCTGCCCGGTCGCACCCGGGCGTCGCACCGGTCATCGCCGCCGGCCGCGGCCGGCGGTCTGCCGCTCAGCTCTGCTGGGCGACCTCGGTCCGGGCGTCCACCTGCCGGTGCAGGTACTCCCGGATCAGCGCCTTCGCCTCGACCAGCACCCGCTCGTCCCCCTCGGGCCGGCGGCGGAACGCCAGCTTGATCAGGGCGTCGGCCGCCTCGACCGCGACCTCGAGGTGGAACCGCAGGTCGGGTACGCCGGCCAGCCCGAAGCGCTCGGTGAGCACGCGGGCCAGTTGGTCCGCGATCACCCCATTGTTGTCCCGCTGCTCGTCGAGCAGGTGCAGGTCGACCACGTCGCCGAAGTGCAGGGTACGGAAGCCCGGGATCGTGCGGTGCATCGAGATGTACTCGTCGATCGCCGCGTCGACGCCGTCCCACCAGTAGGTCAGGTCGTCGGCGGAGAACCGCTCGTCGAGCCGCTGGAGGTAGGACTCCATCGTGCGCAGGGTCAGCGCCTGCACGATTGCCCGCTTGTCCGGAAAGAACTGGTAGACCGACCCGATCGCCACCTCGGCACGCTCGGCGAGCAGGGTCGTGGTCAGCCCCTCATACCCCACCTCGTCGACGAGCTCGGCACAGGCATCCAGCATTCGCTGGACCCGCGCGACACTTCGACCCTGCACCGGTACCCGGCGCAGCGGCCCGGTCGTGGCGGCTGGTGTGGACACTCGGCGCCACCCCCCTTCGACGGATGAACATATCTGCACGTCACCAGACTGTGACTACCGGTACAACGAGCGGGCAACGATTGCGGTATTTACCAGGTACAACGTTCCTGATATGAAGTCAGTTCATATTCACCTCGAGGAGCGCCATGTCGGCAACCCCAGCCGCCTGGTCCAACTGGGCCGGCAACCAGAGCAGCACCGCCGCCCTCGTCGTCCGCCCCCGCACCGTCGAGGAGGTGGCCACGGCGGTCCGGGCCGCCGCCGACGCCGGCCGGACGATCCGGGCGGTGGGCAGCGGCCACTCGTTCACCGCGACGGCCGTGACCGACGGACACCGGCTCGACCTCGCCGACCTGGACACCGGCGTCCACGTCGACACCGCCCGCCGCCTGGTCACCGTGCCCGCCGGGATGACCCTGCACACCCTGAACGAGCTGCTCGCCTCGCACGGACTCGCCCTACCCAATCTCGGCGACATCGACGCGCAGACGGTAGCCGGGGCGCTCTCCACCGGCACCCACGGCACCGGGGCGAAGCTCGGCTGCCTCTCCACCTTCGTGGTGGGACTGACCCTGGTCACCGGCACCGGCGAGGTGCTGCGCTGCTCCGCCGACGAGCACCCGGACGTCTTCGCCGCCGCCCGGGTCGGGCTCGGCGCGGTCGGCGTGCTGGTCGAGCTGACCCTGCGCTGCGTCGACGCGTTCACCCTGCGGGCCCACGAGCGACCGGCCCCGCTGGACGCGGTCCTGGCCGACCTGCCGTCCCTCGTCCCGGCCCACGACCACGTCGAGTTCTACTGGTTCCCGTACACCGCCCGGGTGCAGGTCAAGACCAACGACCGGGTACCCGCCGACGACCGGCCGCTGCCCCGCTGGCGCGGCTGGCTGGACGACGAGTTCCTGGCCAACACCGTCTTCGCCGGCGCCTGCCGGCTCGGCCGGGCCGTCCCGGCGCTGGCACCCGGGATCAGCGCCGTCTCCGCCCGGGCGCTCACCGAACGCACCTACACCGGCCGCTCCGACCAGGTCTTCTGCACCCCGCGCCGGGTCCGCTTCGTGGAGATGGAGTACGGCCTGCCGCGCGCCGCGCTGCCCGAGGCGCTGACCGCGCTGCGGCGCATCGTCGACGGCCTGCCGTTCAAGGTGCTCTTCCCGGTGGAGGTGCGGTTCACCGCCGCCGACGACATCTGGCTCTCGCACGGCTACGGGCGGGACTCCGCGTACCTCGCCATCCACCAGTACGTCGGGATGCCCTACGAGCCGTACTTCCAGGCGTTCGAGAAGGTCGCCGCGGACCTGGGCGGCCGGCCGCACTGGGGCAAGCTGCACTGGCGCGACGCCGCGTCGCTCGCCCCCGCGTACCCGAGGTTCGCCGACTTCCTGTCGGTCCGGGACCGCCTCGACCCCCACCGCCGCTTCACCAACCCGTACCTCGCCCGCGTCCTCGGCTCCTGAAGATCTTGGTACGGATCCGCCCTTGGCGGGGCGTTTCCGTACCAAGATCTCGGCGGCTGTCCACAAGGGCTGCGCGACGGGCTGCGGTTCGGGTGGGGTGTGAGTGTGAAGATGCCGGCGGATGACGCGGGAGAACTGAGCTGGTTGCTCTTTCGCCAGGCTCGGGTGCTCGGCGCAGCGCAGGCTCGACGGTTCCTGTCCGAGAAGGCGATCCGGCACCGGGTCGCCAGCGGACGGTGGCGACAGGTGCACCGGAGCGTCTACGTCACCCATGATGGTCCCGTCGGTCCTGAGGAGCGGCGCTGGGTCGCGGTGCTGGCGGCAGGACCGGCCGCGACGTTGGGCGGGCTCACTGCGGCCCAGTGCTGGGGGCTCAGGCGCTATGAGAGCCACCTGATCCACCTGCTGTTACCGGCCCGGCACCAGCTGCGGGCACTACCGCCTGGGGTACGGGTCCACCGCACCACAGTGCTGTCCTCGGAAGACGTGCTCGCCGTCGGCCGACCCCGCCGGACCATGCCGGCCCGCTCGCTCGTCGACGCGGCGCAGTGGGCGGCAACCGACGAGGAGCACGATCGGTGATCGCGGCGGGTTTCCAGCAACGCCTGGTCCGGGGCGACGACCTGCACCGGGTGCTGCAACGCCTCCCCCGGGCACGCCGCCGTCGCCTGATCCTGGCGACCGCCACGGACGCGGCGGGCGGCGCCCACTCACTCGCCGAACTCGACTTCCTCGGTCTTGTCCGGCGGTCCGGGTTACCCGAACCGTCCCTGCAGGTCGTCCGGCGTGACGCCACCGGGCGGCGGCGCTACCTGGACGTCTGGTTCGAGCGGTGGCGGGTGCACGTCGAGATCGACGGCGGGCAGCACCTCGACCCGAGGGCCGCCTGGGCGGACATGCAGCGGCAGAACGACGTTTGGGCGGCCGGTGACCGGGTGCTCCGCTTCCCCGCCTGGGCCGTCCGCGAGGACCCCGCCCGCGTCATCGCCCAACTACGCGCCGCCCTGCGATCCGCCGGCTGGATCGGCTGAGATCTTGGTACGGACCCGCCCCTCCACGGGCGCTTCCGTACCAAGATCACTCCGTGGTCGAGGTTGCCTTCTTGGGGGCGGCCTTTTTGGCAGGGGTGGTCTTTTTGGTGGCGGTGGTGGACTTGGCGGCGGCGGTCTTCTTCGCTGCCGTCTTCTTCGCCGGGGCCGCCTTCTTCGCCGCCGCCTTCTTCGCCGGGGCCGCCTTCTTCTTCGGCGCCGGACCCTTCGCCCGCTTCTCGGCGAGCATTTCGGAGGCCTCCTCCAGGGTCAGCGCCTCCGGGGTCTGCGCGCGGCGCAGCGACGCGTTCGTCTCGCCGTCGGTCACGTACGGGCCGAACCGGCCGTCCTTGATCACCAGCGGCTTCTCGGTGAGCGGGTCGTTGCCCATCTCCCGCAGCGGCGGCGCCGCGGCCCGGCGCTGGCGGGCCTTCGGGGCGGCCAGCAGGGCGAGCGCCTCGTCCAGCGTGACGGTGAACATCTTGTCTTCCGAGTCCAGCGAGCGGAACTCGTCACCGCGCTTGACGTACGGGCCGTAGCGGCCGTTGTTGGCGAACACCTCGGCCCCGTCGGGCGCCACGCCGATCAGCCGGGGCAGGCTGAGCAGCTTCAACGCCTCGTCGAAGGTGAGCGTGTCCGGCGACTGCGAGCGCAGCAGCGAGGACTTCCGCTCGCCGCTGGCCACGTACGGGCCGAACCGGCCGGACTTGAGCACGATCGGCTCGCCGGTGGCCGGGTCGTCCCCGAGCTTGCGCTCGCCGCCACCGCCGAGGAACAGCTCGTGCACCTTCTCCGGGGTCAGCTCGTCGGGCGCCAGCCCTTCGGGGATCGGCGCCCGGTCGCCCTGGCCGCCGCCCTCCTCGCCCTCGCCGGTGGGCCCGGGCTGCTCGCCCGGCAGCGCCCGCTGCAGGTACGGCCCGTAGCGGCCGACCCGCACGACGACCTCGCGCCCGTCCTCGTCGGTGAAGAGCGGGATCGAGTTGACGCTGCGCGCGTCGATGTCGCTGAGGTTCTCGGTGACCAGCTTCTTCAGGCCACCGGCGTGGGCGATCGCCTGGTCGCCGGTGCCGTTGGTGCTGCCGAAGTAGAAGGAGGTGAGGAAGTCGACCGCGGCGTGGTCACCGCCGGCGATCTCGTCCAGCTCGTTCTCCATGCTGGCGGTGAAGTCGTAGTCGATCAGGCGCGGGTAGTGCCGCTCCATCAGCCCGATCACCGCGAACGCCAGGAACGACGGGATCATGGCCTGGCCGCGCTTCACCACGTAGCCGCGGTCCTGGATGGTCTGCATGATCGACGCGTACGTGGAGGGGCGGCCGATGCCCAGCTCCTCCAGCGCCTTGACCAGCGACGCCTCGGTGTAGCGGGCGGGCGGCTGGGTGTGGTGGCCCTGCGCGGCCAGCTCGTCGGCGGTCAGCGGCTGGTCCTTGACCAGCGTGGGCAGCCGCCGCTCGGCGTCCTCGGCCTCGGCGTTCTCGTCGTCGCTGGACTCGACGTACGCGCGCAGGAAGCCCGGGTCGGTGATGGTCTTGCCGGTCGCGCCGAAGTCGGCCTCCTCCTGGGCGGAGGAGACGGCGCGGATCCGCACCGAGACGCTGGAGCCGACCGCGTCGGTCATCTGCGAGGCGATGGTGCGCCGCCAGATCAGCTCGTAGAGCTTGAACTCCTCGGCGGAAAGCTCCTTGGCCACCTCGCCCGGGGTGCGGAAGTTATCCCCGGCGGGGCGGATCGCCTCGTGCGCCTCCTGCGCGTTCTTCACCTTGCCGGTGTAGCGGCGCGGCTCCGGCGGCACGCTGCGCTCGCCGTACAGCTCGACGATCTGCCGGCGGGCCGCCGAGATGGCGGTCTCCGACAGGTTCACCGAGTCGGTACGCATGTAGGTGATGTAGCCGTTCTCGTAGAGCCGCTGCGCGGTACGCATCGTCTGCTGCGACGACAACCGCAGCTTGCGGGCCGCCTCCTGCTGGAGGGTGGAGGTGATGAACGGCGCGTACGGCCGGCGGCGGTAGGGCTTCTCCTCGACCCGGGTGACGGTGAACGGCCGCCCCTCGAGGCGGGCGACGAGCCCGCGGGCCCCGCCGGAGTCCAGGTGCACCACGCCCGCGCCGGGCCGGACCCGGCCGGTGGTCGGCTCGAAGTCCTTGCCGGTGGCGATCCGGTCGCCGTTCAGCGCGATCAGGGTGGCGTTGAAGGTGCGCGGGCCCTCGCCCGGGTTCGCCACCGCCAGGGTGGCCAGGATGTCCCAGTACTCGGCGGTGCGGAAGGCCATCCGCTGCCGTTCCCGCTCCACCACGATCCGGGTCGCCACGGACTGCACCCGGCCCGCCGAGAGCTTCGGCATGACCTTCTTCCACAGCACCGGGGAGACCTCGTAGCCGTAGAGCCGGTCCAGGATGCGCCGGGCCTCCTGCGCGTCGACCAGGTCACGGTCGATCTCGCGCGGGTTGGCGACCGCGGCCTGGATGGCCGGCTTGGTGATCTCGTGGAAGACCATCCGCTTGACCGGCACCTTGGGCTTGAGGGTCTCCACCAGGTGCCAGGCGATCGCCTCGCCCTCGCGGTCCTCGTCCGTCGCCAGGAAGATCTCGTCGACCTCCTTGGCCAGCTTCACCAGCTTGCTGATCTGCTGCTTGCGGTCGGCGGAGACGACGTAGAGCGCGTGGAAGCCGTTGTCCACGTCCACGCCGAGCCGCGCCCACGGCTCACCCTTGTACTTGGCCGGCACGTCGGCGGCGTTGCGGGGCAGGTCGCGGACGTGACCGAAGCTGGCCTCCACGACATACCCCGGGCCGAGGTAGCCCGAGATCGTCTTGGCCTTCGCCGGCGACTCGACGATGACCAGACGGGTGGTTCCAGCGTTGCTCGGCACGTCTCTCTCCGACCTCACTCCTGCTCCATGCCCGTTTCCGGCCGTGTTGCACCGGCCGGCCCGTCGGCGGTCCGGATGTCCAACGTAACGCGCCGTCCGGCTCGCGGGTTTCGAGGGCGGCAAACGATCACTGGGTGGCGGCCACCGGTGACCGCCACCGGACGGCGCCACCGTACACCGTGGGTAGGGCACCGAGCGGGTGACTGTGACGATCACACGCCCCACGGCCGATCATCTTCGCGCCGTTTTCCCGGGCCGGCCACCGGCCGGAGGTGTCCGGGATCGGACAGCCGGTGCGATTGCGCCTGGCCCGGCCGGTCAGGCCGGCGGGCCGGGCCACTCGGCGGGCGGCGCCGCGGGCGGTCGGTCGCCGACCAGCTCCGCCAGCCGGGCCAACCGCCGTCGGCCGGCGATCCGGTACGCCGGGCCGCCCTCGCCCGGCTCCACGAACGCGCCGGGCAGGCCCACCGCGGCCAGCGCGGCCCGGACCGCCGGCCAGCAGTCCTCGTCGGCGGCGCCGAGCCGGAGCAGGAAGCCGGCCGGGTCGGCGGCCCCCGCGGCGGCCAGCCAGAGCCGCAGCCGCCGCCCGTTGAGGTGGAACCCGGCCGGGGGCCGCTTCACCGTGCCGCGCAGCAGCCAGGCCCGGGCCAGCGGGGCGAGCGTCGTCGCGTACGCGGTGCGGACCAGGTGCCGCCCGTCCTCGGCCGGCTCCCAGCTCGCCGGCACCCCGCGGGCGCCGAACTCGGCCACCAGCACGTGCACCCGCCAGGCGGCGTCCACCACCACGGAGATCCGGGCGGTGCCACCCATCCGCACCACCTCGCCCGGCCCGGCCAGCAGGCCGGCCAGATCGGGCAGGACCGGGTCGGCCGCCTCGGTGGAGAAGAGCGAGGGCTGCCGGACCGGATGCGGGGAAGGTGGCGTCAGCGACACTCCGGGACCTCGTCGAAGGCCTCTTTGAGCTCGGTCGAATTGAGCTGGCTGGTGTCCAGCGCGCTCGCGTCGTACTCCTTGTTGAGGGTGTCCACCGCGGCGCGGACGCCGGCGTAGAACGGTCCGGCCTGGCCGGTGTCCAGCTTGTCGATGGTGTCCCGGGCCCGGCCGTACGCGTCGCGCATCTTGCTCAGCGAGGCGCGGAAGCCGGCGGAGATCTCCGCGCCGTGGTCGGTCTCCGGCACGCCGGCCTCCTCGACCTTGCGTCGGGCGGTCTCGCTGGCCTGCTCGGCCCCGGCGAAGAGCCGGACCAGGTTCTCCTTGGCCTGCGCCGGGGTGGTCTGCGCGGTCATCTGCTGCTGGGTGCTGCTGGTCAGCTTGTTGATCTCCGCGCGCCACGGGGTGAGCGCCTGGCAGACCGAGGTGGCCCAGGCCCGCGGGCTGGGGCCGCCGCAGCCGGCGACGAGGAGGCTGAGCGTGGCCAGGACCACCGTGAGCTTTCCGGCGGTTGCCGCCCGGCACGTACGCATGCGAAGCAGCGTACGGCCTCCGGGTGGAAGTGCCACCGGTCAGGTTTCCGGCCCGGGACCGCCGACGGGCAGGGCTCCCGGCCGGCGCGGAACGCCGGCCGGGAGCCGTTGCCGTGCCGGGTCAGGCGTTGACCCGCTCCGGGTGCTGGTCCGGGCTGCCGGCGTCGGTGCCGGACTCGGCCATCGCGATGCCCTTGCGCTTGCTGAACACCACGGCCGCCACGATGATCAGCGCCGCCACGATCGCGATCGCGAGGCGCAGCGGGGTGTTCCGGTCGTCGCCCACGCTCCAGGCCACCACGGCCGGGGCGATCAGCAGCGAGACCAGGTTCATCACCTTGATCAGCGGGTTGATCGCCGGGCCGGCGGTGTCCTTGAACGGGTCACCGACGGTGTCGCCGATGACGGTCGCGGCGTGCGACTCGGAGCCCTTGCCGCCGTACGCGCCGTCCTCGACCAGCTTCTTCGCGTTGTCCCAGGCGCCACCGGAGTTGGCCAGGAAGACCGCCATCAGGGTGCCCGCGCCGATCGCACCGGCCAGGTAGGACGCCAGCGCGCCCGGGCCGAGGCCGAAGCCGACCGCGATCGGGGCCAGGATGGCCAGCAGGCCGGGGGTCATCAGCTCGCGCTGCGCGTCCCGGGTGCAGATGTCGACGACCTTGCCGTACTCGGGCCGCTGGGTGCGGTCCATGATGCCGGGCAGCTCACGGAACTGCCGGCGGACCTCCATCACCACGGCGCCGGCCGAGCGGGAGACCGCGTTGATGGCCAGGCCGGAGAAGAGGAAGACCACCGCCGCGCCGATGATCAGGCCGACCAGGTTGCGCGGGTTGGCCACGTTGAGCGCGTTGAGGATCTCGGTGCCGACGTCGCCCACGCCCGCGTCCCCGTACGAGGAGCGCAGCGTGTCGGTGTACGAGCCGAACAGCGCGGTCGCGGCGAGCACCGCGGTGGCGATCGCGATGCCCTTGGTGATCGCCTTGGTGGTGTTGCCGACCGCGTCCAGCTCGGTCAGCGTCCGCGCGCCGTGCTCGTCGATGTCGCCGGACATCTCGGCCACGCCCTGCGCGTTGTCGGAGATCGGGCCGAAGGTGTCCATGGCGACGATGACGCCGACGGTGGTGAGCAGGCCGGTGCCGGCCAGCGCCACCGCGAACAGCGACAGGGTGATGGAGCTGCCACCGAGCAGGAACGCCCCGAACACGCCGGCGCCGATCAGCAGCGCCGAGTAGACGGCCGACTCCAGGCCGACGCTGATGCCGGCGAGGATGACGGTGGCCGGGCCGGTCTGCGAGCTCTTGCCGATGTCCTGCACCGGGCGCCGGTTGGTCTCGGTGAAGTAGCCGGTGAGCGCCTGGATCGCGGCGGCCAGCACGATGCCGATCACCACCGCGCCGATGGCCACCAACCGGGGGTTGCCGGACGCGTCGGTCAGCCCGCTGTCGAACTCGCCGAAGGTCGCCGGCAGGTAGGCGAACGCGGCGATCGAGACCAGCACCGCGGCGATCACCGCGGAGAGGTAGAAGGCCCGGTTGATCGCGGTGAGGCCGTTGCGGTCGCTGGGGCGCAGCCGGGTGATGAAGACGCCGACGATCGCGACCAGCACGCCGATGGTGGAGATGATCAGGGGGAAGACCAGGCCGTCCTCGCCGAACGCGGCGCGACCCAGGATCAGCGCGGCGACCAGGGTGACCGCGTACGACTCGAAGAGGTCGGCGGCCATGCCGGCGCAGTCACCGACGTTGTCGCCGACGTTGTCGGCGATGGTGGCGGCGTTGCGCGGGTCGTCCTCGGGGATGCCCTGCTCGACCTTGCCGACCAGGTCGGCGCCGACGTCGGCGGCCTTGGTGAAGATGCCGCCGCCGACCCGCATGAACATGGCGAGCAGCGCGGCGCCGAAGCCGAAGCCCTCCAGCACGGTGGGCGCGTCACCCCGGAAGATCAGCACGACCAGCGCCGCGCCGAACAGGCCGAGGCCGACGGTGAGGAAGCCGACCACCCCACCGGTACGGAAGGCGATCTTCATGGCGCCCTCGCGCCCGCCTTCGCGCTCCCGGGCGGCCGCGGCCACCCGCAGGTTCGCGCGGGTGGCCAGCCACATGCCGGCGCCACCGATGAACGCGCTGAACCCGGCGCCCACCACGAAGAACGCCGAGCG
This sequence comes from Micromonospora sp. NPDC049836, assembly GCF_044465125.1. Classification (NCBI taxonomy): domain Bacteria; kingdom Bacillati; phylum Actinomycetota; class Actinomycetes; order Micromonosporales; family Micromonosporaceae; genus Micromonospora; species Micromonospora sp. NPDC049836. The sequence continues at coordinate 775,395 of NZ_JBITLH010000001.1, forward strand.
GCCGATCTTCACCAGGGTCTCGTTGCCGTCGGTGTCGTGCACCGGCAGCAGGAACAGCAGCACGACGGCGACGACCACGAAGATCGCCAGGGTACGGAACTGCCGCAGCAGGTACGCGGACGCGCCCTCCTGCACCGCCCCGGAAATCTCCTGCATGTTGGTGGTGCCCTTACCGGCTGCCAGCACCGCCCTGGTCAGGGTGGCGGCGAAGACGAGCGCCACCAGCGCGATGACCGCGGCGATGACGACGTACGTCACGTTGGCTCCGGTAAGGGACAGTGCGCCGCCGTCGGCGGCCAAGGTCCCGGACATCTATGTCCTCCTGTACCGAACACTCGCGCCGGCCCATGGAGACGCACGGACCGACGCCTGGAATGCGGACTCGCAAGCGTGCGCCAACCCACTCCGGCGGACCAGCGATGAACACCCATTCCCGCTGGCTGCGGGACGGGTCACTTGCTGACAACTCGCGTACTGTAGCCCTCCGACGTGTTGAGGGTCACAGCGAGGTGGCACCCGGTCTCGATGATCTTCGTCGCTGTGCTATGCGAAAAAATCTGATATATGGGGCGACCAGCACGACGAGGCCGCGCTCCCCTCGGGAAACGCGGCCTTCAACGTCCTCAGCTCAGCGGCGGACCGGCCACACCATCTGGACCTCGGTGCCCACGCCCTCCTCCACCGGGCGCACCTGGAGGTCCTCGACGAAGCCGGCGAGCAGCGCGAACCCGACGCCGGTGGTCAGCGCGTCCTCGCTCAGCGACTCCTGGGCCAACTCGTCCGGGGCCAGCGCGGCCAGCCCGATGCCCGCCTCGATCGGGGCCCGGTCCACCACCCGCACCGTGTACGCGCCGCTGTCCGACATCTCCACGTACACCGGGTCGGGCAGGCCGTACTGCCGGTGCAGGGCGACCGCCCGGGTGCACGCCTCACCGATGGCCAGGCGCACCTCGTCGAGCAGGTCCTCGCGTACCCCCGCCCGACGGGCGACCGCGACACCGACCAGACGGGCGGTCCGCACGTGCACCGGCGCCGGCGAGAAGGAAAGCTTGACGGTCGCCATCACGCGCCGGCACCGGTCGGGTCGGCGCTGATCGCCGCGTCGACCGTCGGGTGCAGCGGGAAGACCTGGTCCAGCGCGGTGATCCGGAAGATCTTGAGCAGCGGCTCCTTGTCGCAGACCAGGGCGAACGAGCCACCGGACGAGCGCAGCCGCTTGAGCGCCCCGACCAGCACGCCGAGGCCGGTCGAGTCGAGGAAGTCCACCCGGCCCAGGTCGACCACGACCCGGCGGGCCCCGCCGTCGATCAGTTCGAGGAGCCGTTCCCGCAGGCGCGGCGCGGTGTAGACGTCCACCTCACCGCCGACCTCGAGCACCGTGTGCTCCCCCACGGTGCGGGTCGCCAGCGACAGCTCCATCGGTCCCTCCTCGGTAAGCTCTCCTGGGCATCTAACCATCCCCGCACGTGGCCCCTTCGGGTCACCGGCGGCGGCTCTCCCATACCCAGGCCCCCCGGTTCCCAATTCCGAACACCAGTGCGAGAGTGCAGGACGTGACGTTCGACGAGTCCAGCTCGGCGCCGCCGGTCGCCGACCGGACGGCGTCGTCCACCGGCCCCGCGCCGCCGGTCGCCGGCCGGGAGGCGTCGTCCACCGGCCCCGGGCCGGGGCGTGCCGGTGCCGGCCGCCCGCCGGCCGAGCTGCTGCGCCGGCTCCGGCTCCGGCACGCCACCGACCCGGTCACCCACGTCGAACGGGTGCCGGCCCGCGCCGGGGAGCCCGCGCCGTGGCCCGACTGGGCGCCGGCGGAACTGCGGGCGGCGTTCGCCGGGCGCGGCGTGGTCGCCCCGTGGCGGCACCAGGCCGAGGCCGCCGAGCTGGCGTACGCGGGCCAGCACGTCGTGGTGGCCACCGGGACGGCGTCCGGCAAGTCGCTGGCGTACCAGCTGCCGGCGCTGGCCACGCTGCTCGCCGACCCGCGCGCCACGGTGCTCTACCTGGCCCCGACCAAGGCGCTCGCCGCCGACCAGCTACGCGCCGTCGCCGGCCTGGAACTCGACGGGGTACGCCCCGCCACCTACGACGGGGACACCCCCCGCGCCGAACGCGAATGGATCCGCCGGCACTCCCGGTTCGTGCTGACCAACCCCGACATGCTGCACCACGGCATCCTGCCCGGGCACGCGCACTGGTCGGGCTTCCTGCGCCGGCTCGCCTACGTGGTGGTCGACGAGTGCCACACCTACCGCGGGGTGTTCGGCTCACACGTGGCGCACGTGCTGCGGCGGCTGCGCCGGCAGTGCGCCCGCTACGGGCGGCCCTCCGGTCAGGCACTCGCCGGCCCGCGCAGCACCCCGGTCTTCGTGCTGGCCTCGGCCACCTCGGGCGACCCGGCGACGGCGGCCGGGCGGCTCACCGGCCTGCCGGTCGCGGCCGTCACCGAGGACACCTCGCCGCGCGGCGGGGTGACCTTCGCACTCTGGGAGCCGCCGCTGCTGCCCCCGCCCTCCGCCGACGAGGAGGTCGCCGACCTGGCGTCCGTCCGGCGTTCGGCGCTGCGGGAGACCGCCGACCTGCTGACCGACAGCGTCATCGAGGGGGTACGCACGCTCGCCTTCGTCCGGTCCCGGCGCGGCGCCGAGGTGGTCGCCGCGAACGCGCGGCGGGCCCTCGACGAGGCGGTGCCCGGGCTCGGTGCCCGGGTGGCCGCCTACCGGGCCGGCTACCTGCGCGAGGAGCGGCGCGAACTGGAACGCGCGCTGCTCCACGGCGACCTGCTCGGGCTCGCCTCCACCAACGCGCTCGAACTCGGCGTCGACCTGGTCGGGCTGGACGCCGTGCTGATCTGCGGCTGGCCGGGCACCCGGGCGTCGCTCTGGCAGCAGGCCGGCCGGGCCGGCCGCTCCGGCGACGAGGCGCTCGCGGTGCTGGTGGCCCGGGACGACCCGCTCGACACCTACCTGGTGCACCATCCGGAGGCGCTGTTCGGGCGGCCCGTCGAGGCGACCGTGCTCGACCCGGCCAACCCGTACGTGCTCGCCCCGCAACTGGCCTGCGCCGCGCACGAGGCCCCACTCATCCCCGCCGACCTGGAACTCTTCGGCGAGGGCGCGAAGGAGGCGGTCGACTCGCTGGTCGAGGCGGGCGCTCTGCGCCAGCGGCCCACCGGCTGGTACTGGCGGCACCGGGAACGCCCCGAGGTCGACCTGCGCGGTGAGGGCGGAGCCCCGGTCTGCGTGGTGGAGGAGTCCACCGGGCGGCTGCTCGGCACCGTCGACGGCGGCTCCGCGCACTTCCTGCTCCACACCGGCGCGGTCTACCTGCACCAGGGCGTCTCGTACGTGGTCGACTCGCTCGACCTGGCCGACGGGTGCGCGCTGGTGCACGCCGAGGAGCCGGACTGGTCCACCCACGCCCGGGACGTCACCTCGCTGTCGGTGGTGTCCGTCCGGTCGTACGTGGACGCCGGCCCGGTCGGGCTCTTCCTCGGCGAGGTGGACGTGACCAGCCAGGTGGTGTCGTACCAGCGGCGGCGGATCGCCACCGGCGAGGTGATCGACACCCGGCCGCTGGACCTGCCGGCGCGGGAACTGCGCACCGTCGCGGTCTGGTTCACCCTCTCCCCGGAGTCGCTGGCGCTCGCCGGCGTCGAGGCGGCCGACATCCCGGGCGCGTTGCACGCCGCCGAGCACGCCGGGATCGGCCTGCTGCCGCTGATGGCGACCTGCGACCGCTGGGACATCGGCGGCCTCTCCACCGCCCTGCACCCGGACACCGAGGCCCCCACCGTCTTCGTGTACGACGGCCACCCCGGCGGCGCCGGCTTCGCCGAGCGGGCGTACGCGACGGCGGCGGGATGGCTGCGGGCCACCCGCGACGCCATCGCCGAGTGTGGCTGCGAGTCGGGGTGCCCCTCCTGCGTCCAGTCCCCGAAGTGCGGCAACGGCAACAACCCGCTCTCCAAGCCGGACGCCGTCAAGGTCCTCGACGTGGTCCTGGCCAACCTGGCCAAGGCCACTCCGGACGGCGCGACGGTCCCGGCCGCCGGCACCGGCGCGGAGGTTGCGGAGGTTACGCCCGCAGAAGGCAGGGTTGCCGGTGCGGGCAGCGGTGCGGCCGGCTCGGGCAGCGAGGCGGTCGGCTCGGGCGGCGGGACGGTCGGCTCGGGCGGCGGGGCTTCGGGCGGCGCCGGTGGTGGTCGAGTGCTTCCTCGGCAGGATGAACGGGCGACCGAGCGAACAGCGACCGAGTGAGCACGCCGCCCTCGGCGGGCTGAGGTAGCTGTCGTCGTATCCGTCACCCGGCCACGCCGCGGCACCGGTGCCGCACACGTTCGAGCGGTTGTCGCCGGCCGGGTGTCGGGGCGGTTGGGCCGGCCCGAGTTGCCCGGCCGGAGCCCGTCAGGTGCGCGGGTGGTCTGGGTCGGAGGCGTGCTCGGCTCGGTCGGGGCGGCCGGGTGTCTGGGTGGTGGGATGTGTGGTTGAGCAAGTGATCGGGTGGGCATTGACGTATGGGAGCGCTTCCATGGCTTCCTGGCCGTGCTGGGCGTTCCCCCGACCGAGCTGAGATTCTTCCCGCCGGAGGAGATGCCATGGCCGACACCATCGCCGAGACCGTCGACCTGCTCTACACGATCGACCAGGAGAACCTCACCCCCGACCAGCTGATCGCCCTGGGCAGCGCGATGGCCCACCTGGCCCAGGCGGAACGCCTGGAACAGATCAACGAGCGTCTGCGCGGCATCCACCAGGTGTTGAACTCCTGGGCGATGAAGGCCACGGTCGACGGCGTCCGCTGAGAGCGGCCGGCCGGCCGCGCGGACCGGTGGCCGGCGGGGCCGGCGTCACGCGTCGCGCGGTGTGGACCGGTGGCGTGGCGGGGCGGACGTCGGGAGCCGGGCTGTGCGAGACTCCGGCGTTCGCCCCCTCTAAGGAGATCCCATGCAGCTCGACAGCCTGCAGACCCAGCATCAGTTCTTCATCCGGCAGCGGATCCGGATGATGGTCAACCAGTACGAGGTCCGCGCGGTCGCTCCGGACGGCACCGAGGGCCCGCTGCTCGCGTTCGCGCAGCAGAAGCGCCTCGCGTTCAAGGAGCAGGTGACCATCTACACCGACGACTCCAAGCAGTACCCGCTGCTCGGGTTCAAGGCCCGCCAGCGGCTCGACCTCGGCGCCACGTACGACGTGACCGACCACGCCGGCACCCCGATCGGCCTGTTCCGCAAGGACTTCGCCCAGTCGCTGCTGCGCTCGACGTGGCACGTCGAGCAGGCCGGCCTGCCGCAGATCACCGGGCAGGAGCGCAGCATGCCGGTGGCGCTGCTGCGGCGGTTCGTCGACTCGCTCTCCTGGCTGCCGTACCACTTCGACTTCGTCGCGGGCGGTCAGCCGGTGTTCTCGGTCATCAAGAAGTGGGGCCTGCGCGACCGCTACGTGGTGGAGATCCAGAGCCCGCACATCGACCGGCGCCTGGTGATCGCGATGGCCGTCGGCCTGGACGCCCTCCAGGGCCGCTGACCCGGCCGGCATGATCCACCGCGGCCCGTCGGTGAACCGAGCCGACGTCACGTGACGGGGTCGGGGCGGACGTTCAGCACCGTCCAGCCCTGACCCCGCGGGTCAGCCGCGGATCGGGCCGGCCCGGGAGGTGACCGTGGCGGTGCGGCGCAATCCGGGCAACGGAGAAACCTCGACCTGCGCCGTGATCAGGACGTCGAGCCCGTCGAGCCGGCAGGCCACCAGTCGCCCGCCGTTCGCCCTGGTCACCGCGCCGGCCCGGGCGCACGCGGCGACGTCCCCGTCCAGCACCTGACCGGCGCCGGCCAGCGCGCCGAAGTCCGCCGCGACGCGGGCCTGCTGTCGCGCCAGCCGGGCGGCACCGACCGCCGCGCCGAAGAGCCCGACCAGCACGAAGACCAACCCGGCCGCGAGCAGGCAGAGGGTCGCCCCACCCCGCTCCGCCGCCCGCCGGTCGAGCCCCGACCGGGCCGCCGCGACCGACCCGACGCCGGCCGCGGCCGGCGGACTCCGGTCTGTGCCGCGGTGCTGCCGGCCGGGCCGGCCGAAGCCCGATCCGGGCAGCCCACCCGTCCTGGTCGCGGCTCGGTCGCGCCGGGCCGACCGGCGTGACCCCGAGCAGGCAGCTCCTTCCGTCATGGTCGTGGCCCCGGGGTGCCGGGTTCGACGACGGCCACCGCGGTGGCCGAGACGGTGAGCCGGGGCAGTCGTGCCCCGAGTGCCCGGACCGGGGCCCGGACCGTGGCGGTGACCTGCTCGCCCGCGACGCTGACGGAGACCTCGGCGCCGGCGGGGGCGTGCCGCGCCCCGGCGGCCTCGCCGGGCTCGCCCCGGGAGGCGGCGAGCGCCGCCTCCCGGGCCGCGTCGAGGCAGCCGGCCCGTGTGGTCACCGAGTCGACCGCGGTGAGGCCGGTGAGGAGCAGCAGCAGGAGCGCCGGCAGGCCGGCCGCCATCTCGGCGGTGAAGGAGCCCCGCTCCGCGTCGCACCGGGCCTGCCGTCCAGGGCGGACAGTCCCGGCCCACCGGCGTTCCGTCACTTCAGCGCCCGGTCGATGACGGCGGTGAGGGCTGACTGCACGTTGCCGGAGGTGAGCACCTTCAGCAGGATGCCGGCGAAGGCCACCGCGGCGAGGGTGCCGACCGCGTACTCGGCAGTGTTCATCCCGGCGTCACCGCGCAGGCGGGTGAGGAGTTTGCGCATGTCGTACTCCTTGTCTCAGGGGATCACAGCACGTCGCCGAGGACGGCGACGATCACCGGCACCAGACCGGCGAGAATGAAGGCGGGCAGGAAGCAGAGCCCCAGCGGCAGCACGATGAGGACTCCGGCCCGGCGGGCCGCCGCCTCGGCCGCCGTGGACCGGTCCGCCCGCAGATCGTCGGCGAGGCGGACGAGGGCGCCGGCCAACGCGGCGCCGCTGTCGGCCGAGCGGATCGCGGCGGCCACCAGCCGGTCGGCGCCGGCCACCGGGCCGAGGTGGCTCCACGCCTCGGCCGCCGTGCCGCCCAACTCCAACGTGCGGCCCACCCGACCGAGCCGGTCCGCGAGCGGCCCGCCGAGCGCCTCGGCGACCGCCAGCACCGACCGGTCGACCGGTGCCCCGGCCCGCAGCGCGGCCGCGAGCAGGTCGGCGGCCAGCGGAAGCTCCGCCGCCTCGCGCAGGCGGCGGTCCCGCAACGAGGGTGGCTCGACCCGCCGGAGCAGGCGGTCCGCGAGCACGCCCGTCAGCGCCCCGGTGATCAGCCCGGCCGCGCCGCCGACCAGCACGAGGGCGGCCACGCCGGCGGCCACGGAGGCGAGCCGGATCGCATCCGGCCACCAGCCCGGCCGGGCCCGCCCGCGCGTCGAACCGGACCGCCACCCGCGCCCCAGCCGTGGCGCCAGCCGACGCAGCCGCCGTCCCGGTCCGGCCACCGGACCCGGCACGACCAGGAGCAACGCCGCTCCGGCGAGGCAGCCGGCGGCCACCGCCCGGCCCGACATCAGGCCGCCCGCCCGGAGGTCGCGCCGAGGCGTTCCGCCCAGAGCAGCCCGCCGATCTGGAGGGCGACGGCGGTGAGGGCGCTGCCGCCGCCGAGGGTGCTGTGCAGCAGCACGTCCACGGGGTCGACGCCGATGGCGTAGCCGAGCCCGATGCCACCCAGCGGCAGCGCGGCGAGCAGCCAGGCCGTGGCGCGGGCGCCGGCCGCCTGGGCGTCCGCCGCGGCCAGGCCACGGTCGGTGGCGCGCGCATCCGCCTCGACCCGTTCGAGCAGTTCGGCCAGGGGCGCCCCGGTGCGGTCGGCCAGCCGTACGGCGGCCCGCCCCAGACTGGCCAGCCGGGTCGGACCGTCGAGCGGCTCGAACGCCACCGGCAGGCCGGCCCGCAGGTCGGCGGCGAGGGCGCAGAGCCGGTCCAGCTCACCCCGTCGGGCCCGGTCGGCCGCCGCCCCGGCATGCCGGCGCCGGACGGCCCGGGCGCACAGGAGGGCGTAGGCGGCCAGCACCGACCCGCCCACCGGGCCGCCGAGCACCGTCCCGATCACCCCGCCCAGCAGGGCCACCACCAGCAGGGCCGGCCGGGTGGGCAGGGCAGCCACCCGGTCCCGCACGCTCCACCTGGCAGCGGCCGCGCTCGTTGCCGGCCAGCCGGCTCCGCCGTGCCCGGCAGCCGAGGCCGGGGCGCGCGGGAGGCCGCCGGCCGGCTTGTCCCGCCGGGTGCTCACGGCCGGCCGGTCCATCCGGTCCCCGGGGTGTGCGCTGGACCGCGCCGCCGGGGCCGGCCCGGCCGCCGGCGCGCCCGTCCAGCCCGGCGGCGACGAGGCACCAGCCAGGTCCCGCGCGGTCCAGGACCGGCCCGGCCCGGACGCCAGCCGGAGCGCGGCGGCCGGGTGGCCCGGGTCCCGCCGGTTCGGTGGCCGGCCGGCCGGCGGTCGGTCCAGCATGGACATGCCGGCCGGGACCCGGGGAACGATCGGCGGCCCGCCGCGCACCAGCGGGGCCGCCCGGCCCGTCCCGGGCCGGTACGAGGGGGCGAGGACGGCGCGGCGGCGGGTCCGGGCGGTGCGTACCGGCCAGGCGACGACCGCCGCGGCGCCGATCAGAAGCACGGTCACCAGCCAGGCCATCCCGGTCACGCCGGGCCTGCCGGGCCTGCCGGGCCGGACCAGGCTGCACCGAGCAGCGGCGGCACGGCGACGTCGCGCTCCCGCAGCAGCGCGCCGAGCCGCCGGGCGGCGAGGCCGAGGCCGCGTCCGCGTACCCAGGCGGGGACCACCGTGGCGAGCCGGTCCGGGCCTTCGGGAAGCAGCAGGCCGATCGACTCGAGCACCCGGCCCTGGGTGGTGCGGCGCAGGTGGAGGAGCACCTGGAGCGCCGCGGTGACCTGGGCGTGCAGGGCGGCCCGGGGCAGGCCGCCGAGCAGCCCGAGCGCTTCGAGCCGGGCCGGGACGTCGGTCGGGGTGTTGGCGTGCAGCGTCCCCGCGCCGCCGTCATGGCCGGTGTTGAGGGCGGCGAGCAGGTCGACCACCTCCGCGCCCCGGCACTCGCCCACCACCAGCCGGTCGGGCCGCATCCGCAGCGCCTGACGGACCAGGTCGCTCAGACCCACCGCACCGGCACCCTCCACGTTCGACGTGCGCGCCTGCAGACCGATCACGTGCGGGTGGATTGGGCGCAGCTCGGCGGCGTCCTCGACGAAGACGATCCGCTCGGTGGCGGGGACCAGCCCGAGCAGCGTGTTGAGCAGGGTGGTCTTGCCCACGCGTAGCAATGTGCTACCGCGACCGGGTGAAGCGCTCGCAACGCCACCCGGTCGGCCACCCTCCCTAGAAGGGCAGAGCCTTGACCGTCACAGCTACAGCACCCGCGCCGGCCGGTAGCCGGCTGTCCACCGCCGACACCCACGGCATCCCCCGACTCGACCGGCTCTCGGTCACCGACGCCATCGAGCGGCACAACGTCTCCGGCTACGTCGCCTTCACGATGGGCGCCCGTATCCGCTCCGAGGCGGACGTCGACGCCGTGGCCTCGACCTGGCCGCCGATGTCACCCGAGCAGATCGCCGACTTGGACCGCTGGTGCGCCAGGGTCGCCGCGACGTCGGCCCGCACCCTCGCCGAGTGGTGGGGGATCTCCCTGGCCACCGCCGAGCAGGTGCGCGACCTCATGGCCGGTGGTGCCTGATGACCGACACCGCCGCCGTCGCCCTGCTGGCCGTGCTGCTCGGCGGCCCGGCCGTGATGCTCACGCCGTTCTGGCTGGCCCGGCTGACCGCCGAGCAGCACGCCGATGGCACCGCCGCCGCCATCCGCCGGGAGCACACCCGGGCCGCTGACCGTCCGAAGGAGTTGACCCGATGACCGAGCGGGCCGACCAGTTGCGCGACGCCGTGCTGTCCATGGCCATCCGGTACGCCGAGGCCAGGCAGGACTACGCCTACACCCTCAACGCCCACGCCGACGTGCGGGCGCGGCACCTGCGTGCCATGCACCGCCGCCTGATCGCCCTGAGCCGGCTCACCCGCGCTCTGGCCAACCTGTCCGGAGGTCCCCGGTGAACCTGACGGCTTTCGCGTCCCGTGCTGCTGCCGCCCTCGTGGCGGCGGTGGCCGGGTTCGCTTCCTACCGGCACATCTACGACGTGGCCACCGCCGCTGGTGAGCACCAGGGCGTGGCCGCCGTGCTGCCGCTGGCGATCGACGGCCTGATCCTGGTCGCCACGCTGGCGATGCTCGACGACAAGCGCCGGCAGCGCCGGCCGCGGCTGTCGGCCCGGGTCGCCCTCGGGTTCGGGGTGGCCGCCACCCTTGCCGCCAACGTGGCCAGCGCCCATCCGACCGTCACCGCCCGTCTGGTCGCCGCCGTCCCGGCGGTGTCCTTCCTCCTGGCGGTGGAGGTGTTGGCCCGGTCCGGTAAGCCGCTGCCGGTCGCCGAGCCGGTCGAGGTGACGCCGGAACCCGCCCCGGCCGACCCGTGGCGGTACGCCGAGCCGGTCGAGCCGGTGACGCCAACCTCCGGGTCACGTGACCCGGAGGTTGGCGTCAAGCCGCCCGTCACCAGGCCGCGCGCCAAGAGCCTCACCAGCGCGGAGAAGGTCGCCAAGGCTGCCGCCAAGCTGCCCGCCGGCACGGTCGCGCAGATCGCCGCCAAAGCCGGGGTGAGTGAGTCCACCGCCCGCCGCTATCTGCCGTCACCAACCGCGCCGGTAGCTGCGGAAACCCGCATCAACGGAACGTCAGTGGAGGTGAACGCCTGATGGCTGCGCAGACCGTCCGCATCGTGGAGCTGGAGAAGCTGCTCCGCCGCCGCAAGCGCCTCGGGTGGCGGTTGACGTACCGCTACCTGTCCGGCCGTCCGCTCGATGGCCGCACCGGCTACGGCTACCTACGCCGCGGCGCTGGCCGGCTCGCCGGGTGGCAGCGGCAGATCATCCGCGTCGGCACGCCCGGCGCCGTTGCCCTGGCGGCCGTCTACCCGGAACAGGCGCAGGCCACCGCCGGCGGCGTCGCCCTGGTTGCCGCCGTGAAGGGCCGTCAGCGGCTCGTGCGGCGCCGGTTTGACCGGGCGTACGTCCGGCCGACGCTGGCCGCCGTCGCCCCACCGCTGGGCATGCAGACCGGCGTAGAGCTTCACGTCGACTCGTCGTTGGGCAACCTCGTGCAGCGCCTCGCCAAGCCGCTGTCGCCGGCCGAGGAAGCCGCACGGCTGTGGTACGGCGAGCACGTCGAGCCGGTGCTGCGGTGGCTGCCCGACCGGGTGCAGCGCGGCGCGTGGGCGCTCCAGCGCAAGGCACGTCCGGTGACGGCCCGCCTCGAGGTGTTCCGTCGCCCAGCACCCGAGTACGGGCCGCGCATCGAGCTGACCATCCGATCCCCGTACTTGACCGCCGACCAGCGCAAGCTGGTGTCGTCCATCATCAGCAGCAAAATCCCCGTCTCCGGGCTGGTCGAGAGCTGGGATCAGGTCGGCCCGCAGGTGGTGGCCCGGTGGACCGTCCGCCGCCGGCCGCCGTCCCAGGTCGGTCACGAGCGCGTGGTGGCCGAGCTGCCCAAGCTCGCCGAGTGGGAGTTCTACATCGGTGACGGCATCGGCGGCCAGGCCGTCACCATCAGCTTCCGCGAGGACTCCCCGCACATCGCCATCTCAGCCGGGTCCGGCGCCGGGAAGTCGGTGCTCGCCCAGCTGGTCGCGGTGCAGGTGCTCGCCCGCGGTGGCCGGGTGCTCATCCTGGACCGCAAGGGTTCCCACCGGGCGCTGCTCGGCCTGCCCGGCGTCGACTACTGCACCCGGCCCGAGCAGATGCACCACGCGCTCATCCGCACTGAGGGCCTGGCCGACGAGCGGAACACCCTCGCCCTGCACGAGCCGGAAGACTGGGACCCGGGCGAGCGGTGGCTGGTCATCGCCGAAGAGCTGAACGCCACCATCGGCCAGCTGGCGAACTGGTGGGCGGAGAACCGCGGCAAGGGTGAGCCGAAGCGGTCCCCGGCGATCTCCGCGCTGGCCAATCTGCTGTTCATGGGCCGGAGCGCGAAAGTCAACGTGATTGCCATCGCGCAGATGCTCACCGCACGGGCGATCGGCGGACCGGAGGCCCGGGAGAACTTCGGCATTCGCTGCCTGGCGAGGTACACGGCGAACAACTGGAAAATGCTCGTGCCGGAGGCGGCAATGCCCAAGTCGTCGCGAACTCTCGGCCGGTGGCAAATCGTCATCGGCGGACAGTCGACAGAGGTACAGGTCGCCTACCTCAACAAAGCGCAGGTACGCGCCATCATCACGCCGGAAGTCCCTGATAGCCCGCTGACCAGCGACGTCCCCGAGGACGGGGACATGATGACGCTGCGGGACGCCGTCGACGCCGGTGTGCTGCCCTGGTCGTACGACGCAGCCAAGAAGCGCATTCAGCGGCGCGTAGGGGCCATTCCCGAGCCGCGAGGAAAGCGCGGAAACGCCGACCTGTACGCCCGGCAGGATCTCGCCGAATGGGCCGGCAGCAGCAAATAGGAAAGTGGGCAGCGAAACGCCCCCGGGGGAGGACGAGTCCCCGGGGGCGTTTCCGTGTCGGCGTGGCGCGCAGGTCGCGTCACAGGGCCCGCAGATAGGGCCCCTCCGCGCCTTCCTGTCCGTTGCCCCGGTGTGGATCCCCGAGATTGGGCACCGGCGGTGAGGTTGACGCGCCACGCCGCAAGATCAGGTGTCAGGCGGTGGTCGGGACGTCCAGCAGTCGGGCGGCCTGCGGCCGGACGACCTTCGCACCGGTCATCCGGTACAGCGTCAGGTTCCGCTCACCCTTCGGCCGGGAGTTGGCGCCCAGCCGCGGCGTGACCTCCACGAACGAGCCGATCCGGTCGACCACCACGTACGCCCGCGACAGGTTGCCGTACACCATCACGTAGTTGCTGGCGGTCGCCGCCGCGTTGTAGCTGCCGTCCATGTTCGACGTCTCCCACACCCGCCGGCCGAGCAGCGACGGCGGGTTGGCCATCAGCTCCGGGAACTTGATGGCCCCGTTCGTGGTCTCGAACTGGCGGGCGGCGTTGACGATCGCGATGTTGGCGTACCACGCGGCGCCGTCGGAGAACCGCGGCGGCAGGGCGTTCTGCAATGCGTAGATGTCGGCCGCGGTGAACGCCTCCGACACCGACGAGTTGATCTCGCTGGATGTGCCGACCAGACCGGTGATGAGGCCCTGCGGCGCGGTCGTGCCGTTGCCGGTGGTGAACGCGGTGGCCTCGAGCTGGTCGACGGCGTCCATGACGACCGGCTGGAGCTCGGCGACCAGGTCGCGGGTCGACCACGCCAGCTCGTACGAGTAGACGACGTTGCAGTCGCCGAGGAACAGCGGAATGTCCACCTCGGCCAGCGCCGGCGAGCCGTCCGCCGCCTCGGCCGCCTCCGTCTTCCACTCGGCGGTGGCCCCGGCGGACGTGACCACCCGGTGCTGGTTGGTGGCGGTCTGCACGACCCGGCTGTTGCGGCGGATCGGGTTGATCGACCCGTCCGAGGTGAGCAGGATCGACGGGTCCAGCGACAGCGGGATCAGCTCGCCGCCGACATTGTTGCCGGTCGACATCGCCGAGCGCATCTCGTCGCCGAGCGCCCGCGCCCGCCGGTACGCCTCCGACTCCCGGCCATCCCAGGTCAGGTGCCCGCGCTGCGGGTCGGCGAGCAGCTTGCCGAACGCCCGCAGGTAGTCCGGGTCCCCGGCGGCCTCCGCCCACCGGGCGGCGTTGGACCGTTCGCCGGTGGTGCCGGTGCGCAGCAGCCGGTCCACCTTGTCGGCGCTGTGGGTGGGCAGCTCACCGGCCCGCTCCGCCGCCTCGACGAACCGCAGCGCCTTGTCCCGCTGCGGGCCGCGCCGGGCCTGGTCCCCGCCGTCCTGCCGGGCGCCGTCACCGCCGATCACGCTGCCGCCGGCGGCCAGGTCGGTCACCGCGTCGCGCATCTCCTCGTCCAGGCGCTCGACGTCAACCCGCGCCTTGGTCTGCCCGGCGGTCAGCCGCTCCCACCGCTCCTGCTGGCCGGCGGTCGGGGTGCCGTCACCGATCGCCCGGTCCAGCTCGCCCATGTCGGCCTCGATGCGGGACCGCTTCGCGCGCGCCTCGTCCAGCTCCGCGCGGATGATGCTGATGCTGCGTGCCATGTACTCACTTCTCCTCAGGAAGGCACGGTCAAGGGTTCTGCCGTTGCTCCCTGGGAGGCCCGAACGGGCGGCCCGGGTCGGATGCTCGCGCCGGTACTGGTCGACGGGGCGGGAGGCTTGCGCGGCCCGCGGCGCCGGCCCCGGGCGCGGCCCGGTGGCAGATCGATCATAGGTCACTCGGTGGTGTCGCCGAGCCGTTGCCCCGGCCGCCACGCGGCCAGTACCTCCAGGTACCGCTCACGGTCACCGAACGCCGCCGGGCCGAGCTGGTCGACCAGCCCGAGCAGCCACCCGGCCAGCGCCCACGGGTCCACGGTGGCCAGCACCGCGTCAGCGCCAGCCACGTCACCCCGAGCCATCGCCGACAGCACCGCGACCGCGGCTCCCGTCACGTCGTCGTGGTCACGCGTCACGCGTCACGCCTCCCGTCACGGCGCACCCGGGGCGCGGGGGTCGGACGCAAAACCGCAGGTCGCGACCCATCCGTCCCTATGGCGGGAATCTGTGTGCGGAACATCTGGGGCGTCACGCGTTACGCCCCAGCGTCACGGCGTCGCGGGGGGAGAAACGCCTGACGGTAGTGCTGAGGGTCAGGAACGGTCCTCGCCCGGACGCCTACCGCCCCCCTGGTCCTGCCCATCACCCCAACCGACCGGAGATCTTGGCTCTGCGTGGCTCTGAGCGGGCTGATGCTGGTCATGCGAGTCTCCGTCGCCACGTTCCGGTGAAGGCGTCGAGCCATGAGCGGACGACGTGTCCGTTGTCGACCTCGCACATCTCGCCTCGGTCGAGGTCGACCACCACCACGTCTGGGTCGCTGCCGTCGTCGTCCTCTTCGTCGCGCCAGAACACGGCGTCGTCGAGGCGTTCGATCGCGTCGTCTAGGTCGTCGGCCTGGTCGAGCACTGCGCCGGTGGTTAGGTTGACGACGGCATACCGAGCTACTGACATTTCTGGCCACTCATCCGAGGTATCCCTACTGACATTTCTGGCCATTGGCGAGTGGCCAGATTTGTCACCACCCCTACGCACGGTCCACCTCCCGGAAGAGGTCGAGGG
Organism: Micromonospora sp. NPDC049836; assembly: GCF_044465125.1. Classification (NCBI taxonomy): domain Bacteria; kingdom Bacillati; phylum Actinomycetota; class Actinomycetes; order Micromonosporales; family Micromonosporaceae; genus Micromonospora; species Micromonospora sp. NPDC049836. Next base: position 790,598 of record NZ_JBITLH010000001.1, read on the forward strand.
TTTCCTTGTCGACCGTCTCGATGTCCAGGCGGTACCGCCATCCACGGTCCCGGTCGTCGATCTCCAGCAGCCCCAGGGCGTGAAGCTCCTGGAGCACCCGGTCGACGGTCTTGCGTGGCCGCTGGAGACGCTTCACCGCGTCGGCGCAGTTGGTGTACGGGTTGTCGGCCACGTCGAGCAGCACCAGGCGGCGCAGCGGCGGCATGGTGTCCCGGGCGACCCGCAGCGCGATCCGGCGGGCGTGCTCGCGGCTCATCCCGAGTGCCATGCCACCCCGGATGATCTGCCCGAGCTGCTTGGCGAAGCGGGTGGGCATCTCCGGGGCGTGGGCGTCGAGCACGTTGCCCTGGTAGTCCCGCTCCACCGCCGTACGGGCCAGGGTCACCAGGTCGGCCACGTCCAGCAGCTCGTTCATGTCGTCGTCGGTGAGGTCGGCGCGGCACCCGTCCAGCGCATCGAGGATGCTGCTGGCCGCCGTCTCCAGCTCGGTGCGCATCTCGACTTCGCGGCCGACGTTGGCCAGCGCCTGGCGGCCGGCTTCCCGGCGGCCGGAGGTGGAGTCCATCCGCACGAGGGCGAACCGGTCGCCCATCGCGGAGATGACGCCGTGCGCCGCGTCGTAGGCGGTGGTGACCGCACCGATGAGGACCATGCGACCCGACCAGGTGAGGGTGCGCCCGCCGTCGGTGCCGACGTTGCGCTCCCACCTGCCGTCGTACACCTCGCGGAGCGCGGCGAGCACGGCGGCGCGGCTGTCCCGGTTCATCGACAGGATGCTGGTGAAGTCCTTGATCACGAGGGTGCCGTTGGTGCCGACCCGGCGTAGGAGTCCGCCGGTCGCGTCCTTGGCCTTCTCCTTCTGGGAGGCGGCCGACAGCAGCGCACCCTCGCTGGTGATCGTGCTGGTGATGATGGCCTTCCCGCCGAGCGCGCCGACGGTCTCCGTCTTCGCGTTGCCCGAGCCGGAGATGACCAGCAGCCACGTCGGGTCGCCGGTGAGGTGGTGAACTGCTGCGGTGGCGAGCACGGCGTCGAGGGCGTCGAGGTCGTACTCCTTGCCCAGCCAGCGGGTGAAGGTGTCGTGTACCTGCTCGATGGTGGTCACGCGGCTGCCCTCCCGAACAGGTCCCGCTCCTCGACGGTCAGCGTGGCGCCGTTCTCCGGCGAGCTGTACGGCTCGGCTCGGAGTTCCCGCTTGTCGAGGTCGATGCAGCGGCACAGCCACCGGATGACGCCACGCGGGCTGTACGGCTTCACGCCGACTGCGCGGGTGATCTCCTCGGCGATGGCCTTCTCAGCGGCGGCGTAGCCGGCGGCGAACCCCTCGGCGAAGTGCCACTGGCCTTCCCATTCGGTCTGCTGGTGCCACCCGAGCGGTAGACTCAGCTTGGTCTCGTCGGACTGCTGGATGGCCGCCCCGTTGCCCGCGGGGCGGCTTTTCTCATGCGGCTGCACTCTGGCCACCCCCGTTCGTGAGGAGGGCGGCGAGGCGGGCGCGCTGCTCGTGGGTGAGCGGCGGCGCGGTGTCGACCAGGCGGCGGATGTGCTCTTCCAGCTCGGCGGCGCGTAGGTCGCGGCGCAGGTCGGGAAGCCGGGGGTCTTCGGGTCCGTGCCAGCGCTCGATGATGGCGACGGTCGCGGCGGCGTTGCGGCGAGGCTGTGACTTCGCGGCCATAGGGCAGGTTCCTCCGACCTGCTCCGCTGAGAGCTGGTCACCTGCCCCAGGCTTTGTCCGGGTGTCCTGGGTGCGTCCCGGGCGGCGTCCTACCGCATTCGATCTGCTGTTCGAAGAGCTTACATGATCTGGGAAAGCGTCACGACCACCAGACTCCGCCGGCCCGGGCCGGTGTGTCGCGCCCAGACCGCCGTGATCCGCTCGTGCCGGAGTTTCCACGTTTCCCCGCACCGGCACTCCCACCGGTACGTCCGGTCGTGCCAGTCCCACGCCGTCTCCGGCGCCGGATCGCCGTGGTTCGCCGCCTCCCACGGGCGGTAGTCCTGCTGCCGAACGTTGGGGCGCGGTGTGACCAACAGGCCGTCGCGGGTCCAGTCCGGGTTGGTGAGCCTGCCGGCCCAGCCGGGCCGGGTCACGTCGGCCAGGTTCCGTCCGCACGGGCACCGTAGGCGCAGGATCATGGGTGCTCTCCTGTCGTGCGGGTATGCCGATACGATCGTGCATGGGTCGCTTGCCCTTCTAGGGAGGGTGAGTGATCAAGTCGTCCCCGGTTGGTGTTGCGAGCACCGCCGGGGGCGCACCGTTTCAGTTGTCGGTCAGGTGTTCCAGGTGATCTCCACCTTGCTGGGGTCGAACTCGCGGCGGCCGCTGCCGCCCGGCTGGAGCGTCACGGTCATCAAGGTCTGGATCACGGCCCGCTGCCGCTCCAGGGGCAGTTGGTCCCACACCGCCCGTACGTCGTCGGCGTCGACCAGCTCGGCGAGCACGGGCGCGCGGCTGCTGTGCGAGATCGCAGCCTCGATCTCGTCGAGCCGGGCGCGGATGCGCTCCGATCCGGCGCGCAGTTGGCCACGGTCGATCGCGCCATCGGCGAACGCGGCGGCCAGGTCGTCGAGCCGCACCCGAAGGGCGAGGGATTCCTCGCGCAGTGCTGGCACGTCGGGCCGGTTGTCGTCGACCAGGAGGTCGCGGGCATCAGGCCGAGCCAGCCGGGCAATGGCCAGCTCGGTCACGTAGTCGTCGACCCAATCCCGGCGCCGGCCCACGCATGCGCCAGCCCGACACTTGTAGATGTAGCGGTAGCCGTCGCTCTCCCGATCGCGCTTGATGCCGGCGGACGTGATTGACCCGCCGCACTTCCCGCACCGGGCGATGCCGCTGAGCAGGTAGGCGGCCCGGTTGCCGGTGGTGGTGCGCCGTGACGGGTCGTTGAGCAGGGTGACCAGTGCCGCGTGCGTTTCCTCGGTGAGGATGGCTGGCCACTGACCCTTGCCGACGACCTGGCCGCGGTACTCGGACAGCCCGGCGAGCCGGGGCCGCCGGAGCAGGTCCCGCGCCGTGCCCGGCGTCCACTTCATGCCCCGGACCGTGACCACACCCCGGTTGTTGAGGTCGCGGGTGACCGCGCCGAGCGGTACTCCGGCGAGCAGCTGCTCGGCCATCTTGGCGACCTCGGCGGCCTCGGCGGGCTCCAGTTGTAGGCCATCCTTGGTGTAGCCGAAGCAGCGCCGGCCGCCGTGGTTGAGTCCGCGTTCGGCGCGCTGCTGGGCGGCGCGGGCAACTCGCTCGCCCATCTCCTCTGCCTCGCCAGCGTCCTGGGCGGCAAGGGTCCGCGCGATCCGACGGCCCTGAGCGGTGGTGAGGTCGAACTCGGGCGAACGGATGTAGGCGAACTCGACGCCGTGCTCCGTGGCCAGGTCGATCAGGTCCTCGAACTCTCGCGGGCGTCGGGTGAGTCGGCCGGTTGTGTACGCGGCGATCACCTCGAACTGGCCAGCCCGGGCGGCTTCGAGCATCCGGCGGTACTCCGGCCGCGGCTTGCGGGACCGGCTCGACGCGCCGAGGTCGTTGTCTACGAAGTCGGCGACGTAGACCAGACCGCGACGCTCGGCGAGCGCGTCGAGGTCTTCGTCTTGGCGCTGTACGCCGAGCTCTTGACCTTCGCGGTCCTGGGAGATCCGCCGGTACTTCGCGGCAGGTCGTTTCCTCATGCGCTGGACAGTAGCACAACTGCACGGCTAGTCTTGCCGGACCCGGTGCCGCCGGTGACCAGGTACGCCAGCCGGGCCGCCACGAGAGCGGCGAGCACCGGCGCCACCGGGCGCGGCACGGTGCCCCGCTCGACCAGCTCGTCGAGGCTGAACGGTCGCTGCCGGAAGGTACGCAGGGACAGGTACGGCCCATCGGTCGCGACCGGCGGCAGCACCGCGTGCAGCCGGGTGCCGTCGGGCAGCCGGGCGTCGGCGTACGGGGACCCGTCGTCGAGCCGTCGCCCGGCGGCGGCCACCAGCCGCTGGGCCAGCCGGCGTACGTCGTCGACGGTGCCGAGCGGCACGGCCACCTGGTGGAGCCCCCGCCCGCGGTCGACCCACACCCGGGTGCCGTTCACCAGGACGTCGGTGACCTGAGGGTCGGCGAGCAGCGGGGCCAGCGGCCCGGCTCCCACGAGGTCGTCGTGCACCCGGTCGGCGATGCGCAGCAGGGCGGTGTCGCCGAGCACGGCGGCACCCGACTCGGCGCGTACGGCGGTGACGATCGCGGCCGGGGTGACCGGGGTGGCCGCGGCGGCGAAGCGGTGCCGCACCCGGACCGCCAGCTCCCCGGAGTCGGCCGGGCCGGTCACGCCGCACCCGTCACGGGCGACCCGGTCAGCTCGCCCAGGAGGCGCTGGCAGAGCGCGGCCAGCGGGCCCTTGCCGGCGGCGGCCGGCGCCTCGCCGCGTTCGAGCCCGCGGCACAGTCCCGGCTCCGGGCGGAGCGTGCCGGCCAGGGGCAGACCGAGCGCCCGGGCCACCTCGGTGGCCTTGAGCCGGCCGGGGGCGGGACCCCGCACCACCACGGAGAGGGCGGCGCAGTGCGGGGCCGCCTCGGCGACCACCCGGGCGGCGGCCGCGGTGGCCCGCAGCTCGGCGGGTACGACCACCAGGGCGCGGTCCGCCGACTGCAACGCGACGACCGCCGCGTCGTCCAGGTGCCGGGGCAGGTCGAGCACCACCACGTCGCGGCCCCGACGGCCGGCGTCGATGGTGGCGGCCATCGCCTCGGCGGGCACGCAGAGCAGGTCGCCCCGGTCCCAGGAGACGACGACGAGGTCGCCCCGGCTGGGCAGGGCGCGGACCAGCGACGGCGGGTCGACCCGGCCGTCGGTGCCGGTGAGGCTGGGCCAGCGCAGCCCTTCCAGTTGCTCCCAGCCGAGCACCAGGTCGAGGCCGCCGCCGAGCGGGTCGGCGTCCACCAGCAGGGTGCGCCGCCGGGCCCGGGCCGCGGTGACCGCGAGGCCGCCGGCGAGCACGCTGGCGCCGGCGCCGCCCCGGCCGCCGAGCACCGCCACCACCCGGGCGAGCCCGCTGTCGGACGGGTCGGCGGCGCACTCGGCGAACCGGTCGACCAGCCAGGGCTCGGCGGCCGGCAGGGTGGCGACGTGCTCGGCGCCGATCAGCTCGGCGAGCTGCGTACCCGGATCGAGGTGGCCGGAGCGGCCGACCAGCACGGTGCGTGGCCGCCGCGGCAGGCGGGCCCGCAGGCAGGCCTGGGCCTGGTCGGCGCCGACGAGCACCAGCGGGGCCGGGGTCCACCGGGCCCGGGCACCGGCCGGGTCGGCGGCCAGTTCGACCTCCGTGCCGCCGGCCGCGGCGAGCCGGAGCAGTTCGTCGAGGAGGTCACCGTCGGCGGTGACGAGCAGGGGAAGACGGCGGTGCGGCGGGAGCGGCGTACGGGGCGGCATGGGCGGCCTCCAGCGGTCGGGCTCGGGGTGCTGGGGGAAGCCTGGCGGGCCGGGCGGCGGGCGGCCGTCGCGCCGCCCGCGCCTGTGGATGACGGGGGCGGCTGTGGACGGCCCGCCACCGCCGGAGTGGATCTGCTATGCGCGGTCGGCCCCTCCGAGGCGCCCAGCCATCGGCGGCGATCTCTTTCGGACCCCGGTGAACGCCGGCCCGACCAGGGGCTACACTATTGTTGACAGCGCAAATTTATCGCTGACAACTATCCTGCGGAAGGAACGCCCCGATGGCACAGACCAAGCTCGCCGTCATCTACTACTCCTCCACCGGCACGATCCATGCCATGGCCAAGCGGCTCGCCGAGGCCGGCGAGAAGGCCGGCGCCGAGGTGCGGCTGCGCCAGGTCCCGGAACTCGCCCCCGAGGAGGCCATCGCCGCCAACGCCGCCTGGAGCCAGCACTTCGACGCCACCCGGAACGAGCCGAAGGCCACCGCCGACGACATCGTCTGGGCCGACGCGGTCCTGTTCGGCACGCCGACCCGTTACGGCAACGTCGCCAGCCAGCTCAAGCAGTTCATCGACACCCTCGGCCCGCAGTGGGCGCAGGGCCTGCTGGCCGACAAGGTGTACGCGGGCTTCACCGCCTCCATGACCGCCCACGGCGGCCAGGAGTCCACGCTGCTCGCGCTCTACAACACGATCCACCACTTCGGCGGCCTCGTCGTCGCCCCCGGCTACACCGACCCGCTGAAGTTCGCCGACGGCAACCCGTACGGCGTCTCGCACGTCACCGGCGGAAGCAACGACGCGCCCCTGGGCGACGCGCAGTTCGCCGCCCTCGACCACATGGCCGAGCGGGTCGTCCGGATCGCCGGCAAGCTCAACGCCTGACCGGCCCCGCCGGTGCCCGGCCGCCGCAGCGCGAGCCGGACACCGGCGGAGATCTCGTCGCGGACCATGGCCGCATTGCAGGACGTCCGATGGCCGTGCCGGGACGGGCATGCCGGCCGGGCACCACCGCCGCAGAGGCACTTCCGCGCTGCCCTGGTGCGCGAGTCGCAGGGACAGTCCCCACCGGCTGATGTTGCTATCGTCGCTGCCGTGACGGGGAGTAACAAGAGCCGGCGAAAGCCTCGCAGGTCCATGTCTGCCGAGGAGCGCGCACAAGCCGAACAGGACATTCGCGGCGCGGTCGCCGATCTGCAGGTCACGGCATATGCCAACCTCCGGAACGCCGTTGCCAACGTGGCGATCTTCTTCGGCTTCGTCGGCGTATTCGCCACGGTCATCGGCGAGGCGGACGGCCGGCGACTGATCCCGATGCTCGTTCTTGTCCTCGCCGGCCTGGTCGGGGCCGCCTACTACCCGGCCCGCCACCAGCACACACTGGCGGTCAGGCTGCTGCTGGCGTCGAGCGCGCTCGTGGTGCTCGGGCTGGCCGGTCTGGTTCTCGTCGCCACGGTGCTCGACTCGTGAGCTTCCAGGTCGAACCAGCGGCGCTGGTCAATTACGCCCGTCAAGTGGACCGCGCGAGCGGCGACGCGACCGCGATTTCGGGCTACATCGGTAGCCACACGAAGGAGGCCAGCGGCGGCGAACTGATCGCCATCGCCGCCGACGGTCACCGGCACGCCAGCACCGTCATCGCGGACACGATGAAGCGGCTGACCATCCTGCTCGACGCCTCCGACCCGGAGTTGTCGGCCGCCGCCGCCTACTACCGGAAAACCGACCTCGGGGCAGCGTCCGATCTGGATCGCACCCTCCCGGGTGCGGTCCCCTGCCAGCCGCCGACCGCGCTGGAGCAGGAACTCACCACCCTGACCTGCCCCCCACCGCCCTTCGTCGACCTGCGCGATGTGACCGGCAGCCTCACCCCGCCCCCGGAGCCGGACTCACCCCCGAACGCGCTCGGCTGGATGGACTACATCAGCCCGGCGTCCTGGGCCATGAAGGGCTTCGACGCCGTCTTCGGCTTCGACCCGATCTCCTGGCTCCAGGAACGCCTGTTCGGCAACTGGGAAGCCCTCGCCACCATGCAGCCCGTACTCGCCAACGCCGGCAACGCCCTGCACGACCTGGCCCTCAACGTCCAGACCGGCGCCGCGACGCTGCACCAGACGTGGCAGGGCCAGGCGGGGGACGCCGCGCACGGCTACTTCACCCAGCTGGCCGGCGCCACCGCCGCCCTGCGGGGGCCGCTCAACGACATCGGCAACGAGTACAAGATCATGGCGGATTCCGTCTGGTCGATCGGCGAATCGATCGGCGGCATCATCAAGGGCCTCATCGACGCGGCCATCATCGCCGGCATCTCCGCCGCCGCCGGGACCATCACCGCGGCCACCGGCGTCGGCGCCGTCATCGGGTACGGCGTAGCCGCCGTGGAAGTCGCCAACATGCTCCGGCTGTGGGGCCAGGCCACCCAGCTCTACCAACACGCCAGCGCCGCCGTCCTCGCGTTCCGGTCCGCGCTGACGCACCGGCTCGGTGACCTCGAATCCGTCAAGCTGCCCGCGCTGCCCGGCAGCAACGGCTACGACCATCCCCTCGTCGGGGCCGGGGCCGCCCGATGAGCGACATCGCGGACATCGCCGGCAACGACCCGCGACGGGCCCAGGCCCTGCGCGACAGCCTCCACCGGCTCGCCGACAGCCCACAACCGGAACTCCGCGAGCTGGCGCGCGGGATCCTCAAGGGCGACATCTCGCTCCGGGCCGCCGCCCTCACCAGCACGTACGGCGGCGCGGTCGGCGAGGCCTTCGGCAGCTTCTGGGCCTACTACAGCCAGCTCGACCCGGAAGAACGCCAGGAGCTCGAAGCCACCGCCTACGGCGACGACCGGGACGCCGAAGCGCGGCCCGGAGCGCACGATGTCCGGTCGAGCGGCTGACGCCAGGCGTCCGCTGCCGCCCCGTGGCTGACCTGCCCACTTTCGCGTACTAGCCGGTCGCCGTCAGTCATAGTGGTCGATCCTTGGCGGCCCGGTCGCGGCCAGACGGCCCAGCGACGATCCGGAACGGTCATCAGCGAGCCGATCCGCCCCACTCGCCGGAAGTCGGGCGAGGTGTTCCGCCACGTGGCGTTCCCGACCGACGAGCAGCCCTCCCGCTTGCAGGTTCTCGACGCTCGTCCGGTGTGATCCGTTCGCCCTCGTCCCGACCTGTTGCCGTGACCCGCTGCGGAGCAGCGCTCCCAGATAGGGACGACCCCCGTCGGGGGGAGACGGGGGTCGTCGGAGGTTCGGCTCCGGGGGGGTCGAGCCGAACCAACTCAGCGGTTACGGGGGGTGCAACCGCCGAGGGCCTCGCTGCGACGAGAAGTGAAATCTCGTCGCGGACTAGCATGCCGCAGCGACCCCTTATACGTCGAGTGGTGTTCGGTCCACCCACCGCTAATTCATGTCCAGATAGTGTGACTGCGGTCACTCTATGCACAGAGTGACGACAGATCCTCACCTTCGGGAGTCCCCGGGCGCCCGCCGAACGCCGGTCCTACGGCTAGACTTTCGCGCCGTGGGCCGAAGCGCCGCTTTCTTCGATCTCGACAAGACCGTCATCGCCAAGTCGAGCGCTCTGGCGTTCGGCCGGCCCTTCTACCGGGACGGGCTGATCACCCGGCGTGACGTCGTCAAGTCGGCGTACGCCCAGCTGATGTTCCGGCTGGGCGGCACCGACGAGCAGACCATGGCCCGCACCCGGGACTACCTCGCCGCGCTCTGCAAGGGCTGGCAGGTGGACCAGGTCCGGCAGATCGTCGCCGAGACGCTGCACGAGCTGATCAACCCCTACGTGTACGCCGAGGCCGCCGCCCTCATCGAGGAGCATCAGGCCGCCGGCCGGGACGTCGTGCTGGTCTCCGCCTCCGGCGAGGAGATGGTCCGGCCGATCGGTGAGCTGCTCGGGGTGACCGACGTGATCGCCACCCGGATGGCCGTCGAGGACGGCCGGTACAGCGGCGAGGTGGAGTTCTACGCGGCCGGCCCCAGCAAGGTCGACGCCGTCGGCGAGCTGGCCACGGCGCGCGGCTACGACCTGGCCGACTCGTACGCCTACTCCGACTCGTACAGCGACCGCCCGCTGCTGGAATGCGTGGGCCACCCCACCGTGGTCAACCCGGACCGGGCGCTGCGCAAGCTGGCCGTGGAGAACTCCTGGCCGGTGCTGGAGTTCCGGCACCCGGTCCCGCTGGGCCGGCGGCTGCGCGAGCGCCCCGCCGTCCCGGTCGCCGCCGCGGCCCTCGGCGTGGGGGTCGGGGTCGCCATCGGCATCGCCTGGTACGGCCGGCACCGCCGCACCCGCGCCGCCGCCACCCCGACCGCCTGACCACGGCCCCACCCGGCCAGCACCGCCGCACCCGCCGCGAGCGCCCCGACCGCCTGGCCGCGGCCCCACCCGGCCGGCACCGCCGCGGCCCACCGCCACACCCGCGACCCTCAACCGCCGCCGCACCTCGGAACCGTCACCGCCGCAGCACCCCGGAACCGTCGCCGCCGCACGGCGTACCGGTCGGCTGGCCGGTCGCGACATGGTCGGAAGCAGTCAGGAGGCAGCGGCGAGGACCTCGTCGCCGATGACGCCTATCTGGTCCGCGCCGATCTCCACGGCGGTCATGTAGTGGCGGAGCCAGGAGCGCAGCCCGTCCGGCGTGCCGGTGGCGAAGGCACCGGCCGCGCCGACGTACTCGGGCTCCCGCTCGCGATGCCCGACGTCGACGGCGACCAGGCCACGCGGGTCGAACCCGGTCGAGATCAGCACCAGCCGGGCGGCCGCCCGGGCCACCACCCCGGACGGGCCGGGGAACGGGCGCAGGTTGAGCAGTTCACCGTGCACCACGGCGGCGAGCACCAGCGGCGGCACCTTGGTGCCGCCGGCCACCAGGCCGGCCAGTCCGTCGAGGCGGGCGGCAACCACCGGGTCGGCGACCGGCCGGCCCAGCTCCGCCTCGGCCAGGACGTCCCGGGCGGCGAGCACGTGCAGCCGGGCGAGGACCTGGCGGGGCGCCCGGGGCCAGAGGTCGCTGAGTCCGGGCAGCGCGCCGGCCACCCGCAGCGCGCCCTGGAGCACCGGATCGGTGACCGTTCCGGCGCGTACCTCCTCGCGGTCGTGCCCGCGGCCCTCCAGCGCGGCGCTGGCCACGGCCGAGCGGAGGCTGACCTCGGCGGCGACCTGCCCGCCGTGCCGGCGCAGCGCGCGGTGTCGGTGGGCCTGGTCCACCCGGTCGCGGGCGGCTTCGACGGCGGGCGCGACGTCGGCGAGCGCGAGTAGCGGAGCGAGCGGGTCGGTGGTCACCCCGCCACGCTATCCAGCCCGGCGGGCCGACCGGGCGCCACCCGGCGCGAAGGCGACCCGGGCCACGGTGCCCGACGCCGGGCTGCGGCAAACCGGTGCCACCCGACCCCGGGAAGCAACAGCTTGCCGCAATCCGTGGCCTGCCCGGCTCGGCCGGCGCGGGGGCCGGGCCGGGCCGCCACCCGGCGCGGTGGGAGGGCCGCTGGGCGCGTCAGGGCCGGGCGGGCGGTCGCGGCGGGGATGCGCCGCGACTAACCTCTCCCGGGTAGGAGACGCAGGTCACGCGACGAAGGAGTCATCGCATGAGCGAGGCATTGGCCAACTTGCTGAACGAGACGCGCCAGTTCCCGCCGCCGGCCGAGCTCGCCGCGAACGCCAACGTCAAGGCCGAGGCGTACGCCGAGGCGGCCGGTGACCGACTCGCCTTCTGGGAGCGGCAGGCCGATCGGCTGACCTGGGCGAAGAAGTGGGACCAGGTGCTCGACTGGTCGAACGCGCCGTTCGCGAAGTGGTTCGTGGGCGGCCAGCTCAACGTGGCGTACAACTGCCTGGACCGGCACGTGGCGGCCGGCCGGGGCGACAAGGTGGCGATCCACTGGGAGGGCGAGCCCGGGGACACCCGCACCCTCACCTACGCCGACCTGCACCAGCTCACCTGCCAGGCGGCGAACGCGCTGACCGATCTGGGCGTGAGCGCCGGCGACCGGGTGGCGATCTACCTGCCGATGATCCCGGAGGCGGCGGTCGCCATGCTGGCCTGCGCCCGGATCGGCGCCACGCACAGCGTGGTCTTCGGCGGCTTCTCGGCCGACGCGCTGACCAACCGGATCCAGGACGCCAGCGCCAAGGTGGTGATCACCGCGGACGGTGGTTTCCGCCGGGGCAAGCCGTCGGCGCTCAAGCCCACCGTGGACGAGGCGGTGGCGAAGTGCCCCTCGGTGGAGCACGTGCTGGTGGTCCGCCGCACCGGCGAGGAGGTCGCCTGGTCGGGGAAGGACCACTGGTGGCACGAGACGGTGGAGACCGCCTCGCCGGAGCACACCGCGCAGCCGTTCGACGCCGAGCACCCGCTCTACATCCTCTACACCAGCGGCACCACCGCCCGGCCGAAGGGCATCCTGCACACCACCGGCGGCTACCTGACCCAGACGTCGTACACCACGCACGCGGTCTTCGACCTGAAGCCGGAGACCGACGTCTACTGGTGCACGGCCGACATCGGCTGGGTCACCGGCCACTCGTACATCGTCTACGGCCCGCTCTCCAACGGCGCCACCCAGGTCATGTACGAGGGCACCCCGGACACCCCGCACAAGGGCCGGTTCTGGGAGATCGTCGACAAGTACAAGGTCACCATCCTGTACACCGCGCCGACCCTGATCCGCACCATGATGAAGTGGGGCGAGGACATCCCCGCCGGGTACGACCTCTCCTCGCTGCGCCTGCTCGGCAGCGTCGGTGAGCCGATCAACCCGGAGGCGTGGATCTGGTACCGCCAGCATGTCGGCCGGGGTGAGCTGCCGGTGGTGGACACCTGGTGGCAGACCGAGACCGGCGCCATCATGATCTCCCCGCTGCCGGGGGTCACGGCGGCCAAGCCGGGCTCGGCGATGACCGCGCTGCCGGGCATCGTCGCCGACGTGGTGGACGACCAGGGCCAGTCGGTGCCGAACGGCGGCGGCGGTTACCTGGTGCTCAAGGAGCCGTGGCCGTCGATGCTGCGTACCGTCTGGGGCGACGACAACCGGTTCCTCGAGACGTACTGGTCGCGCTTCGGGGCCGGGGCCAACATCGGTGACGACTGGGTCTACTTCGCCGGCGACGGGGCCAAGAAGGACGACGACGGGCACGTCTGGCTGCTCGGCCGGGTCGACGACGTGATGTTGGTGTCCGGCCACAACATCTCCACCACCGAGGTCGAGTCGGCGCTGGTCAGCCACCCGTCGGTGGCGGAGGCCGCGGTGGTCGGCGCGACCGACCCGACCACCGGGCAGGCGATCGTGGCGTTCGCCATCCCGCGCGGCAGCACGGAGGTCTCCGGTGACGCCGGCGAGCAGCTCATCGCCGAGTTGCGCAACCACGTGGCGAAGACGCTCGGCCCGATCGCCAAGCCGCGGCAGATCATGCTGGTGCCGGAGCTGCCGAAGACCCGCTCCGGCAAGATCATGCGCCGGCTGCTGCGGGACGTGGCGGAGCACCGTTCGCTCGGCGACGTCACCACGCTCCAGGACTCCTCGGTGATGGAGCTGATCTCCAGTGGCATGAGCGGCGGGAAGTCCGACGAGGACTGACGGCTCGGGTGACGATCAGGCGGGTGGCGGTCCGGACGGGCCGTCACCCGCCGTCGTCTTTCCCGGCGGGTACGCCTCGGTAGTTCGGTGGAGGCGCGGCAGGCTGAACGGGCCAAAGGGACGTGTCACCCCTGTCAGTGGCAGACGTCTCTCCTCTAGGTTCAGCCGCACCGGGTCGGTTCGACGGGCGTGACTGCCTCGCGCGACCGGCCGGTTCTCTTTCCCATGCCCCACGAGGAGCGGCATGAACACATTTCCGCAGTCCGGGTCGCGCCGACGCCTACTCGTCGCGCTGCCCGCCATCGCCCTCGCCGCCGCATCACTAACCGTGACCGGCAGCGCGGCCGCCCAGGAGTCCGGGTTCAGCCGGACGATCGGTGCGGACGAGTTCTACATCAACTACGCCGAGCCGCAGGTGCAGCCGGACACGGCGGGCAAGGAGGTCAAGGGCAAGGACGGCATCTACTCCTCGCCGGTCGACCAGGCGCGGGCCTACGACCGGAAGTTCGCGGGCGGCAACCCGGTGGCGGCGCGCGAGCTCGCCAAGCTGGAGGCCAAGGCGATCAAGACGGGCCAGAGCCCGCGGAAGATCAAGAAGGCCAAGAGCACCCAGACGGCGAAGCTGCTGACCCTGCTGGTGGAGTTCAACGACCAGGCGAACGACGACTTCAGCAACGTGTACGTGCCGAAGACGGTCTTCGAGGACCGGAGCTGTGTCCTCGGCAGCGTCCAGAACGGCCCGAAGCACAACAACATCCCGAACCCGGCCTCGCTGCCCCACCAGGACAACAACTCCATGTGGGTGCCGGACTTCTCGCCCCAGCACTTCGACAAGATGCTCTACAGCAAGACGGGCATCACCGAGCGGGTCCGTACCGACCTGAAGGGGCCGGACGGCAAGCCGGGCATCGACATCTCCGGGCGCACCATGCACAACATGTACCTGGAGATGTCCAAGGGCGCGTACACGGTGGACGGGCAGGCCAGCCCGTGGATCACCGTGCCGCACTCGGAGGCCTGGTACGCCGCGTCCCGCTGCTTCCAGAACGAGGACGGCACCTGGACCGCGGGCCGTGAGCAGTCGATGAACGGCCACCCGGACAACCCGCAGGGCGCCGGCCGGCTCGCCACCGACGCGGTGGACACGTTGGCCAAGATGGACCCGAACTTCCCCTGGGCCGACTACGACATCGAGGACCAGGGCGACGCGGACGGCGACGGCAACTACCACGAGCCGGACGGCGTGATCGACCACCTGGTGCTCGTGCACGCGGGTGAGGACAAGTCCGGTGGCGGTGGCGCGCAGGGCGTCTACTCGATCTGGGCGCACTCCTCGACGGTGACCGGCGGCTACACCGTGCCGGGCACCAACATCAAGGTGTCGAACTACATCGTGCAGCCGGAGGACTCCGGCGTCGGCGTGTTCGCCCACGAGTACGGCCACGACCTCGGTCTGCCGGACCTCTACGACACCTCGGGCGCGGCCGACTCGGACGTCGACTTCTGGGACCTGATGGCCTCGGGCTCGCACTCCGGCGAGGTCTTCCAGGCGCTCCCCACCCACATGGGCATCTGGGACAAGTGGGTGCTCGGCTGGGCCGAGCCGCTCGAGGTCAACCCGGGTGACGACGCCCGCGCCGTGCAGCTCGGGCAGACCTCGAACACCCCGGTGGGCACCAAGGACGGCATCAAGGTCAACCTGCCGGACAAGGTGATCACGCTGGCCCAGCCGCACAGCGGTGCCAACATGTGGTACTCGGGCGCCGACCAGAGCTGGGCCGACGTCAAGCTGAGCCGCACGGTGACCGTCCCGAACGCCGCCGACGCGAAGTTCTGGATGTGGAACAACTACGTCATCGAGGCGGACTGGGACTTCGGCTTCGTCGAGGTCTCCACCGACGGCGGCAACACCTGGACCGAGCAGAAGGTCTACGACGCCGGCGGCAAGCTGGTCACGACCAACGACGGCTACGCGGACCCGAACGGCCGCATGGTCGACTTCGGTGGCAAGAAGTACGGCCTGACCGGCACCACCGGCGGCTGGCGGCACGACTACGTCGACCTGTCCGGCCTCGCCGGCAAGACGGTCCAGCTGCGGCTGCGGTACGCCACCGACGAGGCGTTCGAGGAGCGGGGCTGGTTCGCCGACGACTTCTCGGTCACCGGCGGCGGCGCCACCACCTGGAGCGACGACGTCGAGGGCGGCGCGAACGGCTGGAGCCAGGTGCTCGGCAGCTTCACCGACACCACCGGCGCCGGCTGGCACACCGACTCGGGCACCCAGGTCAAGTCGCACTACTACCTGGCCGAGTGGCGCAACTTCGACGGCTTCGACAACGGCCTGAAGTACGCCTACGACTCCACCTACTCGCGTGACGCCTGGAAGGTGGAGAAGGTCGCCTACAACGCGCCCGGCATGCTGATCTGGTACCGGGACACCACGTTGGGCGACGTCAACCACACGACCGCCCAGCTGACCTCGCTGCCCAGCTACGGGGCCAAGGGCGGCCTGCTGATCGTCGACTCGCACAACGACCCGCTGCGCCGGCAGGGCGAGGCGGCGGTCAAGGACCCGTCGGTGCAGGACAACCTGCCCAGCCGCCCGCAGTCGTCGAACGCGGCCTTCTCGCTGCACCAGACGTACCCCTTCCAGGAGTGTCTGGAGGCGACGAACGAGCCGTACAGCGAGTACTGCACCGCCTTCGGCGCGCAGGGCCCGGTGGCGGCGTTCAGCGACGCGAAGGGCTGGTACCCGGGTCTGGAGATCCGTGGCAGCAGCCTGTACTACCGGGACGCGGACGCCTCCGTGGTGGTGCCGTCGCGGCAGAACGCGCCGTACACCACCCGGATCACCAACCCGGACGGTACGCCGGCGACGGCGCTGTACGGGGCCGCCGTCGGGTCCACCGTGCTGGGCACCGGCAACCCCGGTGACGCGGGCGTCGCCTACGGCGTCTCGATCACCATCAAGCGGGCCGCCAAGGACAACTCGTACGCGACCGTGTACGTGACCTCGGCGCGGCCGTGAGCTGACCGGCCCGGCCCGTGCGGGTCGGACCACCCCGGCGGGGCCCGTCCGGAGCACAACTGCTCCGGGCGGGCCCCGTCCGCATGTCCCTGCCGGAACGCGGTTCGCCAGTTGTGTGACACTTTCGCGAAGCCGAGCGCTCCCCCTTGGGGACCTCATAATCGCCACTACTCAGAGTGATCGTGGCCAAAACGTAATGTGATTCGGCGTCGAATTACTGGGCTCTTTGGTCCGGATTTGACCCGGTAGCAAGGGCCGTCGTCTCGATGATTGACCGGTGACAACCAGGCAAACCTCTGTCATTGTGAGTGACGCATGACATGACAGTGATGGTTCTGGCTGTCTCTGTCATGTAACAGTTCCACAAAGGAGGAGGACCTTTGAGGAGACGAGTCACAGCGGGCCTGGCCTCGGCCGCGGCCGCGCTGCTGGCGGCCGGTGTCGTCACGGCGCCGGCGTCCGCCGCCCCCGCGGCGGGGCCCACCCCCGGCGCCGACAAGGCCAAGCACGGCAGGGACAACCTTCCGGATCCGAAGGCGGATCAGCAGCGGGAGGTCAAGAAGCAGGCGATCTCGAACCTGCTGACCGGCAAGGCCAAGCTCCAGACGCGCAACGGCTCGAAGGTCATCCAGGTGAAGGACGACCTGTTCGTCGAGTACCAGCAGGCGCCGAAGGAAGACCCCATCTTCACGATGCTGGTCAACTTCGGCGACAAGACCGACCCCCGCACCGGCGGCAGCGCCGGCCCGGTGGTCAACCAGATCCCCGAGCCGGACCGCAACTGGGACGGCAGCCCCACCGACGACAACAGCACCATGTGGCGCCCCGACTTCCACCGCGAGCACTACCTGGACATGTTCTACGGCGAGGGCGAGTCGTTCCGGGACTTCTACCTCAAGCAGTCGGGCGGTCGGTACACCGTCAACGGTGACGTGAGCGACTGGATCACCGTTCCCTACAACGAGGCCCGGTACGGCAGCAACGCCATCTCCGAGGCCGACGGCTACTGGAACTTCGTCAAGGACAGCGCCACGTCCTGGTACGACACCCAGGTCCAGGCCGGCAAGACGCCGCAGCAGCTCAAGGACTACCTGAAGCAGTTCGACATCTGGGACAGGTACGACTTCGACGGCGACGGCAACTTCAACGAGCCCGACGGCTACATCGACCACTTCCAGGCGGTGCACGCCGGTGAGGGCGAGGAGGCCGGCGGCGGTGCCCAGGGCGAGGACGCCATCTGGTCGCACCGTTGGGCCGCGTTCCCCAACCTCGAGGGCAAGGCCGGCCCCGCCGGCAACCTGGCCGGTGGCGTCCAGATCGGCGACACCGGGATGTGGATCCGTGACTACACCACGGAGCCGGAGAACGGTGGCCTCGGCGTCTTCGCCCACGAGTACGGTCACGACCTCGGTCTGCCGGACCTGTACGACACCGCGGGCGGCGACAACGGCACGGGCTTCTGGACGCTGATGTCCTCCGGTTCGTGGCTCAGCCACGGCATCGACGACATCGGCTCGACCCCGGGTTACATGGACCCGTGGTCGAAGCTCTACCTGGGCTGGCTGAACCACAGCACGGTCGAGTACGGCGCGGGCACCACCAAGGTGACCCTCGGCCCGGCCGGTGACAGCGACGGGCCGAAGGCCCAGGCTGTCGTGGTCAACCTGCCCGCCCAGACCCAGACCACGAACTACAACACGCCGTTCGGCGGGTCGTACGAGTGGTGGGGCGGCAGCGCGGACGACCTGAACACCACGCTGACCCGCACCCTGGACCTGACCGGTGCGACCTCCGCGTCGATCACCACGAAGGCCCAGTGGGACATCGAGGAGGACTACGACTTCCTCTACGCCGAGGTGTCGACCGACGGCGGTGCCACCTGGGCCGCCCTGTCCAACTCGCTCATCGACGCGGGCGAGACCGGGGTCGACGGCTCCACCAGCGGCAACTGGGTCGACCTGAGCTACGACCTGTCGGCGTACGCCGGCAAGACGGTGACCTTCCGCTACCGCTACGCCACCGACGGCGGCGTGCACCTGGCCGGCCCGTTCCTGGACAACATCGCGCTGACCAAGAACGGCACGGTGGCCTGGACCGACGACGCGGAGAACCTGGCCGCGGAGTGGACCGCGAAGGGCTGGACCCGGATGGGTGGCTCGGTGACCGCCAGCTACCCCCGCTTCTACATCGCCGAGAACCGGACCTACTTCGGTTACGACGACACGCTGCGGACCGGCGGGTACAACTTCGGGTTCAACAACACCCGGCCGAACTTCGTGGAGCGGTTCTCGAACCAGCCCGGCATGCTGGTCTGGTACGTGAACTACGCGTACGGCGACAACAACACGTCGCAGCACCCGGGCTACGGCCTGAACCTTCCGGTCGACGTCCGTCCGGGCCAGATCAAGGTCGGCAACCAGGGCACCATCACCAACCGGCGGAACGGCTACGACGCCACGTTCAGCCTGTACACCAAGCCGGCCCAGACCTTCCACCTCAACGGGCAGGCGGTCACGGTCCCGGAGCTCGCCCCGAACCCGATCTTCACCGACAGCGGGGCGAACAAGTACTGGAACAACAGCAACCCGTGGAACTCGGTGAAGGTCGCCGGCAGCGGCACCAAGATCGAGATCCTGCAGCAGGGCACCACCCCGACCAGCGACATGGTCGTCAAGATCACCAACTGATCGGGTAGCACGACAGAGGGGGCCGGTGGCGGCGACGCCACCGGCCCCTTTCGCGTACCCCGATGGCATTCGCCCTGGTCATCCCGCTCGATCGACCGGCCAACATGTGACGGTGTGGAGCGATCCCAACAAAAAGTTGCTACAAATCGACGCAGCTGTCTTCCCACCGGTCACGGGAATGTCTATCTTCACCATTGGTCCCACTAGTGGGACCTCTCCACCGGCCCGTACCCCCGTTGGGCCGGTTCCCTCACACCGGAGGTATCCACGTGCGCAAAGTCGCAGTGGGTCTGCTCGGGCTCTCGCTGACGGCGACCGGACTGGTGGCAGGCACGGCCGCCAGCGCCGCGCCGACGCCGAAGCTGCCGGCCGCCGCTCCGTCGGTCGCCGAGCCGCAGGCCCCCCACGATCTGCCGGACAAGCTCGAGGACAAGCGCCGGGCGCTCCGCCAGGAAGGCCTCAGCGAGGTCCTGTCTGGTCGGGCCAAGGCCCAGAAGATCAACGGCAGCACCGTCGTCAAGGTCGGAGAGACCGCCGGCGGCGCCGCAGCCGCAGCCGGCGCCCGCTCCGCCGCGGCGAAGGCCGGCAAGAAGGACCAGTACGTCGAGCTGGAGCGCGAGCGTACCGACAAGATCTTCGTGATCCTCGCCGAGTTCGGCGACGAGCGCGACCCGGCCTACCCGGACAAGGACATCAACCCGGACATCGCGGGGCCGACCAGGTACGACGGACCGCGGCACAACGAGATCCCGGCGCCCAACCGGGCGTTGGACAACTCCACCGTCTGGCAGGCCGACTACAGCCCGGAGCACTTCCGCCAGCTGTACTTCGGGACCAACCCGGGCGACGAGTCGCTCAAGCAGTACTACGAGGCCCAGTCGTCCGGCCGCTACACGGTCGACGGCATGGTCACCGACTGGGTGAAGGTCAAGTACAACGCCGCCCGCTACGGCCGCTCGGACGACCCGGTGGCGGACGACGATGTGGACAACCCGGCCAACGACCCGGCGGTCTGCGCGGACAACGTCTGCCCGAACACCTGGGACCTGATCCGCGACGCCGTCACCCAGTGGGTCGCCGACCAGAAGGCCAAGGGCCGCACCGATGCCCAGATCAAGGCCGACATGCAGTCCTACGACCAGTGGGACCGGTTCGACTACGACGGCGACGGCAACTTCAACGAGCCGGACGGCTACATCGACCACTTCCAGATCGTCCACTCCGGTGGCGACCAGGCCGACGGTGACCCGCACCAGGGCGAGGACGCCATCTGGAGCCACCGCTGGGCGGCCTACAACACCTCCCGGGTCGGCCCGCCGAACTTCCCGATCGGTGGCACCCAGATCGGCGACACCGGCATCTGGATCCGCGACTACACGATCCAGCCGGAAAACGGTGGCCGCAGCGTCTTCTACCACGAGTACGGCCACGACCTCGGCCTGCCGGACGACTACAACAACATCAACGGCGGCGACAACAACAACGAGCACTGGACCCTGATGGCCCAGAGCCGGCTCGGCGGCAAGAACGACCAGGGCATCGGCGAGCGCGGTGGCGACCTCGGCGCCTGGAACAAGCTCCAGCTCGGCTGGCTCGACTACGAGGTGATCAAGGCCGGGCAGAAGCGCACCCTCAACCTGGGCCCGGAGGAGTACAACTCCGCCAAGGCGCAGGCCGCCGTCGTGGTGCTGCCGCAACGGGAGTACACCTTCCAGTACGGCAAGCCGTTCGAAGGCACCAAGCAGTACTTCTCCGGTAACGACGACGACCTGGACAACACCATGACCAGGACGATCGACCTCACCGGGAAGACCTCGGCGGCGCTGACCATGAAGGGCCGCTTCAACATCGAGAGCGGCTACGACTACCTCTTCTTCGAGGCGTCGACCGACGGTGGCAAGACCTGGGCCGCGCTGCCCGGCACGGTCAACGGCAAGCCCATCCCGCCGGTGTCCAACACCGACCCGACGCCGGGTCTGACCGGCAGCAGCGCCGGCAACTGGCTGGACATCAACATCCCGCTGAACACGCTGGCCGGCAAGGTGGCGCAGTTCCGGTTCCACTACACCACCGACGGTGGGGTCTCCTCCGGCGGCTTCTTCGGCGACGCCATCACGGTGACCGCCGACGGCCAGACCCTGCTCAGCGACGGCGCCGAGAACGGTGCCGGGGACTGGGCGCTCAAGGGCTGGACCATCGCCGAGGCGACCTACACCCGGCTCTTCGACAACTACTACATCGCCGGCAACCGGTCGTACGTCTCGTACGACAAGTACCTGAAGACCGGCCCGTACTACTTCGGCTACGCGAACACCCGCCCGGACTGGGTGGACCACTACGCGTACCAGGAGGGTCTGCTGATCTCGTACTGGAACCTCCGGTACGCGGACAACGACACCTTCGAGCACCCGGGTGAGGGTCGTAACCTCTACATCGACGCGCACCCGCGGCCGATCTACAACCTGACCGGTGCCCCGTGGCGGGCCCGCGTCCAGGTCTACGACGCGCCGTTCAGCCTGAAGAAGGCCGACTCGTTCACGCTGCACATCAACAGCCAGCCGCAGTACATCCGGGGCCAGGCCGCGCAGCCGCTGTTCGACGACACCAAGCAGTACTGGTACCCGGAGCTGCCGAACCACGGCGTCAAGCTCCCGGCCGCCGGCGTCAAGATCAAGGTTCTCCAGCAGAACGGCACCTCGATGAAGGTCCGCTTCTCCTGAGCCACTGATCACCGCACCATCCGCGATGCCCGGGCAGGTCACCTGCCCGGGCATCGCCCGTTGCGGCCTCCGGCCGTCCCGGGTGATGCCCCGGAGAAACCCCCCATCCTGGCCACCTGCGCGGCCGTTCGGCCCGGAGCCGCCCTAGGCTGTGCCCCATGACCGACCAGCGAGGCGGACCCGTCGACGAGTCCTGTGTCCTCCCCGAGGGGCCCTGGACGCACCGCTTCGTCGGCGCCAACGGCAGCCGCTTCCACGTCGTCGAGGCCGGCACCGGCCCGATGGTGCTCTTCCTGCACGGCTTCCCCGAGTACTGGTACGCCTGGAAGGACCTGCTGCCGGCGGTCGCCGACGCCGGGTTCCGGGCGGTCGCCGTCGACCTGCGCGGCTACGGCGCGAGCGACAAGCCACCCCGGGGGTACGACGGCTACACCCTCGCCGCCGACGTGGCCGGCCTGATCCGCGCCCTCGGCGAACGGTCGGCCACCCTGGTCGGCAGCGGGGCCGGCGGCCTCATCGGCTGGACCGCCGCCTCCTTCCACCCGACCCTGGTCCGGCGCCTGGTGGTGCTGGGCGCGCCGCACCCGCTGCGCCTGCGGGCCGCCATCTTCGCCGACCCGCGCGGGCAGTTCACCGCCTCCACCCCGACGCTGAAGTTCCAGCTACCCCGCTACGAGCACGTGCTGACCCGGGACGACGGCGCCGAGGTCGAGCGGATGCTGCGCCGCTGGGGCGGTCCGGCCTGGGTGCACGGTCCCGAGTTCGAGGCGTACGCGCGGTGCTGCCGGGTGGCCATGCAGATCCCGCAGGCCGCCTTCTGCGCCCTGGAGGGCTACCGCTGGGCGTTCCGCTCGGTGCTGCGGCTGCACGGCTACCGGTTCGTCAAGCTGATGCAGAAGCCACTCGTCACGCCGACCCTCCAACTGCACGGCGCGCTCGACCGGGCGTCCCTGCCCCGCACCGCCCAGGGCTCCGGCCGCTACGTCAGCGGCCCGTACGAGTGGCGGCTGCTCGACGGGGTCGGCCACTTCCCGCACGTCGAGGCCCACGACCTGGTCCTCGGCGAGGTGCTGCGCTGGACGAAGTCCTGAGTCAGACCCGCTGCTCGCGCAGGTCGGCGACCTCGCGCGCCGGCGCCCACCCCTGGTAGACGCCGAAGTCGAACGCCTCCAGCCCCATCGCCTTCGCCACCGGCCAGCGCCCGCCGGTGTACTCGACCCGCAACCAGCCCTCGTGCTCGGCCAGCACGATGAACGGCTGCCCCTGCCAGGTGCAGGTGGTCCGCACGTACGCGAGATCCTCGACCTCGGCGGCCGGCACCACCCGCACGTACCGGCCGGGGCGTACCTCCTCGAAGCCCTCACCGGGCTCGGGCTGGTAGAGGCGGACGTCGTCGCCGTCCGGGCTGGCCTGGTACTCCCGGCCCTGCCAGCGGGCCACGTAACCGTCCCGGTTCATGCCGGGTCCACCGGTCGCCAGAGCAGCGCGTCGGTGTCCAGGACCGCGACCACCCGCTCGCTGCCCTCCGCGCCGACCCGCCACAGCTCCGCGCCGTGCGGCAGCCGGGCGCTGTCCACCTTGAACTCGGCGACCACGTCGCTGGTCTCCCCCGGCGCGAAGCCGTTGCCCCGGAACGGGGGACGCTCGATGACCCAGCCCTCCATCGCCCGCATGGCGGCCTCGTTCTGCCCCCCGTACGGGATGCGGTAGAGGCTGGGCCGGTACGCCGGCCAGCGCAGCAGGTAGATCTCCTCGGCGTCCCGCCGGAACGGCGAGTCCGGGTGCCCGAGGCCGAGCGTGTCGAAGAGTTCGGCCGGCGTACGCAGGTGCGACAGCTCGCTGGCCCGGTGCACGAAGCCGGACACCCGGTCGTAGCCGCGCTCCAGGTAGTAGGCGAGCTGGCTCGGCGCGATGGCCTTCTGCATGGTCACCGGACGGGTGCGGTCCACCGGGGGCGCAGCCGTTCGGCTGGTGGACGCCGGTTCGGTATCGGCGGCGGAGGCGTCCGCCTCGCCGTCCGGGTCGTCGCCGAGCCCCACCTCGGCGGCCCAGTTGGCCAGCGCGAGGACCTGCTCACCCGGGTAGGTCGCGCCGACCGGGCTGCCCGGGTTCACCGCGAACGACCAGCTCACGTCCGGCCAGCTCCGGATCAGCCGGACGAACTTCACCCGGGCCGTGTCGACCGGGCCGCCGGAGCGTTCGGCGAGCCGCTCGGGCGAGGTGTGCACCACCACGTACGTCCCGCCGTCGAGCTGCTCGGTCCGCCACACGAAACCCGGGTCACCGGGCCGGCTGCCCGGCGCGGAGTCGGGGGCCACCGGCAGCAACACCCGGGCCAGCAGCAGCGTGGTGAGGAACCCGTCGGTGCTGCCGCTGCTCGTCGCGGCCAGCAACTCCTCCTCGACCTCGTTCGCCGGCACGAAGTCGGCCGGCGCCACCGGCGCGCCGCCGGCCACCGGGGTCGGGCCGGCGGTGGCCGCGGTGACCGGTGCCGCCGGCTCCTCCACGGCGCCGGTCGGCCCACCCGTCCTGCCGGCATCGAGGGGCGTCCCGGCGGCGTCGGACGTCCCGGTCGCATTGCGGGGCGTCCCGACGGCGTTCAAGGGCGTCCCGGCGGCGTCGGAGAGCGGTCCGGCGGGGTCGGCGGGCGGTCCTGGCGGCCGGCTGGCGGGTGCGAACAGCGACGCCGCTCCCGGGGCCACGGGCAGCGAGCCCGGCGATCCGTCGGCGGGGGCGACCGGCGGGGCGGTCTCCTCGCTCGCCGGCGCCGGCCGGGTCCCGGACGGCGCGTCGGCGGGACCGAAGAACGAGTCCGCCCCCGGGGTCTCCCCGGTGACCGGCGACCCGCCCGGCCCGGCGGGCGGGTCGAACAGCGGCCCGGTCGGCTCGGCGGACGGATCGTGCAGCGGCCCGGTCGGCTCGGCAGGCGGACCGAACAACGGCACCGTCGGCTCGGCGGGCGGATCGTGCAGCGGCACCGTCGGCTCGGCGAGCGGCTGGACCGGCTCGAACAGGGAGCCGGTGCCGGGCGGGCGGGCCGGGGCGGGCGGCTCGTCAACCGACCGGCCGTCCGGGCCGGAGCGCACGAGGAATGCCCCGTCCGGCTCCGCCGGACGGCCCGCCGCGCCGACGGGCTCGACGCCGCCGGGTGGGTCGAGGGTGAGAGGCACGGTCGCCTCGCTGGCACCGGCCCAGGGCACGACCGGCTCACCACCACCCACCGGGTGCACCGGCGACGCGGCCTGCTCCGGGGCGCCGGCCCAGGGCACGACCGGCTCACCACCACCCACCGGGTGCGCCGACGGCATTATCGGCTCGCTCAAACCGCGCCAAGGCGCGGCCGGCTCGCCACCACCCGCCGGGTGCAGCGGCGACGCGGCCTGCTCCGAAGCGCCGGCCCAGGGCGCGACCGGCTCGCCCACGCCCGTCGAATGCCCCGGCGGCACCCGCGCCTCGGTCGTCGCCGGGGCGGCGACGGGAACGGTGGGTACGGCGTACGGCTCGGGAACCACCGGCTCCGGCCGGACCGGTGCGGGCGGCTCGGCAACGGTGAGGTCCCGGGCCTCGATGACCGTGCCCTCGATGACGATCGGGGTGAATCCCCGCCGCGACGCGGGCGGGGCGGACACCGGCTCGGCGAGCGACGGGGGTAGCTCCTCCGCCTCCGCCGGGACGGCGAAGCCCGCCTCCCCGGGCGCCGGGATGGGCTGGGTGCGCTCGTCGGCGTCGGTCAGGTCGGCGGGGCGGGGACGGCGCCGGGGCAGGGCCTCAGTCGTCTCCTCGGCGGAACCGGGCGGTGCCGCCGGGCGGAAGGCGCGCGGCGGCTCCTCGTCGGTACCCGGGCGGCGGGCCGGGGTGGCCTCGGTGGCCGCGGCGGTGCTGAACGCCCGGGTCGGGTCCTCGGGCACCGGCTCGTTCAGCGGCCGGCGACGCGGGAACGGCCGCCCGCCACCGGCGAACCGGGACGGCGGTGCGGGGCGCTCGGCACCCCGGCTGACCGGCTCCACTGGGGACGGGCGCCGGGACGGACCGGCGGGCGGCTCGAAGAACGACCGGGCCGGCGGCGGGGGCGCGGGCTCGCCGGAGCGGCTCCGGGCGGCGCCGCCCCGGCCGGCGTCGGCGAAGGGATCCGGCTCGTCGGGCCGCCGCCGCAGGTCGCTCACCCAGCCGGAGAGGCTGTCGGCGGCGGCGTCGGAGGGGTTGGCGGGGGCCCGGTCGGGCAGGCCGTTGCCCGGGCGTAGCCATCCGTCGCGGGCCGTCGCGTCGCCCTCCGGCGGTCGGCCCGACGACCCGAGGCGGTTCGCGGCCAGGAAGCCGGGCGGTCCGGGGCGGCGGGGAATCGGCGGCAGCGGTGGGTCGGCCGCGCCCGGTGCGGCGGGGCGGCCCGGCGGGACGGGCGGTGCCGGGAGTGACCCGGTCGCCGGCTCGACCGGCGGGACCGGGCCCCGGAGGTCGGTGGCGGTCTGCTCCCAGGGCGCGGCCGGCGACGCCGTGGCGGGGAAGCCGGACGACGCCGGTTCCGCCGGCCGGGCCGGCACGGAGCGGCCGGCCGTGGGTACGCCGGCGGCCGGACCATCAGGTCGCGTCGGTTGGCCGGCGAACCCGGAGCGCGGCAGGGGCGAGGCGACCGGCGCCGGGGCGGCGGCAGGGCCCGGGCCGGGCGTGGCCGGCGCGACCGGCGTCCTCGATGCCGGCACGGCCGGCCCCGCCGGCCACCCGGCCGGGGTCGAGCCGGCGCCGCCCGCCGGCGGGGTCACGCCGGCCGGCGTCTCCCGGCCGGTGGCGCGGGCGCGGGTCGCGTTCTCCACCCGCTCCAGGCGGGCCCGGGCTCCCATGGTGCGCCCCGGCAGCCGGACGTCCCCCCGGGACAGTTGGGCCACGTACCAGGCCGGCAGGTAGCCCTCGATGGGCAGGCCCGGATTGACCGCGAGCCACCACTCATGGTTCGGCCAGCCGGCGGCCAGGTCGGCGTACGGGACGCGCCGGGTGGCACCGGCGTTCTCGCCCAGGCAGGCCCGCATCGCGTTGACCGAGGTAAATGCCAGAATGTGCGTCCGGCCGCCGGTCGTCCAGGTGCCCCAGCCCACCGGCGACTGCCCGCCGAGCGCCTCGGCGGAGACCGGCAGCAGGAGATCCGTCCTGGTCAGGATGCGGAAGTAGAGCTGCTGGTCCTGGGCGCGGAGGGCATCCCGCAGCGCCACCTCGGCCTCGGTGGCCGGCTCCCATCCGGTCACGGCCACCTCTCCTTCCGTGCACAGGCCACAGGTATCGCTTACAACCTACAAGGTGGTAACAAGATCACAATGGCTGGCCGCCGGCGGCGCGGCCGGGGCGCTAACATCCCGTTCCGGAGTCGACACGATACGGAGGCGGTCGATGTCCCGGCCCATCGCACGCCCGGCCCTGGCCCTCCTGGCGGCCGTTCTCGGCACCGCGCTGCCGGCGGCCACCCCGGCGGCCGCCCGGGTGCCCGCCCCGTGCGCCACGCCGCCCGCACCGGCGCGCCCGGTGACCGGCCGGCCGTGGCCCCAGCAACGGTACGCGCCCGACCGCCTCGCCCCGCTCGCCACCGGCGCCGGGGTGGTGGTCGCGGTCGTCGACTCGGGCGTGGACCGGACCCATCCCCAGCTCGCCGGGCGGGTGCTGGCCGGCGCCGACTTCCTCGACCCGGGCGGCGACGGCACCCGGGACTGCGCCGGACACGGCACCGGGGTGGCGAGCATCATCGCGGCGGGGCCCCAGCCCGGGGTGGCGTTCCGGGGTCTGGCGCCGGGCGTCCGCATCCTGCCGGTACGGGTGAGCGAACAGCAGGTCGTCGACGGGCGGGAGGCGGGGCGGACGGTGGGCGCGGCCGGTTTCGCCCGGGCCATCCGGTGGGCGGTGGACCACGACGCCGACGTGCTCAACCTCTCCGTGGTGCTGTACGCGGACCACCCCGCGGTGCGGGCCGCGATCGCCTACGCGCAACGCCGGGAGGTCGTCGTGGTGGCCGCCGCCGGCAACCTGCACGACAGCGGCGATCCGTGGCCGTATCCGGCGGGGTACGACGGGGTGCTCGGGGTGGGTGCGGTCGGGGCGGACGGGGTGCGCTCCCCCTTCTCCCAGACCGGCCCGTACGTCGACGTGGTGGCGCCCGGCAGCGACGTGCTGATGGCCGCCCCGGGACGGGGGCACCACCGGGCCGAGGGCACGAGCTACGCCGCCCCGTTCGTGGCGGCCACCGCCGCGCTGCTGCGGCAGTATCGCCCCGAACTGAGCGCGGCGGAGGTGACCCGGCGGATCCTGGCCGGCGCCGACCCGGCGCCCGGCACCGGGGAGGGCTACGGGGCGGGGGTCCTCAACCCGTACCGGGCGGTGACCGAGTCGGCCGGGCCGGTGGCCGCCCGACCGGACCGGGTGGCGGCGCTGGCGCTCGACCGGGACGACCCGGCCACCCTGGCCCGGCAGGCGCGTCGCGCGGCGGCCCGGCACCGGGCGCTCCTGGTGGCCGGCGCGGCGGGCGCGGCGGCCCTCGTGCTGGTGCTGATGGCCGCGGTGCTTCCGCGCGGCGCCCGCCGTCGCTGGCGCCCGGCCGACCCGGCCTGATCCGCCCGCCGTCCCGCGTCCGGGCCGACTCGGCCGGCTGGCCCGGCCCGGGCCGGCCGGGCCACGGCTCCGGGTCGGGCACCGGGCACCGGGCACCGGGCACCGGGCACCGGGCACCCCACGACGCGAACCCGCGACCGGCCGGACCGGGACTACTGGAAGAGGTTGGTGTTGCGCTTCTCGGTGTCGAGATAGTCGGCGGCGGAATCGTCCACCGCCAGCTTGATGTCGCGCAGCATCGCCTGGAGGTCCTGGGAGGCCGCCCGCCACCGCGCCTGCCGCTGTTCGTACGCCTCGCGGGCCTCGCCGGACCAGCTCGCGACCAGCGGAGCGGCGTCCCGCTCGAGCTGGCCGAGCTGGCTGTCGAGGGTGTTCAACGCCTTCTGGATGTCCGCCCCGGCCTGGTGCAGCGCGGCGAAGTTGACGACCAGCACACCGTGGTCCATCGGTTCCGTCCTTCCCTGGTCAGAGCGGCAGTTGGATGCCGCGGTGCGTGCCGGCCACCCGGGTGGCCGCCTCGGTGTCCGACGCGTCGTACTGCCGGCCGGCGGTGCGGATCGCGGTGGCGGTCTCCCGCAGGGCCCGCTGCAGCGCCGCCTGGTCCTCCGCCCACTGCCGCTTGACCTGCTCGAACGACCGCCCGCCGGCACCCCGCCAGGCCTGCTGCAACACCTCCAGCTCCGCCATCAGGCCACTGAGCATGGTCTGCAACGACTGGTCCGCCTGCTCGAACTTCGCGGCGGTCTGCCGCATCACCGCAGCTTCCGCCTGGGTCTGGGACATCCCGGACGTCACCTCGTCTCCTCGGTCGTGGCTGGTCGCCGCAACGACCACCGTGGATATGCCGGAGCGCGCGGTGCCGGAATCGGGGATGGGAGGGGACGGCGCGCTCGACGAACTCGTCGCTGACGGTAGCGGTCCGATTGCGGTTCTGCTACCCCCCGGGCTCCCCTGTGGACAAAGACCGCCTACGATGAGCCACGGCATCGTCACCCGACGAACAGGTGAGGAGGCGCGGTGACGGCGACCACGACCGGCCGGCCCCCGGCGGTCTCCGGGGCGCCACGCTGGACGCTGCGCCCCGCCGCCGGCGCGCGGGCCGGTCAGGTGGTGGCCACCCAGCTCGCGGTCGCCGCGCTCGTCGCGGCCGTCGGGCGCGGGGTGGCGGTGACCGCGGCCGCCCTGCTGCTGGCGGCGGTGCTGCTCCCCGCGACCTGGGCCCGGTGGCGCGGGCGCTGGCTGCACGAGTGGCTGCTGATCGGTCTCGGGCACCTCGGCCGGCCGCGGGCCCTGCCGGCCACCGCCGGGCCGGCCGCGCTGCTGGGGTTGGTCGCCCCCGGCACGGCGGTGCACCCCGTCGAGCTGGCCGGCGGGCCGGCCGCCGTGCTGGACGACCCGGCCGGCACGACCGCGCTGCTGGAGATCGGCGATCCCAACGACCTGCTCGGTGACGGCCCGCGGGCCCTGCCCGCACCGCTGTCCCTGCTGCCCCCGACCGGCCCGGACAGCCCACCGGTGCGGGTCCAACTGCTGCTCTCCGCCTCGCCCGCCCCCGCGCCCGGCGCCGGGGCCGGCCCGGCCGGCGTCTCCTACCGGCAGCTCACCGACGGGCGGCTGGCCGCCCGGTCGCGGGCCGTGCTCGCGGTCCGCGTGCTCCGGACCGAGGGCTGGTCGGACGCGGAGCTGCGGCGGGCACTCGCCGGGGCGGTCCGGCGGATCGTGCGCCGGCTCAGGCCGCTGACCGGGCGGCCGTTGGGCGGGCCGGCGGCCCTGCGGGTGGTGGCCGAGCTGGCCCATCACGATCCGGGCGCGCCGGTCCGCGAGTCCTGGCCTGCGGTCACGGCCGGCGGGCTGACCCAGGCCACCTACCGGTTGTGCCGCTGGCCGGACCCGCACGGCGAGGCGGGCCGGCGGCTGGTGCCCCGGCTGCTGGCGCTGCCCGCCACCGCGGTCACCGTGGCGCTCTGCGTCGGTCCGCGCGCCGGTGCCGACGCCGCGCCGGTTCCGGTCGAGCTGACCGTACGGCTGGCCGCCCGGACCGCCGCGGAGCTGTCGGCCGCCGACCGGGCCCTGCACCGGCTGGTCGGCGATCTGGGCGCGGCGGTCCGGCGGCTGGACGGTGAGCACCTGGCCGGCCTGGCCGCCACGCTGCCGCTGGCGGTGGCCCGGGGCGGCGCCCCGGTGGCCGGGGCCGAGCTGGCGGCGCTGGAGCTGCCGCTCGGCGAGTCGGGGCTGATGGTCGGGACCAACCGGCACGGCGGCGGGGTGACGGTCCGCCTCTTCGGGCCCGGCCCGACCCGGCTGCTCCTGGTCGGCGGGGTACGCGCCGCGCAGCTCATGGCCCTGCGTGCGCTGGCGCTCGGTGCCCGGGTGGTGGTGCGGACCGGCCGGCCCCGGGCCTGGGAGCCCTTCGTGCAGGGCGTGGGCGGGGCGGTGCCGCTGCTCCCGCCGGGACGGCCGGTGGGCGGTGCGCCGGGCTCGCCCCTGCAACCGCTGCTGCTGGTGGCCGACGGCGGCGCGCCACCGGCCGAGACCGGCCCCTGGTGCTCGGTGCTGCTGCTCCGGGAGAAGTTGGCCGCCGCCGACGCGCCGGCGCTGGCCCGGGCCGACCTGGCGATCCTGCAACCGCTGGATCCCGGTGAGGCGGCGCTGGCCGGCGCGGCCCTGGGCCTCGGCGGCTCGGCGGCGTGGCTGACCCGGATCCGGGACGACATGGTGGCCGTGGTCAACCGGCGGGCGCTGCGCTGGGCGCTGCTCTCCCCGACGCCGATCGAGGCGCAGCTGGTCGGCCGGCCGAGCCGCCGCTGAACGGCCGCCGATTCGACACGGCCCGACCGGCCGAGCCGCCGCCGAGCCGGCGCGGATTCGTCGATCTTTCCGGGTTCCCCCGGTGGACGGTCCGTGGCACGATCCCGGCCATGGGTTTTCTGAAGGGTCTTCTGATCCGGCTGGCCACGACGGCCGTGGCCTTCTGGCTCGCCACGCTGCTCATCCCGGGCATCACCCTGGACTCCGACTCGGCCACCGAAACGGTGACCACGCTGGTGCTGGTGGCGGCGATCTTCGGGGTGGTCAACGCCGTGCTCCAGCCGGTCATCAAGACCGTCGGTTGCGGCTTCTACCTGCTCACCCTCGGTCTGATCGCGCTGGTGGTCAACGGTCTGCTCTTCCTGCTGACCAGCTGGATCGCCGGTGAGGCCGGGCTGCCGTTCCACGTCGACGACTTCTGGCCGGCGGCGGTGCTGGGCGCGCTCTTCGTCGGCATCGTGACCTGGATCCTCGGCGCGGTCCTCGACCGGGACTGACCACAACGGCGCGGTCCGCGACCGCGACTGACCACATCGGCCCGGCCCCGGAGGGTCGCCGCGCGACGGCGCCCGCCGGGGTCGCGACGCGGGGAGGGGCATGCCGACATTCATGATCCGGGCGGCCACGGACGCGGACGTCGAGGCCGTCCTGGCCTTCTGGCGGTTCGCCGCCGAGGACACCGACCGGCACGACACTGCGGCGGGGGTGCACCGGCTGGTCGCGCGCGACCCCGAGGCCCTGCTGCTGGCGGTCGATCAGGGCACGGTGGTGGGTTCGGTGATCGCGGGCTGGGACGGCTGGCGCGGGCACCTGTACCGGTTCGCCGTCCATCCGGCGCACCGTCGCCGAGGCATCGGCCGGGCGCTGCTGGCCGCCGCCGAACGGCACCTGGCCCGGCTCGGTGCCCGGCGTGCCGACGCCATGGTGCTCGACGACAACACGCTGGGCCGACAGGTCTGGGCCGCCGCCGGCTACCGGCAGCAGACGGAGTGCCACCGCTGGGTCAAGCCGCTGTCGTCCTGACCCGGGGCGGCCAGACCAGCGGGCGGGAATTGGCTGGTGAGCAGGGCGGGTGCCGATACTAGCGTCGATCGGGTGTTCTCTCTGACCCGCGCCGACGGCTACCAGCTCAGCACCGACCCGGACCGGCTCGACCTCGACCGGGTGCACCACTGGCTCTCCACCGACGCGTACTGGGCGCTCGGGCGGGAGCGGGAGACGGTTGCCCGCGCCTTCGCCGGCTCGATCGGGTTCGGCGTCTACCGGCCCGGGGACGGCCGGCAGGTGGCGGTCGCCCGGGTGGTCACCGACCGGGCCACCTTCGCCTGGCTCTGCGACGTGTACGTGGACCCCGCGGAGCGGGGCCGAGGGCTGGGCACCTGGCTGGCCGGGGCGGTCCGTGACCACCTGGCCGGGCTGGGCGTACGGCGGATCCTGCTGGCCACCGCGGACGCGCACGGGGTCTACGCGAAGGTCGGCTTCGGCCCGGTCGACGTGCGGCACTGGATGGAGTACGACCGGCGGGTGAAGCCGGTCACCAGAAAGGATCCCGACCCCAGGCCACCCCTTACGGTAGAGGCGTGAACCAGACCCGCCTCGGTTACCTGTACGGCCTCGGCGCGTACCTGATCTGGGGTTTCTTCCCGCTCTATCTGAAGCTGCTCCGGCCGGCCGGGCCGGTGGAGATCCTCGCCCACCGGATCGTCTGGTCGGTGCTCTTCGTGGCGCTGCTGCTGGGCACGATGCGCAACATCGGCTTCCTGCGCGCGCTGGCCCGGCGGCCCCGGGCGCTGGCCGGCATCGCCACCGCGGCCGCGCTGATCGCCGTCAACTGGGGCACCTACATCTACGGCGTGAACTCCGACCGGGTGGTGGAGACGGCCCTCGGCTACTTCATCAACCCGCTGGTCATCGTGCTGATCGGGGTCTTCCTGCTGCGCGAGCGGCTGCGCCCGGCGCAGTGGGTGGCACTCGCGGTGGGCGGGGCCGCCGTCGCGGTGCTCACCGTCGACTACGGCCGGCTGCCCTACCTGGCGCTGGTGCTGGCCTTCAGCTTCGCCGGCTACGGGCTGGTCAAGAAGCGCCTCGCCCTGCCCGCCGCGGAAGGGCTCTTCGTCGAGTCGGCGGCGCTGGCCCTGCCGGCCCTGGCCTATCTGGGCTGGCTGACCCGGCGCGGCGACCTCGCCTTCGGGCACGTCTCGGCCGGGCACACCGCGCTGCTGGTGCTCGCCGGCGCGGCCACCGCCGTCCCGCTGCTGCTCTTCGCCGGGGCGGCCAACCGGCTGCCGCTGTCCACCCTCGGCATGCTCCAGTACGTCGGCCCGATCCTCCAGCTCGGCTGCGGGGTGCTGGTCTTCCACGAGCCGATGCCACCGGCCCGGCTGGCCGGCTTCGCGCTGGTCTGGCTCGCGCTGGTCATCTTCACCGTGGACGCCCTCCGCGCCGCCCACCGCACCCGCGCCGGCGCCCGTACCGCCGACCCCGTGCCCAGCCCGGCCCGCTGACCACCGCGCGGGGTCAGCGGACGTCGTAGGCGAGGACGGGAGTGTCGTCGCCGCGGAGCAGTTCCAGCCGGACCAGTTCGCCCTCGGTGAACCGGGTCGCGCCGGTGAAGCGCAGGTCGTCGCCGGGAGCGGCCAGCCAGGACCCGATCTGCTCCGTCGCGCCGTCCGGGCCGTGCGCCACCAGCCGGAAGGTGTACGCCTCGCGGTGCCCGGCCCGGCGGTCGTACCCGCAGTGCATGGTCACCTCGGTGCCCCAGTCGGTGCCGGTGAGGCCGATCTCGGCGTGCACCGGCACCGTGCCGGCGACGGGCCGCATGGCGGCCAGCGACACCGCCGGCGCGGGCGGCGGGACGGCCGGCCGCAGCAGCGACACCCCGACGCCGGTGAGCACCGCCAGGGCCGCCGCGGCGAGCGCGGTGGCCGCGTACCGCCGGCGGGACCGGGACCGGTCGCGGCGCCGGCGCTCCCGCGCGGCGTCGAGCAGCGCCGGCACCCGGGCGGTCTCCGGCCCGTCGTCCAGGAACTGTTCCAGCCCGGCCGGGTCGAGCCGGCCCAGCAGCCCGGGCAGCACGGCGATCTCGGCCACCGCCTCCCGGCAGGACGCGCAGCCGGCCAGGTGCCGCTCGTAGGCGGCGCGGTCGGCGGGGGTGAGGGCACCCAGCACGTACGCCCCGTCGTCGTGCGCGAACTCGCAGCGGGTCATCCGGTCACCCCCATCTCGGCCAGGACCAACCGTAGTGAGCGCAGCGCGTAGTGGGTGCGGGACTTCACCGTGCCCGCCGGCACCCCCAGGCGGGCGGCCGCCTCCGCCACCGAGCGGCCCTGGTAGAAGCACTCGACCAGCACCTCGCGGTGGGTCGGGGTGAGCCGGTTGAGCGCCTCGGCCACCGTCCACGCCTCGACCGCGCGTTCCGCCTCGTCGACCGTCTCGGGCGGCTCGGGCAGCTCGTCGGTGTAGACCTCGCCGACCCGGGTGGACCGGCGCCGCCAGGCGTCGATGGCCAGGTTCCGGGCGGTGGTGAAGAGCCAGGCACGGACCGAACCGCGCCGGGGGTCCAGCGACTCGGGGTGCCGCCAGGCGCGGAGCAGGGTCTCCTGCACCAGGTCCTCGGCGCGGGTGCGGTCGCCGTTGACCAGCCGGAGGGCGTGCGCGAAGAGCGCGTCGGCGTGCTCGTCGTGCAGGGCGCGCAGCAGTTGAGCGTCGTGGTCGGTGATGGTGATCCCTCGCTTCCGCTGGCGGCGAGACCGGCGATGCGTTCGACCCTTGATACGTGCGGCGACGCCGAACGGTTCAGCCCCAGGTCAGGTCGTCGCCGAAGCGGTCCGGTCAGGAGGGCCGGCCGGGTGGGCGACCGGTACCGGGAGGGCGGCGGCGAGTGTCCCGGGTCAGGGCTCGCTGGCGATGCCGTCGGCGATGGCTCGGGCGGCGGTGAGCAGCTTGGCCCGGACCACCCGGGCGGAGGTCATCATCTCGCCGGCCGGCAGGGCGCAGGCCAGCACCACCCGCCGCTCGATGTCCTTGTCCGGGGTGACCAGCACCGCGGCGCAGGCCACCCCCTGCCGGAACTGGCCCAGCTCCAGCTGCATGCCCCGCCGGTCGCCGGCGGCCAGGTCGGCCTCGAACGCCTCGGGGGTGAGGATGGTGGCGCCGGTGAACGGGCGCATGCCGTACTCGCGCAGGTAGCGGAAGCGCTGCTCGGCGGTGAGGGTGGCGAGCAGGCTCTTGCCGAGGGCGGTGGCGTGCGCCCCCTCGTCGAAGCCCGGCACCAGGTCCTCCAGGTAGGGCGAGCGGGCGCCCTCGGCGACCGCCGTGACGGCCACCTGGCCGCCCACGAAGCGGCCCAGGTAGTGGCTCCACCCGGTGTCGGCGGCCGCCCGCCGCAGCGACTCCCCGACCGCCTGCGGCCCGCGGAACGCGGTGACCAGCTCGCGGTACCGGTCGGCCACCTCCAGCCCGACGATGTAGGTGCCGTCCTCGCGCCGGATCACGTAGCCCTCGTAGGCGAGGGTGCGGACCAGGTGGTAGGTGGTGGCCACGGTCAGCTCGCAGCGGCGGGCGATCTGCTTGACGGTGAGGCCTCTCGGGGCACGGCCGACCGACTCGAGCACTCGTAGCGCGCGGGAGACGCTTCGGATCAGGTCCGAAGGTTCCGCCAAGGGGTCGCGCACAACCACCTCCGCCGCCGGGGACTTACACCATATGAAAAACCGCCCGAGTGCGAAATGCCTCTCCGGATCGAGGATGCCAGATCACCGGGGTCGAACCGGGTACCGACAGACACCATCAGCTGCCGAAACGTGGCCGGCGTAGGTTGGGCGGACGATGACCGACACCGTGTTGCACCCCTCGCCGCCGGCGCCCCGCCACACCGTTCGGACCAGCGCGGGCGCCATCATCACCACGATCGCCTGCGTCCTGCCGGTCTTCCTGCTCGGCGGGCTCGCCGTCCAGATGGGCCACGACCTGCACTTCTCCCCGGCAGGTCTGGGCCTGGCCGTGTCGGTCTACTTCGGGATCAGCGCGCTGGCCTCGGTCCCCTCCGGGGCGCTCGTCGAGCGGTACGGGCCGGTCACCGTGGCCCGCGCCGGCATCCTGCTCTCCGCCGGCTCGCTGCTGGCGGTGGCGGCGCTGGCCCGGTCGTACCCGGTGCTGGTGCTGCTGCTCGCGCTCAGCGCGGCGGCGAACGCGCTGGGCCAGCTCGCCAGCAACGCGGCGCTCGCCGCGCACGTGCCCGCCGACCGGCAGGGGCTCTCCTTCGGGCTGAAGCAGGCCGCCATCCCGATCTCCACCCTGCTGGCCGGCGCGGCGGTGCCGGCCATCGCGCTGACCGCCGGCTGGCGCTGGGCGTTCGTGGTGGCCGCCGGGGCGGCGCTCGCCGCGCTGCCGGCCGTACCGGGGCGGCGGCGGGAGTCGACGGGCCGGGCGGCCGTCGGGCGGGCCGGGCCGGGACGGGCGGCGCTGCTGGTGGTCGGGGTGGCCGCCACCCTGGCGGCCGCCGCGGCGAACGCGCTGGGCACCTTCGTGGTGGACTCGGCCGCCGGGCGCGGCCTCGCGCCGGCCCTGGCCGGCCTCACCCTGACCCTGGGCAGCGCGGTCTGCGTGGCGGCCCGGATCGGCGCCGGCTGGCTGGCGGACCGCCGCGCGGGCGGGCACGTCACGGTGATCGCCGGCATGCTCGTGGTCGGCGCCGCCGGGCTGGGCCTGCTCGCGCTGCGCGGTCCGGCGGCGCTGGTCGCCGGCGTGGTGCTCGGCTTCGGTCTCGGCTGGGCCTGGCCGGGGCTGCTGAACTTCGCGGTGGTCCGGCTGCACCCGCAGGCTCCGGCCGCCGCCACCTCGATCACCCAGACCGGGGTGTACGCGGGCGGCTGCGTGGGCCCGCTGGGACTGGGCGCGGTCGCCGCCCATCTGGGCTACCCGGCCATGTGGACGGTGGCCGGCACCGCCATGCTCCTGGCCGCCGCCCTCATGCTGGCCGGCGCCCGCCTCCTGACCCGGGCCCACCCCGCCCCCGCCCGACCGCGCTTCCCCCGACCGGCCCCCGCCGCGGGGCGTTGATCAGGAGTTTGGGTCACCCCGAGCCGGGGTTCCCGACCCGAACTCCCTGATCAACAGCAGGAGCAGCCCCGGGGGTGGGGGTCAGCTGGTGCGGTCGGCGATGTAGTCGCAGAGGGATTCCAGGGCGCGGCGGGCCGGGCCCTGAGGAAGCGGGGCGAGCTGGGTGCGGGCGTCCTCGGCGTAGCTGCGGACGGTCTCCCGGGCGCGCTTGAGCGCCGGGGACTCGCGGAGCAGGCCGAGCGCCTCGGCGTGCAGCGCGTCCTCGACCAGCGGGCCGGTGGCCAGGATCTCCCGCAGCCGCACGCTGGCGGCGTCCGAGTCGTCCGAGCCGAGCGCGTACAGCACCGGCAGGGTGGGCACGCCCTCGCGCAGGTCGGTGCCGGGGGTCTTGCCGGACTGCACGGACTCGGAGGCGATGTCCAGCAGGTCGTCGGAGAGCTGGAAGGCCACCCCGATGATCTCGCCGTAACCGGCCAGGGCCTCGACGTGCTCGGCGGGGGCGCCGGCGAACATGCCGCCGAACCGGGCCGAGGTGGCGATCAGCGAGCCGGTCTTCTCGGCGATCACGTGCAGGTAGTGGGCGACCGGGTCGGAGCCGCGCGGGCCGACCGTCTCGGCGATCTGCCCGTGCACCAGCCGGGCGAACGTGCGCGCCTGCAGCCGGACCGCGTCAGGCCCCAGGTCGGCCGCGATGTCGGCGGCCCGGGCGAAGAGGAAGTCGCCGACCAGGATGGCCACCGAGTTGGTCCACCGGGAGTTGGCGCTCGGGGCGCCCCGGCGCACCGCGGCCTCGTCCATCACGTCGTCGTGGTAGAGCGTCGCCAGGTGAGTGAGCTCCATCACCACCGCGGCCGGCACCACCTCGGCGGCGGTCGGCTCACCGAACTGGGCGCCCAGCGCCACCAGCAGCGGACGGAACCGCTTGCCGCCCGCGTCGACCAGGTGCCGGGAGGCCTCGGCCACGAGCGGGTCGGCGCTGGCCACACTCTCCCGCAGCTGGCCCTCGACGCCATCCAGCACGCCCAGCACGGACGCCTCGACGCGCGGGTCGGCGAGGTGCATGCCGAGCGCGCCGAACTGACCCGTGCCCGCCGGACCCCGACGACCGCCGGAGCCGGTGGCACCTGAACGCTCGCCAGCCGGAATCACCACGTACTCAACCATGCCACACCCGTTCGACCTGCCCGGAGAGGGGGATACGGACCGGGGGCCGGTACGCCAACGGCGTACCGGCCCCCGGGGAACTGCCAGGGGTCATCTGACGAATTCGGCCGCACCGTTGGCCAGATCCAGCAGGGGCGCCGGGGCGACACCCAGCACCAGCGTGGCCAGCACGCCGATGACCAGGGCCGCCGAGGTGAGCGCACCCGGCACGGTGACGGTCGGGGTGGCGTCCCCCGGCTCGGAGAGCCACATCATGACCACCACCCGCAGGTACGGGAAGGCCAGCACCATGCTGGTCAGCACGCCGGCGATCACCAGCCAGGCCTGGTCCGCGTCCAGCGCCGGCGCGAAGACGGCGAACTTGCTGGTGAACCCGCTGGTCAGCGGGATACCGGCGAAGGCCAGCAGGATGAAGGTGAAGATCGCCGCGAAGAACGGCGAGCGGCGGCCCAGCCCGGCCCAGCGGGACAGGTGGGTGGCCTCGCCGTCGGCGTCCCGGACCAGGGTCACCACGGCGAACGCGGCGAGCACCGAGAAGCCGTACGCCACCAGGTAGAACATCGTGCCGGAGAGCCCGTCCCTGCTCGGCGCCAGCACGCCCACCAGCAGGTAGCCGGCGTTCGCGATGGACGAGTAGGCCAGCAGCCGCTTGATGTCCGTCTGGGTGACCGCCAGCACCGCGCCGACCAGCATGGTCAGCACCGCCACCGTGCCGAGGACCGGGGTGAAGTCCCAGGCGGCCCCGGCGAAGGCGACGTGGAAGACCCGCAGCAGGGCACCGAACGCGGCGACCTTCGTGCAGGCGGCCATGAAGCCGGTCACCGGGGTCGGGGCGCCCTGGTAGACGTCCGGCGTCCAGACGTGGAACGGCGCGGCGGCGGCCTTGAAGAGCAGGCCGATGGCGAGCAGCGCCATGCCGGCGTAGAGCAGCGTCGGGCTGGACGACGACTCGGTGACCGCGGTGTGCACGGTCGCGAAGTCGACCCCGGCCACCCGGCCCGGGATGCCCGAGGTGAAGCCGTAGATCAGCGCCACCCCGAACAGGAAGAACGCCGACGCGTACGCGCCGAGCATGAAGTACTTCAGCGCCGCCTCCTGGCTCAGCAGCCGCCGGCGGCGGGCCAGCGCGCAGAGCAGGTAGAGCGGCAGCGAGAAGACCTCGAGCGCGATGAACATGGTCAGCAGGTCGTTCGCCGCCACGAAGATCAGCATGCCGCCGATGGCGAAGGTGGCCAGCGGGTACACCTCGGTGGCGCCGGCCGCGCCCTCGGCCTGCCGCCGGTCGTCGGCCGACTCCGCGGTGACCGCCGCGTGGGCCACGAAGGCCCCGCCGCGCTCCACCGCGCGCTCACCGATGAGCAGCAGCGTCATCATGGCCAGGATCAGGATCGCGCCCTGGAGGAAGAGCGTCGGCCCGTCCACCGCGATGGCCTGGCCGGCGGTGAGCAGCCGGTCGTCGGCGTTCAGGATCACCATGGTCAGCGCGGCCAGCACCGCCAGCAGGGCGAGCGCGAGCTGCACCCCGTTGCGCAGCCGGCGCGGCACGAACGCCTCGACCAGGACGCCGACCAGCGCCGCGCCCAACATGATCAGGATGGGAGCCAGCGCCGCGTAGTCGAGCGACGGCAGCTTCAGTTCACTCACTTTCGGTGCCGCCTTTCGTTCGCGACTGCGGGGCTCACTCGCTCCGCTCGTTCACTCCTCGCGCTCACTTCGCGGCCTCCTGGACGGTGCCGACCGCCGGGGCGGGGTCGGTCCGACCCACGTCCTGCATGGTCGCCTTGACGGCGGGGTTGATGACATCGGTGACCGGCTTCGGATAGAAGCCGAGCAGCACGATGAGCGCGATCAGCGGGGCGACCACGACCTTCTCGCGCAGGGTCAGGTCACGGCGCATGCCGTCGACCTCGGTCAGGGCCGGGTTCAGCGTGCCCTGGGTGGTGCGCTGGATCATCCACAGCACGTACGCCGCGGCCAGGATGATGCCGAGCGTGGCGATCACCGCGACCGGCTTGTTGGTGGTGAAGGTGCCGATCAGCACCAGGAACTCGGAGACGAACGGCGCGGTGCCGGGCAGCGCCAGCGAGGCGAGACCGGCGAAGAAGAGCACCCCGGCCAGCACCGGGACCAGCTTGCCGGCGCCGCCGAAGTCGCTGATCAGGGCCGAGCCGCGACGGGCGATCAGCATGCCGACCACGAGGAAGAGCAGGCCGGTGGCGAGCCCGTGGTTGAGCATGTAGAGCACCGCGCCGGTGCCGGCCTGGGTGGTGAAGGCGAAGATGCCGACCCCGATGAAGCCGAAGTGCGCGATCGAGGTGTACGACACCAGCCGCTTCAGGTCGTTCTGCCCGACGGCCAGCAGCGCGGCGTAGATGATGCCGATCACGCCGAGCGCCAGCGCCCAGGGCGCGAACCACCTCGACGCCTCGGGGAAGAGCGGCAGGCAGTACCGCAGGATCCCGAAGGTGCCGACCTTGTCCAGTACGCCGACCAGCAGCGCGGCGGCGCCGGCCGGAGCCGCGCCACCGGCGTCCGGCAGCCAGGTGTGGAACGGGAAGAACGGCGCCTTGATCGCGAACGCGAGGAAGAAGCCGAGGAAGAGCCAGCGGGCGGTGTCGGTGGCGAACTCGGCCTGGCTGAGCGCCTGCCAGTCGAAGGTCTTCCCGCCGACCACCCAGAGGCCGATGACCGCGGCCAGCATGAACAGGCCGCCGACCAGCGAGTAGAGGAAGAACTTGACCGCCGCGTACTGCCGCTGGTGGCCGCCGTAGCTGCCGATCAGGAAGTACATCGGCACCAGCATGACCTCGAAGAACACGTAGAAGAGGAAGACGTCGGCAGCCGCGAAGACGCCGATCATCGTGCACTCGAGGACGAGCAGCAGCGCGAAGTAGGCCGGCACCGAGCGCTTGGACGACTCGGCGTCGTGCCAGGACGCCAGGATCACCAGCGGCACCAGGATCGCGATCAGCATCAGCATGACCAGGGCGATGCCGTCCACCTCGAAGGTGAAGTTGACGCCCCAGTTCGGGATCCACGCGTACGACTCGCGGAACTGGAACCGGTCACCGTCGGCGGAGAAGGCGATCCACATCACCACCGACAGCACCAGCACCAGCAGCGACCAGCCGAACGCCACCAGCTTGGCCAGGTCCGGCCGGCGGCGTGGCAGCACGGCCACGACCAGGGCGCCGACCAGCGGTGCCACGGTCAGCACCGAGAGGAACGGGAAGTTGGACATTATTCGGCCTTACCTCCGTCGTGACTGCGTGGCCCGCCGGCGGGGGCGGCCGCGTTCAGGTCGATCACGCCAGCCACCCCGCCTGCACCGCGAGGAACGCCGCGACCACGAGCAGCGCGCCGGTGAGGATCGAGGTCGCGTACGACCGCACGAAGCCGGTCTGCAGCCGCCGGAGCCGGCCCGAACCCCCGCCCACCGCGGCGGCGAGGCCGTTGACCAGCCCGTCCACGCCCCGGTTGTCGAGGTAGACCAGCGCCCGGGTGAGGAAGATGCCCGGCTTCTCGAAGACGGCCTCGTTGACGGCGTCCGTGTAGAGGTTGCGGCGGGCCGCGGTGACCAGCACCCCGGCCGGCTGCGGCTCGGTGGCCGTGCCGTTGCGGAACAGGAACCAGGCCAGCCCGGCGCCGAGGACCGTGACCGCCAGCGAGAGCGTGGTGATCAGCCAGTGCGCGAGGACCGCCTCGTGGCCCTCCTCCTGGCCGCCCAGCCCGGCGGTCGCCTCCAGCCAGTCCGGCACCGACGTGGCGAGCAGGAAGCCCGCCGCGACCGAGCCGATCGCCAGCAGGATCAGCGGGATGGTCATCAGCTTCGGCGACTCGTGCGGGTGCTCGATGTCCTCGGTCCACCGCTTCGGGCCGTGGAAGGTGAGCACGAAGAGCCGGGTCATGTAGAACGCGGTCAACCCGGCGCCGATCAGCGCGGCCATGCCGAAGAGCCAGGCGGTCCAGCCCTCCCGCTCGAACGCGGCCACGATGATCGGCTCCTTGGAGAAGAAGCCGGAGAACGGGAACATGCCGATGATGGCCAGCCAGCCCATCATGAAGGTCAGCCAGGTGACCTTCATGTACTTCGACAGGCCACCGAAGCGGCGGATGTCCACCTGGT
This sequence comes from Micromonospora sp. NPDC049836, assembly GCF_044465125.1. Taxonomy (NCBI): domain Bacteria; kingdom Bacillati; phylum Actinomycetota; class Actinomycetes; order Micromonosporales; family Micromonosporaceae; genus Micromonospora; species Micromonospora sp. NPDC049836. The sequence goes on from NZ_JBITLH010000001.1 coordinate 832,752, forward strand.
CGTTCATGCCGTGCATGACCGAGCCGGCGCCGAGGAACATGTTGGCCTTGAAGAAGCCGTGCGCCAGCAGGTGCACGATGGCCAGCGCGTACGCCGCGCCGCCCAGGCCGACGCCGAGGAACATGTAACCGATCTGGCTCACCGTGGACCAGGCCAGCACCCGCTTGATGTCGTCCTTGGCCGCGCCGATGAGGCAGCCCATCAGCAGGGTGATCGCGCCGACGCTGACCACCACCAGCTGGAGGGTGGTGTTGGCCGAGAAGACCGGGTTGGAGCGGGCGATCAGGTAGACGCCCGCGGTGACCATGGTGGCCGCGTGGATGAGCGCGGAGACCGGGGTGGGGCCCTCCATCGCGTCCGGCAGCCACGCCTGGAGCGGGAACTGGCCGGACTTGCCGGTCGCGCCGAGCAGCAGCAGCAGGCCGAGCACCAGCACGGTGGTCTGGCTCAGCGCGCCGACCCCGTTGAACACGTCCTCGTACTGGGTGCTGCCGAGCTGGGCGAAGAGCATGAAGATGCCGATGGCCAGGCCGGCGTCGCCGACCCGGTTCATCAGGAAGGCCTTCTTGCCGGCGGTGGCCGCGCTCGGCCGGCCGTACCAGAAGGAGATCAGCAGGTACGACGCCAGGCCGACGCCCTCCCAGCCGAAGTAGAGCATCACGTAGTTGTTGCCGAGCACCAGCAGCAGCATCGCGGCGACGAACAGGTTGAAGTACCCGAAGAACCGCCGCCGGCCCTCGTCGTGCGCCATGTACTCGACCGCGTACAGGTGGATCAGGAAACCCACCCCGGTGATCAGCAGGACGAAGACCGCGGCCAGCGGGTCGAAGAGCAGACCGAAGTCCACCTTCAGGTCACCGGCCGTGATGAACTGCCAGAGGCTCAGCTCGACCTGCTTGTTCTCCAGGCCACGAAGCTGGAAGAAGTAGGTCAGGCCGAGCACGAAGGCGGCGCCGATGGCCGCCACGCCCAGCCAGTGACCCCACCGGTCGGCCCGGCGGCCGAGCAGCAGCAGGATCGCCGCGCTGACCAGCGGGATGGCCACCAGCAGCCAGACGCTGCCGAGAAATCCACTCGCCTCTGCGAAACGCACAGTCTCTTCCACCGTCGGCCCCTCAGTACTTCAGCAGGTTGGCGTCGTCGACGCTGGCCGAGCGCCGGGTCCGGAAGATCGCCATGATGACCGCGAGTCCGACCACGACCTCGGCCGCCGCCACCACCATCACGAAGAACGCCATGATCTGACCGTTCAGGTCGCCGTTGATGCGGCTGAAGGTGACCAGGGTCAGGTTCGCCGCGTTGAGCATCAGCTCGACGCACATGAACAGGACGATCGCGTTGCGCCGGACCAGCACCCCGACCGCGCCGATGGTGAAGAGCACCGCGGCGAGGACCAGGTAGTAGTTCGGCTCGACCGAGAAGAAGCTGCTCATTTCCGTTCCGTCCCCTTCAGCGAGGTCTCCTCGGCGGTCAGCTCCCGGACCGGCATGATCTCGGGGATGCTGCGCTCGGTCAGCCGGCCGTCGGGCAGGCGGGCCGGGGTGGCCACCGAGGACGACGTGGCGAAGACGCCCGGGCCAGGCTTCGGGCCGGGGTAGTTGCCGGGCCGGAACCGGGCCTTCATGGTGGCGACCTGGTCCATCCGGTCCTCCTTGCGCCGCTCGACGTGCGCCAGCACCATCGCGCCGACGGCCGCCGTGATCAGCAGCGCCGAGGTCAGCTCGAAGGCGAAGACGTACTTGGTGAAGAGCAGCCGGGCGATGCCCTGCACGTTGCCCTCGGCGTTCGCCCGGTCCAGGCCGACCGCCTCGACGCCGTCGAGCGCCCGGTACAGCCCGGTGCCGACCAGGCCGGCGAAGCCGAGCGCCAGCACGACCGCCGCCGTACGCTGCCCGCGCAGCGTCTCGATCAGCGAGTCGGAGGCGTCCCGGCCGACCAGCATGAGCACGAACAGGAAGAGCATCATGATCGCGCCGGTGTAGACGATGATCTGCACCATGCCGATGAACGGCCCCGCCTGGAGGACGTAGAACACGCCCAGGCAGAGCATGGTCAGCACCAGCCAGAGCGCCGAGTGCACCGCGTTGCGGGCCCACACCATGCCGATCGCGCCGAGCAGCGCCAGCGGGGCGAGGATCCAGAAGGTCACCGCCTCGCCGCCGCCGACCGAGGCGGCCTCGGCGAGCACCGTCTGCGTGGTCATGCCGTGTCTCCCTTGCCTGCCGCCACCCGCTGGGCCGCCTGCTCGGCGCCCGGGAAGGTGACGCCGGGGGTCTCGTCGAGCTGGTACCGGCCCGGGTTGTTGGCCGAGTGCTCGGCGCCGGCGGAGGTGCCCGGGTTGGTCAGCGCGCCGACGTAGTAGTCCTTCTCGCTGTCGCCCAGCCGCATCGGGTGCGGCGGCTGCTCCATCCCCGGCAGCAGCGGCGCGAGCAGCTGCTCCTTCGTGAAGATCAGGTCCTGCCGGTTGTCCCGGGCCAGCTCGTACTCGTTGCTCATGGTCAGCGAACGGGTCGGGCAGGCCTCGATGCAGAGCCCGCAGAAGATGCACCGGGCGTAGTTGATCTGGTAGACGCTGGCGTACCGCTCACCCGGCGAGAAGCGCTGCTCCTCGGTGTTGTCGCCACCCTCCACGTAGATCGCGTCGGCCGGGCAGGCCCAGGCGCACAGCTCGCAGCCGATGCACTTCTCCAGGCCGTCCGGGTGCCGGTTGAGGATGTGCCGCCCGTGGTAGCGCGGCGCCGAGACCGGCGGCTTGAACGGGTAGTCGGTGGTGACCACCTTCTTGAACATGTGCGAGAAGGTGACCCCGAAGCCCTTGAACGTTCCGGTGATCGCGCCCACGTCACACCTCCCTGGAGTCCGGGCCGGCGACGACGTTGGCCGGCTCCCGCTCGGCGACCACGCGCCTGGTGCGCGGGCTCGGTGGTACCTGAAGATCCATCGGGGGCAGCGGGAAGCTGCCGTGCGGCCGGCTGTTGACCTGTTCCTGCAGCGGCGGCGCCGGCTCCTTCTTCCGGCTCGGCCAGAAGAGCGTGGCCAGCAGCAGCACACCCGCGCCGATGGCGGTGGCGACCAGCCGGTCCTTGGTCTGCCAGTCCTCGATGGAGCGCAGGCCGGCCAGGACCAGGATCCAGACCAGGTTGATCGGCAGCAGGACCTTCCAGCCGAAGCGCATGAACTGGTCGTACCGGAGCCGGGGCAGGGTGCCCCGCAGCCAGACGAAGACGAAGACCAGCGCGATCACCTTGCCGAAGAACCACAGCATCGGCCACCAACCCGTGTTGGCGCCGGCCCACAGGGTGATCGGCCAGGGGGCCCGCCAGCCGCCCAGGAAGAGCGTCGTGGTGACCGCGGACATGGTCACCATCGAGACGTACTCGGAGAGCATGAAGAGCGCGAACTTCAGCGAGCTGTACTCGGTCATGAAGCCCGCGACCAGCTCCGACTCCGCCTCGGGCAGGTCGAACGGCGCCCGGTTCGTCTCACCGACGGTGGCGATGAAGAAGATGATGAAGCTGGGCAGCAGCAGGATCGCGTACCAGCCCGGCGCCGGCACCTGCTGGCCGGCGATGGTGAGCTGGGTGCCGTCGCCCTGGGCCGCGACGATGCCGCTGGTGGACATCGTGCCGGCGGTCATGAACACCGCCACGATGCTCAGCCCCATGGCGACCTCGTAGGAGATCATCTGGGCGGTGGACCGGAGCCCACCGAGCAGCGGGTAGGTCGAGCCGGAGGCCCAGCCGCCGAGCACGATGCCGTAGATGCCCATCGACGAGCAGGCCAGCAGCACCAGCACCGCCACCGACACGTCGGTGACCTGCAGCGGCGTCCAGTGCCCGAAGATGCTCACCTTCGGGCCGAACGGCACCACCGACAGCGCGGTGACCGCGCAGATCACCGAGATGGTCGGGGCGAAGAAGTAGACGACCTTGTCGGCGGCCTTCGGGAGGATGTCCTCCTTGAAGGCCATCTTCAGACCGTCGGCGAGGGTCTGCAGCAGGCCGAACGGGCCGACCTGGTTGGGGCCGGGCCGCACCGCCATCCGGCCGACGACCCGCCGCTCGAACCAGACGCCGAGCAGTGTGGCCAGCAGGCCGAAGGCGAACGCAAAGACGATCTTGATGAGGACCAGCCACCACGGGTCCTTGCCGAAGTCGGCCAGCGTCGGGTCCTGCGCCGCGAGGTAGAGGTTCACTGGACACTCCCGGTGTTGAGGAGCGGACCCGGCCGGCCGGCGGCGTCCGCGGCGACCCGCCCGGCCGGGACGGTCGCCCCGCCGACCGCGCCCGCCGAGACCGTGACGACGTCGCCGGACGTCGCGCCGAGGCTGCGCCGCACGGTCGAGCCGGGCGAGTTGGTCGGTAGCCAGACAACCCCGTCCGGCATCTCGGTGATTTCCGCCGGCAGGGTGACCGCGCCGCGGTCGGTGCCCACGGTCACCGCGTCCCCGTCGGCCACGCCGAGCGTCTCGGCGGTGCCCTTGCCCAGCCGCACCACCGGCGGGCGCGCGGTGCCGGCCAGGTGCTCGTCGCCGTCGGTGAGGCTGCCCAGGTCGATCAGCTGGTGCCAGGTGGCCAGCACGGCCTCCCCGGCGCCCGGCTGCGGCACGGTCGCCGGCTCCACCATCGGCGCGCCCGGGCGGTCGACCCGGGTCGGCGGCAGCGCGCCCAGCTCGCGGCGGACGGTCATCACGTCGCCGGTGCCGAGCCGGACGTCGAGCTGCGCGGCGAGCGCGTCCAGCACCCGGCCGTCGTTCATCGCGTCCGTCTCCAGCACCCGCTCGAAGGTGCGCAGCCGGCCCTCCCAGTCCAGGAAGCTGCCGGCCTTCTCGACCACCGGGGCGACCGGGAGGACCACGTCGGCCCGCCGGGCCACCGCGCTCATCCGCAGCTCCAGGCTGACCAGGAACGGCACCGCGTCGAGGGCCTGCTCGGCCAGGCGCGGGTCGGCCAGGTCGGCCGGGTCGACGCCGGCCACCACGAGCGCCCCCAGCTGGCCGTTGGCGGCCGCGGTGAGGATGCCGTCGGTGTCCCGCCCGGCCTGGCTCGGGATGACCCCGGCCGGGATGTCCCAGGCCTCGCCCAGCTCCGCGCGGGCCGCCGGCTCGGTGACCAGACGGCCACCGGGCAGCAGGTTGGGCAGGCAGCCCGCGTCGACCGCACCCCGGTCGCCCGCGCGCCGCGGCACCCAGGCCAGCTTGGCCCCGGTACGCCGGGCGACGTCCGCCGCCGCGGAGAGCCCGCCCGGCACCGCGCCGAGCCGCTCGCCGACGATCAGGATCGCGCCCGGCTGGCTCAGCGCCTCGGCCACCGTGGCGTGCTCGGCCAGCACGCTGGCCTCCTCGCCCGGCACCACCCGGGCCAGCTTGGCCCCGAGCTTCTCCAGGCCCCGGGTCGCGAACGGCGCGATCGCGTACACGGTCAGGGTCTTCTTCAGGTACGCCTTGCGCAGCCGCAGGAAGAGGATCGGGCACTCCTCCTCCGGCTCCAGGCCGACCAGCACCACCGCGGGCGCGTTCTCCACGTCCGTGTAGGTCACGTCGGTGACCCCGGCGACGTTGCTGGCCAGGAAGTCGGCCTCCTCGCGGGAGACCGGGCGGGCCCGGAAGTCCAGGTCGTTGGTGCGCAGCGCGACCCGGGCGAACTTCGCGTACGCGTAGGCGTCCTCGACGGTCAGCCGGCCGCCGGTGAGCACCGCGCTGCCCTGCCCGCCGTCCCGAGCCGCGCGCAGCCCGTCGGCGGCCCGGGTCAGCGCCTCGCTCCACGAGGCCTCGCGCAGCTCACCGCTGCGCTCGTCGCGCACCAGCGGCGTGCTGAGCCGGTCGAACGCCCGGGCGTACTGGAAGCCCCAGCGGCCCTTGTCGCAGTTCCACTCCTCGTTCACCGCCGGGTCGTCGCCGGCCAGCCGGCGCAGCACCTTGCCACGCCGCCAGTCGGTGCGCTGGGCGCAACCGGCCGCGCAGTGCTCGCAGGCGCTCGGGGTGGAGACCAGGTCGAACGGGCGGGCCCGGAACCGGTACTGGGCACCGGTCAGCGCGCCCACCGGGCAGATCTGCACCGTGTTGCCGGAGAAGTACGAGTTGAACGGGACGTCACCCGCATCGCCCTCCTCGCCGTACGCGTCGTCCCGGTAGATGTTGATCTCCTCGGCGGACGACCGGCCCATCAGGTCGATGAACTTGTCGCCGGCGATCTCCTCGGAGAACCGGGTGCAGCGCTGGCAGAGCACGCACCGCTCGCGGTCGAGCAGCACCTGGGTGCTGATCTCCACCGGCTTCGGGTACTCCCGCTTGTGCTCGTGGAACCGCGAGTCCGTCCGGCCGGTGGACATCGCCTGGTTCTGCAGCGGGCACTCGCCGCCCTTGTCACACATCGGGCAGTCGAGCGGGTGGTTCACCAGCAGCAGCTCCATGATCCCCGCCTGCGCCTTCTTGGCGACCGGCGAGGTGAGCTGGGTCCGGACCACCATGCCGTCGGCGACCGCCTGGGTGCAGGAGGCGACCGGCTTGCGCTGGCCCTCCACCTCCACCAGGCACTGCCGGCAGGCGCCGGCCGGGGCCAGCAGCGGGTGGTCGCAGAACCGCGGGATCTCGATCCCCATCTGCTCGGCGACCCGGATCAGCAGCGTGCCCTTGGGCGCGGTGACCTCGACGCCGTCGATGGTGAGGGTGACGGTTTCGGTCTGCTTGGCTACGTCGGTCATCAGTGCGCTCCCACCAGCTGCTTGTCCGACAGCTTCGGCGCGGTACGTCCCTCGATGTAGTCGAGGTAGTCCTGCTTGAAGTACTTCAGCGACGAGGTCACCGGGCTGGTCGCGCCGTCGCCCAGCCCGCAGAACGCGCGGCCCAGGACGTTGTCGCAGGTGTCCAGCAGGGTGTCCAGGTCCTCGTAGGTGCCGTGGCCGGACAGGATGCGCCGGTAGATCCGGGCCATCCAGTAGTTGCCTTCGCGGCACGGGGTGCACTTGCCGCACGACTCGTGGTGGTAGAACTCCATCCACCGGTAGGTCGCGTACACCGGGCAGTCCTGGTCGGAGAAGATCTGCGTGGCCGTGGTGCCCAGGATCGAGCCGGCCGCCGCCACCCCCTCGAAGTCCAGCGGCACGTCCAGGTGCTCGGCGGTGAGCAGCGGGGTCGACGACCCGCCCGGGGTCCAGAACCGCAGGTTGTGCCCGGGCTGCATGCCACCGGCCAGCTCGATCAGCTCGCGCAGGGTGATCCCCATCGAGCACTCGTACTGGCCGGGGTTGGCGATCCGGCCGGAGAGCGAGTAGATCATCGGGCCGGAGGACTTCTCCGTACCCATGGTCTTCCACCAGTCGGCGCCGCCCAGCACGATGTACGGCACGCTGGCGATGGTGCCGACGTTGTTGACCACGGTCGGGCTGGCGTACAGGCCGTGGGTCGCCGGGAACGGCGGGCGCAGCCGGGGCTGGCCCCGGAAGCCCTCCAGCGAGTCCAGCAGCGCGGTCTCCTCACCGCAGATGTACGCCCCGGCCCCGGAGTGCACCACCAGTTCCAGGTCGAACTTCGAGCCGAGGATGTTCCGGCCGAGGTAGCCCTTGGCGTACGCCTCCTGGACCGCGTTGCGCAGCCGGCGCGCGGCGTGAACCGCCTCGCCCCGGATGTAGATGTAGGCGCGGTTGGCCCGGATCGCGTACGACGCGATGATCACGCCCTCGACCAGCGAGTGCGGGTCGTGCGTCATCAGCGGCAGGTCCTTGCAGGTGCCCGGCTCGCCCTCGTCGGCGTTCACCACCAGGTAGTGCGGCTTCCCGTCGCCCTGCGGGATGAAGCCCCACTTGAGACCGGTCGGGAAGCCCGCACCGCCGCGACCGCGCAGGCCGGAGTCCTTGATCAGCTGGATCAGGTCGTCCGGGTGCGCGTTGAGCGCCTTGCGCAGGGCGGCGTAGCCGTCCAGCTTCTCGTAGGTGGCGATCCCCCAGGCGTCCGGCGACAGCCAGCGCTTGGTCAGCACCGGCGTGAGCTTGGCCAGCGTCTCGGGCCGAGGCGTCGTCACTTTTGAGCCTCCTTCAGGTTGCGCTGCTGCGCCCCGGCGTCGTCGCCGGCGGGCTTGCCGTCGCCGGCCGGCGGGTTGGCCGCCGCGCCGGCCGCCTCGGCCGCCTGGGCGTCGCGCGGCGCGGGCGGCGCGCCGTCGGTCGGGACCTTGGTGCCCGGGGCGTCCGGGACCGCGGTGCTCGCGTCCGGCTGCCGGGTCTCGGCGGTACGCACCTGCGGCGACTTGTCGTCCGGCGCCTTCACGTCCGGCGCGGTGCTGCCGGTGGCCGCCGTCCCGGCGGCCGGCTTCGCGGGCTCCGCGGCGGGGGCCGGCTTCGCGGCCTCGGCCTTCGCCTTCGCCTCGGCGGCGGCCCGGTCGGCCTCGGCCTTGCTGCGGATCGGCGTGTTCGGGTCGAAGCCCGACACCGAGATGCCGTGCTGCTCGGCCAGGCGCAGGCCGCGCAGGCTCGGCTCGCCCGGGCTGCCGTCGGCCACCGCGCCGTCCCGCTCGTCGGCGAACCCGGCGAGCTGGACGGCCATCTCCTTGAGCGTGCAGAGCCGGGCGCCGCGGGTCGGCATCGGCCGGCCGCCGGCGCGCAACTCCTCGACGACGCCCAGCGCGGTCTGCGCGTCGACGTTGTCGAAGAAGTCGTAGTTGACCGTCATCACCGGGCCGTAGTCGCACGCCGCCAGGCACTCGGCGTGCTCCAGGGTGATCTTCCCGTCGGCGGTGGTCTCGTCGTGCCCGACACCCAGGTGCTCGGCCAGGGTGTCGTAGACCTCCTGGCCGCCCAGCACGTTGCACATCGTGTTGGTGCAGACGCTGACCAGGTAGTCGCCGGTCGGCTTGCGCTTGTACATGGTGTAGAAGGTGGCCACCGCGCCGACCTGGGCCTTGTTCAGGCCGAGCACCTCGGCGCAGAACTCGACCCCGGCCGGGGAGACGTACCCCTCCTCGGACTGGACCAGGTGCAGCAGCGGCAGCAGCGCCGAGCGGGACCGGTCGGCCGGGTACCGGGCGATGATCTCCCGCGCCCGCTCCCGGGTCTGGTCAGTGAAAACGGTCATCAGAGCCGCCCTTCGTTCGCGACTGCGGTGCTCCGCTGCGCTGCGCTCCGCGCACTCACCGGTCACACCCCCCCATCACCGGGTCCAGCGAGGCGCCACCGGCGATCACGTCGGCGATCAGGCCACCCTCGGAGATCGCCGGGAGGGCCTGGAGGTTGACGAAGCTCGGCTCCCGGTAGTGCACCCGGTACGGCCGGGTGCCGCCGTCGGAGACGGCGTGCACGCCCAGCTCGCCGCGGGGCGACTCGATGCCGACGTACACCTGTCCCGGCGGGACCCGGAAGCCCTCGGTGACGAGCTTGAAGTGGTGGATCAGCGACTCCATCGACTGACCCATGATCTTCGCGACGTGCTCCAGCGAGTTGCCCATGCCGTCGACGCCGATGGCGAGCTGCGCCGGCCAGGCGATCTTCTTGTCGGAGACCATCACCGGGCCCGGCTTGGCCAGCCGGTCCACCGCCTGCTCGACCAGCTTCAGCGACTCCCGGATCTCGGCGAGCCGGACCAGGTAGCGGCCCCAGACGTCGCCGTCGGTGTGCGTCGGCACGTCGAACTCGTACGTCTCGTAGCCGCAGTACGGCATGGTCTTGCGCAGGTCCCAGGCCAGGCCGGCGGAGCGGAGCACCGGGCCGGTCACGCCGAGCGCCAGGCAGCCGGTCACGTCGAGCACGGCCACGTTCTTGGTCCGCTCGATCCAGATCGGCTGGCCGGAGAGGAGGTCCTCGTACTCCTTGAGCTTCTTCGGCAGCAGGACCAGGAAGTCGCGGATCTTGCGGATCGCGTCCTCCGGCACGTCCTGCGCCACCCCGCCCGGGCGGACGTACGCGTGGTTCATCCGCAGGCCGGTGATCGTCTCGAAGATGTCGAGGATGTACTCCCGCTCGCGGAAGCCGTACAACATCATGTTGATCGCACCGAGCTCCATGCCGGTGGTGGCCAGCCAGACCAGGTGCGAGGAGATCCGGTTGAGCTCCATCATCAGCACCCGGATGGTGGTGGCCCGCTCGGTGATGTCGTCGGTGATGCCGAGCAGCTTCTCCACCGCCAGCGCGTACGCCGTCTCGTTGAACAGCGGGGAGAGGTAGTCCATCCGGGTCACGAAGGTGGAGCCCTGCACCCAGTTGCGGAACTCGAGGTTCTTCTCGATGCCGGTGTGCAGGTAGCCGACGACCGAGCGGACCTCGCGGACCGTCTCGCCCTCCAGCTCGAGGATCAACCGGAGCACGCCGTGGGTCGACGGGTGCTGCGGACCCATGTTGACGACGATCCGCTCGTCGTTGATCGGGTCGGTGCCGGAGACGACCTGGTCCCAGTCCCCACCGGTGACGGTGAAGACCTTGCCCTCGGTGGTCTCACGCTCGGTCGCATAGTTCGACGTCGTCACTGGTAAGACCTCCTCCGGTCCGGCGGCGGGATCTCCGCGCCCTTGTACTCCACCGGGACGCCACCCAGCGGGTAGTCCTTGCGCTGCGGGTGCCCCTCCCAGTCGTCCGGCATGAGGATCCGGGTCAGGTTGGGGTGGCCGTCGAAGACGATGCCGAACATGTCGTACGTCTCCCGCTCCTGCCAGTCGGCGGTCGGGTAGACGGCGGTGACGCTCGGCAGGTGCGGGTCGTCGGCGGGGACCGCGGCCTCCAGCCGGACCAGGCGCCGGTAGGTCATCGAGGTGAGCTGGTAGACCACGTGCAGCCGGCGCTCGTCGGCGCCGAGGTAGTCCACCCCGGACACCGAGGAGCACAGCTCGAAGCGGAGCGCCAGGTCGTCGCGCATCACCTGGCAGACCTCGGCGATCCGCTCCGGGCGGACGTGCAGGGTCAGCTCGCCCCGGTCCACCACGACCTTCTCGATCGCCTCGCCGAACTGCGGGTACGCCTCCTCGAGCGCGTCCCGGACCTCGTCGAAGTAGCCGCCGTACGGGCGGCTGGCCTCCTCGATCGGCTTGCGCTGCCGGACCAGGCCGCCGTAGCCGGAGACGTCACCGGTGCCCTGGTTGCCGAACATGCCGCGCCCGGCGGGGCTGGCCGGCGGGTACTCGGCCGGGGCGGTGCTGCTGGCGCCGGCCGGGGTGACCGGTACCGGCACGCCGCCGTCGTTGTTCCTGTCGTTCGGTGCGGTCACTGCCCCTGCCCTCCGTTCACGACTGCCCGCTCCGCCGTACTCCGCGCGCTCACTTGGGGCCCTGCTGCGGCTGGAGGTGGTGCTGCGCCTTCATCCAGTTCTCAATCCGCAGCTGCTCCTCGCGGCCCTCCCGGACCGCCCGGGTCCACTCGGCCCGACGGGCCTTGTCGCTGCGGTACGACGACGGCATCGAGCCGTACGGCACGACGGGCACGTCACCGCGCTCCTTGCGGGCCTCGAGCATCTTGCGGCCGTTCGGGCCCAGCGGCTCGTACATGATCTTCTCGCGGAGCTTGAGCACCGCGTCGATGAGCATCTCGGGCCGGGGCGGGCAGCCCGGGAGGTACATGTCGACCGGCACGATGTGGTCGACGCCCTGCACGATGGCGTAGTTGTTGAACATGCCGCCGCTGCTGGCGCAGACGCCCATCGAGATGACCCAGCGGGGCTCGGCCATCTGGTCGTAGATCTGGCGCAGCACCGGGGCCATCTTCTGGCTCACCCGGCCGGCCACGATCATGAGGTCCGCCTGCCGCGGCGAGGCCCGGAACACCTCCATGCCCCAGCGGCCCATGTCGTAGTGCGGACCACCGGCGGCCATCATCTCGATGGCACAGCAGGCCAGGCCGAAGGTGGCGCCCCAGACGGACGACTTCCGCGACCAGTTGACCAGCTTCTCCACGGAGGTGAGCAGGACGCCGGCCGGGAGCTTCTCCTCGATGCCCATCTGACGTACCTCCCTCAGTCCCAGTCCAGGCCGCCGCGCCGCCAGACGTAGGCGTAGGCGACGAAGACCGCGACGATGAACAGGACCATCTCCACGAAGCCGAAGATCGGCAGGGCGTCGAAGGAGACGGCCCAGGGGTAGAGGAAGATGATCTCGATGTCGAAGACGATGAAGAGCATCGCCGTCAGGTAGAACTTGATCGGGAACCGGCCGCCGCCGACGGGCTGCGGGCTCGGCTCGATGCCGCACTCGTACGCCTCGAGCTTGGCCTTGTTCAGGCGTCGGGGGCCGGCGAATCGGGCGGCGGCCACGGAGAACAGGGAGAACCCCGCGGCGAGGGCGAACAGCCCGATGATCGGTGCGTAAGGCGAGAGCGTCATCGTAGTCTCCTGCTCGTCCTTCCCTGACCTCGGTGGTTGCCGAAAATCACACTATTCACGTCCCTCACGACCTCGGCCGGCGGGGTCGATCTCCGCCCGTTCCCGGCCCCGCGGTTGCGGGTACGGGTGGTCCTGGACGGCGCCGGCTCACGTTCCGCGACTGCGGGGCTCGCACGCTCACTCCTCGCGCTACACGGCTGGCGCCACCTTCGTCATCGCGTTGATGACCCGGTCCATCGCGTCCCCGCCCCGGGGGTCGGTCAGGTTGGCCAGCAGCTTGAGCACGAAGCGCATCAGCATCGGGTGCGGCATGCCGTGCTTGGTGGCCAGCCGCATGATCTCCGGCCGGCCGATCAGCTTCACGAAGATGCCGCCGAGCCGGTAGTAGCCGCCGAAGCGGGCCTTCAGCTCCTGCGGGTACGCCAGCAGCGCCCGCTCCCGGTCGGCGCCGGCCGGCCGGGCCAGCGCCTGCACGGCCACCTCGGCGGCCAGCTCACCGGACTCCATGGCGTACGCGATGCCCTCGCCGTTGAACGGGTTGACCATGCCGCCGGAGTCGCCGACCAGCAGCACCCCACGGGTGTAGTGCGGGACCCGGTTGAAGCCCATCGGCAGCGCGGCGCCGAGGATCGGCCCCTCCGCGTTGGTCTCGTCGGTCATCCCCCAGTCCTCGGGGGTGTTGGCCAGCCAGTCGGTGAGTAGCCGCCGGTAGTTGGTCTTGCCGAAGGCGGCGGAGGAGTTGAGCACGCCCAGGCCGACGTTCACCCGGCCGTCGCCGAGGCCGAAGATCCAGCCGTACCCGGGCAGCAGCGCGTCGCTGCCCTTGGCCCGCAGTTCCAGCCACGACTCCAGGTAGTCGTCGTCGTGCTTGGCGGGCGAGCGGTAGTAGCGGCGCACCGCCACGCCGATCGGCCGGTCCTCCCGCTTGGCCAGCCCGAGGGCGAGCGGGAACCGACCGGAGACGCCGTCCGCGGCGACCACCAGCGGGGCGTGGAAGGTGGCCGGCTCGTTGTCCGGACCCACCTCGGCCTGCACGCCGATCACCCGGTCGTCGGCGTCGAGCACCGGGCCGAGCACGTTCACGCTGGTCCGCAGCTTCGCCCCGGCGGCGACGGCCCGCTGGGCGAGCAGGTCGTCGAAGTCGAGCCGGGTGCGGACCAGGCCGTAGTTGGGGAAGCTGGCGAGGTCGGGCCAGTCCAGTTCGAGGCGTATCCCGCCGCCGATCACCCGCAGGCCCTTGTTCTGCAGCCAGCCGGCCTCGGGCGAGGTGTCCACGCCCATCCGGATGAGCTGCCGCACGGCCCGGGGGGTCAGGCCGTCACCGCAGACCTTCTCCCGGGGAAACTCGGTCTTCTCCAGCAGCAGCACACGTACGCCGTGCCGCGCCAGGTGGTACGCCGTCGCCGATCCTCCGGGACCGGCGCCCACGACGATGACGTCGGCGTCGTTCTCCACCGCGGTCATCCGCGCCTCCTCCCGCACGCTCGTGAAATGGTTCACAAGCCGATCGGGTTGGAGTCTATGACCGGGGTTACACCGGAACGCGCTGAGGGGGGCCTAACTTGGCGAAAGTCGGCCGGAACGGCTCCCGGCGCTGGTCAGGAGCGGGCCGAACGGGCCGGTCCGAGGCCGGCGTCCAGCCGGATCGTCTCGGGCAGGTGCTCGCGCAGCGCGCCGCCGGCCGCCCGGTCCAGCGCGGCCAGCACCTCGGCGACCACCTGCCGGACGTCCGCCGGATCCGCACCGGCCAGCTCCTTGAGCTGGGCGATGAGTTCGGCGGCGTCGTCGTCCGTGGCCGCCTGCTCCGGTCCCGTCATGGGACCAGCCTACGGGTCAAAGTAGACGAAAGTCTGATATTCACGAAACTTGTCGGTTTGGCGGTTTCGCCCGACCGCGGTCAGTCCTGAACGGCGCGCTCAGTCGCGGACGGCGCGGTGCAGTGCCACCACGCCGCCGGTCAGGTTCCGCCACGCCACCCGGCTCCAGCCGGCCCCGCCGATCCGCGCCGCCAGGGCCGGCTGGTCCGGCCAGGCCCGGATCGACTCGGCCAGGTAGACGTAGGCGTCCGGGTTGCTGGAGACCGCCCGCGCCACCGCCGGCAGCGACCGCATCAGGTACGACAGGTAGACCGTGCGGAAGGCCGGGTTGACCGGGGTGCTGAACTCGCAGACCACCAGCCGGCCGCCCGGCCTCGTCACCCGGGCCAGCTCGCGCAGCGCCGCGTCGGTGTCGTTCACGTTGCGCAGGGCGAACGAGATGGTCACCGCGTCGAAGCTGGCGTCGGCGAAGGGCAGCCGCAGGGCGTCCCCGGCCAGCAACGGCACGCCCGGCCGGGTCCGCTTGCCGGCGTGCAGCATGCCCAGCGACAGGTCGGCGCCGACCGCGTACGCCCCGGAGTGGGCCAGTTCCTCGGTCGAGACGCCGGTGCCCGCGCCCACGTCCAGCACCCGCTCGCCCGGACGCAGTCCGAGCGCCGCCCGGGTGGCCCGCCGCCAGAACCGGTCCTGTCCGAAGGAGAGGACGGTGTTGGTCAGGTCGTAGCGGGCCGCCACGCCGTCGAACATCGCGGCGACCTCGTGCGGCTGCTTCTCCAGGCTGGCGCGCTGGCCCTGCGGGGTACGGCTCACCCCTCCACTCTGCCAGCCGGCCCCCGCGCGGCTCCTGCCGGGTACGCGAACGGGGCGGGATGGTCGCCCACCCCGCCCCGTCGCGTACCGGTCGATCAGTCGCCGTCCGTCTCGTCGGTCGGCGTGACCAGCACCACCTTGCGGCGGCGGCCCAGCATCAGCAGCAGCCCACCGGCGACCAGGACGGCGACGCCGATCCCGCCGATCAGGCCAACCTGGACACCGGTCACCGGCAGGCCACCGTCGCCACCACCGGCACCGCCGCCCGCACCGTCACCGGCGGTCGGCGTGACGCTCGGGTGCGCGCTGCCGCTCGGGCTCGGCTCGGCCGTCGGCGTCGCGCTGGGGGTCGGGGTCGGGCTCGGGGAGGGCTCCGTGGACAGGTCGACGAAGACGTCGAAGATGGTGTGGTTGTCGGGCTTGTCGGTCTCGGTGAACGTCCGCTGCTGGCGCGCGTCGGCCGCCCGCGCCTCCTCCTCCGGCTCACCGGTCGCCTCGTCCAGGCCGTATCCGAAGATGTCACCGGGACGCAGCACCGGCTCGGTGACGTCCTCGGCAACCTTCACCCACACCTCGTCGGTGTAGTACTGCCCCGGCCTGATCACCGCACCGTCGTCCTGGCACAGCGCCTGGGCGAGGCCGTTGATCACCTGGGCGGAGCAACTACCGGGCAGCCGGTCGAAGGTGACCCCGGCGGGCAGCGTGATGCCGTAGAAGATGCCGGTCGCCTTGCGGCTGCCGTGGTTGTAGACGGCCCAGTCCAGCGGCGCGGTGCCGCCCGGCCGCACCGGGCGGAGATCCGTCTCCTTCTCCTGAACGCCGTCCACCCGCACGTTGGCGTAGACGTCCTGGACCCACGTGGTGAGGTCGTAGCCGCGCCGGGTCACGGTGACCGGCACCTCGACCACGTCGGCCGGATCGCGCTCCCAGTTGTCGCTGCTGATCCCGACGATGAGCCTGCCGCCGTCGCCCCGGTCGCCGGTGCTGAACAGCGGCACACCGAAGTCCTGGGTGGTGCCGGCGGGCAGGTCGCCCAGCGGGCAGTCGTAGAGGTTCGGCGTGAGCAGCCGGCAGCCGACCGGGACGACCCAGCCGACCCGCGTCGGGTTCAGCTCGGCGGCGTTCAGCCGATAGTGGACGTTCCGGGCGGTGCCGGGCCCGGAGTTCGTGACGGTGAACTTGAAGGGCTTGGCCCTCGCCTCCTCGACGCCCTTGGCGAGCTGGGAGCTGATCGGGGCGAGGGCGATCTCGGCCTGGTCGGACGCGTGTGCCGGCGCGGCGACGGCGGCCAGCGCACCCGCGGCCAGCACGGCCACCGTGCCGGCGCGGGCGAGTATCGAACGGTGCGCGATGGTCATGGATCCCCCGGGGTAGGGAACGGACGAACGTTGCGGAACGCACGGACGCTACCGGAGCGACGTCACGACACGCCAGCATCGTCGATGCATCCCGTCCGTCCTGAGCAGACCGGACAGACAGCAGGGGCGGGATGGTAGGACCATCCCGCCCCTGCTGCCGTGCGTTATGTGAACGGCCCCTCGCGGGCCGATGGAGGACGAGGTCAGCGAACGAACGATCGACAGCGTAGCCGCCGGAGCCGCCGCGCGGTCCCCGGTCGCGCGGGTCGCCGCCGTCCTGTTATCTGCCGGGTCGGTGGGCCCGCCGCGAGCTGGCCGTTCGGCCGATGGACCGGTCAGTTGACCTCGACCAGCGGCAGCGACTTCCCGGCCCCACCGCCGGGCAGGGCGATCGAGGAGAAGTGCGAGACCACCCGGTCGTCGCTCGGATCGTCGGCCGGGGTCCGGTGCACCGCGAGCCGGTTGTAGAGGGTGTCCCGCTGCGCGGGGATCCGGTCGGCGGTACGGATCATGCCGATCAGCTCGTGCAGGTTGGACCGGTGCCGGGCGCCGGCCGAGGAGATCACGTTCTCCTCCAGCATGATCGAGCCCAGGTCGTCCACGCCCATGTGCAGGGCGAGCTGCCCGACGTCCTTGCCGGTGGTCAGCCAGGACGCCTGCAGGTGCGGCACCGTCTCGAAGAAGAGCCGGGCCACCGCGACCAGCCGCAGGTACTCCAGGGTGGTCGCCTGGGTGCGGCCCTTGAGGTGGTTGTTCTCCGGCTGGTAGGTCCACGGGATGAAGGCCCGGAAACCGCCCGTACGGTCCTGCACGTCCCGGATCATCCGCAGGTGCTCGATCCGCTCGGCGTTGGTCTCGCCGGTGCCCATCATCATGGTCGCGGTGGACTCGAGGCCCTGCCGGTGCGCCAGCTCCATGACCTCCAGCCAGCGCGCGCCCGACTCCTTGAGCGGCGCGATCGCCCGGCGCGGCCGGTCCGGCAGCATCTCGGCGCCGGCCCCGGCGATGGAGTCCAGCCCGGCGGCCTTGATCCGGGCGATCGCCTCGTCCAGGCTCACCCCGGAGACCTTGGCCATGTGCAGGATCTCGCTCGGGCCGATCGAGTGGATGGCGAGCTGCGGGTACGCCGTCTTGACCGCGGAGAACAGCTCCTCGTAGTACTCGACGCCGTAGTCCGGGTGGTGGCCGCCCTGGAGCATGACCTGGGTGGCGCCCAGCTCGACCGCCTCGCCGCAGCGGCGCAGGATCTCCTCGGTCGGGTGGGTCCAGCCCTCCTTGTGCTTCGGGGCCCGGTAGAACGCGCAGAACTTGCACGCCGTCACGCAGACGTTCGTGTAGTTGATGTTGCGATCGATCAGGTACGTGACGATGTTGTCCGGGTAGCGCCGCCGGCGCACCGCGTCCGCCGCCTCGCCCAACGCGTGGAAGGGCGCCTCGGTGTAGAGCAGCAGGGCCTCCTCGGGCGTGATCCGCCCGCCGTCCGCGCCGCGCTGCAGGATGTCGTCGATCTCCCGGCTCACCGTCACGCCTTCGAGGGTACGCCGCTGTGACGCCGACCCCGCCGGGGGTGTTCGCCGCTGTGACGCCTCCGCCCGGGTCAGTTGACCCCTGGGCCGGCCACCGCGAGGCCGACCGCCCTGGCGGCGTCCAGCAGTCGCCGGTCGTAGCTGACGAACGCGCGGGCATCACGATCGACGATCTTCGCCTATCGTGCGGTGTCCGCTCAGGCTTCGCACCGGGAAGAGTCGTGACCGCACCCTTCACCAACCCAGCACCGGTCCCGCACGCGCCGCAGGCGCCGGCCGGGCCCGCCCCCACCGTCCGCACCTGCCGCTTCTGCGGATCCGTGCCGGCCATCAAGGCCTCGCTGCACGGGCACCAGGGCTTCATCATCTTCATGCGCGTGCTCACCCAGCACGGCCCGTTCTGTCGATCCTGCGGCATCGCGATCTGCCGGGAGATGAGCGCCAGGACGCTCTGGCAGGGCTGGTGGGGCTTCCTCTCCCTGATCATCACCCCGCTGGTCCTGCTCGGGAACCTCGTCACCCGGATCCGGCTCGGCCGCCTCGGCGAGCCCGTGCCGGGTGCGCCGGGCACCCCGGCGGCGCCCGGCAAGCCGGTACTCCGGCGGGCCGCGGCGCTCGGCCTCGTGGTGCCCGTGGCGATCGCCGGCGTGGTTGCCTGGAGCATCTCCACCGACCCGTCCTACGCCGAGGTCGGCGACTGCGTCAGCGCCGAGGGCCCGAACACCAGCCCTGAGGTCAGCGTCGTCGACTGCGGCGACCGGACCGCCGCCTACGTGGTGGTGGGCACGGTCGAGGACAGCACCGACAACGCCCGGTGCGCGCAGTTCCCCGGCACGGTGGCCAGCTACTCCGAGCAGCGCGACTCGCGCGAGCTGCTGCTCTGCCTCGGCGAGAACGGCTGACGGCGACGCCGCGGATGGCCCGGGCCGCGGCGAGCCGCCCGGGCCGTCCCGCTCGCGTTCCCGCCGCCGAGGGGAGGCGGGCGGTCCGTCTCAGGCGTCGTAGTCGACGGTGAGCCTGTCGGTCACCGGGCTGGACTGGCAGGTCAGCACGTACCCGGCGGCCAGCTCGTCCGGCTCCAGGGCGTAGTTGCGGGCCATCGTCACCTCGCCCGCGACGACCTTGGCCTTGCAGGTCGAGCAGACCCCGCCCTTGCAGGCGTACGGCAGCTCGCCGCGCACCTTGAGGGCGGCGTCCAGCACCCGCTCGTCCCGCCCCATGGTGAAGCTCGACGACCGCCCGTCCAGCACGATGGTGACCTCGGCGCCGGTGCCGGGCTCGTCGGCCGGGCGGCGGACCGGCTCCGGCGGGGCGTCGACGTGGAACAGCTCGGTGTGCACCGCCGCGTCCGGCACGCCGCGACCGGCCAGCACCGCCTTGGCGTCCACCACCATCCCGTACGGGCCGCAGAGGAACCACTCCTCGATGGCGTCGCCGGGGACGATGGTGTCCAGCAACCGGGTCAGCCGGTCGGCGTCGATCCGGCCGGAGAGCAGCGCCGACTCGCCCATCTCGCGGGACAGCACGTGCACCAGGTGCAGCCGGGTCGGGTAGCGGTCCTTGAGGTCGGCCAGCTCCTCGGCGAACATCACGGTGTTCGCCGTCCGGTTGCCGTACACCAGGGTGAAGGTGCTGGCCGGCTCGACGGCCAGCGCGGTCGCGACCAGCGCGAGCACCGGGGTGATGCCGGAGCCGGCGACCACCGCGCCGTAGCGGCGGGCCCGGTCCGGCGCGAAGGCCGTGGTGAAGTGCCCCAGCGGGGGGAGCACCTCGACGGTGTCGCCGCCGCGCAGGGCGCCGCAGGCGTACGCGGAGAAGGCGCCGCCGGGCACCTCCCGCACCCCGATCCGCAGCCGGCCGTGCCGGGCCAGCTCGTCCGGGGTCGAGCAGATCGAGTACGACCGGCGCACCTCCGTCCCGCCCGCCCCGGCGGAGCCGGTGAGCCCGTCGCCGGCGGTGCGCCGGACGGTCAGGTGCTGGCCGGCGGAGAAGGCGAAGGTCTCCCGCAACTCCTCGGGGACGGCGAAGGTGACCGCCACGGCGTCGTCGGTGAGCCGGTCGACGGCGGCGACAGGCAACGGGTGGAAGACCGGCCGGCGGCGGACCGGCCGGGTGATCGTGACAGTCACAGCGCCTTCAGGTGGTCGAAGGGTTCGGAGCAGGCGCGGCAGCGCCAGAGGGCCTTGCAGGCGGTGGAGCCGAAGCGGCTGACCTGCTCGGTCTCGGGGGAGCCGCAGCGCGGGCAGCGCACGGCGAGGGTCAGCGGCACCACGGTGCCGCCGCGCGGGGCCGGCGCGGGCGGGGCGATCCCGGCGGCGGCGAGCTTGGCCCGCCCGCGCTCGGAGATCCAGTCGGTGCTCCACGCCGGGCTGTAGACCGTGCGGACCTCGGCGTCCGGGTGGCCGGCGGCGGCGAGCGCGCGCCGGATGTCCGCCCGGATCACGTCCATCGCCGGGCAGCCGGTGTAGGTGGGGGTGATGGTGACGACGAGCCGGCCGGTCTCCGGATCCTCGTCGACCGACCGCAGGATGCCCAGCTCGTCGATGGTGATGACCCGGATCTCCGGATCCACCACCGCCGCCACGGCCGCCCTGGGGTCACTCACCACTTCGCTCCGGGGTGGGCGCGGTGCAGCACCTGCATCTCGGCGAGCAGGTAGGAGAGGTGCTCGGTGTGCAGGCCGTCCCGGCCGCCGCCGGGCGTCCAGCCGTCGGCGGGGCGGGTCAGGGTGGCCTGGTCGAGCACGTCGCTGACCCCGGCGGCGAAGTCGGCCCGGAGGGTGGCCGGGTCGACCGGCGCCGCCGGGGCCGGCGTGAACAGCTCATGGGTGTACGGCCAGACCTGGTCGACCGCGTCCTGCATGCGCCGGTGCGACTCCTCGGTGCCGTCGCCGAGCCGCTTCACCCAGAGCGCGGCGTGGTCCAGGTGGTACGCCGACTCCTTGCGCGCCTTCGCGCCGATGGCGGCCAGCCGCTCGTCGGCGCAGTCGGCCAGCGCGGTGTAGAGCGGGAGCTGGTAGGCGGCCAGGAAGAACAGCTTGGCCATGGTGACGCCGAAGTCGCCGTTGGGCAGCTCGACCAGGAGGCAGTTGCGGAACTCCCGGTCGTCGCGGAGGTACGCCAACGCGTCCTCGTCCCGGCCGGCGCCCTCCAGCTCACCGGCGTAGCTGAGCAGCAGGCGGGCGGCACCGAGCTGGTCGAGGGCGATGTTGGCCAGCGCGATGTCCTCCTCCATCTCCGGCGCCCGGGAGGTCCACTCGCCGAGCCGCTGCGCTGCGATCAGCGCGTCGTCGCCGAGGGCGAGGGTGAAGTCGACGAGGCTGGTCACCGGGCCAGTCTTCGTTCCCGACTGCGGGGCTCGCAGAACCGGCTCACTCCTCGCGCTCACAGGTGGGCCACCCCGTCCGGCACCGGGTAGAAGGTGGGGTGGCGGTAGACCTTGTCGGCGGCCGGGTCGAAGAAGGCGTCCTTCTCGTCCGGGCTGGACGCGGTGATCGCGCTCGCCGGCACCACCCAGATGGAGACGCCCTCCTGCCGGCGGGTGTAGAGGTCGCGGGCGTTGCGCAGGGCCAGTTCGGCGTCGGGGGCGTGCAGGCTGCCGACGTGGGTGTGTGACAGGCCGCGCCGGGCCCGCACGAAGACCTCCCACAACGGCGAATGATCCTTCGCGCTGAGCCGGTCGGTTCGCTCGCTGCGCTCGCTCACGCCGCCACCATCTCCCTGCTGTTCTGCTTCGCCGCGTACGCCGCGGCGGCCTCCCGCACCCAGGCGCCCTCGTCGTGGGCGCGGCGCCGGTGCTCCATCCGCTGCCGGTTGCACGGCCCGTTGCCCTTGATCACCCGCAGCAGCTCGTCGTAGTCGGGCTGGGTGTAGTCGTAGGACTGGCGCTGCTCGTTCCAGCGCAGGTCGGGGTCGGGGAGGGTCAGGCCGAGGATCTCCGCCTGCTGGACGCACATGTCCACGAAGCGCTGCCGCAGCTCGTCGTTGGAGAACCGCTTGATCTTCCAGGCCATCGACTGCGCGCTGTGCGTCGAGTCTCCGTCCGGCGGGCCGAACATCGCCAGTGACGGGTACCACCAGCGGTCCACCGCGTCCTGGGCCATCGCCTTCTGGCCGGGGGTGCCGTGGGCCAGGGTGTGCAGGATCTCGTAGCCCTGGCGCTGGTGGAACGACTCCTCCTTGCAGACCCGGATCATCGCCCGGGCGTACGGGCCGTAGGAGCAGCGGCACAGCGGCACCTGGTTGACGATCGCCGCGCCGTCGACCAGCCAACCGATCGCGCCCACGTCGGCCCAGGTCAGGGTCGGGTAGTTGAAGATCGAACTGTACTTCTGCCGGCCATCGAGCAGCAGCTCCACCAGCTCGTCACGGCTCACGCCGAGGGTCTCCGCGGCGGCGTAGAGGTAGAGCCCGTGGCCGGCCTCGTCCTGCACCTTGGCGAGCAGGATCGCCTTGCGCTTGAGCGACGGGGCCCGGCTGATCCAGTTCCCCTCCGGCTGCATGCCGATGATCTCGGAGTGGGCGTGCTGGGCGATCTGCCGGATCAGCGTCTTCCGGTACGCCTCGGGCATCCAGTCCCGCGGTTCGATCTTCTGGTCGGCGTCGATCACGCCGGCGAAGTACCCGGCGAGGTCCTCGTCGCCGGCGGGACCGCCGCGCCGGCCCCGGGCCGCCGCCTCGCGCAGCGCCGCCTCGGCCGCCTCCACCTCACCGAGCAGGCCACCACCCGGACCGTCCTCGGGCGGGGCGAAGTCGTTGCCATACATGAGGCCAGTGTTACAGCTCGCCGTCTAGGACACCAGAGGGTGTAATAGCTTTCCGGCGTTGCACAGCCTTCCGGTCACCGATTGCAGTCGGCACCTCCGGGCTGCGTAAACGTGTGACATCGAACACGCGCGGAAGATGAATCCTCCCAAGAAGTGCATAACGGTCTATTGTCCCGTCTTCCTAGCGAGTCGCCGGTTGTCGGAACCTGGCGTGGGGCCGGTCCGGAAGTAGACTTCCCCCGGCACACCGATCGGCTGCTGACGATCGCCACCAGCCCCAGGCCACCTCCCCCGGCCTCGGCGATCAGGCCGTACCCATTCGGAACAGCCGGTCCCCCCGGCCCTAGATCTGGAGTTCACCCACTCATGCGACCTCGCGTGGCCATGGTGCTCGCCGTCGTGGCAGTGCTCATCGGTGGCGTCATGCTGGTGCCCGCCGCGTACGCGAAGCTCTCCGGCGGCGACCGGCTGGGCGGCCTCGGCGGTATCGGCGGCGGTGTGGCGCAGGTTCCCGCGCCCGCCCCCACGACTCCCCCCGCGCCGACCCTGGCCGCCGGCCCGGTTTCGGTGAACTTCAAGGGCAGGTTCTTCTCCTGGGCGTTGATGGACCGGAAGACCGGCAAGATCAGCGGTGCCCGGAACATGGCCGCGACCAACTCGACCGAGTCGATGATCAAGGCCTGGATCGTCTCCGACTATCTCCGCGGGCTCGGCGGCAAGGCGCTCACCGCGCAGCGCCGGCAGCAGGCCGTCACCGCCATCCGGGACAGCAACGACAACTCGGCCGAGGCGCTCTACAACGCCGGCGGGCGCAAGCCGGTGCTGGACCGGCTGATCAAGATGTGCAAGCTGACCGACACGAAGATTTATCCCGACCGGGCCAAGTGGGCGTACACCCAGATGTCGCCGCGCGACGCGGTGCGGATGGGCGACTGCATCGGCGACGGCACCGCCGCCGGGCCGAAGTGGACGAAGTGGGTGTTGAACGAGATGGCCCACGTGCGGGGCGGCGTCAAGGACCAGAAGTCCGTGACCGTGCAGGGCGGCCACTGGGGCATCGTCGACGGCCTGCCCGACGCGATCACGGCGCAGGGCCCGGTGAGCATCAAGAACGGCTTCACCATGCTCTGGGACGACGGCCAGTGGCACGTCAACTGCCTCGCGGTCACCCACGACTGGACCCTGGCGGTGATGATGCGCTACCCCCCCGCCGGCGACCCGAGGACCCCCTCGTACGGCGCGAAGGTCTGCGCCAGCGTGGCCACCCAACTGGTGACCCCGCAGCCGGGCGCCGCCCTCAAGGTGCCGCAGCAGCCGGTCGGGAAGCTCTGATGGCGGGCACCCGCCGCCGGCCGGGCAGCGACCGCCGTCCGCTGGCGTACAGCGCCGTCGCGGTCATCCTGGTCGGGCTGGTCCTGGTCTCGCTGCGATTCGTGCCCGGCTCGCCGTTCCGCCCGACCCCCACCTCGCACACCGGCACGGCGGACGGCCGCTCCACCGGCGCGCCGGTGAACCGGAGCACCCGGGCCCAGCCGTCGCCCTCGCCGTCGCTGGAGCCGTTGCCGTTCCAGGCCCAGGATCTCGACGACCTCGGGATCAAGGGCTGGTACTCCTGGGCCGTGCTGGACAAGCGGACCGGAAAGATCATCGGTTCGGAGAACATGGCCGAGACCAGCACCACCGCCTCGCTGATCAAGTCCTGGGTGGTCGCCGACTACCTGCGCCGCAGCGCCGAGGCGGGTCGGACTCCGAGCGACGCCAAGCTGGCCGACGCCACGCAGATCATCCGGGACAGCGACAACACCCGGGCCCAGCAGTTCTACGAGAGTGTGGGCGGCTCGGCCTCGATCAAGCGGCTGATCTCGATCTGCAAGCTGACCGACAGCAAGGTCGCCAGCGACGGCGGCTGGAGCCGGACGCTGCTGTCGCCCCGGGACACCGCGCGGCTCGGCCTCTGCATCGACGACGGCCGGGCGGCCGGGTCGAAGTGGACCAAGTGGCTGATCAACGAGATGCGGCTGGTCCGTGGCGTCGGCGACTTCGGCATCCGCAAGGCGTTCCCGGCCGCCGAGCAGAAGCAGATCGCGATCAAGAACGGCTGGATCGACCGGCAGAAGGAGCGGGAGTACCACGTCAACTGCCTGGCCATCGGCGACACCTGGACGATGGGCGTGATGGTCCGCACCCCGTTCGGCACCACCGGCGGCTGGGAGTACGGCATGAAGGCCTGCGAACGCATCACCGAGGCGCTGCTCCGCGACGCCAACTGACCCCCCGCTGCGCGAAGCGGCGGTGCCCCGGCGGACCGGGGCACCGCCGCTTCGTCGTCCCGGGGTCGGGGCTCAGCCCTGGAAGAAGTGCGGTCCGCCCTCGGGCAGGGCGGGCGCCTCACCGGTCGCGGCCGCGCGGCGGGCGAACTCGCGCAGGCCGGCCACCTGCCGGTCGCCCAGCGAGAAGTCGAGGGTACGGAAGTAGGTGGCCAGGGTCGCCGCGTCGAACGGCTCCCAGCGGGCCCCCGCCTCGGCCACCTGGTCCAGCTCGGCCAGGCAGAGGTCGCGCGAACGCAGGAACGCCTCGTGCACCTCCTTGACCAGGCCCGGGTGCGCGGCGGCGAAGTCGCGGCGGACCGCCCAGACGGCGAAGACCATCGGCAACCCGGTCCACTCCCGCCAGGCCTGCCCGAGGTCGGTCACCGCCAGGCCCTTACCCGGCGCCTCGTAGAGGGCCCGCAGCGCCACGTCGCCGATCACCACGCCGGCGTCGGCCTCCAGCAGCATCTGGGTCAGGTCCGGCGGGCAGCGGAAGTACTCCGGGCGGACCCCGTACCGCTCGGCCAGCAGGAGCTGGGCGAGCAGCACCCCGGTACGCGAGGTGGAGCCGAGCGCCACCCGGGCGCCGTCCAGCTCCGTCAGCGGCCGGGTGGAGACCACGTTGACCGAGAGCACCGGGCCGTCGCTGCCGACCGCGAGGTCCGGCAGGAGCAGCAGCTCGTCGGCGTGCCGCAGGTACTCCACCAGGGAGATCGGGCCGATGTCCAGGTCACCGGCGACCAGCGCGGCGTTCAACCGGTCCGGCGAGTCCTTGTGCAGGTCGACGTCGATCAGCGCGCCGGACCGCATCAGCCCCCAGTAGATCGGCAGGCAGTTCAGGAACTGGATGTGCCCCACACGGGGGCGGGCGATGCGGTCGGCCATGCCCCGACCGTATCCCCGCCCGTCGCGGCCGGCTCAGTGGGAGGGGGTCGGAGTGGCCAACTCCGCACCGGGCCGGGCCGCCTCCGCGCCGGTCACCGCCGGGCCGGCGCCCGGGGCGGACGCCGCCGGGTCGGCGGCCGGGGCGGACGCCGCCGGGTCGGCGGCCGGGGCGGGACGGGTGGCGGCGGCCGCGCGCTCGACCCGGACGGCCCGGGTGACCGGGAGCGCGACCAGCATGATCACCAGCAGCCCGGCCACCCCGCAGGCGGCGACCAGGACCCGGGGGGCGGCCACCGCGAGCAGCAGGCCACCGAGCAGGTAGCCGACCATGGCGGTGCCCTGGACGGAGGCGCCCAGTGCCGCGTACGCGCGGCCCCGAGCGGCCTCGGGCACCCGCCGGGCCAGCAACACGTTGTCGAAGACGTTGGCCCCGCCGTTGCCCACCCCGCCGAGCAGCCAGACGGGCACCAGCAGGATTGCGGTGGGTACCGCGGCGGAGAGCAGAATCATCAGGCAGCACCCGCCGAGCAGGGCGAGGTAGCCGACCAGCATCCGACCGTCGTCGACCAGCCGCCGGGCCAGCCGGGCGAACACCCAGGACCCGATCAGGATGCCGAGCGTCCAGGAGCCAGTGACCAGGCCGTACATCGTGGTGGAGCTGCCCAGCGTCTCGCGGATGAAGAAGACCTCGACCACGTTGATCGCCCCGACCGCGCCGATCACCCCGGCGAGGGTCGTGATCATCGCGACCAGCAGCGGGTCCCGGCGCAGCCGCCAGGCGGGGGCCGGGAGGTCGCGGGCCGGCAGGTCGCGGGCCGGGCCGGGAACCGTCGCCGGGGCCGAGCCGGGAACCGTCGCCGGGGCCGGTCGCCGGCCACCCCGCCGGGTGCGGATCAGCAGCCCGGCCGCGACCAACGCGAGGTAGCTGCCGGCGTCGAGCAGCAGGGGCAGCCGGGCGCCGAAGCCGCCGACCAGCAACCCGGCGAGCGCCGGGCCGGCCAGCGCGCCGAGGGTGCCGGCGGTCTGGTTGAGCGCGCTGGCCCGGGGCAGGTCGTCGGCGCGGACCATGGTCGGCACCAGCGCGGAGAGCACCGGCTGGGTGATCGCGAGGCCGGCGGCGAGGGCCGCCACCAGCGCGATGATCAGGGCCGGCTGGCCGGCGTACGCGAGCGCCAGGCAGATCGCGGCCTGCCCGAGCCCGGTGAGCACCAGCAGCAGGCGGCTGTCCACCCGGTCGGCGAGCCGGCCGGTCAGCGGGGCGAGCACCGCGAGCGGCAGGGTGGCGGCGAGCATCAGCCCGGAGACGGCGAGCCCGCTCGCGCCGGCGGACTGGAGGGCCAGCGCCAGGGCACTGGCGGCCAGGAAGTCGCCGCAGGTGGAGACGCCCCGGGCGGCGGTGACGAGCCAGATGTCGGACCAGCGCGACCGACCAGATGTGAAGGACATACTTCGAAGATAATCCTTCACACCTGTTTGTCAATCCCCGCGTTCAGTCCAGGGGCAGCGCCCGGTACTGCACCGCGACCGTCCGCGCCCCCTCCGGCGGGTCGGTCCGCAGCCGCCGCCGGTACGGGTCCAGCAGCCCGTGCACCGCCACGTTCAGCGCGGCCAACTCCTCGGCCGTGAGCAACAGCAGGGTGTCGCTGAACCAGGCCGCCTGGTACCACTCGCGCGGCTCGTCCGGCGCCCGGCGGATCCACTCCCGGACGCGCTGGCTGTCCCGCGCCAGGTGGACGTCGACCAGGTTCAGCTCGGCGGCCCGGGCCTCGGAATCGGCGTCCTGACCCGTCTCCACGTAGTACGACGGGCTGAACGCCTGCCAGACCCGCTCCCGGGCGTCGCCCCGGCTCGGTGCCTCCTGGATCAGCCCGAATTTCGCCAACTCCCGCAGGTGGTAACTGGTGGCGCTCGGCGACAGGCCGGCGATCTCGGCGCACTCGGTCGCGGTCGCGCCGCCCTCCAGCGAGCCGAGATGTTCCATGATCGCCATGCGGGCCGGATGCGCGAGCGCCCGCATCACCTGCGGATCGCTGATCGTCACCCGGCGCTGCTCGGGGTGCTCCTCGGTCATGCCCCCATGATTCCGCCCCGCGGGCGGCCGGGCGAAATTCCGCCCGCACAGGCGGCCGGGCGAAATTCGGTTGCCCGCCGACCCGGCCGGAGTAAGCTGCTCTGTCCCGCCCGACGGCCGTGGTGAGTAGCACCGCACAGGACGTCCCCGCGCCGGCCCCAGGTCGGAAACGCGAGCGGCAGCGTTTTTCCCGTGACGAGGAGTACGTGGATGACCCTGCACGCCCGAGAACAGACCCTCGACGACGAACTCGACGCCGAACGCGCCCACCTGGAGGCGTCCCGCGCGGCGTTGCGCCGGATGCGCGAGCGCGCCGAATCCCTCTTCGCCACCGGCGACAAGGTCGCCGGCGACGCGTACACCGCCGAACAGCTCGGCCGGCACATGGCCCGGCGGGTCAAGGAGCTGGCCGACGACCCGAGCACCCCCCTCTTCTTCGGCCGCCTCGACTTCGGCGACCTGGACCCGGACCACGCCGGGCGCGACTACCACGTGGGACGCCGGCACGTCACCGACGACCTCGGCGAGCCGCTGGTGCTGGACTGGCGGGCCCCCGTCTCCCGGTCGTTCTACCGGGCCAGCGCCCGCGACCCGCAGGGCGTCGCCGTCCGGCGCCGGTTCGGGTTCAGCTCCGGCGTGCTCACCAGCTTCGAGGACGAGCACCTGGACCGCGGCGAGGAACTGGGCACGGCCAGCCGGATCCTCACCGCCGAGATCGAACGCCCCCGCGTCGGCCCGATGCGGGACATCGTCGCCACCATCCAGCCCGAGCAGGACGAGCTGGTCCGGGCCGACCTGGCCGCCTCGATCTGCGTACAGGGCGCGCCGGGCACCGGCAAGACGGCGGTCGGCCTGCACCGCGCCGCGTACCTGCTCTACCTGCACCGGGAGCGGCTGCGCCGGTCCGGTGTCCTGATCGTCGGGCCGAACCGGGCGTTCCTGTCGTACATCGCGGCGGTGCTGCCCGCGCTCGGCGAGGTCGAGGTCGAGCAGGCCACCGTGGAGGACCTGGTCGCCCGGGTGCCGGTCCGCGCGGTCGACGACCCGGCCGTCGCCGTGGTCAAGCACGACGTGCGGATGGCCGAGGTGCTGCGCCGGGCCGTCGAGGCGCACATCGGTACGCCGACCGAGCCGATCATGGTGTCGGACGGCTCGTTCCGCTGGCGGATCGGGCTCGACCCGCTGCACCGCGTCGTCGAGGAGACCCGCCGCGAGGGCCTGCCCTACGCGACCGGGCGGGACCGGGTCCGGGCCCGGGTGGTGGGACTGCTGCAACGCCAGGCCGAGGCGCGCCGGGCGGAGTCACCCAGCGACGCCTGGCTCCGCCGGATGGCGAAGGCGAAACCGGTCACCGAGTACCTCGACGCGGTCTGGCCCGCGCTCACCCCGGAAGGGCTGCTGCACCGGCTGCTCACCGACCCGGCGATGCTCGCCGCGGCCGCCGACGGCCTGCTCAGCGCCGGGGAGCAGGAACTGCTCCGGTCGGGCCGGCTCGGGCGTACCCCGAAGGCGACCCGCTGGACGCCCGCCGACGCGGTGCTCCTCGACGAGATCACCGGGCTGCTGGAACGGCTGCCGGGCTTCGGGCACGTGGTGGTCGACGAGGCGCAGGATCTCTCCCCGATGCAGTGCCGGGCCATCGCCCGGCGCAGCGAGCACGGCTCGATCACCCTGCTCGGAGACCTGGCCCAGGGCACCGCGCCGTGGGCGGCCACCGACTGGCGGGAGTCCCTGACCCACCTGGGCAAGCCCGACGCCGCCGTGGTGCCGCTCAGCATCGGCTTCCGGGTGCCGGCGGTGGTGGTCGCCTTCGCCAACCGGCTGCTGCCGGCGCTCGCCGTCGACGTGCCCCCGGCAGAGTCGCTGCGCCGCGACGGGACGCTGGCCGTGCGTACCGTCGACGACCTGACCGCGGCCACGGTGGCCGAGGTGCGCGCGGCGCTGGCGCACGACGGCTCGGTCGGCGTGATCGCCGCCGACGACACGGTGGAGCGGCTCCGCGCGGCCCTCGCCGACGCGGGCGTGCCGACCGGGAGCGCCGACGACGTCGAGACCGCCACGCGGGTCACCCTGGTCCCGGCCACCCTGGTCAAGGGCCTGGAGTACGACCACGTGGTGGTCGTCGAGCCGGCCGCGATCGTGGCGGCCGAGCCGCGCGGCCTGCACCGGCTGTACGTGGTGCTGACCCGGGCCGTGTCCCGGCTCGCCGTGCTGCACCACGAGCCGCTCCCCACCCCCCTGACCAGCTGACCCCGGTCCCGCGAGGGGCGGGTTCAGCCGGTGAGCGCGGCCGCGACCGCGCGCAGCGGCCGGCCCGACTCGGCGATCGGCACGGTGAAGGCCAGCCAGGACCCGTCGGTGAAGGTGAGCTTCAACCGCTTCGGGTTGAGCCGGTGCCAGCCCACCCGGGCCGAGGCCACCTCGGCGCGCGGGGCGGCCCAGACCACCCGGGTCTCGGCCAGCGCCCGCTCGTCGTCCTCCCGGCTGGACAGCAGCTTCACCGGGCCGGTGACGCAGACCAGCAGCCGCCGGTCGGTGACGGCGAGCAGGGTGTGCCGCACCTTCCCGTCCGGCCGGGCCGGGTTGACGGCCCGGTGCAGCCAGGACGCGGCCGAGCCGGGCGCGCCCCGACCGGCGATCCCCCAGCCGATCAGGTCCACCAGCCGGTCGCCCCGGTCCCAGGTGGCCAGCGGCGCGAGCACGTTGAGCAGCACCGAGGAGACGGTGACCCGGCTCGGGGTGGATGCGACCGTCTCGTCGGGCGGAGGTGCGGGCGTCAGGCCGCCGCCGACCTCCGCCTGGGCGTGGGCGAGCACCCGCTCGCCCGGATCGGCGAGCCGGGCGAGCAGGTCGAGGTATCCGCTCTGGTCCATCGGCTCAGTATCGGTCGTAGCCGTAGCCGTCGTCGGTGCGGCGCTCCGCGGCCGGGGCGTTGCCCATCACCTCGCCGACGATCTCCCGGACCCGGGCGGCGGCGGCCTCCTGGGCGCGGTTCGCGGCCGCGGTGAACTCCTCGGCCAGGGTGTACGAGTCGAGCCGCATGGCCCGGGCGTTCAGCTCGGTGGAGAGGATCTTGCCGTCGGCCGCCGCGGTCACCGTGACCAGGCCGGAGTCGCTCACCCCCTCGGCGCTGCTCTGCTCCAGCTCGGCCATCCGCGCGCCGAGCTCGCGCTGCCAGCCGTCCAGGTTGCGGGCCAGCGCCTCGAGCCGGTCCAGGGCGGGGAAGGTCATCACTGCCTCTCAGTTCACGATCGAGTCGAAGACGTTCTGCACGCCCCGGGTGTACGGGCCCAGGTCTTCGGAGTAGGTGCCGTCCACCAGGTAGTTGCGGTCCTTGTGCCCGTCGGCGACGTCGTACATGCCGACCCCGGTGTCGAGCAGGGCACCGCCGATGCCGGGGATGTTCACCGGGGAGGTGTGGTTGATGGCGAACTTGCCGGGGAAGAGGATCGCGGCCCGCTTCAGCTTGAACTCCAACGCCTCCCGGGTGTAGCCGGACTTGTTCCACGCCCGGTACGCCTTCTTGGCCTTGCGCAGCTCCATCACCAGCTTGCGGTACTTGGTCAGCAGCTCCGCGACCTTCTCCAGCTTGGTGACCAGCTTGGTGAGGATCTCCGCGAACCGGGCCACGATCTTGACCATCCGGCCGACCGTGGTGGCCAGCCGGGCCAGCACCCGGACCACCGTGGCGGCCAGGGTCACGCCGGCGCTGAGCACGGCGGCCACCGCCGCGATGATCACCTCGGTCAGGAACCAGAGCAGGAACTCCAGGATCAGTTCGACCAGCAGGTTGAACGCCTCGACGGCCGCGTTCGCGGCGTCGACCAGCACCTCCTTGGTGCCGTCCAGCCCCTTGGCCAGCTCCTCGATCGCCTCCTCCACAGCCTCCATCGAGGCGTGGAACTTGTCCGCCGCGTCGCCCTCCCAGGCGCTGCGCAGCCGGGCCCGGTCGGCGGTCTGCTCACCGGCGATCTGGCGTACCGCCTCGCCGGTGGTCAGGGCGAGCTGGGCCGCGCGCATCAGGTCGTCCGGCTCCCCGGCGACCAGCTCCAGCAACTCGTTGAACGGCCAGAGCACGGCCTGGGAGAGCGGCTTGAACGGGTCGGGGGTGCCCGACACGATCTGCTCGAAGTAGGTCTTGTTGCGCTGCAACGCCTCGGTGCTCATGCGTCCCCCTCAGGCGCCCGGCGCGAACATGTCGTTGGTGGCCAGGTCGGTGCCGGTGTACGCGTCGGCCGTGTCGCTGATCCCCTCGGCGATGTCCGCCATCACCTCGGCGCCCTCGGCGAGCCCGGTCAGGCACGCCTCGAACTGCTCGGCGTACGCGGCGGCGAGGCTGAACGACGCCGGCATGATGCCGAAGGCGTGCCGGGGCACGTGCCCGTCGTGGAACCGCTGGCGCAACTCGCTGAACTGGGTCGCCCGTCCCCTGGAGGTGGCGGCGAAGGCGACCAGCGCCTCCGGTTGTACGTCCAGGTTCTTGTTCGGACTCGTCACGGACCCTCCCCAGTGTCCTGTCGGCAGCCGCCCGCCGTGGCGTCACCGCCGGGCGGGACTATCACAGTAGGGGATCACGTCCCCCGGCCGCGCGGGGCAGCGGGCGTGGACCGGACACGGTACACAGGGACGCATCACCGACCGGGACCGCAACCCCGAGGAGTTGACCATGATCCTGGCCCGCGCCGACCAGGTCAGCCGCCGCTACGGCGACGTGCTGGCACTGGACCGGGTCGACCTGACCGTCCACACCGGCGAGCTGGTCGGGCTGCTCGGCCCGAACGGCGCCGGCAAGAGCACCCTGATCAACCTGCTGGTCGGGCTGCGCCGGCCCACCGGCGGCCGGGTCGAACTCTTCGGCGGCGACCCGCGCGCCGCGGCCAACCGGCGGCAGCTCGGGGTGACCCCGCAGGAGACCGGGCTCCCCGGCACGCTGCGGGTCGGCGAGGTGGTCGACTTCGTCGCGGCCCACTTCCCCGACCCGGTCCCCCGGGACGAGCTGCTCGACCGGTTCGGCCTCGCCGACCAGGTCCGCCGGCAGACCGGCGGCCTCTCCGGCGGGCAGCGCCGCCGGCTCGCGGTGGCCCTCGCCTTCCTCGGCCGGCCCCGGCTGGTCGTCCTCGACGAGCCCACCACCGGGCTGGACGTGACGGCCCGGCACACCCTCTGGGAGGCGATCCGCTCCTTCCACGCCGACGGCGGCACCGTCCTGCTGAGCAGCCACTACCTGGAGGAGGTGGAGGCGCTCGCCCAGCGGGTCGTGGTGATCGGCCAGGGCCGGGTGCTGGCCGACGACAGCGTCCCGGCGATCCGCGGCATCGTCGGCGTGCGCCGGGTCAGCCTGGTCGCCGACGACCTGCCGGCGCTGCCCGGCGTGGTGGCCACCGAGCACGCCGACGGGCGTACCCACCTGCTCACCAGCGACGCCGACCAGCTCGTCCGGGACCTGGTCACCGCCGGGGTGGCGTTCCGGGACCTGGAGGTCCGGCCCACCTCGCTGGAGGAGGCGTTCCTGGCCATCACCACCGGCGACCGGCCCGCCGTCCCGACCGTCTAGGAGCCCGCCATGCCGCTCGCCCTGATCCACGCCCGCTACCAACTGCTGGAGATCATCCGGATCCCGGTCGCGATCTTCGGCAGCGCCTTCTTCCCGGCCGCCGCGATGCTCTTCTTCGTGGTGCCGTTCGCCGGGGACGACGCCGAGGGCGCCACCTACGCCACCGCCGCGATGGTGACCTTCGCGGTGATGAGCGCCAACATCTTCCAGTACGGGATCGGCGTCGCCGAGGACCGCGACCAGCCGTGGAACCCGTACACCCGGACCCTGCCGGCCGGGCCCGGGCCGCGCTTCGCCGGCCGCATCCTCGCCGGGCTGACCATCACCTACCTCTCCATGCTTCCGGTGGTGGTGATCGCGGCGGTGGCCACGGCCGCCCGGGTCACGCCCGTGCAGTTCCTGCTCGGCGCCGTCGGGGTGGCGGTGATCTCGGTGCCGTTCACCCTGCTCGGCCTGGCCATCGGCTACTCGCTGCCGAGCAAGGCGGCGATCGTGGTCGCTCAGCTGATCTTCTTCCCGCTCGCGTTCGGCGGTGGCCTGCTCTCCGGCCCGGAGGACGCCCCCGGCTTCGTCCAGGCGATCGCCCCCTACCTGCCCACCCGGGGCGCGGTGGAGCTGATGTGGGCCGCGGTCACCGACTGGCGGCCGAGCACCCTCTCCATGGCCATGCTCGGCGTCTGGATCGTGCTGCTCGCCGCCGTCGCCGCCTGGGCGTACCGGCGGGACGAGGGGCGCCGCTTCAGCTGACGATCTGTCCGATTCCGCCCCGGTGGGCCGGGGGACGGTGCCACGATGCCGGCAGGGCGTGCCGTCGGGGCCGCCCCCGGCGAGAGGGGACCGCGTGAACGGCGTCGAGCCCGGCACGCCCTGCTGGGCCGACCTGGCCACGCCCGGGCTGGCCGCGGCGAAGGAGTTCTACCCGCAGCTCTTCGGCTGGACCGGGCAGGTCTCCCCGGAGCCCGCGGCCGGCGGCTACACCGTCTTCCGCAAGGACGGGCGCGCGGTCGCCGGGGCCGGTCCGCCGGCCACCCCGGACCAGGTGCCGATCTGGTCGACGTACGTGGCGACCGACGACGCGGACCTGGTGGCGACCCGGGTGGAGGCGGCCGGCGGTCAGGTGGTGGTCGCCCCGTTCGACGTCTCCGACCAGGGCCGGATGGCGGTCCTCGCCGACCCGGCCGGCGCGGTGTTCAGCGTCTGGCAGCCGATGGCGATGCGCGGCGCGGAACTGTTCAACGAGCCCGGATCGATGTGCTGGAACGAGCTGGTCACCCCGGACCCCGAGAGGGCCAAGGACTTCTACGGCCTGGTGTTCGGCTGGCACCCGGAGGAGCGGACACCCGGCCCGATGCCGTACACCGGTTGGCGCTGCGGCGCCCGGATCGTCGCCGGGATGATGCCGCAGCTGGAGAAGCTGCCGGAGGATCTGCCCGCGTACTGGTCGGTCTATTTCGCGGTCGCGGACGTGGACGCCACCGCGGCGCGCGCCGCCGAGCTGGGCGGCACCATCCTGGTCCCGCCCCGGGACAACCCGGCCGGGCGCAGCGCGGCGCTCCGCGACCCGCAGGGCGCGCTCTTCTCGGTGGCCACGCTGCGCTGACTGGTGCCCGCCACCGCCACCTGGTCCGGTCCGCTCAGCGGGGCCGGACGGGCACCACCAGCGGCCCGTGCTCGCCCGGGATGACGCGGACGTGCGCGCGGTAGTGGGCGGCGAGCAGCTCCTCGGTGAGCACCTCCTGCGGCGGGCCGGAGGCGACCACCCGGCCGTCGGCGAGCAGCACCATCCGGTCGGCGTACTCGCCGGCGACGGAGAGGTCGTGCATGGTGGCCAGCACGGTCAGCACCTGCTCGCGGCGGAGCTGGTCGACCAGCTCCAGCACCTCCTGCTGGTGCCCGATGTCCAGCGCGCTGGTCGGCTCGTCGAGCAGCAGCAGGGTGGCCCCCTGGGCCAGCGCCCGGGCCAGGAAGACCCGCTGCCGCTCGCCGCCGGAGAGGGTGGCCAGCTCACGGTGGGCGAACGCGCCGAGGTCGAGCCGGTCGACGACCTCGCGCACGGCGGCCAGGTCGGCGGCGGACTCCCGGCCCAGCGCCGGGATGTACGGGGTCCGCCCCAGCAGCACGTAGTCGAAGACCGACATGCCGGCCGGCACCACCGGGGACTGCGCCACGGTGGCCACCACCCGGGCCCGGTCCCGGCGGCGGAAGGAGTCGATCGGCGTACCGAAGAGGGAGACCGCGCCCGGCGCGGGCAGCAGGCCGCCGACGGCGCGCAGCAGGGTCGACTTGCCGGCGCCGTTCGGGCCGATCACGGTGACCCACTCGCCCACCGCGACGGTCAGGTCGACGCCGGCCAGGATGGGCGCCCCGCCCAGCGCGACCCGCAGGTCGCGGATCTCGACGGCGGCCGGGCTCACGTGAACACCCGCCGCGCGGTGCGCAGGACCAGGACGAAGAACGGCCCGCCGAGCAGCGCGGTGACCACGCCGATCGGGATCTCCGCCGGCGCCGCCGCGGTCCGGGCCACCACGTCGGTCAGCGCCAGGAACGCGCCGCCGAAGAGCATCGACAGCGGCAGGATCACCCGGTAGCTGGCCCCGGCGAGCAGCCGGACGGTGTGCGGCACGATGATGCCGACGAAGCCGATCAGGCCGGAGGCGGAGACCGCGGCGGCGGTGCCGAGCGAGGCGGCGGCGATCAGCAGGTAGCGGGAGCGCTGCGGGTGCAGCCCGAGGCTGGTCGCCTCGTCGTCGCCGACCGAGAGCACGTCCAGTTCGCGGCGGTGCAGCAGCACCACCACGGCGGTGAGCACGAAGTAGGGCAGGACCAGCAGGACGTCGTGCCAGCCGGCGGTGGCCAGCCGGCCGAGCAGCCAGGAGTAGACCTGCTGGATGCTGTCGGAGTGGCGTTGCAGCAGGTACGTCTGCCCGGCGGAGAAGAACGCGGAGACCGCCACCCCGGCGAGGATCAGCGTGGCCGGTGACCGGCTCCGGCCGCCCGCCGCGCCGAGCCCGTAGGTCATGGCGACCGCGGCGAGCGACCCGACGAACGCGGCGAGCGGGATGGTGACCGGCAGCCCGGTGATCGCCCCGCCGGCGCCGGCGCCCAGCGCGATGACCGCGGTCACCGCGAGCCCGGCGCCGGCCGCCACCCCGAGCAGGTACGGGTCGGCCAGCGGGTTGCGGAAGACCCCCTGGTAGCAGCCGCCGGCCAGGGCGAGCAGCCCGCCGACGAGCAGGCCGAGCACGACCCGGGGCAGGCGCAGCTCGGTGACGATGGCGACCTCCCGCTCGGTGAGCCCGCTCTCCAGGTGCACCCCGGGCAGCAGGTTGAGCAGTTCGGCCGCGACGCTGCCGGGCGGCAGGCTGACCGGGCCGAGGGACACCCCGGCGACCAGGGCGACCAGCACGGCGGCGAGCGCGGCGGCCAGCCAACGCTTGCGCAGCCGGGCCGGCCGGGCCGGCGTACCGGTGCCGGCCGTGGGCCGGGTGCCGCGGCCGGGGTCGGGAGCGGCCCGGCCCGGCCGCGGGCCGGGCGGTCGGGACGCGTCGGGCGCCCCGGCCGGCCGGTCGGCGGGTTCCGCTGGTCGCACGGTCACCGTCAGGCCGGGACCTTGGCGGTGGCGGCCACGATCGCCCGGACCAGGTCGACCACGCGCGGCCCCCAGCGCGAGGCGATGTCGTCGTCGAGGGCGACGACCTGGTTGTTCTTGACCGCCGTGATGCCGGCCCAGCCGCTGCGGGCCTTGACGGTGTCCGGGTTCTGCTTGCAGCACTTGGTGTCGGCCAGGAAGACGAAGTCGGGGTTCGCCTTGACGATGACCTCCTGGGAGAGCTGCGGGTAGCCGCCCTGCTTGCCGTCGGCGTCCGCCGGGTCGGCGATGTTCTCCAGGCCGGCGAGGGCGTAGATCGAGCCGAGGAAGGTCTTGCTGGTGACGCTGTACAGCTCCGGGCCCAGCTCGTGGTAGTAGGTGAGCTTCGTGGTCCGCTTCGGCAGGTCCTTGGTGAGGGACGCGATGTCGTCCTTCATCTTGGTGGTGAGGGCGTCCGCCTCGGTCTGGTGGCCGGTGAGCTTCCCCAGGTCGATGAGCTCCTGGTAGGTGTCGTCCAGGGTGGTCGCGGCCGGGCTGAGCAGCACCGGGATCTTCAGCGTGGTGAGCTGGTCGACGATCTTGTTGGTGTCGTTGGCGAGCACCACCAGGTCGGGGTTGCGGCCGGCGATCGCCTCCGCGTTCGGCTGGTAGCCGGAGAGGTCGGTCTTGGGCGCCTCGGGCGGGTAGTTCGACTGGTCGTCCACGGCGGTGACCTGCTTGCCGGCGCCGATGGCGAAGAGCATCTCGGTCGCGGTGGGCGACAGCGAGACGATCTTCTCGGGCCGCTTCTCCAGGGTCACCTTGCCGACGGTGACCGGGAAGGCGGCGGCCGCCGAGCCGCCGGCGGCGGGGGTGTCGGTCGAGGTCTTCTCGGCGCAGCCGCCGAGGAGCAGCGCGCCGGCCGCGAGCGCGGCGGCGAAGAGCCGGGGGGTACGTCTGGACATCGGTCCTCCTGTCGGTCGAGGAGCGTGGTGCTTCGCCGACAGGAGCGCCCTGGGTGCGCCCGTCCGCGAGGCGCCCTTCCTCGAGAGCGCGTATCGCGACCTGCCGCAGGCGACCTGGCTCATCCCCACGCGGTTCGGCGCCGGCCTCGGGCCGGCGCCGCGTGCGGGGCATCACAGTTGCGGGACAGCGCCGGTTTCTCACCGGCTTCGCTGCGGACTGGTCGGTGTCACCGTAGCGCACGTCCGGCGGAGATCGCCCGGACGGGCGGGGTGGTGGGGGCCCCGGCAGGGGGTGGGACCGGGGCCCCCACGGTGCGGCGGGTCAGCAGTACGTGCTCTGCTTGCCGATCACCCGGTACGGGCAGTCGGCGTACTCGGACAGCAGCAGGACGGCCTCCTTGTTGCGGGAGGTCTGGGTGGGGATCACCTCGTCGGGCGGGTAGAAGCCGCCGCCGGAGGACGACCCGGGGTACATCTCGAAGGTGTAGGCCCAGATCTTGTGGGTGCCCCACATCCAGTCGATGCTGGTGCCGTCGGCGATGTAGAGGTCGCTGGACTGCTCGGGCGTGTAGCCGTTGCTGGACGCCATCTGCCGGCCCAGGGTGGCGAAGGTGTTGTACTGGTCGGTGGTCATCCCGGTGGCGGTGTTGCTGTACGTGTAGCCGTACGGCCAGAGCACCAGCTGCGAGTAGGTGTGGAAGTCGATGTTGGCTTTGAGCTGCTGCACCCCGCCGACCACCCGGCTGTTGACGAAGTTGCGCAGCGCCGCCGTCTCGGGGGCGGAGAAGGCGGACGGGCCCCGGTAGGTCTCCGACGACTTCGAGGTGGACGAGCCGCCGCAGCAGCCCCACTGGTAGCCCCAGTTGCGGTTCAGGTCGGTGCCGACGGCGGTGGAGCCGCTGTTCGGCTGCCGGTTCTTGCGCCAGGACCGGTAGGAGCCGGTGGCGATGTCGTACTCGCTGCCGTCGGGGTTGACGGTGGGCACGATCCAGATCTCCCGGGAGTTGACGATGTTGGTGATCCGGGAGTCGGTGCCGTAGCTGTCGGTGAAGAGATTGAGCAGGTAGATGGCCATCTCGACGGTCAGGTGCTCGCGGGCGTGCTGCTGGGCGTTGAAGAGGATCTCCGGCTCGTTCTCGTCGGTGCCGACGTTGTCGGAGATCTTCACGGCCATCAGGTCCCGGCCCTGGTAGGACGTGCCGATGCTGAGCTTGCGGGCGATGCTCGGGTGGTCGGCGACGACCTTGTTCACCACCGCGGTCAGCTCGGCGTAGTCGTGGTAGTTGGAGTCGGCGGGCGGGAACGCGTACGCGACGGCACCGGGGGCCGCGGCCGGGGTGGCCTCCCGCTCCAGCCGGAAGCCGAGCCGGGTGATCGCGGCGGCCTCGGCGCTGGTCGCCGTGACGTGCAGCACGCCGTGTTCGGAGTAGTCGATCGCCGCGCCGGTCCGGGCGACGGCGCTGCGGTCGGCGACCGTGCGGGGTCCGAGCACCCGGTAGCTGGTGGCGGCCGGCGCGTCGGAGCGGTCCGGGGCGGGCCGGGCGGCGGCCGGCGTGCCGAGGGCGGTGACGAGGGTGAGGCCGACGGCGGCGGCGAGGGCCAGCCGGCGGCGGAGCGGGGACGTGCGGAGGGCCATGGACAACCTCCTCGGGGTACGGGAGATCCCGTTTCGCCCACCTCACCAGGAGTCACATGGTCATATCAATATTCATCACTGTGTTGGTCCATCCCGACCGGATCGTCACGTCGGCAAAGATTTTCCATGCGTTGACCTCTGGCGAAAGTTCCTTCCAGGAGCGACAGTGAACGGCAACGATGCCGCTCACCTGTGGGAGCCGCCATGGCCCGGACATCCCTGCGCGCGATCGCCGTCGCCGGCGTCACCGCGCTCGCCCTCCTCGGCACCACCGCACCGGCCGCCGCCGGCAAGCCGGCCGACGGGGTCACCACCGTCACCCACGACGAACAGATCACCTGGCAGGGCTGGTCCGGCACGGGCTGGTCGGCCGGGACCGCCGCCGGCACCACCGGCACCAGCACCGGCCTCACCCTGACCACCCCGGTCGGCACCGTCCAGTACCGGGACCCGCACACCGGCGTCCGGCGCACCTGGGCGTACGGGACCTGGACCTCGCCGCTCACCGAGGTCGGCTTCGGCGCCACCGAACTGGTCGCCTCGTGGAACGCCGACACCCCCGCCGGCACCTGGCTCCAGATCGAGGTCCAGGGCAGCTACACCACCGGCACCCGGACCCCCTGGTACGTCCTGGGCCGCTGGGCCGCCGGCGACGGCGACATCAAGCGGACCAGCGTCGACAAGCAGGGCGACAAGACCTCCAGCGTGTGGACCGACACCCTCGCGATCAACAACCCGGCCGCCGGGGTGCTGCTGCGGGCGTACCAGCTCCGGGCCACCCTCTACCGGGACCCGGCATCCACCGGCACGCCCGTGCTGCGCTCCCTCGGCGCGATGAGCTCCACCGTGCCGGACCGGTACACCGTCGCACCCAGCGCCGGGCACATCGCCTGGGGCACCGAGCTGGCCGTGCCGCGCTACTCCCAGAACATCCACGCCGGCCAGTACCCCGAGTACGGCGGCGGCGGCGAGGCCTGGTGCTCGCCCACCTCGACGGAGATGGTCGTCGAGTACTGGGGGCGCAAGCCGTCGGCGGCCGACACGTCCTGGGTGGACCCGAGCTACGCCGACCCGACCGTCGACCACGCCGCCCGGATGGCCTACGACTGGCAGTACGACGGCACCGGCAACTGGCCGTTCAACACCGCGTACGCGGCCAGCTTCCCAGGGCTGGAGGCGAAGGTGACCCGGCTGCACTCGCTGGACGAGGTGGAGCACTTCATCGCCGCCGGCATCCCCGTGGTCACCAGCGTGTCCTTCCTCGCCAGCGAGCTGGACGGGGCCGGCTACGGCACCGCCGGGCACCTGATGGTGGTGATCGGCTTCACCGCCACCGGCGACGTGATCGCCAACGACCCCGCCTCGCCCAGCGACACCGCCGTCCGGCACGTCTACCACCGCGACCAGTTCGAGCAGATCTGGCAGCGCACGAAGCGCACCACCGCCAACGGCGGCACCGGCAGCGGCTCCGGTGGCGTCGTCTACCTGATCAAGCCGACGACCGTGGCCTGGCCCGCCGTGGCCGGGTCCACCAACTGGTGACCCATCCCTTCACACCCTGCGGAGTTCACATGGTCAGACCAGCGCTGCGGGCGGTCGCCCTCGCCGGGGCCGCCGCGCTCACCCTGCTCGGCGTCACGGCCCCGGCCCACGCCGACAACAACCTGCCCGTCGCCGCGCACGACGAGCAGATCACCTTCCAGGACTGGTCGAAGTACCCGGACTGGCGCGACGGCACCCACCAGGGCACGTACGCCATCCCGGGGCACCGCACCGGCATCACCATCGACGAGCCGACCGGCACCACCCCGTTCACCGACGAGCACACCGGCGCCACCCGCACCTGGGAGTACGCCACCTGGACCTCGCCGGAACGGCAGATCGGCTTCGACGCCACCGAACTGGTCGCCTCGTGGAACGCCGAGACCCCGGCCGGCACCTGGATCCAGGTCGAAATGCTCGGCACCTACAACACCGGGGAGCAGACCGACTGGTACGTGATGGGCCGCTGGGCCTCCGGCGACCAGGACATCAAGCGGGCCACCCTTGACGGGCAGGGCGACGACTGGTCGACCATCTGGACCGACACCTTCTCCATCGACGATGCCGACGCCGGGGTGCTGCTGCGGTCGTACCAGCTGCGGCTGACCCTCTACCGGGCGCCGGGGCAGACCGCCTCGCCGCGGGTCTGGATGCTCGGCGCGATGAGCTCGAACGTGCCGGACCGGTTCACCGTCACCCCGAGCAAGGGCGGCATCGCCTGGGGCACCGAGCTGCCGGTGCCGCGCTACTCGCAGAACATCCACATCGGGGAGTACCCCGAGTTCGACAACGGCGGCGAGGCCTGGTGCTCGCCCACCTCGACGGAGATGGTGGTCGAGTACTGGGGCCGGAAGCCCTCCGCCGAGGACATCGCCTGGGTCGACCCGAGCTACGCCGACCCGACCGTCGACCACGCCGCCCGGATGACCTACGACTACGAGTACGAGGGCGCCGGCAACTGGCCGTTCAACACCGCGTACGCGGCCAGCTTCCCGGGCCTGGACGCGCGGGTCACCCGGATGCACTCGCTGGACGAGGTGGAACGCTTCATCAAGGCCGGCATCCCGGTGGTCACCTCGCAGTCCTTCCTCGCCAGCGAGCTGGACGGGGCGAACTACGGCACCTCCGGGCACCTGTTCGTGATCGTCGGCTTCACCGCCGAGGGCGACGTGATCGTCAACGACCCCGCCTCCTCCTCCGACGAGGTGGTGCGCAACGTCTACAAGCGGTCCCAGTTCGAGCAGATCTGGCTGCGGACCAAGCGCTACCGGGCCAACGGCACGGTGGCCGGCGGCTCGGGCGGCATCGCGTACCTGATCAAGCCCACGAACAAGCCCTGGCCGGTCGTACCGGGCTCCACCAACTGGTGAACGCCGCGGGCCCGGCGCGGTCCCCTCGGGGATCCCGCCGGGCCCGCGGGGCCTCAGCTCTGCACCGGCGTCCGCGCGAGCCGGTCGATGACGGCCTCTTCCTCGTCCGCACGCCGACGGCCCATGATCGTCCGGACGATCACCACCACCCAGCCGACCGCGGCGAGCGCGCCGCCCACCGTGAAGCCGGTGACCAGCAGCCAGGTGCTGCCACCCGTGGTCGAGAAGACGCCCTTGCCGGCCCCGGTGTCGTGGGCCGCCGCGCTGCCACCCGTGGTCAGGCCGGCCGGATCGTCATAGAGGATGACGTTCTTGCGGACGGCACCGCCGTCGGCGGGGACGAAGTCGCCGTGCCAGGTGCAGCTCCGCCTGCTGCACTCCTCGTTCACGGCGGTGAACGTGCCGGGCGTGCCGGCCCCGGACTTCGCCCGCCACGCCGGACCCACGTCCGGTGCGGCGAAGGCCAGCCCCATCACCGCGATGACCGGCAGCCCGACCCAGAGGAAGAACTTCATCCGCCAACTACTGATCCGCTCCATCACGGGGAGCGACCCTAGCGGGAGGAGGCCCCGCGACGCTGCCCCGCTCCGGCACGGATCGCCGGGATCAGCTCCGGCGGTCGCCGGTCTCGTTCTCGGTGGACGGGTCCTCGCCGGCCAGTGCGGAGCGCAGCCGTTCCTTCTCGGCCCGCCGCCGCTCCGACGCCTCCGCCATCTCCCCGGCCATCTCGTCCCGCCAGCCGCGCAGCAGGAAGAACGAGAGCGCGGCCGAGAAGACCAGCGCCAGCATCAGCCGCAGAAACATGTTCATCTCGACGAGCCACAGGGCCGCCAGCACGCCGACGAACAGCCCGATCCGGCCCAGCGTGTACTTGACCGCCGCGCTCACGTGCGTACTCCGTTCTCCGTTGCCGGCTCAGCCCGTACGCCGAGCCAGCCAGTGGACCCCAGGAAACCAGACCACCGCGTAGACCACGGTGAACGCCGCCGCGGCCAGCGCGCCGGACAGCAGCGGGGGCAGGTCGGCGGCCAGCCCGGCCGCGAGCAGCCCGGCGAGGACGCCGAGCACGACACCGGCCAGCGCGGCGAGCACCCGGGCGGCGCCGAAATCCCAGGCCCGGAAGTCGTCCCAGAAGAGCCAGACCGGCAGGATCACCGCCAGCCAGCCGTTGGTCCGCCCGAACCCGCCGGCCCCCATGGTGGCGAACGCCCACTCGAAGAGCACCAGCGCCGCCACCCCGATCACCAGGCCGGCGAGGCTCACCCCGAGCAGGTCACCGAGGGTGGCGATGCGTCCCTCGGCGTCCCGCCGGGGAAAGCCGCGCGGCTGCTCGTCGGTGCTCATCGGGCGCGGTCAGGCCCAGACCTGCTGCGGCTCGGACCGGCGCTCGGCCAGCGACGGCGCCGCGTCGTACTCGCGGACGATCTCGTAGCGGGTGTTCCGCTCGACCGGGCGGAAGCCGGCGTCCCAGATCAGGTGCAGCAGGTCGTCCCGGTGCATGGTGTTCGGCGTGCCGTACGAGTCGGCATCGTGGGTGATCTTGTATTCCACGACCGAACCGTCCAGGTCGTCCACGCCGAAGTTCAGCGAGAGCTGAGCCACCGAGAGGCCGTGCATCACCCAGAAGCACTTCACGTGCGGGACGTTGTCGAAGAGCAGCCGGGAGACCGCGAAGGTCTTCAGCGACTCGGCCGGCGAGGCCATCGTGGTCCGGGCCTGGATCCGGTTACGGATCTTGCCGTCCGCGGAGTCGACGAAGTCGTGCTGGTAGCGCAGCGGAATGAAGACCTGGAACCCGCCCGTCTCGTCCTGCAGCTCGCGCAGCCGCAGCACGTGGTCGACCCGGTGCCGGGGCTCCTCGATGTGGCCGTAGAGCATGGTCGACGGCGTCTTCATGCCCTTGGCGTGGGCCAGCCGGTGGATCCGCGACCAGTCCTCCCAGTGGCAGGCGTGGTCGACGATGTGCTGCCGGATCTCCCAGTCGAAGATCTCCGCGCCGCCGCCGGTGAGCGACTCCAGACCGGCGTCCATCAGCTCGTCGAGGATCTCGTCCGCGCCGAGGCCGCTGATCTTCTCGAACCACTGCACCTCGGTGGCGGTGAACGCCTTCAGGTTGACCTTCGGCAGCGCCGCCTTCAGCTCGCGCAGCACCTTCGGGTAGTAGCGCCAGGGCAGCGTCGGGTGCAGGCCGTTGACGATGTGCAACTCGGTGAGCTGCTCGTCCTCCATCTCCTTGGCCTTGCGGACCGCCTCGTCGATCCGCATCGTGTAGGCGTCCTTCTCGCCCGGCTTGCGCTGGAACGAGCAGTACGCGCACGAGGCGGAGCAGACGTTCGTCAGGTTGAGGTGCCGGTTGACGTTGAACATCACCCGTTCACCGTTCAGCTCGGTGCGCTTGTGATGGGCCAGCCGCCCGAGCCAGGCCAGGTCGTCGCTGGAGTAGAGGGCGACCCCGTCCTC
Source organism: Micromonospora sp. NPDC049836 (assembly GCF_044465125.1). Lineage (NCBI taxonomy): Bacteria > Bacillati > Actinomycetota > Actinomycetes > Micromonosporales > Micromonosporaceae > Micromonospora > Micromonospora sp. NPDC049836. Next base: position 877,677 of record NZ_JBITLH010000001.1, read on the forward strand.
GCGGGTCAGCCGCTCCCCCGCGTAGACCTTCGCTTCAAGCTCGCGCTTGAGTCCGGCGTCCATCGAAAGCCACGTCCCTTCCACCTGCGGTCCCGGTCGAGCCTACGTCGGCGCTCCGACGAACCGGCGGCCCGGTCGACCCCGACGACCTACTTCACCGGACTCTCAGCCGCTCGTTACCCTCCGCGCATCGACAACCCTCGCCCCGTGAGGTAAGACAGGGTGGGGCGGAACACACACCGAGAACGTCCCGGTCCACCGCGCACACCGAGCGCGGCAGGCACCAGACCGGACGGGGAGCGGAATGGGCGACAGCAAGCGGGTCCGACGACAGCGACGCGGGGGCCCGGTGATCTCGCCGGTGCTCCGGCCGAAGCTCTGGGCCGCCCTGCTCGGCATGGTGGCGGCCGCCGCCATGGCCACGCCGGCCTGGGCCGACCCCACGCCGGACAAGATCCCCTCCACCGGCGCCCGGCCCCCGGTCGCCGGCCTGCGGCTGCCCGGTTCGGTCCCCGCGCTCCCCGGCGTCCCGCCCGGCCTGCCCGGCGCGCCCGGCACCACGCCGGTGGGCGCCAACCCGGGTGACGGTCCGCTGATCGCCCAGATCAACCAGGCCGACGCGCTGGTCGCCCAACTCGGCGACACCCTGCTCAGACTCAAGGCCGAACGCGACGAGGCGCAGGCCCAGGTCGCCACCGCCACCACCAACCTGCGGCAGGCCCAGGACGCCCTCGCCCAGGCGCAGGAGAAGGCGAAGAACGCCGCGGCCGACGCGGTCAAGGCCGCCGCCGCGGTCCCGCCCGGCGAATTCGCCGCGGACCTGCGCGACCTCACCGTCCTCCAGCAGATCAGCCGGGGCGACAAGGCGGACGGGGCGACCACGGCGGTCGCCGGCGAGGTGGCCCGGGCCACCGCCACCGCGAACATCGCCCAGCAGGCGTACGACGCGGCCCAGCAGCGCGCCACCGACAAGGCCGCCGAGTACGTCCGGGTCGAGGCGGACCTGCACCGGCAGGAAGCCGCGCTGGTCAAGCTGCGCACCGACAACGCGGCACTGCTGCTCGACCTCGAGCGCCGCCGGGACGCCGCCGAGCAGCAGATCGGCGGCTCGTACGTCGCCAACCAGAGCATCAGCGGCCTGGCCGCCGACCCGAAGGCGCTGGCCGCGGTCCGCTACGCCCTCGCCCAACTCGGCGACCCCTACCTCTGGGCGGCCGAGGGGCCGGACCGGTTCGACTGCTCCGGCCTGGTGCTCGCCTCCTATCAGGCGGCCGGCTACCGGGGCCTGCCCCGGGTCTCCCGCGACCAGTACTACGCCACCCGGTCCCGGACCGTGAGCCCGAACGCGCTCCTCCCCGGTGACCTGCTCTTCTTCGCCTCGGGCAGCAGCTGGACGAGCATCCACCACGTCGCCATGTACATCGGCAACGGCAAGATGGTCGAGGCGCCGCGCACCGGGGACGTCGTCAAGATCTCCGTGGTCCGCTGGAGCAGCCTCTACGCGGCCACCCGGGTGATCGGCGCGGTGCCCGCCCCGGCAACCCGCCCGCCGGCGCCGACCACGCCGAAGCCGACCCAGACCACCACGCCCAAGCCGTCCCAGACCAGCACGCCGAAGCCGACCGGCACGCCGAAGCCCACCGGGACGCCCTCCACGACGCCGACGCCGCCCACCCGGCCGACGACCAGGCCGCCGGTCCCGCTTCCGGACCCGACGACCTCCTCGCCGACGCCGGAGCCGTCCGAGACGCCGACCGACGAGACGAGCACCGAGCCGACCGGGTCGGCGAGTACCGCCGCCCCGTCGACCAGCGCGGCGGAGAGCAGCTCGGCCAGCGCGAGCTGACCCAACCGTCCACTCGACTGTGCTGCCGGGCCGGAATGTGGCACGGTGAGTTCCAGGCACTCCCGGCCGGCGCCACGGTCCGGGGCGAGGGCGGGCGTGAAGGGGCGAGCATGGGCGAGCGCGAGGTTCCGGCGGAGACGGTCCACCCCGGATCCGCGCCTGCCCCCGCCGACCGGCCGGCGGCATCCGGCGGTGACGGCCGCGCCACGCAGGCCAGACCCGTGGTGGCCCGGGCCCGGGTGAGCGTCGCCGGTGCCGTCCTGGCACCGCCCGACGAGGAGCGCCCGGTGCCGAGACAGGCCAGCGCCGGCACGTACCGAGCGGGCACCGTCGGTCCGTTCGGCAGCCAGCCCGATGCGCGACCCGCCGCTCCGGACGCCCGGGCGACGACCCCGGCCGGGCCGGACGCCCCGGCCGACGCCACCACTCCTGCCGACCCCGCCGCCGAGTCCGGCACGCCGAGCGCGGCGGCGAACCCCGCCCAGGATCGGGCCACCCCGAGCAGCGAGCCGGCCGAAGCCGCCGCCGAGACCGGCACGGCGAGCGAGGCGGCGGACCGCGCCCAGGATCACGAAACGCCGGGCAGCGACCCGGCGGACCCCGCCGCCAAGCCCGACGAATCGAACAGGGCGGCGGAGGTCGCCGCCAAGGCCGACGAGCCGAGCGACCCGGCGGAGGTCGCCGCCGAGGCCGACGAGCCGAGCGCAGCGGCGGATCCCGCCCGGGATCAGGCCACGTCGAGCAGCGACCCGGCGGAGGTCGCCGCCACGTCCGGCGCGCCGCGCGAGACCGCGGCCCGCGCCCAGGGTCGCGCCACGCCGGGGACGGCGCCGGTCGAGGCCGCCGGGACGGCCGACCCGCCGGCGCGGCCGGCGGACGCCCCGGCCGAGGACAGCGAGGTCAAAAAGCGGCCGGCGGCCCCGGCGGAACCGCCCGCTCCGCTGGACCGGCGCCGGCCCGGCGCCACCGTGCCACCCTCGACCTGGTCCGCCTTCGCCGCCGCCGAGCGGTCGCCCGGACAGGGCGGCTCGACCGGCACCCGCACCCCGCCACCGGCCGCGGCGGCGGACGCCGCCACCCCGCCGGCGGCCGACCCGGCCGGCGCATCCCGCGCCCCGCGGGTCACCGGATCCGCCCGGATGCCGTCGCCCGCGCTGCCCCACCCGCGACCCGAGGCGGGGCAGGCGCGGGCCAGCGCCGCCGTGCCCGGCCTGAACCGGGTCTCCCCGGACGAGATCGCCGCCGCCGGGGTGGCCCCGTCCGCCGCCACCGTCTACCGCGCCGGCCCGGTGAACCCGGAACCGCCCGAGCCGGCCCAGCCACCGGAGCCGGTCCAGCCGCCCGAGCCGCCGGGCCCGGAGCCCGAGCCGGCGCCGACCCCGGTGCCGGGTCCGGCTCCCGCGCCGGGTCCGACCCCGCCGTCGCCCACGGAGCCGGAGCCACCGCTGCGCCCGGCGCCGCCGCCCGCGCCCGCGCCGGTTCCGCCCACCCCCGCGCCGCCGCCCGCACCGACCCCGCCGGGACCGGTGCCGCCGATCCCCGGGCCGCCGGTGCCACCACCGGCCCCGCCGATGCCCCCGCCCCCGGCACCGCCCGGCCCGATGCCGGCCCCGCCGTTCCCCCCTCCGCCCGCCATGGCCAGCCCGGCGGGCGGGCCGGTTTCCGCGCCGCCCGTCGTACCGGCCCCCGCGCTGCCCGTCGTACCGGCTCCCGCGCTGCCGACCTGGCCGCCGGCGACCAACCCCAGCGCGCCCGGCGCCGCGGCTGGCCGGGCCTATTCGGCCGGCCGACCCGCGGACCGGGCGGGGCAGCAGGCCGCGCCGGACCTGGCCGGCACCCGCTACGGCGGGACGGAGGGGCCCGGCTTCACCACGGTCTCCTTCCCGCAGGGCAACCCGGTGGAGAATTCCGGCTCGCTGACCGGCCACATCCTGGCCCAGGGCTGGGCCGAGGACGGCCCGGCGACCCGGTCCAGCAACACCCGGGTGGTGATCGTGCTGGCCGTGGCCCTGTGCCTGCTGATCGCGATCAGCCTGCTGGTGGTCTTTCTGGCGAACGACGCGCTGCGCGGGTTGACCGGCGGATAGGCGACAACCGGGGTGAGCCCGCCCACTACGGGTTCGCGGCGCGCTGCCGTGCTCGCCGAGCCGCCGTACACTTGTCGGGATCACTGGACCCGGCGCGCCGTTCGCGCGCCCATGGGCGATCTTGCGGGCGAATCGGCGGCGTACGGAGCCGCGGCGGGCCATCGCGAAGATGCGCCCCGCTCGAAAGGCATTTCTTGACCACCTACGCTGCCCCTGGCACGTCCCCGTCCACCGACCAGACCCCCACGCCGGCGCTCCCGGCCACCGACCCGGTCGACTTCGCCGCGCTGGGCCTGCCCCGGCAGCTCGTCGACGCGCTGACCCGGCAGGGCATCACCACCCCGTTCGAGATCCAGCGGGCCACCCTGCCGGACGCCCTCGCCGGCCGCGACGTGCTCGGCCGGGGTCAGACCGGCTCGGGCAAGACGCTGGCCTTCGGCCTGCCGGTGATCGCCCGGCTCGCCGAGCGCAACCGGGCCCGGCCGCTGCACCCCCGGGCGCTCGTCCTGGTCCCCACCCGCGAGCTGGCCATGCAGGTCAACGACGCGCTGGTGCCGCTCGGCAAGGCCGTCGGCATCTTCCTCAAGACCGCCGTCGGCGGCGTCCCGTACGACCGGCAGATCGACGCGCTCCGGCGGGGTGTGGAGATCGTGGTGGCCACCCCGGGGCGGCTCGGCGACCTCATCGAGCGCGGCGTCTGCCGCCTCGACGACGTCGAGGTCACCGTGCTGGACGAGGCCGACCAGATGGCCGACATGGGCTTCCTGCCGGAGGTCACCGAGCTGCTGGCGAAGACGCCCGCGGACGCCCAGCGGCTGCTCTTCTCGGCCACCCTGGACAACGACGTCGACTCGCTGGTCAAGCGGTTCATGACCGACCCGGTCACGCACTCCACCGCGCCGGCGACCGCCGCCGTGTCCACCATGGACCACCACCTGCTGCTGATCCCGCCGCACGACAAGTTCGCGGTGGCCGCGTCCATCGCGGCCCGGGACGGCCGCACCATGCTCTTCGCCCGTACGCAGCTCGGCGTCGACCGGCTGGTCGAGCAGCTCGCCGCGGTGGGCGTACGCGCCGGCGGCCTGCACGGCGGTAAGACCCAGCGGATGCGGACCCGGACCCTGGCCGAGTTCCGCGAGGGCCGGACGAACGTGCTGGTCGCCACCGACGTGGCGGCCCGGGGCATCCACGTCGACGGGGTGACGCTGGTGCTGCACATCGACCCGCCGAAGGACCCGAAGGACTACCTGCACCGGGCGGGCCGGACCGCCCGGGCCGGCGAGTCCGGCGCGGTGGCCACCCTGGTGCTGCCGAAGCAGCGCCGGACCACCCTGTCGATGCTGGAGAAGGCGGGCGTCGCGCCGGCCGAGACCCGGGTCCGCGCCGGTGACCCGGCGCTGACCGAGCTGACCGGTGCCCGGGAGCCCAGCGGCGTCCCGGTCCGCAATGAGCCGGAGCCGCGCCGCGACCGCCCGTCCGGTGCCCGCCGCTTCGGCGACCGGGACGGGCGCGGCGAGCGGCGCTTCGAGGGGCGGGATCCGGCCGACCGGGATCGGCGCTACGGCGACCGGGACGGGGCGCGCCGCGACCGCGCCGACGGTCCGGGCGAGCGCCGCTACGCCGACCGCGCCTCGGGCGACCGGGAGCGGGGCACGTTCGACCGGGACCGGGGCGAGCGCCGCTACGCCGACCGGGGCCCCGTCGACCGCGACCGGCGTCCCGGCGACCGCACCTCCTTCGATCGGGACCGCAGCTCCTTCGACCGCGACCGGGGGCCCGTCGACCGGGACCGCAGTTCCTTCGACCGCGACCGGGGCGAGCGCCGCTACCCCGACCGGGGCACGTTCGACCGGGACCGCGGCGAGCGCCGCTCCGGCGACCGGCCGACCGGCGACCGCCGCTTCGGTGACCGCCCCACCAGTGACCGCCCCACCAGTGACCGCCGCTTCGGTGACCGGCCGACCGGTGAGCGCCGCTTCGGTGACCGCCCCACCGGCGGGCGCGGCTTCGCCGAGCGGCGGCACGACGACCGCGCGCCGGGCGAGCGGCGGCACGACGACCGCGCCGCGGGCGAGCGGCGCCACGACGACCGGGGACCGGGCGAGCGGCGCTACGGCGACCGGGACGCCCGGGGTGACCGGCGCTTCGCTGACCGGGGCGGGGACGCCCGGTCGGCGGACCGGCGGGACGGCTTCCGGGCGGAGGGTTCCGGCCGGGACGACCGGCGCGGCTTCGGCGGGCGATCCCCGGCCCGCACCCACTGAGCACTGACCAACGGACGGACGCCGCCGTCGGGCCCCGGCCCGGCGGCGGCGTCCGCGCATTCTGAGCCGGTGCCCGCCGGCCGGCGTAACGTCCGGGCCTCGGCTCGGCGGCGGCGTTCGCGCATCCCGTGCCGGTGCCCGCCGGTCGGCGTAACGTCCCGGCCCCGGCCCGGCGGCGTTCGCGCATCCCGTGCCGGTGCCGGCCGGTTGGCGTAACGTCCGGTTCATGCCGACCATGCCGAAGTCGCTCTTCTGGGCCCGGACCGACACCGCCGGCGCGGAACACGTCGTCCTCGACGATCGTCAGGGACTCAGCGCGCAGGGCGTGCAGGTGGCCGTGGACCCGATCCCCTACACCTGCCGCTACCGGCTGACCGTGGGCGCGGACTGGTCGACCAACCGGCTCGAGGTGGAGACCGAGGGGGCCGGCTGGTCGCGGAGCGTACGCCTGGAGCGGGGCGCGGACGGTTGGCGGGTGCGGACCGGCGAGGAGGGCGACCTGGACGCCGCCCTCGGCGCCGCCGGGCACCCGGCGGCCGGGCTGCCCGGCACGGACGATCCGGACCGGCTGGCCGCGGCGCTCGACGTCGACCTCGGCGGCTCGCCGCTGACGAACACGCTCCCGGTCCGCCGGCTCGGGCTGGGCCGGGCCCCGGCGGACCTGGCCCGGTCGGTGACCGTGGCGTGGGTGCTGGTGCCGAGCCTGCTGGTAGTCCCCGCCGAGCAGGTGTACACGTCGCTCGGGCCCGCCCGGGTCCGGTACGCCGGTGACGGGTTCACCGCCGACCTGGACCTGGACCCGGCCGGCTTCGTGGTGCGTTATCCGGGGCTGGCCGAGCGGATCGACCCGCGCTGACTCAGGCCGGCCAGGCGCCGGTGGTCAGGAACCGGTCGATGGTGGCGAGGTGCGGGGCGAGGTCGAGGCCCTGCCGGGAGACCCACTCGTCGTCGTAGTAGGTGTGCGCGTAGCGGTCCCCGGGGTCGCAGATCAGGGTGACCACCGAGCCGGTCCGGCCGGCGGCGAGCATCCCGGCGATCAGCCCGAACGCCCCCCACAGGTTGGTGCCGGTGGAGCCGCCGACCCGGCGGCCCAGCACGGCGGAACCGGCGCGCATGGCGGCCAGCGACGCGGCGTCCGGGACCTGGACCATTCGGTCGACCACGGAGGGCAGGAAGGACGCCTCGACGCAGGGCCGGCCGATGCCCTCGATCCGGGAGCCCCGCTCGGTGCGTACCGACCAGTCGGCGGCCTGCCAGGCCGGGTAGAAGGCGGAGTTCTCCGGGTCGACCACGCAGAGCTTCGTGGGCAGCCGGCGGTAGCGGGTGTAGCGGCCGATGGTGGCGCTGGTGCCGCCGGTGCCGGCGCCCACCACGATCCACGCCGGCACGGGGTGCCGTTCCAGCGCGAGCTGCGCGTAGATCGACTCGGCGATGTTGTTGTTTCCCCGCCAGTCGGTGGCCCGCTCGGCGTAGGTGAACTGGTCCATGTAGTGCCCGCCGGTGTCCTCGGCGAGCCAGCGCGCCTCGATCACCACCTTGGCCGGGTCCTCGACGAGGTGGCAGCGTCCGCCCTGGAACTCGATCTGGGCGATCTTCTCCGGCGAGGTGGAGGCCGGCATCACCGCGATGAACGGCAGCCCGAGCATCCGGGCGAAGTACGCCTCGGAGACCGCGGTCGAGCCCGAGGAGGCCTCGACGACGGTGGTCTCCGGGCCGATCCAGCCGTTGCAGAGCCCGTAGAGGAAGAGCGAGCGGGCCAGCCGGTGCTTGAGCGAGCCGGTCGGGTGCACCGACTCGTCCTTGAGATAGAGGTCGATGCCCCACTCCCGGGGCAGCGGGAAGGGCAGCAGGTGGGTGTCGGCCGAGCGGTTCGCGTCGGCCTCCACGGCCGCGATCGCCTCGGTCACCCAGGTCCGGCTGGCCTCGTCGCACCGGTCGAGATGAGTCACGTCGGCAACCTAACAAGCGAGGTCAGCTCGCCTCCGGGCGGACCCGGCGGGCCTGCCTGCGCTGGCCCGCCCGGCCGGCCGCCCGGACCACCGGGGTCAGCGCCAGGGCGAGCCGGGGGAACGTGTCGAGGAGGCGGACCTGGGCGCCGCGCCAGCGCGGCAGGCTCACCACCGGGCGCGGCCGGCGGGCCAGCCGCACGGCCCGCGCGGCGACCCGCTCGGGCGTGAGCAGCGTCCCGGTGAAGGAGGCCAGCGCCCCCGGGTCGTCGAGCTTGTCGTGCAGCATCGGCGTCCAGATCCCGTCCGGGCACAGGCACGACACGTGTACGTCCCGGAGGCCGGCCATCCGCAGGTCGTTGAGGGTGCCGAGGCTGAACGCGAGCAGGGCGTGCTTGCTGGCCGCGTAGACGGTCTCGCCGGGGGCGGCGATCAGCCCGGCCAGCGACACGACGTTGAGCACGTGCCCGTGGCCCTGCTCGCGCAGCACGGCGAGGGCCGCGAGGGTGCCGGTCATCGCGCCGAGCGCGTTCACCTCGACCAGCCGGCGCCGGGTCGCCGCGTCGTGCGTCCAGGACGGGCCGGTGGCCAGGATGCCGGCGTTGTTCACCCAGAGCCCGAGTCCGCCGGGCGTCCGGCCGGCCGCCTCGGCCGCCACGTCGGCGCAGGCCGCCTCGTCGCGTACGTCGAGGGCGCGGGACCAGCCGCCGAGCGGCGCGGCGGCGGCGGCCGCCCCGGCGGCGTCCACGTCGGTGAGCAGCACCGGCCAGCCGTCGGCGTGCAGGGCGGCGGCGATGGCCCGGCCCAGGCCGCCGGCCGCCCCGGTCACCACGGCCGCGCCCCGCCCTCGTGTCGTCATCGGCGCACGGTAACGCCCCGGGCCGGCCGGGACCAGAGCTGCCGCCGGGCGGGCGCGGTCAGGAGGTGGCCGGCTCGAGCGGCTGGGGGCGGTTCTCCCACTTCGTCGACAGCGCGATGCCGGTGCGGGTCGAGGCGACCCCGGCGGTCCGGTTCAGCCGGACGATCAGCTGCTCCAGCTCGGCGATGGTGCCCACCCGGGCCTTCAGCAGGAAGGACTCCACCCCGGCCATGAAGTAGCAGGACTCGATCTCCGGCATCTGCCGGAACGCCTCCAGCACGTCGTCGGTGTCGGCGGTCGAGTCCTCCACGATGCCGATCAGCGCGGTCACCGCCAGCCCGATCGCCTCCGGCTCGACCTCGGCCCGGTAGGCCCGGATCACGCCGCTGGACTCCAGCTTGCCGACCCGCTCGTGCACGGCCGGGGCGGAGAGCCCCACCTGGCGGGCCAGCTCGGCGTACGACAGGCGGGCGTTGCCGCGCAGCAGCTCCACGAGACTCAGGTCGATCGCATCCACGGAGAGTGACCTTATCCGTTCGGCCGTAACGTGAGACGGTCGGTACCGGTTGAACATGACGTCACGTTGCCATTCACAAACGGTCCGTCATGGGGGTTCTACGCCGGTACCATTTACTAACTTCTCAGTCCGTGCGTTTTTCGCGTTTGGCGGACACGCCAGGTCGCTGGTGCTGTAATTGCCATACGTCCCTCATGACGGCTCTGGGCTCGCACCGGCCGGGGGCAGTGTGTTCAGCCGGGGGCTTCGTCGACGCGAGGAGGGGGCTGTGGACACTGGAGATCGCCTGCTGACACCGGGTGAGGTCGCCGCGCTGTTTCGGGTTGACCCGAAGACCGTGACCAGATGGGCAGCGGCCGGCCGGATAGGCAGCATCCGGACTCCAGGCGGGCATCGCCGGTTTCGGGAATCCGAGGTGCGAGCCCTGCTTGAGGGGGAGGGCATGCTGGACGAGGCGGAGGACATGGGCAAGTCGCGCAACATGGGCCCGACCGCTTCGACCGGGTCCGGTCCGGCGAACGCCGGCATGTACTGACGCGACGGCGACCGGGGCGCGGGGCCGACCGGAGGGCGGCCCCGCGCCCCGGTCGGTCACCATCGGGACGGCCCGGCCGTCAGCTCTGCTCGGCATCCCGCCGGCCCGCCGCCAGCTCACCCGACCAGCGCCGGAACAGGGTGTGCGGTACGCCGAGCGCATCGAGCACCTTGCCGGCGACGAAGTCGACCAACTGCTGGGCGGAGGCCGCCGCTCCGGCGCCGTAGAAGCCCGGGCTGGCCGGCAGCACGACGGCGCCGGCGTCGTGCAGGGCGATGAGGTGCTCCAGGTGGCTGCGGGTGACCGGGGTTTCCCGGGGCACGATCACCACCGGCCGCCGCTCCTTGAGGTTCACCTCGGCGGCGCGCTGCAACAGGTCCTTGGAGAGCCCGATCGCGATGCCGGCGCAGGCGGCCGTGCTGGCCGGGACGACGGCCATCCCGCGTGCCCGGTAGGAGCCGCTGCTGGGGCCGGCGGCCAGGTCGCCGGCCGGCCAGTGCCGCAGGTCGGCGCCGGTGAGGTCGCGGCCCAGCCAGGCTGCCAGGTCCTCGACCCAGCGCCCGTCCCGGAACGGGCGGCCGGTCTCGTCGAGGATGGTCAGCCGGGCCGCCCGGGAGACGACGAGATCCACCGCTGCGCCGGCGTCGAGCAGGCCCCGGATGACGGCGGCCGCGTACGGCGTGCCGGAGGCCCCGGAGACGCCCACCACCCATGGTTCGCGCATGCCGTCCAGCCTGCCTGGTCCCGCTGCGGGCCGGGCGGCCACCCCCGGAACGGCGGGACCGTCCGGCGCGCCGTGCGACCCGTGTCGATTGTCCGGCGGGGCGGCGGGCGCCCCGGCGACCTGCCATGCTTCCGTCGACCCACTGCGTACGGAAGGGATCGGTGATGGCGGAGGCGGTGCTCCGGTCGCTGCGGGCGGACTGCCCGATCGCGCCCCGGCTCTCCCCGTACGCCGATCCGGTGCAGGACTGGCTGCTCGATCAGCTCGACCGGCTCGGGCTGCCGCTGGACGCGGCGGCCCGGCGGCGGCTGTCCCGGGCCGGCTTCGCCCGGTACGCCGGCCGGCTCTACCCGGACGCCGACGAGCCCGACCTGCGCGTGCTGACCGCCCTGTTCACCTGGTTCTTCCTGGTCGACGACGCCTTCGACGGCCCGGGCCGGCCGGATCCGGCGGGCATCCGGGCGTTGCGGGACGGCACGCTGGCCCTGCTCCGGGAGGGGCCGCGGACCCGCCATCCCGGCTTTTCCGGTCCGCTGCGCCGGTTGCTGGTGCAGGCCTGGCGGGAGCCCCGGCAGCGGATGCCGGCCCGCTGGCGGCTGCGCTTCGCCGACGCGGTCGCCGATCACCTGGACGGCGTGTGGCGGGAGGCGGTCGCCCGCGCCGCCGGCCGCCCTCCGGGGGTGGCCGAGTACGTGGAGCTGCGCCGGACCACCTCGGCGGCGTACGTCTCGTTCCCGCTGATCGAGTTCGCCACCCGGCGTCCGCTGCCCGACCCGGTCTACTTCCATCCCGCGCTGCGCCGGCTCGCCGGCCTCGCCAACGACCTGCTGTCCTGGTTCAACGACATCGCCTCGCTGGACCGTGACCGGGCCACGGCCGGGGGCCACAACCTGGTGCTGGCGGTGGCCGCCGAGCGGGGTGTGCCGGTGGACACCGCGGTGGAGCTGGTGGCGGCGCGGTGGCGGGCGGAGATGGCCCGGTTCGTCGCGCTGCGCGCCGCCGTGCCGTCGTTCGGGCCGGCGCTGGACGAGTCGGTCACCGCCCACCTCGACGGGCTGGCCAACGCGGTGCGGGGCACCGTCGACTGGACCCTGGAGAGCGCCCGCTACCCGGCCACCGCCACGCCCTGACCCGGGCCCGGCCGCGGCCGTGGCGCCCGCCGGCCGGCCGATTCCCGGCTCAGCCGCTCCGGCCGGCCGGTTCCCGGCTCAGCGGCGCGGGCCGGCTGATTTCCGGCTCAGCCGCGCAGGCCGAGGCGGATCACCAGGTCGAGCAGGGCGAAGACGAAGAGCGCGATGCCGACGAAGCCGTTGGCGGTGAAGAACGCCCGGTTGACCTTGCTGAGGTCGGTGGGGCTGACCACCAGGTGCTGGTAGCCGAAGGCGACGGCGGTGAGCGCCAGCCCGATCCACCAGAGCCAGCCGAAGCCGACCAGCGCGCCGAACCCGATGAACAGCGCGAACGTCACCACGTGCGCGACGGTCGAGGCGTGCAGCGCGAACCGGCGGCCGTAGCGGGCCGGGACGCTGTGCACCCCGATCTCCTGGTCGATCTCGGAGTCCTGGCAGGCGTAGATCAGGTCGAAGCCGCCGATCCAGAGGCCCACGGCCGCGCCGAGCAGCCAGGCCGGTCCGGAGCCGGCGAGCGTGCCGGTCACCGCCAGCCAGGCGCCGACCGGGCCGACCGCCTGGGCGATCGCCAGGATGGCGTGCGGCCAGTTGGTGAACCGCTTGCCGTACGGGTAGACGACCAGCGGCACCACGGCGAGCGGGGCGAGCGCCAGGCAGAGCGGGTTGAGCAGGGCGGCGGCGACGAGGAACACCACCAGCGCCAGCACCGCGCCGGTCCACGCCGTCCGCACGCTCACCGCGCCGGTGACCAGCTCCCGGTTGGCGGTACGCGGGTTCCGCGCGTCGATCCGCCGGTCGAGGATCCGGTTGGCGGCCATCGCGAACGTCCGCGCCCCGACCATCGCCACGGTGATCAGCAGCAGGTCGAGCCAGCGGACCCGCCCGCCGTTGAGCTGCATGGCGGTCAGCGCCGACAGGTACGCGAACGGCAGCGCGAAGACCGAGTGCTCGATCGTGACCAGCTTGAGGAAGGACCTGACCCGGTTCGGGCGTTCGACGGGCTCCAGCACGGTGGTCATCAGATCCCGTACTCCTTCCAGCGCTTGTCGACCAGGGACGCCACCTCGGGCGCCATGGTCATCTCTTCCGGCCAGCCCCGGGTGTAGCCCTCGGTCGGCAGCTTGCGGGTCGCGTCGATGCCCGCTTTGCCGCCCCAGAACTGCTGGTACGACGAGTGGTCCAGGTGGTCGACCGGGCCTTCGGTGATCAGCAGGTCGCGGGCGTAGTCGACGTTGCCGAAGGCGCGGAAGGCGACCTCGTTGTAGTCGTGCACGTCGCAGTCCTCGTCGACGATCACGATCAGCTTGGTCAGCGACATCAGGTGCGCGCCCCAGATCGCGTTCATCACCTTCTGGGCGTGCTTCGGGTAGCGCTTGCGGATGGAGACGATGGCGCAGTTGTGGAAGACCCCGGCGGCCGGCAGGTCGTAGTCGACGATGTCCGGGATCATCATCTTCAGCAGCGGCAGGAAGATCCGCTCGGTGGCCTTGCCGAGGCCGTGGTCCTCCTGCGGCGGCTTCGACGTGATGATCGAGTGGTAGACCGGGTCGCGCTGCATGGTCATCGTCTCGACGTGCAGCACCGGGAACGGCTCGACCGGGGTGTAGAAGCCGGTGTGGTCGCCGAACGGCCCCTCGGGCAGCCGCTCGCCGGGCTCCAGGTAGCCCTCCAGCACGATCTGGGCGTGCGCGGGGACCTGCAACGGCACGGTCAGGCAGTCGACCATCTCCACCCGCTCGCCGCGCAGGAACCCGGCGAACAGGTACTCGTCGATGTCGCCGGGGAGCGGCGCGGTGGCCGCGTACGAGACGACCGGGTCGCAGCCGATGGCGATGGCGACCGGCAGCCGCTGGCCGAGTCGCTCGGCGACCGCGTGGTGGGCGGTGGAGTCCTTGTGGATCTGCCAGTGCATGCCCAGCGTGTTCCGGCTGTGCTGCTGGAGCCGGTAGAGGCCGAGGTTGCGCTTGCCGGTCTCCGGGTGCTTGGTGTGGGTCAGCCCGAAGTTGTGGAAGATCCCGCCGTCGCCGGGCCAGACCTGGAGGCCGGGCAGCCGGTTCAGGTCGACGTCGTCGCCACGGTAGACCACCTGCTGGCAGGGCGCGGTCTTCACCTTGCGCGGCGGCAGCGAGGTGAGCTGCATGACCTTGCCGAGGCCCTCGCGGATGCCGGACCAGCCGACCGGCAGCTCCGGCTTGATCATCCCGCCGATCCGCTCGCCGATCTCGTCGAGCGTCTCGACGCCGAGCGCCATGGCCATCCGCTTCTCGGTGCCGAACAGGTTGATCGCCACCGGCATCTCACCCCGGGTGGGCCGCTCGAAGAGCAGCGCCGGGCCGCCGGCGCGGACGGTCCGGGTGACCACCTCGCTGATCTCCAGCGTCGGGTCCACCGGGACACTCACCCGCCGCAGTTCGCCCGCGCGTTCCAGGGCCGCGAGGAAGTCCTTGAGATCGGGGTACGGGAAGCCACGAGCCGCCATGCCTGCAAGTCTCCCGCACCGCCCCCGGCACCGCCCCAGCCGGGTCGCCGGCCCGGCGTCGTGTGCCCCGCGTCACACCGGGCGGCGAGCGGACCGGATCTGTCGGGGGGCGTCGGCACCATGCGGGAGCCATCGCCGCAGACGAGAAGGAATCCTGATGCCGCGCCGCACCTCCGTAGCCTTGAACGTCGTCGAGCGGGGCGCCGGCACGCCCGTGCTCGCGCTGCACGGCTGGACGCCGGACCACCGCCTGATGCTCGGCTGCCTGGAGCCGGTCTTCGCCACCCGTCCCGGCTACCGGCGGCTCTACCCCGATCTGCCGGCCATGGGGGCCACCCCGGCCCCGCCGTCGATCGCCAGCTCCGACGACCTGCTCGACGCGGTGCTGGACTTCGTCGACGACAGCCTCGGCGACCAGCCGTTCCTGCTCGTCGGCCAGTCGTACGGCGGCTATCTGGCCCGCGCCCTGGTCCGGTCCCGGCCCGAGCAGGTCCTCGGGTTGGCGCTGGTCTGCCCCGCCGGCACCGCGTTGGAGCCGGCGGACCGGCGGGTGCCGGAGCGGCAGGTGCTCCGCCCCGACCCGGAGCTGCTCGCCTCCGTCGACGCCCGGACCGCCGAGGAGTTCGCGGACATGGCGGTGGTGCAGACCCCGGAGACGCTGCGCCGGTTCCGCGAGGAGGTGCTCGCCGGCCTCGACGCCGCCGACACCGAGTCGATGGCGCGCATCCGGCAACGCTGGACGCTCAGCGAGGATCCCGAGGGGGGCGCGCCGTTCCCCCGTCCGACCCTGATCCTCACCGGGCGGCAGGACCACGCCACCGGCTACCTCGAACAGTTCGACTTGCTGCCGCACTATCCGCGGGCGTCGTTCGCGGTGCTCGACGTGGCCGGCCACAACCTGCAGATCGAGCAGCCGGCGCTCTTCGGCGCCCTGCTGGGCGAGTGGCTCGACCGGGTCGCCGCCGAGGCCTGACCGGCGGCCGGCCCGGCCGACCGTGGCGCGCGCCCGGTCAGCGGCCGGGCGTCCAGGCGTACGCGGCCAGCGGCGGGTCGACCGGGGCGCCGGTGAGCCGGTTGGCGAAGGTGGAGATGGTGTACGCGCCGACGCCGAGCACCACGTCCAGGGCGTGCCGGGGCTGCCAGCCGGCGGCGAGGAAGGCGTCGAGCTGGTCGTCGGGGACGGCGCCCCGGTGGTCGAGCACGGCGACGGTGAACCTGCGCAGCGCCTCCAGGCGGGGGTCGGGCAGCGCCGTGCCGGCGCGCAGCGCCGCGATCAGCTCGGGTGCCGCGCCGTCCCGGGTGAGCGCCGCGCTGTGCAGGGCCACGCAGAGGTGGCACTCGTGGCGGGTGGCGACGGTCAGCACGACCACCTCGCGGGCGGTCGGGTCGAGGTCGGTGGCGTCGAAGACGGCGACCGCGCCGAGGAACCCCTTGAGCAGCTCGGGCGACTCGGCCATCAGGCCGACGGCGGTGGGCAGGTGCCCCTGCTTGCGCTCGACGGCGGTCATGACCGGCCGGGCGGCGGCGGGGGCGCTGCCGGTGGTGTGTGCGGTGAAGACAGGTCGGGACATGACGGGTACCCCTCAGGTAAGATGGACAACGTGGTTGACCAAATAGTAAACGAGGTTGTCGAACATGGCAACGCCTGACCGCCCCGGCTTCGCGCTGCCCCTGCTGCTGCTGGCCGGCTTCCGGACGCTCATCGACGACCTGCACGCCGAACTGGCCCGGCAGGGGCATACCGAGCTGCGCCCGGCCCACGGCTTCGTGCTCCAGGCCGTCGGCACGGGCGGCACCACCGCCTCCGACCTCGGCCAGCGCCTCGGCGTCTCCAAGCAGGCGGCGGGCAAGACGGTCGACCGGCTGGTCGCGCTGGGCTACCTGGAACGCGTCGACGACCCCGCCGACGCCCGCCGCAAGCTGGTCCGGATGACGGCCAAGGGGTACGACGGCCTGCACCGCTCGGCGATCGTCTTCGACCAACTCCGGGACCGCTGGGCGGCCACCCTCGGCGCCGACCGGGTCGCGGCCATCGAGGACGACCTGCGCCGGATGGTCCCCGCCGACGTCTTCCGCCTCGACGTCCCCGGCTGGTTCGGCGCCTGACCACCCATCTTCCTCGGCGGTTCGGCGACCGTCCGAGCGGTTCGGCCGCGGTGCCCGGACCCACAGCTCTCAGCGGGGTGGTTCTACGATCTGCGTCACTGACAGCCACGCCGGGAACCCGCCACGATGGGCGGATGGACGACGCGTACGTGGTGGGGGACCCGGACGGGCTGACGCCACTCCAGGCGGAGATCCGGGACGCGGTGGCCCGCGAGCTGCACGCCCAGTTCGCGCTGCGGGCCGACCGGCTCGACCTGGCCGACCTGCCCGAGGTGGCCTACCAGATCACCTTGCGGGTCGACGGCGTGCTCAGCGGCCGGCGGCCGGCCCGCTGACCCGCCACCATCCCCGGGAGCCGCCCGGACGGGTCAGTTGACACCGGCGTACGAGTGCAGGCCGGTGAAGAAGAAGTTGACCCCGAACAGGTTCATCAGCACGGTCAGGAAGCCCACCACGGCGATCCAGGTGGCCACGTTCCGCTTGATGCTCGGGGTGGCCCGGGCGTGCAGGTAGCCGGCGTACACCACCCAGGAAATGAACGCCCAGGTCTCCTTCGGGTCCCAGCCCCAGGCGCGACCCCAGGCCGCCTCGGCCCAGATCGCCCCGGCGATCACCGCGAAGGTGAAGATCGGGAAGGCGAAGGCGTGCAGCGCGAAGGTCAGCCGCTCCAGGCCGGCCGCCGCCGGCAGCCGGCGGGCCAGGGTGTACGGGAAGCTGCGCCGCCCCTGCTCCCAGCCGGCCCGCATCAGGTACGCCGCGGCCGGCACCACGCCCAGCAGGAAGATGCCGGAGGCGAAGATGATCGTCGACACGTGGATGATGAACCAGTAGGAGCGCAGCGCCGGCATCAGCGGCACCACCTGCACGTAGAGCTTCAGCTCCGCGAAGGCCAGCAGCAGCACCATGACCAGGGTCAGGAAGAGCCCGAGTCGGCGCAGCGCCGGCTGCTTCCAGAGCACCACGAGCCAGGCGGCGACCCCGATGAGGGTGACCGTCAGCACGAACTCGTACATGTTGCCCCAGGGCATCCGCTCGGCGGCGATGCCCCGGGTGACCACCGCGCCCAGGTGCAGGGCGGCGGCGAGCACGGTGACCCAGGCGGCGATCCGGCCGGCGATCCGGGCCCGGGCCGCCGAACGGCTGGGCCGGGTCTCGGCCGGACCGGCGGCCGGCGCCTCGACGGTCCCGCCGGAGCCGCCGACGCCCGCGCCGACCAGCTCCCGGGCCGGTGCCGCGGCCTTCTCCGACACCGCGCGGACGTTGCCGAGCGCGTACTCGACGGCGTGGCTGATCATCGCGACCAGGTACGCCAGGATCGCGAACGTGACCAGCTGGTCGGAGAGTGCGGACATCACTCGGCTCCTTCTCGGGCCGGGCGGTCGGCCCGCCCGTCGTCGCTGATCGCGGCGACGAGCTGCGCGAACTCGTCGGCGAACCCCGGATGGTCGGTGCGCGGCAGCCCACCGGCCTCCACCAAACTACTACCGCTCGTCGGAGATCCGCCCTCGGGGGGCGAAACCCGGAACCAGACCCGCCGGCGCCGGGCGAAGAGCGAACCCATCAGGCCGAGCAGCAGCGTCCCGCAGGCGACCAGCATCAGCGCCTGCCCGGGAGCGTGCCGCACCGAGATGGTGATGTACGGCTTCGTGCCGACGAACTCCAGCGTGCTGCCGTCGTCCAGGGTCCACGTCTCGCCGAGACCGAGCTTCCGGTCGCCGATCTGGGTGAGCTTGCCGCTGTCGATCTGCCGCTGGTCGAGCTTGTAGACCGAGCCGGGGATGCCGGCGTCCAGCCCGAGGTTGCCCCGGTACGCGACCAGCACCACCGCCGGGTTCCGCTCCGCCGGGAACTGCGACGCGACGAACGGCGCGGTCTCCGGCGCGGTCGGCAGGTAGAGCCCGTCGAAGGCGACCTGCTGGTCCGGGGCGCGGGCGCCGGTCTTCGGGTCGACGTTCGCGTCCGGGAAGGCGGCCACCCCCTCCTCCGTCGCGTTCTGGTCGCCGGTGCGCAGGAACGGCGCCACGCTGGTCTGGCTGCGGCCGTACCGGTCGGTGTACTTGAGGATCGGCGCGTAGCCGTTGCCGAGCAGGTAGACGTTGGCCGGGCCGAGCCGCAGCGGCGAGTTGACCGAGAAGCCGGCGGTCCGCGTCGACCCGTCGGTCTCGTCCACGGTCACCGTGGCCCAGTAGCGGGACGCCTGCCCGGAGGCCAGGTAGTCGGCCTCGAACGTGTCCAGGGTGAGGCAGAACGGCGGGAGGTCGGCGCTGTCCACGCGCGGGCCGAGCGAGGCCTCCGCGTACTGCTGGCGGGTGTTGCAGAAGGCGTTGTCCGCGCCGGCCACCAGGATCCGGTTGCCGTGCCAGCCGTACCAGGAGCCGAGCGCGACCCCGAGCAGGACGGCGACCAGCGAGACGTGGAAGAGCAGGTTGCCGGTCTCCTTGAGGTAGCCCTTCTCGGCGGAGACCTCGGCACCGCGCACGGTGACCCGCCAGCGGCGGCGGCGCAGCACCGCCGCGATCGCCTCGGGGTCGGCGGCGGCCGGCGCCTCGAGCACCGCGTGCTGGGGCAGCCGGTCCAGCCGCTTCGGCGCGGCCGGCGGCCGCATCCGCAGCGCGCGGGCGTGGTCGCGGGTCCGGGGCAGGATGCAGCCGACCAGCGAGGTGAAGAGCAGCAGATAGATCGCGGAGAACCAGACCGAGCCGAAGACCTCGAAGAAGCCGAGCTGGTCCAGCCGGGGGGCCAGATCGGGGTGGTCGACGAAGTACTGGTTGACCTTCTCCGGGTTGACCCCGCGCTGCGGCAGCACCGAGCCGGGAATGGCGGCGACCGCGAGCA
Organism: Micromonospora sp. NPDC049836; assembly: GCF_044465125.1. Classification (NCBI taxonomy): domain Bacteria; kingdom Bacillati; phylum Actinomycetota; class Actinomycetes; order Micromonosporales; family Micromonosporaceae; genus Micromonospora; species Micromonospora sp. NPDC049836. The sequence goes on from NZ_JBITLH010000001.1 coordinate 897,005, forward strand.
GGAAGAGCAGGATCAGCGCGGTACGCATGCTGGTGAGCTGCCGCCACGAGTTGCGCAGCAGGGCCAGCACCGGGTTGACCCGCCGCCGGGGCGCGCCGGCCGGTGGCGCCGCCGGCCGGTCGTCCACGGTCGTCATCAGATGCTCACCTCGCCCGTGCCGACGTGCGTCTGCAGCCAGATCACAAAGTCCTGCCACCCGCCGCTGACCAGCGCCAGGCCGATCAGGATCAGCAGCGCGCCGCCGATCCGGGTGACCCAGCGGCTGTTGCGCCGGACGGCGCGGAACACCCCGAGCAGGCGGTGGAAGCCCAGCCCGAAGACGACGAACGGTACCCCCAGCCCGAGGCAGTACGCCACGGCCAGCAGCACGGCCCGGTCCGACTTGCCCTCCACGGCCGCCATGCCGAGCACCGCGCCGAGCGTCGGGCCGGTGCAGGGCAGCCAGCTCAGCGCGAAGACCGCGCCGAGCACCGGGGCGCCGAGCAGCCCGGCGGCGGGCAGCCGCCGGATCCGGAACTCGCGTTGCAGCCCGGGAATCACCCCGAGGTAGCCGAGGCCGAGCAGCACCACCAGCGCGCCGATGACGATCTCCAGCGTGCGCTCGTACTCGAAGAAGAGCCGGCCCACGCCGGAGAAGAGGATCGCGGTGGCGACGAACACGACGGTGAAGCCGCCGATGAAGAGCAGCGTGCCGGCGAGCACCCGCCCCTTCACCGCGGCCGTCGTCCGGGCCGGCGCCGCGGTCCGTTCCGCCACGTCCACGCCGCCGCCCGGGTTGGGCGGGGACCCCGCCGCCCCCGGATCCGTCGCGCCGGGCCGGTTCCGCTCCCGGCCCTCCAGATCGGCGCCGGCCAGGCCGGTGACGTACGACAGGTAGCCGGGCATCAGCGGCAGCACGCACGGGGAGAGGAAGCTGACCAGCCCGGCGAGCGCCGCCGCGCCGACGGCCAGCAGCAGCGGGCCGGACTCGGCGAGCTGGCGGAACGTCTCGCCCATCAGCGGGACCCGGCGACGGGCTGCTCGGCCGCGATCCGCTCGACGATCGGCCGCAGCCCTTCCTGGGTGACCGCGGCCCGGACGACGGTGGCGATCCGGCCCTCCCGGTCCAGCACCACGGTGGCCGGGATGGTGTTCGGCGGGATGTCCAGGGCCAACGCCAGCCGGCTCGCCGGGTCGAAGAGGCTCGGATAGCTGATCCGGCCCTCCTCGAAGGCGGTCGCCTTGTCCTTGCTGTCCTGCACGTTGATGCCGAGGAAGGTCACCCCGGACGCCTTGGTGGCCTGGTAGGTGGCCTCCAGGTCGTCGGCCTCGGCCCGGCAGGGCGCGCACCAGGAGCCCCAGAAGTTGACCACCACGACCTTGCCCCGGTCCTGCGAGACGTCGTACCGGCCGCCAGTGAGCAGCTCACCGGCGAGCGCGGGGGGCGCCGACCGCTGGTCCGGGGCGCACTCGATGATGCCGCTCCGGTCCGCGCAGCGGCTCTCCTGGTTGCCGGAGGAGCAGCCGACCAGCGCCGTACCGGTGGTGACGGCGGCCAGCAGGGCGGCGACGAGCCTCCGGGTACGCATCAGGCGCCCTTGGCCGTCCGGGCGCCGGGCGAGATGGCGATCAGGTGGGCGGCCGGCTCGGAGTAGCCGATGCCGACGATCTTGGCGCCGTCGAAGTGGAAGGTGGTGAGGCTGGCCAGCCCGCACTGCCGCCGGCGCGGGTCGTGCCAGAGCCGCTTGCGTTCGACGTAGCGGCGCAGGGTCCAGATGGGCAGCTGGTGCGAGACCAGCACCGCCTCCCGCCCCTCGGCGGCGATCCGGGCGGCGTGCAGCGCCGCGAACATCCGCTCCGCGATGGCCTGGTACGCCTCACCCCAGGACGGGGTGAGCGGGTCGCGGAGCACCCACCAGTTACGCGGGTCGCGGAACGAGCCGTCGCCCGGGGAGACCTTCTTGCCCTCGAACCAGTTGGCGCTCTCGATCAGCCGCTCGTCCACCCCGACCGGGAGCCCGAACTGGGCGGCGATCGGCTCGGCGGTCTGCTGGGCGCGTTCCAGCGGGCTGGCCACCACGTGCACCACGGTCCGCTCGGCGAGCGCCTGGGCGGCGGCCTTCGCCATCTGGACGCCCAACTCGGAGAGGCGGAAGCCGGGCAGCCGGCCGTAGAGGATCCCGTCCGGGTTGTGCACCTCGCCGTGCCGCAGCACGTGGACCACCGTCTCACTCACGCCTGAGCCCCTCTCGTCCGCGACCCGGCCCCACTCCTCGCGCGCACCGTCAACCCCCGTGTCCCGCCACCGCCGCAGCGGTCGCCGCGCCGGGCAGGGCGGCGGCGATCTGGTCCAGGGCGGCGTCGTCGATCGCCGCCGACACGAACCACGACTCGAACGCGCTCGGCGGCAGGTAGACGCCGGCGGCGAGCATCGCGTGGAAGAACGCCTTGAACGCCGGCACCTGCTGGGTGCGGGCGCTGTCGTAGTCGACCACCTCGGCGTCGGTGAAGAAGATGGAGAACATGTTGCCGGCGGTCGACAGGCGGTGCGGCACGCCCGCGGCGGCCAGCGCGTCGGCGGCCAGCTTGCCCACCGTGGCGGCGGTCTCGTCCAGCCTGCGGTAGAGCGCGTCGTCGGCCAGCCGCAGGGTGGCCAGGCCGGCGGCGCAGGCCAGCGGGTTACCGGAGAGCGTGCCGGCCTGGTAGACCGGGCCGGCCGGGGCGAGTCGCGCCATGATCTCGGCGCGCCCGCCGAACGCCGCCGCGGGCAGCCCGCCACCCATGACCTTCCCGTACGTCCACAGGTCGGCGTCGGACGGGTCGAGGCCGTGCCAGCCGGCGCGGGAGACCCGGAAGCCGGTCATCACCTCGTCGACGATGAGCAGCGCGCCGTGCGCGTGGGCGATCCGGGCCAGCGCGGCGTTGAAGCCGTCCCGGGGGGCGATCACGCCCATGTTGCCGGCGGCCGCCTCGGTGATGATCGCGGCGATGTGCGGGCCCTCGGCGGCGAAGACCTCCTCCACCGCGCGCAGGTCGTTGTACGGCAGCACGATGGTGTCGCCGGCGGCGGCGCCGGTGACGCCGGGCGAGTCCGGCAGGCCGAAGGTCGCCACGCCGGAGCCGGCGGCGGCGAGCAGCGCGTCGGAGTGGCCGTGGTAGCAGCCGGAGAACTTGACGATCTTGGCGCGGCCGGTGAAGCCGCGGGCCAGCCGGATCGCCGACATGGTCGCCTCGGTGCCGGAGTTGACCAGGCGGACCTGCTCGACCGGGGTCCGCGCGACGATCTCCTCGGCCAGGTCGACCTCGCCCGGGGTGGGCGTGCCGAAGCTGGTGCCGAGCGCGGCGGCGGCGCGCAGCGCCTCGACCACCTCGGGGTGGGCGTGCCCGAGGATCAGCGGACCCCACGAACAGACCAGGTCGACGTACCGCCGACCGTCGGCGTCGAAGAGCCAGGGACCCTCCCCCCGGACCATGAAGCGCGGGGTGCCGCCGACGGCACGGAACGCGCGCACGGGTGAGTTCACCCCGCCGGGCACGAGGGCCTTGGCGCGGTCGAACAGGGCCTCGGAGGCCGGCGCGTCGGCCGGGTAACGGCCGGATCCGGCGGAAAAGGTATCGGTCACGATGCCGCCATTGTGTCAGCGCCGGACGGTGAATCAGCAGGCACCCCGCTTCGGGGGTTACCCGGCTCACGCCCCGGCGGACCCGGGTCGGCACGACCGGCAGGACGAGCCGGCGCCGGGGGGCCGTGGTGGTGGCCGTCGCCCTCGCGAGCCGGACGCGCCGGTGGCCGACCACGCCCCGCTCGACAGGCCCGGTGGTCGAGATCGCGATAGGCTGACCGGGTGGATCGTGCCGAACTGTCCATCGCCGTACACCGGACCGGGGACGAAGCCGTGCTTCGCCTGGCCGGTGAGATCGACATGCTCACGGCCGCCCAGCTGTCGACGGTGGTCAATGAGGTGCTGGCCGACCCGCCGCCCCGCATCGTGCTCGACCTGGGCGGGGTGACCTTCTGCGACTCGCAGGGCCTGGGCACCCTGGTGGTGCTCAGCCGCAAGGCCAGTCACGCCCAGAGCCTGCTGGTGCTGAGCAACGTCGGTGACTTCCTGCTCCGCGTGCTCGACATCACCGGCCTCCGCAGCGCCCTCATGATCCGCAACGAGACCGCCCCCTGACCCACCCCGGCCCTTGTCGGCCGAGGAGGTTGCGTCCGCGCCGAGCGCGACGCAACCTCCTCGATCGACGCGGGTGGGGTCAGGTGGTGGGGACGTCGCGGCGGTGCAGGGTGGCCAGGCCCGTGAGGGCCAGGGCCAGGGCCAGCGCGGTCAGCAGCCAGAGCGGGGTGGCGCTCCAGGCGGTCCGGAGGACCTGCGGCGTGTGCGTGAACGGGGACAGGTCCAGCAACCACTGGTCCAGCTGGAGGACCGCGCCGAGCTGGCCGAGCAGCACGCAGACCGCCAGCAGCGCCCAGGCCGCCGGTGCCAGGCGCGGCGCCAGACCGAAGAGCAGCACCGCCATCCCGGCCAGCACCCAGGCCGCCGGCGCCTGGGCCAGGCCGGCCGCGGTCATCCGGCCCACCTGGCCCGCGTCGTGCACGCTGATGCTGTAGGTGAGGCCGATCGCCAGCCCGGTCACGGCCAGCACCACCACCGGGCCGAGCAGCGCGAAGACCACATGGGAGAGCAGCCAGGTCGAGCGGTGCGTGCCGGTGGCCAGCAACGGCTCCGCCCGGCCGGCGGTCTCCTCGGTCCGCATCCGCAGCGCCGCCTGCACCCCGTACCCGGCGGCGGCCAGCCCGGCGATGCTGAGCGTGGCGCCGAGGTAGGCGTCGGCCAGCCCGGAGGCGCCACCGAGCCGGGACATGATCTCCTCGAGCTGCGGGTTGCCCGCCACCGAGCGTCCGGCCGCCTCGGCCGCGCCGCCCAGGATCAGCCCGAGCAGGCCGAAGCCCACCGACCACCAGAGGAGCTGGCCCCGGTGCAGCCGCCAGGCCAACCCGAACGGCCCGGCCAGGGCCGGACCGGCGGTGGCCGGGCCGAGCCGGGGCGGCAGCATCCCGGCGCCCAGGTCGCGGCGCACCGACAGGGGGTACGCGACCGCGGCGACCAGCACCGACGCCACCAGCGGCAGGGCCAGCACCCACCAGCGGTCCCCCTCGAACGGGCGCACCCGGGCGGCCCAGCCGAGCGGGGAGAGCCAGCTCGGCCAGTCGTTGCCGGCGGTGTCGCCGACCAGCCGGAGCGCGAAGGCGGCACCGAGCACCGCGATGCCGATGCCCCGCGCGCCGCCCGCCGTCTCGGTGAGCTGGGCGGCCAGCCCGCCGACGGTGGCGAAGACGGCGCCGGTCAGCGCGGCGGCCAGGCCGTACCCGTACGAGCCGGCTGCCGGCAGGCCGGTGGCGGCCAGCCCGGCGGCGGTGAGCAGGCCGAGCAGCAGGTCGGCGGCGTACGTGACGAGCAGTGCGGCGGTGAGCCCGGCGTACCGGCCGAGCACGGTGGCGCCGAGCAGCTCGCGCCGGCCGGCCTCCTCCTCGGTACGGGTGTGCCGGATGACGGTGAGCAGGCTGGCCAGCCCGACGATGACGAGCAGGAAGCCACTCCGCTGGGCGGTCAGCGCGCCCACGCTGTCGCCGTACACCGGGCCGAGCAGCGCGATGATCGACGGGTTGCGGGCGGTGCCGGCGGTGTACGCGGCCCGCTCGGCGGCGGTGGGGAAGAGCTCGAAGAAGCTGGCCGCGTACGACATCGGCAGGACCGCGAGGATCAGCACCCAGAGCGGGAGCAGGAAGCGGTCCCGGCGCAGGATCAGCCGGACCAGGTGCCGGGTGCCGGTGAGGGTGCTCATGCGATTACCTCGTTCCGCTCGGCGGTCGCACCCGGCTCCACCGCGCTGTACTGCTGATTCGCTGGCTGACGCTCGCTCATCGGGCCAGCTCCTCGGGGGCCGCCTCGTAGTGCCGCAGGAACAGCTCCTCCAGCGTCGGCGGCTTGCTGACCAGGCTGCGTACGCCCAGCTCGGTGAGGCGGCGCAGGGCGGCGTCCAGGGCCGGGGTGTCCACGTCGAAGCGCACCCGGTTGCCGTCGGTCCGCAGGTCGTGCACGCCGGGCAGCTCGGCCAGGCCGTCGAGCGGGCCGGCCAGTTCGGCGTCGATCGAGGTGCGGTGCAGGTGCCGCAGCTCGCCCAGGGTGCCGGACTCGACGGCGCGGCCGTTCCGGATGATCGTCACCCGGTCGCAGAGCGCCTCGACCTCGGCCAGGATGTGGCTGGAGAGCAGCACCGTGCGGCCATCCTGCTTGGCCCGGTGGACCCAGTGCTGGAAGACCTCCTCCATGAGCGGGTCGAGGCCGGAGGTCGGCTCGTCGAGGATGAGCAGTTCGACGTCGGAGGCGAGCGCGGCGACCAGCCCGACCTTCTGCCGGTTGCCCTTGGAGTAGGCCCGGCCCTTCTTGCGCGGGTCCAGTTCGAAGGACTCCAGCAGCTCGGCCCGGCGCTTCGGATCGAGCCCGCCGCGCATCCGGCCGAGCAGGTCGATCACCTCGCCACCGCTGAGGCTGGGCCAGAGGGTGACGTCGCCGGGCACGTACGCGAGCCGGCGGTGCAGGGCGACGGCGTCCCGCCAGGGATCACCGCCGAGCAGCCGGACGGCCCCCGCGTCCGCCCGCAGCAGGCCGAGCAGCACCCGGATGGTGGTCGACTTGCCGGAGCCGTTGGGGCCGAGGAAGCCGTGCACCTCTCCGGTGCGGACGGTCAGGTCGAGTCCGTCGAGCGCTCTGGTCCGGCCGAAGGTCTTCACGAGGCCGGACACCTCGATTGGGGTTTCCATACTTCGGAAGCTACGCTCGTTTCACAAACTTGTGAAGACAGTGAGATCTGAGAGACGATCAGGTGTGATGAGCGAGACGACGCCGATGACCGACCCGCCCCGGCCGGACGAGGAAGAGGTCCACCTCTTCGTCGAACGGATGGCGATGGCCTTCGCGGACGTCGGCTTCCCCCGGATGGCCGGCCGGGTGCTGTTCACCGTGATGAGCGCGGACGAGCCGCTCACCGCCGCCGAGATCGGCGAGCGGCTGGGGGTCAGCGCGGCCGCCGTGTCCGGCGCGGTGCGCTACCTCACCCAGTTCGCCATGCTGGTCCGCGAGCCGGTCAAGGGCTCCCGACGGGACCGCTACCGGATGCCGGCCAACCCCTGGTACGAGGCCACCATCACCAAGACCGGCCTCTACAAGAACTTCATCGACATCGCCAACGGCGGGGTGGACGCGCTGGGCGGGCGGGACAGCCAGGCGGGCGAGCGGGTAGCCGAGATGCGGGACTTCTTCCTCTTCGTCCAGGAGGAGATCGACGCCCTCGGCGAACGCTGGCGGGCCCGGCGCGCCGCGACCGGACACGACGGCCGGGCCGACGCCTGAGCGCTCAGCCGGTGTTACCCCAGCGGGCCTGCTCCAGCAGGTCCACGGCGCGGTCCCGGGACTCCGCGCCGTCGTCGGCGCGCAGCAGGGCCGTCGCCTCGTCCACCGCGTCGGTGAGCCCCCGCCACTGGGCGTCCCGCTCCCGCACCAGGTCGGACTGGGCGGCGAGCTGCCGGGTCTTCACCCACAGCTCCACGAAGACCGAGACCTTGGCCCGCAGCACCCACGGGTCGAACGGCTTGGTCAGGTAGTCGACCGCGCCCACCGCGTAGCCGCGCAGCGCGAGCTGGGCGTCCTTGTCCGCCGCGGTGAGGAAGATGATCGGTACGTGCCGGGTGCGCTCGCGCCGCTTGATGTGGGTGGCCGTCTCGAAGCCGTCCATGTCCGGCATCTGCGCGTCAAGGAGGATCACCGCGAAGTCGTCGACGAGAAGCTGCTTCAACGCCGCCTCGCCGCTCTCCACGGCGACCGACTGCACCGGAAGCCCCTGGAGGATCGCCTCCAGGGCCATCAGGTTCTCCCGCCGGTCGTCCACGAGCAGCGCCTTGGCCAACTGGGTCACGAAGTCTCCTCGCCTCGGCTCCGGTTGATCCAGGACGCCATCAGCTCGATCAGCTCGTCCAGGTCCACCGGCTTGGTGATGTAGTCGCTGCCCCCGGCCGCGATCGCGGACTCCCGGTCGCCCGGCATCGCCTTCGCGGTCAGGAAGACGATCGGCAGGTCCGCGAAGCGGTGATTCCGGCGGATCTGCCCGGTCGTCTCGTACCCGTCCTGGTCCGGCATCATCGCGTCCATCAGCACGATGTCCACCTCCGGATGCTCGGCCAGCTGGCGGACCCCGTCCGCCCCGTTGTCCGAGTACAACACGGTCATGCCGTGAAGTTCCAACGCGGAGGTGAGCGCGAAGACGTTCCGGACGTCATCGTCGATGATCAGGACGGTCACCCCGTCCAGGCGGCGGGCGGTCGGCGTCTCCACCGGCTGCGGCAGCTCCATCGGCATCAGCAGCGACGACGGCAGGCCCGCCCGCTGCGGCGACGGCGGCGCCGGCGCCACCACCGCGTCCGGCGCCAGCACATCCGGTACGAAGAGGGTGAACGTCGAACCCTGACCGGGCGCCGACGACACGGTGATCGTGCCGCCGAGCAGCCGGGCCAGGTCCCGGCTGATCGACAGGCCGAGGCCGGTGCCGCCGTACCGCCGGCTGGTGGTGCCGTCGGCCTGCTGGAACGCCTCGAAGATCAGCGAGAGCTTGTCGTCGGAGATGCCGATCCCGGTGTCGATCACGGTGAACGCGATGACCCGCTGGGCGTTGGTCAGCGCCGGCACGTCGAAGACCGCGTTCTCGGCGGCCGGCGCGATCCGCAGCGTCACCGCGCCGTTGTCGGTGAACTTGACCGCGTTGGAGAGCAGGTTGCGCAGGATCTGCTGCAACCGCTGGGCGTCGGTGACCAGCGCCGGCGGCAGCTCCTTGCTGACCCGGACCTGGAAGTCGAGGCCCTTCTCCTCGGCCTGCGGGGCGAACGCCTGCTCGACGTAGCCGCGGATCTCCGAGAAGCGGATCTCGGTGGGCTCCACGTCCATCCGGCCCGCCTCGATCTTGGACAGGTCGAGGATGTCGTCGATCAGCGAGAGCAGGTCGGAGCCGGCGCTGTGGATCGTGCGGGCGAACTCGATCTGTTTCGGGCTGAGGTTCTGCTCCGGGTTCTCCGCCAGCAGCCGGGCCAGCAGGAGCAGCGAGTTCAGCGGCGTACGCAGCTCATGGCTCATGTTCGCCAGGAACTCCGACTTGTACGCCGACGCCCGGGTGAGCTGCTGCGCCTTCTCCTCCAGGCCGAGCCGGGCCAGCTCGATCTCCCGGTTCTGCGTCTCGATGTTGGTCTTCTGCTCCGACAGCAGCCGGGCCTTGTCCTCCAGCTCGGCGTTGGTGCGCTGGAGTTCCGCCGACTGCTCCTGCAACTCGTGGGCCAGCCGCTGGGACTGGGCCAGCAGCTCCTCCGTACGCCGGTTGGCCTGGATGGTGTTGACCGCGACCCCGATGGTCAGCACCAGCCGCTCCAGGAACGCCAGGTGCAGCTCGGAGAAGGTGGTCACCCCGGCGAACTCGATCACCCCGAGCAGCTCGCCCTCGAAGAGCACGGGCAGCACCACCAGGTCGGCGGGGGGCGTCTCGGCCAGCCCGGAGCGCAGCACCAGCCGCCCGTCGGGCTGGGAGTTGACCCGGATGGTCCGGCGGGACAGCGCGGCCTGCCCGACCAGCCCCTCGCCCGGCCCGAAGGTCACGTCGTGCCCGCGGGCCACGTACCCGTAGGAGGCGGTGAGCCGCAGCCGGACGCTGCCGTCGGAGCTGTCGGCCAGGAAGAACGCGCCGAGCTGCGCGTCGACCAGCGGGGTGACCTCCATCATGATCATCCGGCAGACCTCGCCGAGGTCCCGCTGGCCCTGGAGCAGGCCGCCGATGCGGGCCAGGTTGGAGTCCAGCCAGCCCTGCTCGGCGTTCTTCTTGGTCGTCTCCCGGAGGGTGACGATCATCTGGTTGATGTTGTCCTTCAGCTCGGCGACCTCGCCCTGGGCCTTGACCGCGATCCGCTGGGTCAGGTCGCCCCGGGTCACCGAGGTCGACACCTGGGCGATGGCCCGCAGCTGGGTGGTCAGCGTCGAGGCGAGCTGGTTGACGTTCTCGGTGAGGTCCCGCCAGGTGCCGGAGACCCCCTTCACCTGTGCCTGACCGCCGAGCTTGCCCTCGGTACCCACCTCGCGGGCCACCCGGGTCACCTCGTCGGCGAACGACGACAACTGATCCACCATCGTGTTGACCGTCGACTTCAGCTCCAGGATCTCGCCCTGCGCGTCGACCGTGATCTTCTGCGACAGGTCACCCTTCGCCACCGCCGTGGTGACCGAGGCGATGTTCCGCACCTGCGACGTCAGGTTCGACGCCATCGAGTTCACGTTGTCCGTCAGGTCCCGCCAGGTGCCAGAAACCCCCTTCACCTGCGCCTGACCGCCGAGCTTGCCCTCCGTACCCACCTCGCGGGCCACCCGGGTCACCTCGTCGGCGAACGACGACAACTGATCCACCATCGTGTTGACCGTCGACTTCAGCTCCAGGATCTCGCCCTGCGCGTCCACGGTGATCTTCTGCGACAGGTCACCCTTCGCCACCGCCGTCGACACCTGGGCGATGTTGCGCACCTGCGCGGTCAGGTTCGACGCCATCGAGTTCACGTTGTCCGTCAGGTCCCGCCAGGTGCCGGCGACGCCCCGCACCTGGGCCTGGCCGCCGAGCTTGCCCTCCGTGCCCACCTCGCGGGCCACCCGGGTCACCTCGTCGGCGAACGACGACAACTGATCCACCATCGTGTTGACCGTCGACTTCAGCTCCAGGATCTCGCCCCGGGCGTCCACCGTGATCTTCTGCGACAGGTCACCCTTCGCCACCGCCGTGGTGACCGAGGCGATGTTCCGCACCTGCGACGTCAGGTTCGACGCCATCGAGTTCACGTTGTCGGTCAGGTCCCGCCAGGTGCCGGAAACCCCCTTCACCTGCGCCTGACCGCCGAGCTTGCCCTCCGTGCCCACCTCGCGGGCCACCCGGGTCACCTCGTCGGCGAACGACGACAGCTGATCCACCATGGTGTTCACGGTGTTCTTCAGCTCCAGGATCTCGCCCTGCGCGTCGACCGTGATCTTCTGCGAGAGGTCGCCCTTGGCCACCGCGGTGGAGACCTGTGAGATGTTGCGCACCTGGCTGGTCAGGTTGCCGGCGAGCTGGTTCACGTTCTCGGTGAGGTCGCGCCAGGTGCCGGAGACGCCGCGCACCTGGGCCTGGCCGCCGAGCTTGCCCTCGATGCCCACCTCCCGGGCCACCCGGGTCACCTCGTCGGCGAACGACGACAGCTGATCCACCATCGTGTTCACGGTGTCCTTCAGCTCCAGGATCTCGCCCTGGGCGGCCACGGTGATCTTCTGGGAGAGGTCGCCCCGGGCCACCGCCGTGGAGACCTGGGCGATGTTGCGCACCTGGCTGGTCAGGTTCGACGCCATCGAGTTGACGCTGTCGGTCAGGTCCTTCCAGGTGCCGGCCACGTTCGGCACGTCCGCCTGGCCACCCAGCTTGCCCTCGGTGCCCACCTCGCGGGCCACCCGGGTCACCTGCTCGGCGAAGAGCCGCAGCGTGTCGGTGAGGTAGTTCATCGTGTCGGCCAGCTCGGCCACCTCGCCGCGGGCACCCACCGTGATCTTCTGCGACAGGTCGCCCTTGGCCACCGCCGTCGCCACCTGTGAGATCGACCGCACCTGGCCGGTCAGGTTGGAGGCCATGGTGTTCACCGAGTCGGTGAGGTCCTTCCAGGTGCCCGCGACGCCGCGCACGTCCGCCTGGCCGCCCAGCTTGCCCTCGGTGCCCACCTCGCGGGCCACCCGGGTCACCTCGTCGGCGAACGACGACAGCTGACCCACCATCGTGTTCACCGTGCGGCCGATGCGCAGGTACTCACCGCGCAGCGGGCGGCCGTCGATCTCCAGCGCCATGTGCTGGGAGAGGTCGCCGTCGGCCACCGCCACGATGACCCGGGCGATCTCGGTGGTGGGGCGGCCCAGGTCGTCGATCAGCGAGTTGACCGCCCGCTGGCCCTCCGCCCAGGAGCCGTCCAGCCCCTCGTCGTCGAGGCGTTCGGTGAGCCGGCCGTCCCGGCCGACGATCCGCGAGATCCGGCGCAGGTCCAGGTGCTGCCGCTCCTGCAGCGACACCACCTCGTTGAAGGCGTCGGCCACCTCACCACCCAGGCCGGCCCGCCGGGGCAGGCGCACCCGGAGGTCGCCGCGACGCACCCGTCGCAGCGCCTCCACCAGCTCACCCAGGAGCACCTCGTGGTCGTCGGTGGCTACCGCCTGTTTCGCCGTCGTCATCATTCCTCGCTCAGCTCGGGGCCGACCGGATCGTGCCGACACGCCATCCCACCATTCTGCCTGCGTCGGCGTCGAGGCCACGGCCAGCGCGAATCGGGCCGCGCGGGCGCGCCGCCGGCCGCCCCGGGCGGGCGATCGGGGTGGCCGCTCTTGGCACCCGGGGCGGGGGCGGTGGAGGATACGGAGGTGTCAGCGGAGACGGGGCCGGCGACCAACGGCGGCTCGGACGAGCACGTCCGGCGGGTCCGGCTTCCCGCAGACCGGCGTACGCCCGCCGCCGCCCGGGCACTGGTCCGGTCGGTGCTCGCCGAGGTGGACCTGGCCCAGCTGCTCAACGAGGCGCTGCTGCTCACCACCGAACTCACCACCAACGCCGTCGAGCACGCCCGCACCGAACTGGACATCGAGGTCACCGCGGACCGGACCGGACTGACCGTGACGGTCACCGACTTCGCCTCCGGCCCGGTGGAGGAACTGATCGTCGGCGTCCGCAACGACAGCTCCGAGATCGACGAGGTGGCCGAGCGCGGTCGCGGGCTGCTGCTGGTCGACCACTTCGCCAGCCGGTGGGGCACCACGTACCTGCCCACCGGCAAGGGCGTCTGGTTCCGGCTCGACCGGCCCGGCACGGCGTCCGCCCGGCCGGCCGCCGCCGAGACCCGGACACCGGTCACCGCCGCCGACGGCATCGGGGGGAGCGTCCCGAGCGCCGCCGCGATGAGCGAGCTGATGCAGATCAACCCCGATCCGTACGCGGACGACCCGCTGCCCGAGTTCGCCGCCGACCTGCTGGCCCGGCTGGGTGAGATGGTCGGCGCGGCCGGTGGCGCGATCCGGCTGGACCGGGGCGAGGGGCAGGGCGACCAGGTGCTCGCCCGGTACGGCCGGCCGCCCCGGGAAGACAGCGACCTGCTCCGGGTGCCGCTCGCCGTGCACCGCCCGTACGCCGGTGAGCTGGAGCTGGACGCGGCGCCGTCGGCGTACGCCGGGCCGCTGGCCGTGCTGGCCGCCGAACGGCTCTCGCTGCACCTGGAGAACGACCGGCTGCGCCGGGCGGACATCCGCCGCTCGGCCTGGCTGACCTTCCTCGCCGAGGCGAGCGAACTGCTCGCCCAGTCCCTGGACGTCGAGCTGACCATGGCGCTCATCCCGCAGCTCGTGGTGCCCCGGCTGGGCCAGTGGTGCGCCGTGCACACCACCGACGAGTGGGGCCGGCTGCGCCTCGCCGCCGCCAGTCACGCCGACGAGGCGATGCTGCCGCAGCTGCACCGGGTGCTCCGGGAGACCGGCCCGGACTCGATCCAGGCCCGGCTGCGGGAGGCGTCCCGCAGCGCGACGCAGGCCCCGCTGAGCGGGCCGATGGAGGGGTTCGCCGTACCCCTGATCGCCCGTGGGCAGCGGCTCGGCACCCTGGCGGTCGGCCGTCACCAGCGGCACCGGCACGACGCGGACGAGGTCTCGGTGCTGGAGGACGTGGCCCGGCGGGCCGCCCTCGCCATCGAGAACGCCCGCATCCACGCCGAGCGGCGCCGGGTCGCGCAGACCCTCCAGCAGTCGCTGCTGCCCCCGGTGCTGCCGGTGGTCGAGGGCATCGGCTTCGCCGCCGAGTACGTGCCGACCGGCGACGACGCCGACGTGGGCGGCGACTTCTACGACGTGGTGCCGCTGCCCGACGGCCGCTGGCTGGTGGTGATCGGCGACGTGTCGGGCAAGGGCGTGCAGGCGGCCGCGGTGACCGGCCTGGTCCGGGACGTGATCCGGGTGCTGGTCGGGGACGGCAAGCCGCTGCCGGAGGTGCTGAGCCGGCTCAACGAGACGCTGGTCGAGCGGGGCGGCGGCCGGTACTGCACCCTCGCCCTGGCCGCGGTCGGGCCCGGCGAGGGTCGGCAGCTCGACGTGTCGCTGCACCTCGCCGGCCACGACCGGCCGGTGCTGCTGCGCTCGGCGGGCGGGGCCGCCTTCGTCGGCACCGGCGGCACCGCGCTCGGCCTGCTCGACACGATCGCCACCCCGACCGCCGAGATCCCCCTCGGGCCGGGCGACACGCTGATCTTCTACACCGACGGGGTCACCGAGCGCCGCCGCGGCCGGGAGCTCTTCGGCGTCGACCGGCTGCGCGAGTCCGCCGCCCCGCTGGCCGGCTACTCCGCCGACGTGATCGCCGCCCGGCTACGCGCCACCGCGATCGGCTTCTCGGTCGAACCACCCCGCGACGACATCGCCATCCTCGCCCTCCGCAACGACGCCCTCTGACCCCGCCTCAGGCGGCCGCCCGGGGAGACGACCGGGAGGTCAGAGGCCGCCGGTGAGACGGCCGGGAGGCCAGAGACCGCCGGTGAGACGGCCGGGAGGCCAGAGGCCGCCGGTGAGACGGCCGGGAGGTCAGAGGCCGCCGGGGAGACGGCCGGGGGCCAGGCGGTGGTCGGGGTCCAGGTGGGCCTTGGCGGCGCGGAGTCGGGACAGGGCGGGCACCTCGCCCCACAGGTCCACCGTGCGGCGCACCGGCCCGGGCGCGGCGACCACCACGCACCGGCCCTGCCGGGCCAGCAGGACCTCGCGGACGGCGGCGAGGATCGAGGCCACCCGCTCCGGCGGCAGCGAACCGGGCAGCGCGGCGTGCACCGTGCCGACCCCGGCGGAACCCCGGACGGGCACCGGCCCGCCGGCCGCGTCCCGCAACGCGTAGACGGCCGCGTGCAGGTCGTTGATGGGCACCTCGATGCGCAGGGCGGTGTCGCCGGGGGCGAACGGGTAACGCCCCCACCACTCCGGCGCGGAGTGGCTGGCCACCGCCTCGTCGCCGAGCACCTCGACCAGCCGGTCGGTGCGCTCCGCGACGTGCGCCGGACCGCCCTCGAGGAGCACCACGAGGCTGCCCGCCGCGGCCGGCCGGCTCGACCGCCCGGTCAGCGCCGGGTGGTCGGGGCGCCCGACCACGGAAGGATGGAACGGGCTGACCCGGCGGCGCGGCAGCGGCACCGGCACGGGCAGGTCCAACTCGACGGCGGCCGGATCCAGCCCGGCGCCGAGCACCGCGCGGACCAGGTCGTGCACCTCGAGCGGCGTCCAGACCGGGCGGGACACCCAGATCCGGCTGGCCGGCACCGCCTGGACCCGCAGGGTCGCCGAGACCAGCACGCCGAGGCCGCCCTGCGACCCGCAGAGCAGCCGGGCCACGTCCAGCCCCGGCAACTCGCCGCCACCGAAGAGGGCGGCCGCGCCGAGGTGCGCCGTGCCGGAATCCGTCCCGCCGGCGTGCGTACCGCCGGGACACGTGCCGCCGCGGCACGTCCCGCCGGCGGGCGTCCCTGCGGCATGCGTCGTGCCGGGGTGCCGCGGGCCGGGGTGCCTCGGGCCGCCGCCGGACGGCGCCGCCCGGCCCAGCAGCTCGGTGCCCGCCTCGCCCAGGCTGACCAGCTCCCCCTCGGCGTCCAGGTAGCGCACGCCGACGAGTTGGGCGCACGGGGTCCCGTGCCGGTGCCGGAGCGGGCCCGCCTCGTCGGCGGCGAGCACCCCACCCAGGGTCGCGCCCGGCGAGGGCGCGTCGACGGGCAACCGGCGGCCGGTGCGCTCCAGGGCCGCCTGCACCGCCCGCAGCGGGGTCCCGGCGCCCACCTCGGCCAGCGCCGAGCCCTGCGGCTGGTGCCAGACCCCGGCGAGCCGGCCGGTGTCGAGCATGATGTCGACCTGCTCGGGCGCGGCACCCCAATCGATCTTGGTGCCGGCGCCCCGGGGCACGACGGTCAGGCCGTGCGCCGCGGCCAGCCGCAGCACCTCGGCGGCGGCGTGCGGGCCACCCGGCACCGCCACCCAGCGGGCCGTCCGGCCGGCCACCTCGTCCGCCGCGCCGGCGAAGCGGGCGAACGGCGGGCCACAGATCTCCGTCAGTCGTCGGGTTATCTCGAGGGCTCCGGGTCGATCGGTCGAACTCGTTGCAGCCGCCATGGCGGTTATCGTACACATGTTCGAAAGCGCCGGTAGCGGATTGCCGACGCCGCCCCCGAGGGTCCGGCCCGAGGTGGTCCAGAACCAGTCGCGCGAGCACTTCGGTTCGGGCGTCCCGGTTCCGGCACCGCCGGCCGGTAACGTGACGCCGTGACCACCGAGACCTCCGAGCCGTCGCCCGCACCCGTCGCCAAGCGCGTCCCCAGCGGGCGCACCCACCACGGCGACACCGTCGTCGACGAGTACGCCTGGCTGGCCGCCAAGGACGACCCGGCGACGATCGCCTACCTGACCGCGGAGAACGCGTACACCGAGGCGCGCACCGCGCACCTCGAGCGGCTGCGCGGGCAACTGTTCGAGGAGACCCGGCGGCGGACCCAGGAGACCGACCTCTCCGTGCCCACCCGCAAGGACGGGTACTGGTACTACACCCGCACGGTCGAGGGCCAGCAGTACGGCGTGCACTGCCGCCGTGCGGTCCGGGACGGCGAGCAGGTCCCGCCGATCAGCGCCGACGGCGCGCCCCTCGACGGTGAGGAGGTGCTGCTCGACGGCAACCGGCTCGCCGAGGGGCACGACTTCTTCGCCCTCGGCGCCTTCGACGTCAGCCCCGACGGGCGGTGGCTGGCGTACTCGACCGACCACGCCGGCGACGAGCGGTTCACGCTGCGGATCAAGGACCTGAGCACCGGCGAGGTGCTGCCCGACGAGATCCCGGACACCTTCTACGGCACCGCCTGGTCCACCGACGCCTCCACGCTGTTCTACGTCACGGTGGACGACGCGTGGCGGCCCAACCGGGTCTGGCGGCACGCGGTGGGCACCCCGTCGAGCGAGGACGTGGTGGTCCACCAGGAGGACGACGAGCGGTTCTGGGTGGGCGTCGAGCTGACCCGCTCCGAGCGGTTCGTCGTCATCGACATCCACAGCAAGATCACCAGTGAGGTACGGGTGATCCCGGCCGGCAACCCCACCGGCGAGCCGGCCGTCGTGGCCCCCCGCCGGCAGGGCGTCGAGTACGCGGTCGAGCACCACGGCCACCGGTTCCTGATCCTGCACAACGACGGCGCCGAGGACTTCGCGCTGGCATTCACCTCGGCCGACGTGCCGGGCGACTGGACCCCGCTGATCCCGCACACCCCGGGCACCCGGCTGGAGTCCGTCGACGCGTTCGAGAACCACCTGGTCGTCTCGCTGCGCAGCAACGGGCTGACCGGGCTGCGAGTGCTGCCGGTAGGCGGCGCCGACCCGTACGACATCGACTTCCCCGAGCCGCTCTACAGCGTCGGGCTGGACGCCAACCCGGAGTACCGCACCAGCGAGGTGCGGCTGCGCTACACCTCCCTGGTCACCCCGGACTCGGTCTACGACTACGACCTGGTGACCCGGCAGATGGTGCTGCGCAAGCAGAAGCCGGTCCGGCCCGGGCCGGACGGGCGGGCGTACGACCCGGCCGACTACGAGCAGCACCGGGACTGGGCGGTGGCCGACGACGGCACCCGGGTACCCATCTCGCTGGTCTGCCGCCGGGACACCCCGCGCGACGGCTCCGCCCCCGCCGTCATCTACGGCTACGGGTCGTACGAGGCCAGCATGGATCCGTGGTTCTCCATCGCCCGGCTCAGCCTGCTGGACCGCGGCGTGGTCTTCGCGGTGGCGCACATCCGCGGCGGCGGCGAACTGGGCCGGCGCTGGTACGACGAGGGCAAGCTGCTGGCCAAGAAGAACACCTTCACCGACTTCGTGGCCTGCGCCCGGCACCTGGTCAAGGCCGGCTGGACCGGCGCCGACCGGCTGGTCGCCCGGGGCGCCTCGGCCGGCGGCCTGCTGATGGGCGCGGTCGCCAACCTGGCGCCGGACGCGTTCACCGGGATCGTCGCGCAGGTGCCGTTCGTGGACGCGCTCACCTCGATCCTCGACCCGTCGCTGCCGCTCACCGTCACCGAGTGGGAGGAGTGGGGCAACCCGCTCGACGACCCCGAGGTGTACGCGTACATGAAGTCGTACACGCCGTACGAGAACGTGGCGGCGGTCCGGTACCCGGCCATCCTCGCGGTGACCAGCCTGAACGACACCCGGGTGCTCTACCACGAGCCGGCCAAGTGGATCGCCCGGCTGCGCAGCGTCGCCCCGGACGGCGACTACCTGCTGAAGACCGAGATGGGCGCCGGGCACGGCGGTCCCAGCGGCCGCTACGACGCCTGGCGGGAGGAGGCGTTCGTCAACGCCTGGATCCTCGACCGGCTCGGCCGGGCCGGAGGCGAGGCGGGGTGAACAGCGGCAGCCGCAGCTAACCGCCGGAGCCGAGCACCGCGGCCAGCACGGCCGGGTCGACGTTGCCGCCGGTGACCACGGCGACGGTCGGTCCCGGCGGCAACTCGTCCCGGTGGAACAGCCGCGCCGCCAGCGCCACGGCGCCGCTCGGCTCGGCCACCAGCCGGGCGTCCCGGACCAGCCGGCCGGTCGCGGCGCGGATCTCGTCCTCGGTCACCGTGACGATGCCGTCCAGCCGCTCCCGCAGGTGGGCGAGGGTCAGCTCGGACAGGTTGGTGCGCAGCCCGTCCGCGCAGGTCCGGTAGGTCCGCTCGACCTCCCAGACCACCAGCTCACCGGTGGACAGCGAGTCCCGGGCGTCGGCGGCGAGCAGCGGCTCCACCCCGACGACCGCGGCGGCCGGCCGCAGCGCCTTGATCGCGGTGGCCACCCCCGAGGAGAGCCCGCCGCCGCCCACCGGCACCAGCACCACCGCCACGTCGGGCAGGTCGGCGACGATCTCCAGCCCGATGGTGCCCTGCCCGGCGATGATCCACGGATGGTCGAAGGGCGGCACCAGCGCGGCACCGCTGCCGGCGGCGATCCGTTCCGCCTCGTCGACCCGGCGGGCCGGCGGGACCAGCCGCACGTCCGCGCCGAGCGCCCGGATCCGCGCCACCTTGACGCGCGGCGCGCCCTCCGGCACCACCACGGTGCACGGCACGCCGGCCCGCCGGGCCGCGTACGCCAGCGCCTGGCCGTGGTTGCCGGAGGAGTGCGTCACCACGCCCCGGGCCCGGGCGGCCGGGTCCAGCCGGGCCACCGCGTGCGCCGCCCCGCGCAGCTTGAACGACCCCACCGGTTGCAGGCTCTCCGGCTTGAGCCACAGCCCGTCGTCCCAGAGCGCCGGCAACAGCGGGGTACGCACCGCCGTGCCCGCGATGTCGGCGGCGGCGGCCCGGACGTCGGCGATCGAGACCAGCTCCATCGCCCCATCCTGCCTCGGCGCCCGGACCGCCGTCGCCCGGCGACCGGCCACGCCCGCGCTGGGGAACCGCGAGCCCGGTCCGCGCCGGCGGCACGCCCGCGCCGAGCCGGCACCTAGACTGCCCCCGATGACCGAGGACCAGCAGGACGTACGCCCGCCGGGCGCGGCCCGGCGCGGGCCGGCCTGGGTGATCGTCGCGGTGGTGGCGGCCGCCCTGCTGGTCTGCTGCTGCTCGGCCGTGATCGGCCTGGTCGTCTCCTGGTCCGCCGGGCTCCTCGGCGCCCGCTGACCCGGACCTCGACGGGTCAGTACGGGCGTCCGCCTCGACCAGCGGCGTTGACCGGGGCGTCGGCGCGCACCCCGGCGAGCGCGGCCGCCTCGCCGGTGCGGATCATCCGCTGCCAGCGCAGCCGGTTGCCGATCACCGCCGTCACCACCGACTGCACCACCACCAGATACATCACCTGGCGGTAGACGAGCTGCTGCAACGGCAGGGCCCAGAGCGGAGCGAACCGCTCCCGGTCCAGCCGCAGCGCGTACGCGGCGGTGCCGGCCTGGAGCAGGAGCAGCCCCAGCCAGGCCACCGCCAGCGTGGACCAGGGCAGGAAGAGCAGCCCGTAGAGGGCGAAGACGTCCACCGCCGGCGCGGTCAGCGGCAGCACGATCTGGAAGACGGTCAGGTACGGCAGGCCGCGCCGGCCCAGCTTCCCGCCGGCGCCCGGCTCGCGCAGGGCGTGCCGGTGCTTCCACATCGCCTGCAGCGTGCCGTAGCACCAGCGGTAGCGCTGCCGCCAGAGCTGACGCAGCGACGCCGGCACCTCGGTCCAGGCGATCGCGCGCTCCTCGTACGTCACCCGCCAGCCGGCCCGGAGCACCTTCATGGTCAGGTCGGTGTCCTCGGCCAGGGTGTCGGCCGGTACGCCCCCGACGGCGAGCAGCACCTCGCGGCGGAACGCGCCGATCGCGCCGGGGATGGTGGGCATGCACTCCAGCACGTCGTACATCCGGCGGTCGAGGTTGAAGCCGATCACGTACTCCAGGTGCTGCCAGCGCCCGAGCAGCCGGCGCCGGTTGGCCACCTTGGTGTTGCCGCTGATCGCCCCCACCGCCGGGTCGGCGAAGCCCTGGACCAGCCGGTACACGGTGTCCGGCTGGAAGACGGTGTCCCCGTCGACGAGCACCAGCAGGTTGGCGCGGGCGGCCCGGATGCCGGTGTTCAACGCGGCTGGCTTGCCCGCGTTGGCCTGCCGGATGACCCGTACCCCGCGCAGCCCCAGCCGCTCGACGATGTCGGCGGTGCCGTCGGTGGACCCGTCGTCGACCACGACCACCTCCAGCGCCGGGTACGCGCTGGCGACCAGGGACCGCACGGTGGCCGCGATGTTCGCCGCCTCGTTGTAGGCGGGCACGATCACCGAGACCGGCGCGGTGACCTCGGGGCCGCGGCGGGTCCGGCGGACCCGCCGGACGTGCCGCTGGGCGCAGACCACCTGGACGGCGAGCCGCGCGACGCCGAGCACGAGCGCCACCCCGAGCAGCACGTTCATCGTCGAGGCCAGCCCGCCGGCCCCGGCCTGCGCCCAGCGCAGCGCGGTCCCACTCAACCGGGACCCGGGGCCGGCCGGCACCGTCGACCCGGGCGCGCCGATCCCCTCCGACACGGTGGTGAACCGGTAGCCGGAGCGGGACAGCCGGGGCAGCAACTCGTCCAGGGCGGCCACGGTCTGGCTGCGGTCGCCGCCGCCGTCGTGCATGAGCACCACGGCGCCGCCGCCGCCGGGCGGGATGGCGGCCCGGACGATGGCCGGCGCGCCGGGGCGCTGCCAGTCCCGGGTGTCCCGGTCGGCGAGCACCCCGAGGTGGCCGGTGCCGGCGGCGGCCCGCAGCGCCTGGTACTGGGGCTGGCTGAGCGAGTTCGTGGTCGACGAGAACGGCAGCCGGAGCAGGGTCACCTCGCGCCCGGTCGCCGCGGCGACCGCGTTGCGGGTCCAGGACAGCTCGGTCCGGGCCCGCCAGGCCGGCAGGCCGCCGAGGTCCGCGTGGGTGAAGGTGTGTGAGCCGAGCTCGTGCCCCTCGGCGAGGATCCGGCGGACCAGTTCGGGGTGCTCGTCGACCCGGGCGCCGACCACGAAGAACGTCGCGTGGGCGTGGTGCCGGCGCAGCACGTCGAGGATCCGCGGGGTCCACCGCGGGTCCGGCCCGTCGTCGAAGGTCAGCGCCAGGGTCCGCGCGGGCAGCCGCCGGGCGACCGGTGTCGGCCCGTCCAGCCGGAGCACCGGGCCGCCGGTGGTGACCTGCGGGGGCGCCGGGGCGGCGGGCGCGGTGGACGGGCCGGAACCGCCGCCGACGTGGCTGACCAGGCCGTTGAAGCTGAGGGCGGCGAGCAGGACGATCAGGCCCAGCAGCAGGAGGATCCAGTGGGCCCGCGGGTCGCGCCGCGCGACGTGTCTCGCCATCGTCAGGGCTTGCCCGCTGTCCTGGTCGGCTTGGCGGTGTTCCGCCGTTCGTCGCCCCGGCCGTGGTTGCTGCTCGTCGGCCCCGGTGCGGTCGGCACGGTGGCCCGGGTGGCGGCCGGCTGGCTCGGGCCCGGTGAGGCGGACGTGGCACGCGCCGGTGCCGGCCGAGGGGTCGGGCCGGGCCGCGTGGCGGGGTCGTCGGGCGCGTCGACGCCGGCCTCGACGGGCGGTCGCACCTTCGTCTCCGACCAGCCGGGGATCGGCACCGTGGAGTCGAAGAAGAGCCCGGCCAGGATCAGTCCGAGGCTGGCGAGCAGGCCGAGGCCCAGCGCCGTGCCGGCGATCACGGTGAGCCGGCGGCGGCGCCCGGTCCGGTCGACGAACACCGGCGGCGCGCTGCCGGGCTGGTTCTGCATGGTGCCGCTCTCCCGCTGGTCCGCGTCACGCCGGCCGGGGCGGCCGGTCCGGGAGGTGGTGGCCTCCCGGACCCAACAGCGCCCGGGACGGGGAACGTGTCACGCCGGGCCGTGCCGGCGCCCCGACGGGGCCGGCGCGGGTCAGCGGTTCCAGGCGGGGTCGCGGCCGGTCCGGCCGAGCAGGCGGTCCAGGTCGGTGGCCTCCGGCGTGGTCGGCACCGGCTCGCCGAACGCGCCCATCCGCTGGCCGGTGTCGCCCATCGCGTCCATGAAGCCGTGCCCCGCGGCCAGCACGGCCGGGTCGACCGCGATCGACTGCCCGGTGGCCCGGGCCAGGTCCCAGCCGTGCACGGTGAGGTCGATCAACGCCATGTCGCCGACGGTCTCCTGCGGCAGCCCCATCCCGGGGGAGACGCCCTCCAGCGTGGCCGGATCCGACCACGCCTCGACGAGGCGTTCGGCCTCGACGGCGAAACGGTCCCGCCAGCCGTCGGTCAGGTGGTCGGTCTTGCCGGACCAGTCCACCTCGCCGCGCCGGGCCAGCACCTGGAAGTTGACCACCACGTCGAAGAGGTGGCCGAGCAGGTCCCGGACCGAATAGTCGGGGCACGGGGTGGGCAGGTCCAGTTGGTCGTCCGAGATGCCGCGGACCACCGCCACCGTCCGCGGCGCGGCGACGGCCAGCAGCTCGCTAGTCTTCGTGGTCATAGGACCAGCGTATGAGGGCGGTCTTGAAGAAATGCGACACGAACCGCGGCGGGACAGTCGGGGCATCCTCGACCCCGACCGGCTGCGGCGACGGGTCCACTTCCGCCGCCGGCTGCCGGCCCCGGCACTGCGCCCGTACGTCGAGCACTACTGGCTCGTCGACTGGGAGCTGACCACGCCGTTCGACCAGCGGCTGGTGCCGCACCCGGCGGTCAACCTGGTCTTCCAGGCCGGCGCCGAGGGCGTCGAGACCGGTGAGCTCGCCGGGGTGGACACCGGCCTGTTCACCATCACCCTGGGCGGGACCGGCCGGGTCACCGGGGTGCAGTTCCGCCCGGGCGGCTTCCGCCCCTTCTGGCGCCGGTCGGTCGCCGAGCTGACCGGGCGGCGCCGCCCGCTGGCCGGCGGCCCGGTGCCCGAACTGTGCGCCAGCACGCCGATCTGTGCGGGCACCGACGACCAGCGCTGCCGGCGGCTGGACGACCTGCTCACCGCCGCGCGGCCGGTGCCGGACCCGGTCGCCGCCGAGGCCACCGCGCTGGTCGAGGAGATCCGCCGCGACCGGAGCGTCCTGCGGGTGGCCGACTTCGCCCGCCGGCACGGGGTCTCCACCCGGCGGCTCCAACGGATCTTCCTCGACCACGTCGGGATCGGTCCGAAGTGGGTGATCCGGCGGTACCGCCTCCAGGAGGCGATCGAGCAGGCCGCCGCCGGCCCGCTGGACTGGGCGCGGGTCGCCGCCGACCTCGGGTACGCCGACCAGGCCCACCTGGTCCGCGAGTTCACCGCGGTGGCCGGCGTCTCCCCGGCCGCGTACGCCCGCTCGCTGGCCACGTCGCGCGGCGGGTGACCGGCCGGCGGCCACGTCGTGCCGCCGCCGAGCCGGCCTCAGCGCCGCGCGGTGACCAGCCGGTCAGCGGCGGCGGACCGCGACCACCGCGACGTCGTCGTGGATCTCCGTCGGGGCCAGCTCCACCAGCAGCCGCTCGCAGAACCGGTCCAGGTCGTCGTCGACCCGGGTGGCGACCACGGCCAGCGCGGCCAGCCCGTCGTCGATGGTGGCGTCCCGCCGCTCGATCAACCCGTCGGTGTAGAGCACCAGCGTGGACCCGGCCGGCAGGACGAACTCCAGGTCCGGTGGGCGGGGCGCGCGCACCCCGAGCAGCGGCGCGGTGTGCTGCACGAACTCCACCCGCCCGTCCCGGCTGATCAGGGCCGGCAGGTGCCCGGCGCTGGCCAGCCGGACCAGTCCGCTGCCCGGGTGCAGCAGCAGCAGGCAGAGGGTGGCCTGCTCGTTGGGGAGCAGGGTACGCATCAGCTCGTTGACCCGGTCCAGGATCACCCCCGGCTGGTGCCCCTCCACCGCGTACGCCCGCACCGCGTGCCGCAGCTCGGCCATTACGGTGGCGGCGTGCAGGGAGTGGCCCGCCACGTCACCGACCGCCATCAGCAGGTGCCCGTCCAGCATCACCAGCTCGTAGAAGTCGCCGCCCACCTCGGTCCGGGCGCTCGCCGGCTCGTAGCGGACGGCCAGGTCGAGGCCGGCGATCTCGGGCAGCCGTTGGGGCAGCAGGCTGCGTTGGAGGGTCACCGCGATCCGGTGCTCCTCGTCGAAGGAGCGCTGCGCCTCCACCGCCGAGGCGATGGCCTGGGCGAGCTGCACCAGCACGGGGGTGCGGACGGTCTGGGTGGCGGTCGGCACCACCACGTAGAGCGGGGCGCGGTCCTCGCGCAGCCGGGCGGCGCCCACGGTGACCGTGTCGCCGGTCGGCCAGTCGGCCAGCCCCCAGTTGCCCGGCTCGTCGACCCGGACCGTGGTCCCGATCGGCACCCCGGCGTCGTCCACCGTCCACGGCACCACCCGCGCCGGGGCGTCCGGTCCGGCGGCCACCCCGGCCAGGCAGTCCCCGTCGAAGGTCTCGGCGATCACCGCCGCGGGGCCCCGGAAGATCCGGGCGGCGCCGGCCGACGCGGCCTCCAGCAGCCGGACGAAGTTCGACGCGGCGTGCATCTCCACGGTGGCGTCGGCCAGCGCGGCCAGCCGCTCGGCGAGCTGCTCGGCGCGTTGCCGGGCCTGGTAGTAGCGGAGCACCGCGTGCGCGGTGGCGACCAGTTCCTCCGGCTCGATCGGCTCGGCCAGGTAGGCGTCCGCGCCCCGGGTCAGCCCCTGGGCCCGGTCCACCACGTCGACCGCGTGCGCCGACACGTGGATGACCGGGATCGCCGGATGAGCCTCCTTGATCTGCTCGCAGACCTCGAACCCGCTCACGTCGGGCAGCCGTACGTCGAGCACCACCAGGTCGATCCGGTCCTTCTCCACCCGGTCCAGCGCCTCGGCGCCGTTCTCCGCCTCGATGGTCGCGAAGCCGGCCCGGGTCAGCCAGCTCACCAGCAGGTACCGCTTGGGCCGACTGTCGTCGACCACCAGCACGGTCGCCGGCCCGCCGTCCACCGTCACGCTCCGCCCGCGGGAAGGACGACGGTGAAGACGCTGCCCCGGCCGGGTTCGCTGGTCAGCTCCAGCGTCCCGCCGAGCAGCGTGACCAGCCGTCGCGCGTACGGCAGGCCGAGCCCGGTGCCACCGACCCGGGTGGTCCCCGGCACCTGGTAGAACTCCTCGAAGATCCGTTCGTGCAGCTCCGGGGGAACGCCCACGCCGGTGTCGCTGACCGACAACGACCAGCGGTCGTCCTGCCGCTCGGCCCGCAGCCGCACCTCGCCCCGCTCGGTGAACTTCAAGCCGTTGTGCAGCAGGTTGCGCAGCACCTGGGCGAGCAGCACCTCGTCCGAGCGGACCGTGGCCGGGGCGGGCGGCTCCTCCACCACCAGCTCCACCTCGGGCCGGGTGGACAGCGCCCGCAGCGTGCCGCGGAGCTGGCCGAAGACGCCGCGCAGGTCCACCTCGGTCCAGTTCGGCTCGAGCCGGCCCGACTCGGCCTTGGCCAGGTCGAGCAGCTCGTTGACGAGGGACAGCAGATCGGCCGCGGAGGACCGGATCAGCCCCACCTGCCGGGCCTGCTCGGCGGTGAGCGGGTCGGACGCGGAGTCGGCGAGCAGCCGGGCCAGCCCGATGATCGCGGTGACCGGGGCGCGCAGCTCGTGGCTGACGTTGGCCAGGAACCGGCTCTTCGACTCGCTGGCCGCGCGGAGCTGCGCGGACTTCTCGTCCAGCTCGGCGTAGAGCGCCACGACGCCACGGTTGGTCTCCTCCAGCTCCTCGGTGAGCTGGTTGTAGAGCGCCATCACCCCGTGGTTGGTCTCCTGCAGCTCGGCGTTGAGCACCGCCAGCTCGTCGCGCTGGCTGCGCACCTCGTCGAGGGCATTGATGAGCTGGGCGTTCTGCGCCGTCAACTCGTCCAGGGCGGTGCCCGGAGCGTTGCTGGCCAGCTCGGCGCGGAGCTCGGCGAGGCGCTCCGGTGTCAGCGCCGGCGCGTGGGCCGGGAGACGTCGGGACATCCTCACGACCGTATCGTCCCCGTGACCGGTCACGCCCAGCATGTCCACCAGCCGGGCCACCGCGCCGGACCGTGGCTCGTACCGGCCGTCGGGCAACGGGCGGGTCGGGGCCAGGTCGACCCGGAGCAGCTGCCGGCCGGTGCGGGCGTCGAGGTCGACCGCGAAGGTGACGTCCGCGCCGGCGACGCTCTGCAACAGGTCTCGGGCCACCTCGCTGAGCGCGGTGGCCAGGCGTACCTGGTCCTGGTGCTCCAGCCCGACGGCGGCGGCCACCTCCCGGCCCCGCTGGCGGACCAGGAAGATGTCGTGTTCCACCCGCAGCGCCATCTGCAGCAGCGGGTCGGTGGCGGACGGCCGGGTCACGGCTCCGCCCGGGCGACCAGGACGCAGGCGTCGTCCCGACGGATGCCGGCGTCGCGGAGCAGGACGGCGGCGGTCAACAGCGGCGCGCGGCCGGCCAGGCCGGGGTAGTCGGCCAGGTCCCAGCGGTCCACCACGCCGTCGCTCTGCATCACCAGGGTGGCGTCGGGCGGGAACGGGTACTCGTACTCGCGCACCACGGGGCGCTGGTGCCCGGCGATGCCGGGCAACGAGACGAGACCCCGCCGCCGCTCGCCCGCCACCACGATCATGGCTGCGATGTTGCCGAGGCCGGCGTACCGGAGCAAGCCTGACGCGGGATCCGGTTCGGCGACGGCGAGCGCGGCGCCCCGGGTGTGCGACATGGAGCGGTGCAGCTGCTGCACCACGGCGGCCGGCGGACCGGCGGGCGCGGACCGGAAGGCGGCGACGGCGGCGCCGCTGGCGGCGGCGGCCAGCGGGCCGTGCCCCAGCCCGTCGCAGACCAGCACCTGGCGGCGGCCGTCGGCGACCCGCACCGCGTACCCGTCGCCGCTGACCTGCTCGCCGGTGATCGGCCGGGTCAGCGCGGCGACCCAGTCCGTGGCGGGGGTCGGTCCCGACCAGACCTGGACGGCCAGCGCCGTGCCCCGGCCGGGCAGCGAGTAGCCGTCGAACCAGCTCGCCTGCCGGGTGATGGCGCCTAGACCGATGCCGAGCGTGCCGGTGGTGGAGTGCCCGTCCCGGGCGGACTGGGCGAGGTCGGCCATGCCGGGGCCGGTGTCGACCGCCACCAGCTCGACGCCGGCCCGGCCGGCCCGGCGCACCGGCCGCAGCAGCAGGTTGCCCTCCTGGGCGTGCTTGACCAGGTTGCTGGTCAGCTCGGCGGTGATGATGGCCAGGTCGGCGACGCGCTGCTCGGGCAGCTCCACCTGCCGGCCGAGGCGTTCGGCGGCGCGCCGGGCCGCGCTGGCCGCGCTGCCGTTCTCCACCCGGAACCAGAGGCCGTGGTCGTCGACCACGTCGCCGGTCATCGGGACCACTTGGTGACCGTGATCCGGGTGCCCTCCCCGACCGCGGTCCAGATGTCGAAATCGTCCACCAGCCGGCGGGCCCCGCTGAGCCCGAGGCCCAGCCCGCCGCCGGTGGTGAAGCCGTCGGTGAACGCCTGGTCGAGGTCGGCGATGCCCGGCCCGTCGTCGGCGAAGACGATCCGCACCCCACGCCGGCGACCGTCCTCGACCGGGGTCACCTCGGCGGAGCCGCCCCCGCCGTAGATCAGCGTGTTGCGGGCCAGCTCGCTCGCGGCGGTGACCAGCTTGGTCTGGTCGACCAGGGAGAGCTTGGCGGCGACCGCCGTGGTACGCACCAGCTGCCGCACCCGGACCACGTCCTCGTCACTGCGGATCGCCTGGACGTCCGGCACCCCCAGGCCGACTCCGGTCATGACGTGGCCGTCGTCTCGGCGTCCTCGTCGCCGTCGAACGCGTCCCACTCGTCGGCACGGCTGGCCGCGACCAGTTCCATGCCCCGCTCGACGTTCAGCGCGGTCCGGATGCCGTTGAGCGACAATCCCAGCTCGACCAGGGTGATGGCCACGGCGGGACGCATCCCCACCACGACCGTCTCGGCGTCCAGCACCTTGGAGATGGACGCGATGGTGGAGAGCATCCGGCCGACGAACGAGTCGACGATGTCCAGCGCCGTGATGTCGATGATCACGCCGTGGCAGCCGGTGGCGACGATCCGCTCGGCCAGGTCCTCCTGGAGCTGGATCGCCGTCTGGTCGGACATGTCGACCTGGATCGAGACCAGCAGGATGTCACCGATCTTGAGGATCGGCACCCGCTCCATCAGGACTCCCGGCGCTGGCGACGGGCGGTGGTCTCGACCCCGGTCAGCCGCAGCACGTGGCGCAGCGCGTCGGCGAGGCTGGCCTTGGTCGCGATGTCCCCGAACTCGATGCCGAGGGCGACGATGGTCTGCGCGATCTGCGGCCGGATGCCGGAGATGATGCAGTCGGCGCCCATCAGCCGGGCGGCCACCACCGTCTTGAGGATGTGCTGGGCGACCTGGGTGTCCACCGCCGGCACGCCGGTGATGTCGATGATCGCGTACGGCGAGCCGGTGTCGACCAGGGTCTGCAGCAGCCGCTCCATCACCACCTGGGCGCGGGCCGAGTCGAGGGTGCCGACCAGCGGGACCGCGACCACGCCCTCCCACAGCTTCACCACCGGCGTGGAGAGCTCCAGCAGCTGCTCCGCCTGGTCGGCGATGAGACCCTCGCGGGTGCGGACGTAGCTCTCGAAGGTGAAGAGCCCCATCTGGTCGATCAGGGCGGAGAAGGCCACGAAGTCCCGGAGAGTTTCCTCGGCCCTGCTCTCCTCCATCAGCTCCAGCAGGGCGTCCTTGACCGCGAACACGCTGATCGCGGTCTCGCTGGCGCTGAAGCCCTGCCGGGCCCGGTTGGTGGACAGCTCGGCGAGCACGGCGCGCAGCTCGCCGCCGTGCTCGTCGGCCAGGTCGGTGAGGCCGTTCCGGCCGGCGTCGATCATGCTCCGGTGCAGCTCCCGCACCTGTCGGGCCAGCTCGGCCTGGCTGAGCCGGCCGCGCAGCGAGGCGGCGACGGTTTCCGTCCAGCGCTCGGTCAGCCGGTCGGTGTGCTCACTCAGCAGGCGGGCGAGCCGACCACTCTGTTCGGCGCTCATCGCCATCGTGACCTCCCTGAACGTTGAACGGGGCGGACTCTATCATCGGGACCTGCGGGACTACTTGCCGCGCGGCAAAGAATGATCGGCGCAACCTGGTCGGCTCCCGTTCTGCGTATCCCGCGCTTCGTGGGATACCGTTCCACCGAACACAGGAGGTCGACGAATGTCCCTGACGGTGCACACGGAACAGCGCGGCGACGTGGTCGTCGTGTCGGTCGCGGGCGAGCTGGACATGGCGACGGCACCGCAGTTGCAGGACCAGATCACGGATCTGCTGGACAAGGGCCGCAGCCGGCTCGTCTTCGACCTGGCGGACGTCTCGTTCTGCGACTCCACCGGGCTGTCGGTCTTCGTCCGCGCCAAGAACAGCTGCGACGAGGTCGGCGGCGTGGTCCGGCTGGCCGCCCCGCAGCGCGGGGTGCTGCGCATCCTTGAGGTCAGCGGGCTGGTCGAGGTGCTGCACACGTACCCGACGGTGGAGCAGGCGGTCGCGGGCGACCCGACCCCCGCCTCCTCCTGACCGTCGCCGCTCAGCGCTCGTCCTCGATGTGTCGGGGGCGGGCGATCACCAGGCCCGCCGTCGTCTGCACGGCGAGCGCCGCCAGCAGGAAGCCGAGCGGCGCGGTCCACCCGCCGGTCGCCTCGTAGAGGATGCCGACCAGCAGCGGGCCGAGCGCCGCGATCAGGTAGCCGGTGCTCTGCGCGAACGCGGAGAGCGCCACGGTGCCCTCGGCGGTCCGGGCGCGCAGCCCGATGGTGGTCAGGATCAGCGGGAACGCGCCCTGGCCGAGGGCGAGCAGCAGCACCCAGAACGGTGCCGGGCCGTGCGGGGCGAGGGCGAGGCCCAGGTAGGCGGCCGTGGAGAAGGCGGTCAGCCCGAGCACCAGCGGCCGCAGGGTGCGCAGCCGGCCGGCGACGGCCGGCATGGCCAGCGCCACCGGCACGCCGAGCGCGGTCACCCCGGCCAGCAGCAGCCCGGCGGTCTGCGCGGAGTAACCGGCGTCCCGGAAGAGCTGGGCCAGCCAGCCCATGATCGCGTAGCCGCTCAGCGACTGCGCGCCGAAGTAGATCGCCATGGCCCAGCCGAGCCGGGTCCGCCCGGGCCGGATCCGGGCCGGGGTGGCGACGGCCGCCACCGGGGTCGCCGCCCGCCGGGCCCGGCGGTCGCGCAGCGCCAGCGGCACCCACGGGAGTACGGCCAGGGCGGCCAGCCCGGCCCAGACACCGAGCCCGGCGCGCCAGGAGCCGAACGCGTGCGCCACCGGCACCGCCGAGGCGGCGGCCACCGTCGTGCCGACGGTCAGCGCCATCGTGTACGCCCCGGTGACCAGCCCGGTGCGGTGCGGGAAGTGCTGTTTGACCAGCATCGGCAGCAGGATGTTCGCCACCGCGATGCCGGACAGGGCGAGCGCGCTGGTGAGCACGAAGACCACGGTCGAGTCGGTGACCACCCGGAGCACCTGGCCGGCGGTGAGGGCCAGCATCGCCAGCACCAGCACCCGGGCGGCCGGCCAGCGGCGGACCAGCCACGGGGTGAGCGCGCCGAGCCCGGCGAAGGCGATGGTGGGCAGCGTGGTGACCAGGCCGGCGGTGGTGCCGGAGAGCCCCAGCCCGCCCCGGATCTCGTCGAGCAGGGCGCCGAGGCTGGTGACGGCGGTCCGCAGGTTGACCGCGACGAGCAGCATCCCGACCAGCACCAGCAGGCCGCCGCGGGCCGGCGTGGCCGGGGGCGCGGGGGCGGCGGCGGGGGCCGGGCCGGGTGTCACGTCGGTGGTCGGCGCGCCGGCGGGCGCCGCGGTGCGCGCGGTTGGCGGGGTCATGACCTCGAACCTACAATCATGGGATGAATTTCGGCAGGAGGTGTAACCGGTGACACCCGCCGTCGATTCCGTCGCCGTGCCGCCGCGTGGGCACCGGGTGCGGCAGACGATCGAGCAGCTCCGGGCCCGCATCCTCGGCGGCGAGTGGCCGGTGGGCGGGCGGATCCCGACCGAGCCGCAGCTCGTCGCGGCGCTCGGCGTGGGGCGCAACACGGTCCGCGAGGCGGTCCGGGCGCTGGTCCACGCCGGGGTGCTGGAGTGCCGGCAGGGCTCCGGGACGTACGTGGTCTCCACCGACGAGCTGGCCCCGGTGGTGGCCCGCCGGCTCACCGACGACCGGATGACCGAGGTCATCGAGGTCCGGCGCGCCTTCGAGGTGGAGGCGGCCCGGCTCGCCGCGCTGCGGCGTACCCCCGGGGACCTGGCCGCGCTCGACGGCGCGCTCGCCGCCCGGGAGGCCGCCTGGCGCTCCGGCCGGGTGGACGAGTTCGTCGAGGCCGACGCCGCGCTGCACAGCGCGGTGGTGGCCGCGGCGCACAACGCCATGCTCGCCGAGCTGTACGCCTCGGTCGGCGCGGCGCTGCGCAGCACGGTGGCCCAGGCGATGGGCGAGACCCTCCAGCCCGAGCGGTACGTCGACCACGGCCGCCTGGTGGCGGCGATCCGGGCGGGCGATCCGGCGCGGGCGGCGATCGAGGCCGGTGCTTTTCTCGAACCACCGTCCGGGGCATAGGTTGTCCGCGACGCAGAATCGGACAGCACGGGAGTGCGGATGCTCAAGGGCTTCAAAGACTTCATCATGCGCGGCAACGTCGTCGACCTGGCGGTCGGCATCGTCATCGGCGCGGCCTTCACCGGCCTGGTCTCGCAGTTCACCAAGTCGTTCCTGGAACCGCTGATCAAGCTCTTCGGCGGCAGGAGCGCGCTGACGGCCGGTCGGTGGAAGATCGGCAACGGCAACTACATGGACTGGGCCGCCTTCATCAACGCCGCGATCACCTTCCTGCTGACCGCGGCGGTGCTCTACTTCCTGGTCGTCTACCCGATGAACAAGCTCGCCGAGCGGCGCAAGCGGGGCGAGGAGCCGCCGCCGGCCGCCCCGAGCGAGGAGATCAAGCTGCTCACCGAGATCCGGGACGCGCTGCTCGCCGGCACCCACGGCACTCCGGTGCAGCGCGGCGCGCTCGACGACGTGCTCGGCCGGCGCCAGGAGCCGCCCGCCGCGCGCTGACCCATAGCCGATCGGCCCCTGTGGGAATCCCGCGGGGGCCGACGTGTGTCGAACACATGTTCGATAGAGTCCACGGCATGGAGCAGCGCAAACACTGGTGGAACGGGAAATGGGGGCGGCTGGCCCGGCGGGACGTCTTCCTCCGGGTCGACGGCGACCGCTGGCACGTCGAGCAGCGCGCCGGGGGCGCCGAGGGGGTCTCCCAATTCTACGAGTACGCCAGCGTGGACGAGGCGGAGGAGACGGTCCGGGCGCTGCTGGAGGGGCCGGACAGCTGGCGTGAGCTGTCCCCCCGCCCGCCGAGCGGCTGGACCCCACCCGTTTAGCGGCCGGGCGACCCGGGAACCGCGCCACCATGAGCCAGCAGCAGGACACCGTCGCCCAGGTCACCACCGGCATGCGGGTGGTCGACTCGACCGGCGTCGAGGTGGGCACCGTGGATCTCGTCCAGCGCGGCGACCCGAGCGCGGTCACCGTGCAGGCGCCCGCGCCGGTGGACCCGGGGAGCAGCCTGGACGAGCTGATCGAGTCGGCCGCCGCCGAGGAGCCGGACGTCCCCGCCGACCTGGCCGCCCGGCTGCTGCGCCGCGGCTACCTGAAGGTCTCCACCGGGCTGGTCCGCACCGGCGCGGTCTACGTGCTCGCCGACCGGATCGCCGCCGTCGGCGACGACGGGGTACGCCTCACCGTCCCGGTCGCCGACCTGCCCGAGGAGGAGTGATCCAGGCCGTACCGTGGGCGGCATGTGGATGGTGATCGGGGAGCAGGGCGGCACGCCGACCGAGGCGGCGGCGCGGGCCGCCCAGTTCGCGCACATGGCCGAGGTGACCCGCCAGTTCCCCGGCTTCGTCCGGGGCTGGTGGGGCGCCGACGGCGACGAGCCGGACCGCAGCCACGCGCTGGTCGTCCTCGACACGCTGGAGCACGCCCGGGCGTTGCGGCAGACGGTCGAGGAGAACGTCCCCGGCGTGCGGCTGCGGCTCATGGAGATCGGCGCCGAGGTCGAGGGCAGCGCCTGATCAGCCGACCCGGGCCGCGGCGCCCGGAGCCGGCTGCCCGGCCGGCCCGGCGACGGCAGCGGCCGGCTCCCCAACGGCGATCGGACCCGACCGCTCGGCTGGTCCGGCGGCCGCGTCCGACTCCTCGGGCGGCCCGGCCGCGGGTCCGGTGCGCTCCGGATCGGGCTGACCGGCCGGCCCGGCCGCCGGGCGGCGGCGGAAGAGCAGCAGCATCAGCCAGCCGGCGACGAGGCCCCAGAACGCCCCGCCCACGCCGAGCAGGCTCACCCCGGAGGCGGTGACCACGAAGGTGACCACCGCGGCCTCGCGGCCCGCCGGCTCGGCGACGGCCGTCGAGACGGCCCCGGCCAGCGCGCCGAGCAGGGCGAGCCCGGCCACCGCCTCGACCAGGATCGGCGGGGAGAGCAGCACCAGCGCGGTCGCCAGGCCGGCGCCGAGACCGAGCAGCGCCATGCCGATCCCGGCGGTGACCGAGGCGATCCAGCGCCGGTCCGGGTCGGGGTGGGCGTCCGGGCCGGCGGCCAGGGCGGCGGTGATGGCGGCGAGGTTCAGCGCGTGCCCCCCGGCCGGCGCGCCGAGCATGCTGGCCAGCCCGGTGACCCGCAGCGCCGAGCCGAGCGGGGCTCGGTAGCCGTAGCCGGCGAGGACCGCGGTGCCGGGCACGTTCTGCGCGGCCATGGTGACCAGGAAGAGCGGCAGCGCCAGGCCGACCACCGCGGGCAGCGTCCAGGCCGGCGCGGTCAGCGCGACGGCCGGCGCGAGGTGGGCGTGGACCGGGCCGGGCGCGGTCAGCGCGATGGCCGCCACCGCCACGGCCAGCGCGCCGGGTACGGCCCACCGGCGGGCGAACCGGTGCAGCAGGAGCCAGGCCAGCACCACCGGCCCGGCCAGCCGGGGCACCTCGACCAGTGCCCGCACCGGCGCGGTGCAGAGCGGCAGCAGCACCCCGGCGAGCATGGCGCTGGCGACCGGGGCCGGGATCGCGGCGACCGCCCGACCGAGCGCCGGCACCAGTCCGGCCGCGACGATCAGCGCCCCGGCGAGCAGGAACGCGCCGACCGCCGCCGGCCACCCGCCGGGCACCGGACCGGTGGCCACGAGCAGCGCGGCGCCCGGGGTGGACCAGGCGATGGCGAGCGGCATCCGGTGCCGCAGCCCGAGCCAGACCGCGCAGCATCCGGTGCCGACGCAGAGCGCCAGCAGGCCGGAGGCCGCCTGCGCCTGGTCGGCGCCGACCGCCCGGAGCCCGGCCAGCACGACGGTGAACGAGCTGGCGAAGCCGACCAGCGCGGTGACCACACCGGCCAGTACGGGTTGCAGCCGACCGGCCATGTCCCGACCTCCTCCATCGTTCCGTTTACGGAACGGCACGGTGTAGGACGATAGCCGGCATGGCAACTGCTCCACCAGCCGGTGGCCACGGTGCGGACGAGGTCGGCCGACGCATCCGCATCCTGCGCGAGGAACGCGGCCTCTCCCTCTCCACGCTGGCCCGGCTGGCCGGCGTCGGCAAGGCCACCCTCTCCGGGCTGGAGAACGGCACCCGCAACCCGACCCTGGAGACGCTCTACGCGGTCACCGCGCAGCTCGGCGTGCCGCTGACCGCCGTCCTGTCCGGGCCGGCCGAGACGCCGACCGTGCGCGGCGCGGCGGTGGGCGCCACCCTGCTGGAGGTCTTCACCGACGCCGACGCCACCTACGAGCTGTACCGGATGCGGGTGAGCCCCGGCCCGCCGCAGCTCTCCCCCGCCCACCAGGCCGGCGTCACCGAACACGTGATCGTCTTCTCCGGCGTGCTGCGCGCCGGGCCGGTGGACCACCCCGGGACCGCCGGCCCCGGCGACTACCTGCGCTGGACCTCCGACGTGCCGCACAGTTACGCGGCGGTCGGCGACGAGCCGGTCCGGGCCAGCCTGCTGCTGCGCTACCCCACCGACGACCAGGGTGGACGGTCGGCGGCCCGCCCGGAGTGAATCTTTCCCGGCCGCCATACCCGGTGTGTAGAGACGAGAATGGGGTCTTCTTGGCAAGCTTGACCCCATGACGCTGATCCTCCGCTCGGCCATCCTCAACGACGTCGGCCTCGTCCGGACCAACAACGAGGACTCCGCCCTCGCCGGTGACCGCCTGGTGGCGGTGGCCGACGGCATGGGCGGCCTCCCGGCCGGCGAGGTGGCCAGCGAGATCGTCATCCGGATCCTGGACGAGCTGACCCCGCCCACCGGGCCGGACGAGGCGGCCGACGCGCTGCGCGCCGTGGTGAGCACCGCCAACCAGCGCATCCGGGCCGCGATCAGCGTCGACCCGGCCCGCGACGGCATGGGTACCACGCTCACCGCCGGCCTGCTCGCCGGCGACACCCTGGTCCTGGCCCAGGTCGGCGACTCCCGCGGCTACCTGCTGCGCGACGGCGAGCTGACCCAGCTCACCCGGGACGACACCTTCGTGCAGGCGCTGGTCGACCAGGGCGCGCTCTCCCCCGACCAGGCCCGGCACCACCCGCAGCGCTCGCTGGTCACCCGGGCCGTGCAGGGCTCGGACGCGCCGCCGGCCATCGGGATGCTCACCGTCTTCGCCGGGGACCGGGTGCTGCTGTGCAGCGACGGGCTCTCCGACTACGTGGACGACCTGGCCATCGCCTCCGCGCTGAGCACGTACCCGGACCGGCAGCAGTGCGGTGAGCAGCTGGTGAAGCTCGCCCACCAGGCCGGCGCCCCGGACAACGTCACCGTCGTGGTCTCCGACGTCGCCGCGGCCTGACCGCGACCGCCGCGCGGCTGCGCCGCCGCCGGCCCGTCCGGCACCTGCCGGTGACCTGACCCGGATTCGGGTTGCGGGCACCGGCGGGTCGGGTTGGGATGAACGGATGCGTATTCGCCGCCTGGCCGCCGAGGAACGCCTGACCACCAGCTTTCCGCTCCAGGCGTACGCGTTCGAGGCGTCGCCGATGGCCGCCTCCCGCACCGAGGAGTTCCGCGAGTACCTGCCGTACAACGCGGGCAACCGGACGCTGGTGGTCGAGGATGACGGGCTCACCACGGCCGCCGTGTCGGCCATCCCGATGCGGCAGAACCTGCGCGGCCGGGTGCTGCCGATGGCCGGCGTGGCCGGGGTGACCACCCATCCGCTGGCCCGGCGGCGCGGTCACGTCCGGACCCTGCTCGAGCGACTCCTCGACGAGCTGCGCGAGGAGGGGCACGCGTTGAGCGCGCTCTACCCGTTCCGGGCCTCGTTCTACGAGCGCTTCGGCTACGTCGGGCTGCCGCGCCGGCGGACCGCGGTGTTCTCCCCGGCGGACCTGGCCCCGCTGCTCCGCGCCGAACTGCCCGGCGACGTGAGCTGGGAGCGGATCGGCGCGGGCTGGGCGACCTGGCGCGGCTACACCGAGCGCCAGCTGCGGGAACGGCACGGCTTCGCGATCTTCCCGGAGTTCCGGGCGGTGTCGCTGCGCGACCGGGACGACCGGTGGCTGCTCACCGCCGTCCGGGACGGCGTGCCGGTCGGCGCGGTGACCTACCGGATCGACGACCACGGCGGCGAGCTGATCGCCGACGACCTGCTCGCCGACGACCCGTACGCCCGGGCGTCGCTGCTCCGGTTCTTCGCCCACCACGTCGACCAGGTGGACCGGATCCGGGTCGAGCTGCCCGCCGACGAGTTGCCCGAGCTGTGGCTGACCGACCTGGCGGTGCACGTCGAGGCGCGGGTGTCCCGGCCGGGTTCGCCGGCGCCGATGGCCCGGCTGCTCAGCCTGGACGCGCTCGCCGGCCTGCCGGCCGGCACCGGCCGGGTCCGCGTCGAACTGGTCGGCGACCGGTGGCTGGCCGGGGCGCACCTGCTCGACGGCGCCACCGGGCGGCTGGAACTGCTGCCCGGGGAGAGCGCCGCGGCGGGCAGCGTGCCGACCGCCACGTTGACCGCCGCCGGGCTCTCCGCCCTGGCGTACGGGGTGCTCGACCCGGTCGAGGTGGCGATCCGAGGGCTCGGCGAGGTGCCGCCGGACGCGGCCGGGGAACTGCGCCGGATCTTCCCGCGCGCGCTGCCGTACCTGTTCGCCGATTTCTGAGCGGTTTTCCCGTTCCGGGCGCGGGGTAGGGTCCTGCGGGTGCCGGAGTGGTTGGAAGCGGGACTGTGGGGGTTGCTGGCCGGCTCCGCCCTGGTGATCGGGGCGGTGGTGGGCTACGTCGCCCGGGTGCCCCGCCGGGTGATCGCGTCCGTGATGGCGTTCGGCGCGGGCGTGCTGCTCTCCGCCGTGTCGTTCGAGCTGATCGCGGAGGCGCACGCGCAGGGCGGACTGCTGCCGGTGGCGTTGGGCGCGGCGATCGGGGCGCTCACGTACACCGGGGCGAACATCCTGCTGGCCCGGCGCGGCGCCCGGCACCGCAAGCGCTCCGGCGACGAGCAGCCCTCCGAACAGGAACAGCCCGGCTCGGGTAACGCCATCGCGGTCGGCGCGCTGCTGGACGGCGTACCGGAATCGGTGGTGATCGGCGCGAGCCTGCTGGCCGGCGGCCCGGTCAGCCTGGTCACCGTGCTGGCCGTCTTCCTCAGCAACGTGCCGGAGGGCCTGTCCAGTGCCGCCGGCATGCGCCAGGCCGGCCGCAGCCGGCGCTGGGTGCTCCTGCTCTGGTCGGCGATCGCGCTGGTCAGCGGCGCGGCCGCGCTGGCCGGGTACACGCTGCTCGGCGGCGCCCCGCCCGAGGTGCTGGCCACCATCACGGCGCTGGCGGCCGGCGCCATCCTCGCCATGATCACCGACACCATGGTGCCGGAGGCGTTCGAGGACGCGCACCTGCTGGTCGGCCTGATCACCGTGCTCGGCTTCCTGATCGCGTTCGCCCTCTCGCACGCCTGACCCGCCCGCGGGCCCGACCCGGTCGCCGCGGTCCCGGCCTCGTCGCTGCCGGCCGGGCCTCGTCACCGCGGACCCCGGCCTCGTCGCCGCGGACCGGTCTCGTCATCGCGGTCCCGGCCTCGTCGCCGGCCCTGACCGTCGTGGGTGGGTCCTTGCCGGGTGGCGGCGGGCGGCTTAGCGGCGGGTTAAGGATCCGGTGTCGGGTCGTGCGCCGGCCGGTCGCGCTCCTAGCATCGGGCGGTGCGCGTGAAGTCCGCTCTCCTCCTGCTCGTCCTCGTCGTCGGCACCGCGGGGCTGCCCGCCTGCGCCGCTGGCGACCCGGCCGGTCCGCCCGCCGCCCCGGCCGCGGCGACCGGCACCGTCTCCGCTCCGGCGGCCACCCCGACGGCCGGTCCGAGCGCCCGCGCCGGACTGGGCGTCGTGACGCCGGGCGCCACCCCGTCGGCCGCCGCGTTCCGTGCCGGCAACCCGGCCGGCCGCGCCGCCGTGCCGGCCGAGGCCCGAGCGGTGGACACCTCGCACCCGACCCGCAGGATCGGCACCGGCACCGCCGCGAGTTGCACCTCGGAGGCGGTGGTGAAGGCCGTGGCGGCCGGCGGCATCATCACCTTCAACTGCGGCCCGGCCCCGGTGACGATCACCATGAAGGCGACCGCGAAGGTGGTCAACTCGCACGGGCCGCGGATCGTGCTGGACGGCGGCGGCAAGGTCACCCTGAGCGGTGGCGGGAAGCGGCGCATCCTCTACCTGAACACCTGCGACCAGGCCCAGGGGTGGACCACCTCGCACTGTCAGAACCAGGATCACCCGCAGCTCACCGTGCAGAACCTGACCTTCACCGGCGGCGACTCCACCGGCGACCGGACCGAGGGCGGCGGGGGCGGCGCGATCTTCGTCCGGGGCGGCCGGTTCAAGGTGGTCAACTCGCGCTTCATCGGCAACCGCTGCGACCGGACCGGCCCGGACCTGGGCGGCGCGGCGCTGCGCGTGCTCAGCCAGTACGAGAACCGGCCGGTGTACGTGGTGAACAGCACCTTCACCGGCGGCAACTGCGCCAACGGCGGGGCGTTGAGCAGCATCGGCGTCTCCTGGACGGTGCTGAACAGCGTCTTCCGGGACAACCGGGCGGTCGGCACCGGAGCCAACCCGGCCCGGTCCGGCACCCCCGGCGGGGGCAGCGGCGGCGCGATCTACTGCGACGGCAACGAGTTCACCGTGCGGATCGCCGGCACGATCATCGAGGGGAACCGGGCCGCCGAGGGCGGCGGGGCGATCTTCTTCGTCAGCAACAACCGCACCGGCACCCTGCGCATCGAGCACTCGACCCTGCGCCGCAACCCCAGCGCCGGCTTCGAGACGCGCGGCTACCCCGGCATCTTCTTCCTGGGCGCCCGCCCGCCCACCGTCCTCCCCTAACCCCTCTCGCCCTGTCGACCAGGAAGGTCGCCGCCCCTCCCCCCTCGCCCTGTCGGTCAAGGAGTTCGCGTCGGCGGGAGTGCCCGTATCGACGCAAACTCCTTGATCAACGCGGCGGCAGGGGGCCAGGGGTCAGTAGGGGTTGGGGTGGCCGGGGAGGCGGGCCTTGAGCAGGGCGGCGGGGCGGCCGGGCAGGCCCGGGTCGGCCGACAGCGGCGGTGAGGCGGTGCCGGCCCGGTGCGCCATGCCGGCGAAGAGGTCACGGAGCGCGGTCACCGCGTCCACCCTGGGCGTCCAGCCGAGCTCCCGCTCGGCGCGCTCGCTGGACAGCAGCGGGACGTTCAACGCCAGGTCCACCCAACCCGCGTCGACCGGTTGCAGGCGCGCCCACCAGGTCAGGCTCGCCGCCGCGCGGAGCACCGGCGCCGCCACCGGCACCGTCCAGCCGTGGAAGTGCCGGGCCACCAGCTCCGGGGTCAGCACCGGGTCCGCGGCGACATTGAAGGCGCCGCGCGCCTCACCCAACACCGCCCGGGCGTACGCGTCGGCCACGTCGTCGGCGTGCACCGCCTGCATCCGCAGCCGGCGGTTGGCGGGCACCAGCGGGATCCGGCCGTACCGGAGCAGCTGGACCGGCAGCAACGGGCCGATGAAGTAGCGGCTGATCTCGGTGCCGGCGTCACGCTGGAAGATCAGCCCCGGCCGCAGCCGGACCACCCGCAACCCCGGCTGCTCCCGCTCGACCGCGTCCAGCAGCCGCTCCACCTCCGCCTTGTCCCGGCTGTACGACGACCCCGCCACCCCGGTGACCGGCCAGTTCTCGCTCACCGGGTGGTCCTTCGGACCGGGCGCGTACGCCCCCACCGACGAGGCGTGCACCAGGGCGGGCACGCCGGCCCGGACGACCGCGTCGATCACCGCGCGGCTGCCCTCGACGTTGGTCCGGTACAGCGTCCGCCGGTCATGGCTCGGCTGGATCTGCCAGGCCAGGTGCACCACCGCCTGAGCACCGGCGACGATCGTGGCCAGCCGGTCGGCCGCCCCGGGCGCCCCCACGTCGCAGGCGTGCCACTGCACCCCGTCGTACGGCTCACCGGCCCCCGGACCGGGCAGCCGCCGGGCCACGCCCACGAGTTCCGACCCGGACTCCTGCCGCAACCGGCGCAGCAGGGCGGTGCCCACGTTGCCGGTGGCGCCCACGATGACGACGCGCATGCCCGCTGCCGTACCCGCTGCTGCGGGCACCAACCCCCGGACCGGTCAGGGCCGCGGATTCGTCCGGGTCCAGCCCCGCTCCCCCTGGCGGCGGCCCTGCACGGCGGCCAGGCAGCGCGGGCAAACCCAGCCCTCCGGGTCAGCCTCGGTGAGCACGTCGGTGGCCGAGTAGTCGAACGGCACGTGCGGGAACCGGCGCAGCCGGGTACGGCTCAACGGCAACCCGCAGACCGTCTGGTTCTGCCCCGACAGCCACGCGTGCACCTCGCCACCGGGCCGGCGTACCCCGTCGGCCCCCGGCACCTCCCTCGACGCGGC
Organism: Micromonospora sp. NPDC049836; assembly: GCF_044465125.1. NCBI lineage: Bacteria > Bacillati > Actinomycetota > Actinomycetes > Micromonosporales > Micromonosporaceae > Micromonospora > Micromonospora sp. NPDC049836. The sequence goes on from NZ_JBITLH010000001.1 coordinate 938,456, forward strand.
CACCGCGGGAGTACTGCTCAACCTCATGCCCACCCCCGTTCCCCGGCCCAGCCGTCCCATACCGGCGGGGCTGTCGGAAGATCGACTGCGGGGGAAGCCGGAAGGTCGGTGTGAGCGGGTTCCGGTAACCTGGGCGGGCGGGCCGCTAGCTCAATGGCAGAGCTGTGGACTTTTAATCCATAGGTTCAGGGTTCGAGTCCCTGGCGGCCCACTCCTCTGCAGGTCAGCGGTCCCGTCCGGGGCCGCTGTTGCCATGATCGAGGCCGGTACAGCAGCGAAGTACAGCAGTGGACCAACCGCCAGCCTGACTTCCGTGTCGGGATGGTCTCCGAAGCGGCGGCGGACCGAACAGCTGGAGGGCGGACGATGACGGACGGACCGCTCGTGCGCAATTCGCGGCTGCTCGGCCTGTTCGTCGAGATCGTTCAAGGGCCCGAAGGGACCCTGCGGGCAGTCGAGACCGCCGGCCGTGGCATCACGGCAGAAGCACGCTGCACACTGACCGTCGTCGCAGACAAGATGACCACCAGCTCCGGCAGCCCGGCCGAGGCACGTCAGAGAAGCCTCGCCTGCGCCGACCGACTCATCGAACTGGGTGCCGTCGAAGATGACCTGAGCGATTTGTGGTCCCGCCACCGGGGAGGCGAGCTTGACGAGGCCGCGTTTGAGGCAAGCCTCCTGCGAATAGTCATGCGCCTGGAAGCGTGGCCGCAATCCTGGCCGCGCATGCCCGACTGAGCGGCGGCTTCCGTGGCCTTGGTGGCGTACTTCGCCAGGTAGGCGGCTACCTTCCCATCGGTCAACTCGTCGTCAGCGGCGTTGATCCGCCGGACATCGACCTGCTCACCCCAGGCGACCAACCAGCCCTGCGGCCGGTCCGGGTGCGCAGGCGTAGTGACCGTGATCCGCGAAGCGCCGGTGTGGACCGCCTCCTCCAGGTCGTCGACGGTGATGCCGTCTGGCGGCGGCGCAAGCGCGTCCAGGTCGTCGGCGTCGACGCCGTCGAGGCGCAGCAGCGTGTGAAAGTGCACCGCTGCCCGGCGCTGCATCTCGGCGACCTTGCCGTGAGACACCCGCACAGGCGGCACCCAGCGGACCTTGCCCGATGCCGACACGACCCGGACGAAGGGGATGCCGCGCTTGCGGCAGAGGGCGGCGAGGTGACGTTCGATGGCTTGCTTGGTGCGCCTCCACAGCTCGCCGGAGAAGTAGTTCCAGACGACCTGGTGGGCGTGGTCGTAGCAGTCCAGGCACGAGCCGCGGATCATCGCTGTCGTGGCGGGCGAAGCACGCCGCGGGCTGCCCGTGCGGGCAGGTGCCGGCGGTGCTGCGGGCGCGGCAGGGTGCCGGTCGGCAGTCGCAGCGCTGCCGGTTGCGGCAGGTGTGCCGGGGGACGTGCCGGTGGTGGACGGGGCCGAAGGAGGGGGCGGTGAAGGTGGCAAAGACGACCAGGTGGCGGCCGACCGAGGCAGGGACGCCCTTGCCGCCGGTCAGGCCGCAGCGTGTGAGCTGGTAGGCGTCGCCCCGATAGACCCAGGCGCAGTCCGAGCACACCGATTCGCGGCGGTTGCCGCACGCCTTGTAGAGCGTGCCGTCGGGCAGCTCGTCGGTGTGCAACTGGCCGGTTATGCGGCCGGTGTTCCGGTCGACGGCGGCGATGGTGCCGGTTAGGCGGATCGGACGGCTACAGCCGCCGGCGGGGCGGGTGTGCTCCATCCAACCGGAGAACTCCGGCGATGCGGCCCGGTGCAGGACCTGGGCGTCACGGCCGACGACGAGACCGGGCCGATAGAGGGTAAGCGGAGTGGTGGACACGACTGTCTCCTCATCAGGGGGTGGCAGGGACGGGAGACGAAGCACCACCAGCCATGGACGTCTGTCCGCTGGTGGTGTTCGTCGTGTCTCCTGGCACCGCCGAGAGGGCGGCTGACGCCGGAGGGCGGAGTCGTGGTCGTGCCACTGCCCGCCGATGGGTCATGTCCTTTCACGCTTCTGGACTTGGCAATTGAGGCCGGCACGGGTGGGGAGCCTGGATGTCGGCATTCGGTGGGTTGCCGCAGACTGCCCCCACCCGTGGAGATGCGCGAATCCGGGCCAACGTAGACGGCAGGAAGACCGCGCTGGGCCGTTCAGCGGATTCGGGAGGCCGGCGCAGCGGCCGGTGCGATCGAGAGCCGGCGTGGCCCGCATCAGCGGCAGGAAGGCCGCTCGGCATCTCCGACGTCGAGTCCAGCGATCCGGCAGGAAGGCCGCGCTAGCGTGCTCGACGAGCGCCAGAGTAGCACCGGGTACCGACACGTCAACCCGTCGTGACTCCTGCGGCCGGGGTGGGACGGCCGACTGCCGGCCTGTGCAACCGACGGTGATCGTTTACGCCTGGGTCGTGGTTTTCTGCTTGAGGCGTTCGTAGGGGGTTTGGCCGCCGAGGCCGCCGTGCGGTCGAT